>NZ_NJDE01000020.1 GCF_002205895.1 Saccharibacillus sp. O23
GCGGCAGCGGGGACTGCGAGGGGACAAGGGCCGCCGAGAGATCCGATCCTGCCTGTCGGACCGTTACTTCAATTCGTAGTGCGAGACCGTTTGCTTGCCGCTGCCGTCTACCGAATACACGTACAGCTCGCCTTTGCCTTCATACAAGAACGAATAAGTCGATTTGGCGTCGGCGGCTTTTTTCATATCCAGCTCGTATTTGACGCTCAGATCTTTCGGGTCCAACGCCGCAAACGTTCCTTCTTTTTTGCTGGTTACGACAATTTCGTCCGTCTTTTTGGCTTGGGTCATCCACAGATCGCTGCCGTTGAACGTTTTGCTTGTTTTCAACTTGTTATCTTTGCCGTAGAGTTCGATTTTGCTGCCTCTTTGCACAGCGTAGCCGTTTGCGGTCGGCATAGCGCCTTCGTCTTGATTCAGTTGGCGCTCCCATTTCTTTTGGCCGTTGGCATCGAACATCACCAGCAGTTTGCTTTGTTTGACGGTATTCAGGTCGACTTCTTGCTGACCTTCTTTGAACGGTACGGCGCTCATATCGTCTATACGAAACTGAATCAGCGTGTCTCCTCCGCCAAGCGAATAAACCGCCGGGAAAGACATAGCGTTAGAAACGCGCACATCAAAATCAATATAGAAATCAACAGAAGGTTTTTGCGGAACGGCGTATTCCAGAATCGGTTTCTTCATATCGTCCAAGCTTTTGAACACTTGGATTTTGGCTGCGTTTCCGCTTCCTAATACCCGACCTTCAGGGAGAATTTGCCAATTGACTCCTGGGTTGTTTGCTTCTTTCGCTTGTTTGGTGGCTTTCAATGTGCCGTCTTTACCGAAGATGCAGAACGTTTGAGTCCCTTGGCTGCCTTTGGCATTTTTGGGGAGCGTCATGATGCCGCTCGCCACAATGTCGCCGTTATCGAGTACCGAAAGATGTCCGATCGCCTGATCGTTGACTTCTTTGGACCATTTCAGCTTTCCGTTCGCATCGATCGCTTCCAACTTATATTTTTTATCCGCGTCTTTTTTGCTCAAGAAGTACGAGTTGCCCTCTTTGTCCTGCACGGCAAAGCTTGTCACATTCGTCATTTCTTTCGCGCTGCCTTGGAAATCGTAAGTCCATCGGCTTTTGTCTCCGTCTTCTTGACCGAATGCCTGCACGATGTTCGAATTGCGACCTTCCAGTGTCGGAAGATACAACTTGTCGCCCGCAAAAGTTCCCAGATCGAACAATCGATCGAGTTTGAATTGGGTCGGTACTTGGTACGACCAATCCAATTTGCCGTCCGACTGCGCGGCATAAGTCCCGCCTACGCTAATGCCTGTCAAGCCCATCACTACTGCCATGCCGAGAACTACCGGTTTGAATCGAGATTTCATTTTGCATACCTCCTAAGATTGTGGGTGATGTACGGGCGGCTGTCGAAAATAAGCGCCGCATTCATTCCGCACATTCTGCACAAGGAACGCGCAAGTCCCGAAATAAGATTGCAAAAAAAGCGAATTTCTTTTAATTTCTTTACTTATATCTACCTATTAGTAGAGGCAACGACAAAAAGCGTCCGGGCTTATAGCCCGGGCGCTTTTTGTCGACTCGCAAAGCGGGGAGTTCGCAAGATCGGTCGAATCGTCGTCCGAACGGACGGAGGTTTCGATCGGACGTTTCGGATAGGGACGTTCGGTCAGAGACGTTCGGAAGAACGGATTCCCGGCGGCCGCCGCTTGGCGGCAGCGGGGACTGCGAGGGGGAGCGGAGGTCGCCGAAAAATCCGATTCTGCCGTTGTCGCGCGGCCGCGATGTTTATTTCAGCTTGTAATGCGAGACCGTTTTGCTGCCGCCGGCGTCTGTGGCGTGCACATACAACTCGCCTTTACCTTCGTACAAGAACGTATACGGCGCTTTGGTTTCCGTAGCTTTGCTCAGATCCAGCTCGTACTTCACGCTCAGGTCTTTCGGATCGAGCGTCATGAACAGACCGGATTTGCTGCTGGTCAGCGTCAGTTCGTCCGTCGTTTTGGCTTTGGCCAACCACAGGTCTTCGCCTTGAACGGTTTTGCTGTTTTTCAGCTTGTTATCGGCGCCGTACAGTTCGATCTTGCCGCCGGTTTGCAGCGCGAATCCGTCGGCGGTCGGCACGAGTCCTTGCTGAGGCGTCAACGCGCGCTCCCATTTCTTCTTCCCGTTAGCGTCGAACAGAACCAGGGAATTCGTACGTTTGACTTTGGACGAATCGACTTCTTGACCGTTCGGCGTATTCGACACGGCGCTCATATCGGTCGTATCGAACCGGATCAGCGTTTGTCCGCCGCTCAGCGTGAAGATCGCGGAGCCGAACTGATCGGTACGGCTATTAAGCGCGATGTTCGTCCACTGCGAGATGTTATGCGTCAGTACCGGCTTTTTCAGATCGTTCAGGCTTTTGAACAATTGAAGTTTATTTGGGCCTTTCGCCTGTACGCGTCCGTCCGGCAGCACGCTGAGCATCGCGTTTTTGTCGCCCAGATCCGAAGCTTTTACTTGTTTCGTATTTTTCAGTTTGCCGTCGCTGCCGTACGTCGAGAAGACGTTTACGACTTCGAAGTTTTTGGTCTGAACGCTGTCGCTCACGACCAGATCGCCGTTATTCACCGGGTAGAGCTGTTTGACCGTTCCCGCGCCGAGCGGCGTCTGCCATCTGATCTTGCCTTCGGCGTTCAGCGAGACCAGTTTGTATTTGCCGTCCGCAGCGATTCTCAAGAAATAAGAGTTTCCTTGTTTGTCGCTGAAGACCTGTCCGCTGCTGTTCAAGATCTCTTTACTGTCTTTGAACGCGTACGTCCAGTTGTCTTTGTCTCCGTTCTCCTGATCGAAGGATTGCACGACCAGTTTGTTGCCGTCCGCGCCTTCTTGGATCGCCCAGAAGTAGATATTATCGCCGCTGAACGCTCCGTTATCCAGAACGCCGTAATTCATATCCAGATCGGCAGGAAGCGTATACGTCCAATCGAGCGTGCTCGTCGATTGCGCCGCATGGGCGCCGCCGGGTCCGAAGCCGCTTACGCCCATGGTGACCGCCATGCCGAACAATACCGGTTTCAATAATTTTTTCATTTTTTATTCCTCCGTTCTGTGTTTATTTAAGAGATTTTTGTTTTATTTCAGCGAATAACGGGAGACGGTCTTGTTCACGTTGCCGTCCACCGCATGCACGTACAGTTCGCCTTTGCCTTCGTACAGGAACGAATAGGTCGATTTGTTTTCCGAGACTTTATTCATGTCCAGCTCGTATTTGACGCTCAGATCTTTCGGATCCAATGCCAGGAACGTTCCGTCTTTTTTGCTGGTCAATACGATTTCGTCGGTCTTTTTGGCTTTGGCCATCCACAGATCGCTGCCTTTGAAGGTTTGGCTGGTTTTCAGCTTGTTGTCTTTGCCGTAAAGTTCGAGTTTATTCCCGCTTTGCAGCACATAACCGTTTGCCGTCGGGATCGTTTCTTCGCCTTTTTTCAAGCCGCGTTCCCATTTCTTTTTGCCCGAAGCATCGAACAAAGCGACCGTCTTGCTTTGTTTGATCAGGTTCAGGTCGACCTCTTGAGCACCTTCTTTGAAAGGCACGGCGCTTGCGTCTTCGATACGGAACTGAATCAGCGTCTCGCCTCCGTCCAGCTCGTAAATCGCTTTGCCGAAGTTGGAAATCCGGACGTCGAAATCGACGGAAGTCCATTTCGGCAGTTGATATTCCACCATCGGTTTCTTCATGTCGTTCAAGCTTTTGAAGACTTGAAGCTTGGGAGCGTTCGCGAACAGCCGACCGTCGGGGAGAACTTCCCAGTAGACCCCCGGATTTTTGACGTCAGAGTCTTTGACCTTCTTGGCGGTTTTCAATTTCCCGTCTTTGCCGAAGACGCAGAACGTCTGGTAAGCATCGCTTTCTTTGGCGGGAACCGTTCTGCCGGTCGTCACGATGTCTCCGTTATCGATCGTGTAAAGGTGGGTTACCGCCTCGCTGGTTACTTCTTTTGCCCATTTCAGCTTTCCGTTCGCATCGACCGCTTCCAGCTTGTACTTTTTATCCGCGTCTTTTTTTCTCAAAAAGTAGGAATTGCCTTCTTTGTCCTGAACGGCGGTGCTGCTGGCGGATGTCATGTTTTTCGCGCCGCCTTTGAAATCGTAGGTCCAATTGTCTTTGTCCCCGTTTTCTTGGTCGAACGCCTGCACGATTTTCGAATTGTATCCGTCTACTGCCGGAAGATAAAGATTGTCGCCCGCAAACGTTCCGAAACGGAACCCGCTGTCGATATCGAACCCGGCCGGCACTTTGTACGACCAGTCCAATTTGCTCTCCGACTGCGCCGCATAAGCGCCTCCCGCGCTTACGCCTGTCAAGCCCATCACGACGGCCATGCCGAGAACGGCCGGTTTGAATCTGGAGTTCATATCATTGCCTCCTAAAGGTTTGAATTTTGCGCGAAACTTGCGGCGTTTTGCGCCGCGTTTGTTTCGCACGTTCTGTATATGGGACGATTGCCGATCGGAAACGGTTCGCAAAAAATAATAACTTTTTTTGTTTTTTATTCTTATTATTCCGCTATTTTACTTTAACGTATAATGCGATACCGTCTTTTCTCCGGCTTCCAACGTGTACAGACTGCCTTTTCCGGCGTAGTAGAACGCGTAGGCTTTGACTTTGTCCGCTCCGGCGTTGAGATCGAATTTATGGACCGTTTTCAGATCCGCGGCATTAAGCGCATAGAATTTGCCGTCTTTTTTGCTCGAGACCGTAATTTCGCCGCTCGGCGCGACGTTCATGAGAAGATCGCGGCCTTCCAGCTCGGCGGTTCCCGTACGCTTATTGTTCAGATCGTAAGCTTCGAAATGTTGTTCTTTTTGCGTCACGAATCCTTTGCCTGCGGGCACGATCGACTCTTTGTCGGCCAGCACGCGTTCGAACGTTTTTTTGCCCTGCGCGTCGAATCCGATCAGCGTACGTTCGGGCTGCTTCGTAACCGGGCCTTTGTCGACGATGCCTCCGCCTTTGACTTCCTCGATTTTGTCTTCGTAGAATTCGATCAACGTTCCGCCGCCGCTCAGCGGGTACACGGCGTAATCCGAAGAATCGCTCAGGAAGTCGTAGGACAGATATTGATTTTTCGGTACGGCGTAGCTCAAGACCGGTTTGGACAAAGCGTTTACGCTCGAATACAACTGTACTTTGGCTCCGTAGTTCAAGACCTGTCCGTTATCCAGCACTTTGAAGATGCCGGATTGGGTCGTTTTCTTCTCGCTTTTAAGTTTGCCGTCGCTGCCGAACGTATAGAACACCGTTGCGGCCGGCGATTTTTTGGCAGCTTCCATAGTGTCGATCACCACGATGTCGCCTTTGGACGTCGCTTGCAGCTGCGCTCCGAGATTCACTTGCACCGGCTTCGTCCACTTCAGCTTGCCCTGCGCGTCGACGGCCCGGATCGTGAAGGTTTTCTCCGCTCCCTTTTTGCTGAGGAAGTAGACGTCCCCGTTCGGTCCGTACTCGATGCCGCCGCCCATGAAGTTCTGCGCGCCGCCTCGGAAATCGTAACTCCAGTTCTTTTGATCTCCGCTTTTCTGATCGAAAGCTTGGACCACGAACGAACTGTCGCCTTTTTCCGTCCGGAAATAAGTGTTGCTTCCGAGCGTAGTCGCTTTGTTGAACAGACTTTCTATATTCTGGCCGGCCGGCACGTTATACGTCCAGTCCGGACTTGCCAGCGCGTTAACGGGAACGGAAGCGTTCGTTGCCGCCGCTGCGCTCGTCGGTGCCGCGGCGGCAGCGCCTACCGCGCTCCCTCCGGTTAAGCCGATCACTACTGCCATGCCGAGAACGGCCGTTTTGAATCGAATTTTCATTTTGTTTACCTCCCGAGATTGTGAGTGATGCACGGGCGGCTATGTTTCTCAAGCGCCGCGTTCATTCCGCACATTCTGTAAAAAAGACGAATAACCTTTCGAAACGGTTTGCAAAAACTTAAATTAATTTCAACTTTTTCTCATAAAGTGCAAAAAACGCCATTCCTATAAGGAATGACGTTTTATGTCTTTTCGTTTTGCTTCTTTATTTCAAAGAGTAGGCCGTAATCTTTTTCGCGCCGTTTTTCTGGGTTTCGTGAACATAAAGTTTGCCTTTTCCCGCATAAAGGAAACTGTATTTCGTTCCCGTTTTTTGACCGGGGTCGGCTTGCACGGCATAAACGGTACTGAAGTCTTGGGGATTCAAGACGTAAACTTGGCCTTTTTTGCCTGCCAGCACCAAATCGCCGTCTGACGCGATGTTCAGCCAAAGTTCTTTTTCGGCCAATGTTTTGCTTTTCAGCAGCTTATTGTCCGCTCCGTACAGCTCAAGCTTTTGGCCGTTTTGCAAATAAAATCCGTTATCCGCAGGCAAAACGATCGAATCGTTCGCAAGCGAACGCTGCCACTTCTTGCTGCCTTTCGCATCGAACAAAGCCAATGTGCGAATCTCGTCGATATCGGCCGGATCATAGACTTGGGCACCCGGTTTAGTCGTTTTTTTCAATTCGATTTTCGAGAATTCGACCAGCGTGCCGCCTCCGCTCAACGGATAAACCGCCGGCGCGCTTTCAAGCGAACGAATATTGGCCGCGACTCTCAGGCCTCCTTGCAAAGGATAGGACCAGAGAGGTTTGTCGAGGTTATCGGCGCTTTTGTACACTTCCAATTTATCGCCGGTCGCTGACGCATAGTCGCGGGGCAGAAGGGCAAAGGTTTTCGCGCCGTTCACGACTTTCTTGCTTTTCAGCTTGCCGTCGGAACCGAAGTTGTAGACCGTCGAGGTCTTGAAATCCAGCGCCGTGGTAGACAGCATGATGTCGCCGCTGCCGCGCACGAACAAATTGCCGTCGACCTCGAGCTTGACCGGGGTTTTCCACTTGAGTTTGCCTTTCGCGTTTACGGCATACAGCGTGTGCTGCTGCTCGGCGTCCTTTTTGGCGGCAAAATAGACATCGCCGTTCTTGACGGATACGACCGGGGCACGATAAAGGGACATATTGACGGCATCGCCTCTGAAATCGTACATCCAAGGGGCGGGACCGTTATCCTGAGCAAAAGATTGAATCAGGCTTCCGTTACCGACGCTTTTGTCGTATACATCGAAATACAGTCGGCCGGCTGCTGGAGCTCCCCAAGCAAATCCGGATTCCAGATCCTGATTCTCCGGCACCGTATAGGCCCAGTCCGCTTTCGGCAGCACGCTTGCTTCGGCTTCGGCCGCCTGCATCGACGGAGCGTCCGCTCCTGCGCCGGCAGCTCCTGCCAGCAAAGCCAAACTCAGCAGCGCCGGTTTGAAACGAAATTTCATCTTATATCCTCCCGTTATTCGGATGACGACAGACGTTCAATCCCGCCTTTATCCGTTATGACGGACAACCGGGCGGAATAGTTCTTTATTTTCAGATTTTTTTATCTTTTTAGGCTATCGCAATTCCGAAGGCGTGCAGCCCCTAAGCTGCCGGAATACCCGATTGAACGTCCGCACGTTGCCGAATCCGCATTCCAGCGCGATATCGATTAGCTTCTCGTCGGTGCCGACGATCAGGCGTTCCGCGCGGGCGATCCGCAGTTCGTTCAGATACGTGTTGTAGTTCATGCCGGTCACGTTCTTGAAAAAGCGGGAAAAATGGAACACGCTCATGCGCGCCCGGTCCGCTCCGTCTTGAAGCGTCAGCGGAAGTTCGCAGCTGCGTTCCAGATCGTGCAGCAGTTCCTGCATCATCGCCAGATGCGAAGCGGAACGGGCGTTTCGCTTCGGCCCCGGAGTTCCCGACGGCACATAGCGAAGCGTTAATCCGCAGAGCATGTGCAGCAGTCCGGTAATGATCAGATCGGATTGTTCCGTCCTCTTCCCGCCTTCCTCTTCGATCCGCCGCATCACCGCCGCCAGCTCTTCCAGCGCTTCGCGTTCGACCGCGGAAGCGTCCGCTCCCCGGGCAGCGGGAATGAACGACGACAATCCCCGATGTTCCGGCCAACCGGCCGGGCTGCCGATCAACCGCGGATTGAAGATGATCAGCAGCACTTCGGAATCCGCGCTCCCGTTATCGTAATAATGAATATCCCCGCTGCCGCAAAAAGCGAACTCTCCCGCCTTCAGCACCCGCGTCTCGGAATTGATGCCGATCTGAATCGAACCCGCGTCCACGTAGATGAATTCCAGATCGTGATGCCAATGCGCGAGAAAATTCATGCTGCGAATCCGCGAGATCTGCACAGGCAGACCTTCGCCGTAACTTCGGTTTTCGTGAAAAGCCCTCATTCGACCACCCTCTTTTTTGATACCCGCATATTAGCAAAAATCGTCCACTCGAGCAACGAAAATGGCGCGCATCTTGAAAAGGCTTACTTTAAAATAGGCCTATACGCATCGACCATGAATTCAATTTAACTTAACCGGATGGGAGTTTGATGACATGAGCAAGCAGGCTTTGATCGTAAGCGGAGGATGGGACGGCCATCAACCGAAAGAAGTTGCCGACATATTCGCCGGAATCCTGCGGGAAGAAGGCTTCGAGGCGGAGATCGCCTATACGCTGGACGCGTTCTTGGACGAGGAGAAACTGCAATCGCTGGATCTGATCGTGCCGGTCTGGACGATGGGCGAGATTACGAACGAACAACTTCAGCCGGTGCTCAAAGCCGTAGAATCCGGCGTCGGCATGGCGGGCTGCCACGGCGGGATGTGCGATTCGTTCCGCAACAGCGTCGAATGGCAATTTTTGACCGGATCGCAGTGGGTGGCGCATCCGTTCAACGACGGCGTCGATTACGACGTGCGCATCGTGCGGACCTCGTCCAGCCCGATCGTGGAAGGCATGGCGGATTTCCATGTCAAATCGGAGCAGTATTATCTGCATGTCGATCCGGTGGTGGACGTGCTGGCGACGACGACGTTCCGCATCAGCGAAGGCCCGCATTCGGCCAACGGCGAGATCGTGATGCCGGTCGTCTACACGAAGAGATGGGGCGCGGGCAAAGTGTTCTACAACTCGTTGGGCCACCAAGCCAACATCTTCGATATCCCGGAAGCCAAAGAACTGATGCGCCGAGGCATGATCTGGGCGGCGAAATAAGATACGGGTCAGAGAATACCAAGTAAACGAGCGAGAGGCGGAACCCCCATGCGCAAAGTGAAAATCGGTATCATCGGCTGCGGCAATATCAGCGGCATCTATCTGGAAAACTTGACCCGGACGTTCGCCAACACCGAAGTGTTCGCCGTGTCCGACTTCAGCGAAGAACGGATGGCCGCGGCCGCGCAGCAGTACGGCGTTCCGAACCAATGGACGGCCGAGCAGATTCTGTCCAGCGAAGAAGTCGAATTGGTCGTGAACCTGACGACGCCGGGCGAACATTACCGCATCTGCCGTCTGGCGCTGGAGAGCGGCAAACACGTCTATGTGGAGAAACCGCTGTCGCTGTCGCCGGAAGAAGGCCGCGGCTTGGTCGAACTGGCCCGGGCAAAAGGTCTGCTGCTCGGCGGCGCGCCGGACACGTTCCTCGGAGCGGGGCTTCAGACGTGCCGCAAGCTGATCGACGACGGCTATATCGGACAGCCGATCGCGGCGACGGCGTTCATGCTGGGCCACGGGCACGAGAGCTGGCATCCGAATCCGGCGTTCTATTATCAAGCGGGCGGCGGTCCCATGTTCGATATGGGCCCGTATTATCTGACCGCGCTCGTCTCGCTGCTCGGTCCCGTGCAGACGGTGGCCGGCATGACGGCCAAATCGTTCGAGCAGCGCACGATCACCAGCCAGCCGCGTTTCGGCGAGAAGATCGACGTGGAAGTGCCGACGCATATCGCGGGCACGCTGCGTTTCCGCAGCGGCGCGATCGCGACGATGATCACCAGCTTCGACGTGTGGAGCAGTTCGCTGCCGCCGATCGAGATCTACGGCACGCTCGGCACGCTGCGCGTACCGGACCCGAACACGTTCGGCGGCCCGATCTCGCTCCGCCCGGCCGGCGCGTCCGAATTCAGCGAGTTCCCGCTGGTGCACCAGTACGCGGACAACAGCCGGGGGATCGGCGTATCGGATATGGCCGACTGCATCGTCAACGGCGGCGTTCCGCGGGCAAACGGCGAGCTGACCAGCCATGTGCTGGACATCATGCACGCGTTCCACAGCAGTTCCGATAGCGGCCAATACGCCGAGCTTACATCGAGCTGCGAGCAGCCGCGTCCGCTCAAGACGGGACTGATCAAAGGCTATCTGGACTGAGTTTGCCGGACGCGGTCCGCACGAAAAAGACAAGAACTTCGCCGAAACGTCGAGGTCTGCATCTTCCGCAGACCTCGGCGTTTTCGCGTCGTTCTTGCCTGTTTATTTCCCTATCTATTCTTGGCTGCGCGAGATCAGTTTGCGTTCGCGGAATCCGTGCGGCGTCCAAGCTTCTTGCTCATGACGTAATGCGGGATTCCGATCTCTTCGAACCGTTCTCCTTCGCGCGCATAACCCAGTCTCTCGTAAAAAGGAACGGCGATTTCGCGGGCATGCAGCACGATCTCTTCGCAGCCCTGCGCCGCCGCGAGCGTCTCGGCGTATTCGACCATTTTTCGCCCGACGCTCCGTCCGCGCAGCGATTCGTCGACCGCCACCTGCTTCATCTGAAGCACGCCTGCGCTTTTCGGGCGGAGCAGCAGAATGCCGACCAGACGCTCCCCGGCAAAAGCCCCCACATGCAGCGCGGACAGATCGCCGGACAGATCGTCGTTCGCGATCTCCATGCCGAGCGGACGGCGAAGCACTTCGTTTCTTAATCGCAGCGATTCTTCGTATTCGCCGCTGCCGTAAGCGAGCTGCCGGACTTGTATCGAATCGATCATGCGCCGTCTCCTCTCCTGTCTTCGCTTTCTCGTTCTCGCGCTAAGAGCGTCCCCGTCCGTCGTACGAATTGCGCTTGCGCGCGCGGCTCAGACACTGTTCGGCCTTGCTGTACTGCCGGTCGCGCTTGTACAGCTCGGCCAACTCCATATTCGCTTCGCGGTCGTCCGGGTCGATCGCCAGCAGCTTCTCGAACGCCGTCTTGCTCGCGCCGTAACGCCGAAGGTCTTTGTAGATCAGCCCTTTGTTGAACAGCGCGTCGGTCGAATACGGATTGACGTCCAGCGCCCGGTCGAGCTGTTCGAGACACTTGGAATACGGCTCCCACAGCTGATAATAGACCACGGCAAGATGCACATGCGCTTCTTCCAGATTCGGTTCCAATTCGAGCGCGCGCAGATAGCACGACTTCGCCTCGCGAAGCCGCATCGTCCGCTCGCAGACATAAGCCAGCACCGACCAACCGTCCGCCGATTCCGCGTCCAGCATCAGCGCCCGGCGGGCCAACGCTTCGGCTTCTTCGTAACGGTTCCGCGCGGCTTCGGCCCGGGCTTTGCCCGCATACGAATCCGCGCGGACCGGAGCGATCCGGATCGCTTCGTCGAACAGATCCAGCGCGCCTCGCGAATCGCCCAACATCAGGCGGCAGCGGCCGAGGTAATCGAGAGTCTCGACCTGCAATCCTTTTTCCGACAGCGCCTGTTTGAAATGCAGATCGGCGCTGCGGTAGTCTCTTCGTTTATAACACTCGATCCCCTTCTCGAAATGGTTCATGCGGCTCCCTCCCCCTCCTGATCTCTCGATTGTACCCGAAAACGCCTGCGGCGAGCAGCGGCTTTAGCGGATTTCTTGCGTTTCGGCGGGCCTGTTCGCTCAACCGCCGCCGTATTTCGGAGATTCCGAACCGCCGTTTCTCAGGCGTTTCTTCTCTTCGTACCGCTGATGCTTCTCTTCCGCGGGATGGAATTGCCCGAGCGGCTTCAGCCCGGTCGCTTCGCCGGACTTTCCCTGCTCCGCCATCTCGCGCCGCACCCGCTCCATGACGGCGCGCTGCTCCTCGCCGCGATAGAGCAGCAGCGAGCGATAGCGGGAATCTTCCGGCTTATAGCCTTCGATCGCCGCGGGGTTATGCTCGCTCCAGAAGCGCCGCAGCAGCTCTTCCAGCGAGACGACCTCCGGGTCGAATTCCACTTCCACGACCTCGGAGTGGCCGTGCAGCCGCCGGTGGGTCGGCGCCGGCTCGGGCCGATCGCCCGGCGAAGCGTTTGCCGGCAGCTCGGAAAGCGGAGCCGCCGCATCCGGCGAAGCCGATTCGGACGGCTTGGGCGGCTCGGAATTCTCGCCGTGTAGAGCGGCTTCGCGGACTGTGCCGTCGCAGCCGGGGAACCCGGCCGCCGCTTCTTCACCCGACGAAGCGGCTTCCTGCGGCTCGATCGATGCAGGTTGCACGGCCGAGTCCGCCTTGCTTCCACCCCCTTCCGGCCTGCCGGCGGCATCGCCGCCCGCGTAACCGACACGCGTCCCCGTTACGCCCGGAATCCGGGCGAACCGGTCCTCTGGCCCCCAGAAGCAGCCCATCGCGAACGTCAATTTTTCGCGGCTCATGTTCGCAGCGCCTCCTTTGCGTTTAATCATGCTGCATTTTCTGCAACATTTCGGCTGCAGAAAGGCAGTACTCCGCGCAATGTTGTATTTTTTGCAGCCTATCAGGAGTTTTTAAATGTTTTGGGTCATCTTACGCTCACAATGCTGCATTTTCTACAACATAGTATCAAGAATGGGCCGTTTTGCACGAATAATCTTGCATTTTTTACAACCTGCGCTTGCCTGAAAGCCATATTCT
Source organism: Saccharibacillus sp. O23 (assembly GCF_002205895.1). Lineage (GTDB taxonomy): Bacteria > Bacillota > Bacilli > Paenibacillales > Paenibacillaceae > Saccharibacillus. The sequence goes on from NZ_NJDE01000020.1 coordinate 12,695, forward strand.
ATCGAGGTATTGCTGTTCGACACTCTCGCACGCCGCTGCCGCATTCTCTCGTCACGTCGCCGCACGATCTGCGCGCACCGCCGCTATGTTCTATCGTCGATTCTCCGCTAGATCTCGCGTCCCGCTCCAGCCCGCTTCACCGGTACTTCCGCACGCGCTCGTCGTCGATTACGCCGCCGAAATTCAGCCCATAAGCGAAATCGTACGCATTGCCGTCGGAATCGACATGGCAGACCATATCGCGCGGTACGTCTTCGAGCTGCTCTTCCACCGTGCGCATATCCGCCGGCATCTGCATCGGCAGCAGGCCGGAAGGTTCGGCTTCGCCGCACAGAATCTCCAGCAGCGCCTGATCCTGAAGACCGAAATTGACCAGAATCGCGTCGGCTTCGCGCTCGAACTCCGCCACGACCGCCGGATTGGACAGTAGCATCGATACGATGACCGGTTTGTCGACCATCTTGGCGCGCGTGTCCAAGACCAGATCGAGGTCGGCTTCGTTGCGCGTCTTGACCGTTTTGCCCAAATAAGAACGGTTCAGCACGTCGCTCGGGCGAGGATCGCCCGCCAGACTGTTCGCCCGGCCGGTCTCCGCCGTATAAGGCCGATACTGCAAGCTGATCGGCACGTATCCGCTGCCTCCGGCCGCCGCGTCTTCCCGGCTGTAGCCCATGCCGGAGTCCGGTCCTTCGATGCAGACCAGCGCGAAATCCGCTTCCGCCGGATCGTCGGTCAGCTCGAAGAACTTGGCGACGATGCCGCGGTTCAGCGGATCGACCGTCTTCTCCGGCGTCGGATTGCCGAACCAATCGCGGCCCGGCGCGATATAGCGCTGCGGCATATAGATCCGGCTGCCTCTGCGCAGCGGAAGCACGTTCGCGTTCTCGGTCGAGTCCGATTCGGCCGCCTCGTCGTACGCCGCCGAATCCTCCCCGCTCTGCGCTTCCTCTTGCTGCTGCGCCGTCTCCCGATCCCCGCGCTTCTCGCCGAAAACCGCCGACGCACCGCTCTGCTCCTGCTTCTTCCGACTGTTTTTCAGCAGCACCACCGACTTCAGCTGCGCTTCGTATCCCGCCTGCATATAATCCGGATTGCCGACGATCCGTTCGCTCTCCTCCGGTTCCAGATACGGGTTCTCGAACAGGCCGAGCCGGAACATGTTGGTCAGCAGACGTACCGCCGACTGTTCGAAACGCGCGCGCATCCATGCTTCTCCGTGTTCACTCACGCCCATCTCGTACGCTTCCAGTACCGGCCCCGCTTCGTTGTTGCCGCCGAATTGGTCGACGCCCGCCATCAGCAGCTTGTAATGGCGTTCCGCGACGCTCAGCTGCTCGACGCCCCACGGCTTACCGCTGAGAAACGAATCTTTCTCCCCGTTCTCGTCGGCGGTGATCAGCCAGTCTGTGCAGACGACGCCGTCGTATCCGTATTTCTCCCGCAGCAGATCGGTAATAAGATATTTGCTGTACGAGTTGCCCACGTTCTCGCCGTTCGCCGTGTCCTGATCCCACGAGACCGTATAATACGGCATGACCGCCGAAGCCTGCCGGGTCGCGCCTTCCAGCTTGAACGCGCCTTCCGTAAAAGGCTTCAGATGGTCGTCGAACCGTCCGCCCGGATAGACCGCGTATTTGCCGCTGGCGTAATGCGCGTCGCGTCCGCCTTCGCCCGAACCGCCGCCCGGCCAATGTTTGACCATCGCGTTGACGCTGGACCGGCCCCAGCCGCCCGCGATCTCGTCTTCGCCTTCCGAGGTCTGGAAGCCGTCGATATAAGCCCGGCCGAGATCGGTCGAGAGCTTCGGATCTTCCCCGAACGTGCCGTTAAAACGGAACCAGCGCGGATCGGTCGCGATATCCACCTGCGGCGACAGCGCGGTGGTCAAGCCGAGCGCGCGGTATTCGCGCGCGGCGATCTCGCCGAAACGGCGCACCGACGCCGGATCGAACGTCGCGGCCAAGCCCAGCGTCTCCGGCCACATGGAGATGGCGCCGCCCGCTCCGGCGTTAAATTCCGAATCGGAATCCGAGCCGTGGCGCGGATCGGAACTGTTGTTGGCGGGAATGCCCAGTCCGACCGATTCCGCGTAGGCCTGCACGAGATTGTTCCAGCGCGCGGCGGTCGACGGACTTTCGACGTTGGTCACCAGAATATGCCGCAGATGGTCGTCTTGCAGGAACGCGAGCTGTTCGTCCGTCAGATCCCAAGGTTTCGCGCCGCTTTCTTCGTAAGGCAGGCCTCCGTAGGTCGAAGAGATCCAGTTGGTGCTGCCCGCCGGGATCGACTGGTGACGGCTGTAGAGCATCAGGCCGGCGATCTGCTCGGGCGTCATGCGGGAAGCCAGATCTTTGGCGCGCTCGGCGGCCGGAAGCCGCCAGTCTTTGTAAGGCTCCAGCTCGCCGCTGCGGTTCAGGTCTTTGAAAAAAAGCCCCTCCCGCTTGATCGTACCCACGCCGGACAGCGGCGACAAGCCGAGCGTCGGGCCGCCCGCGTTGCGAATATACGTCAACTCGACGCCGCCGTTTCGGTCTTCGTGACGTTCGGGCGTTCCCGGCTCCGCCGGGCGGGAATGAGGATCGTTTTGCGTGGATTCGTGCATGGAATCGCCTCCGTTTTCGTTTGGCTGTCCGCGCCCGCTCGCCGTATATCGCCTGACGGCCGATCGTCCGGGACCGCAGGGACCGGCGGCGGCCGGCGCGCTTTCTTCCATTATAGCCAATCTTCGCTCCGGAAGCCCGCCGGGAGACGCCGAAGGCGTTTTAAAGCGGGGCGCTTTTTTGATAGACTAGAAACGGTTGCAGATCGATCATTCTATTCGGCGCGTATGCGGTCCGCGTGCGCGTCCATCATCGGAGGGATGCATGTCCATGAACGCCATCTTGAACAGCGAGCACGCCACGGTCGAGATTCGGCCGCTCGGCGCGGAGATGATCAGCTTCAAACGCAAGGATACGGGCATCGAATACATCTGGTCGGGCGACGCGGAATTCTGGACGGGCCGTTCGCCGGTACTGTTCCCGATCGTCGGATCGGTCTACGGCGGGAAGATGCGGACGGAAGGCGGCGAATACGAGCTAAAAAATCACGGCTTCGCCCGTAATCGCGAATTCCGGCTGGTCGAATCGGACGATTCGCGCGCGGTGTTCCATCTGTCCGCCGACGAGGAGACGCTGGCGATCTATCCGTACCGTTTCGCGCTCACGCTGACCTACACGCTGGAAGGCTCGAGCCTGCGGATTCAGTACCGGGTAGATAACGACGACGATAAGCCGATCTACTTCCAGCTCGGCACGCACCCGGCGTTCAACTGCCCGATCGGCGGCGACGGGGAGTTCGAAGATTACGAGTTGGCGTTCAATCACGAAGAGACGCTGGAGCGGTTCTTCGTGACGGGCGGCAACATCCAGATTCCGGACAAATCGGAGATCGTGCTGGAGCAGGGAACCGTACTGCCGCTGACACGCGCGCAGTTCGAAGAAGGCGCCATGATCTTCCGCGACGTGAAGTCGGATCGCGTGACGCTGCAGAGCGCCAAAAGCGCACATCGCGTCAGCGTCGCTTCCGAAAACTTCCCGTACCTGGGCGTCTGGCAGCCGAAAAACGCGCCGTTCGTCTGCATCGAGCCGTGGCACGGTCTGGCCGACGCGGACAAGTTCGAAGGCGAGCTGAAAGACAAAGAACTGGCGGTCGAACTGGCTCCGGGCGAGTATTTCGAAGCGGCTCTGATCATCGACGTAGAGTGACTTTTTCGGTGGAGTGATTTTTGGAACGCGAAAAATCCGCGACCCTTCTCGGGGTCCGCGGATTTTTTTCGTTATGAGCGGCATGGTGAATTTAGAGAATACGGCAAGGGTTGATGAAGCCGCCTGCTTCCTTTAGACTGAAGCGGAAGGATGAATATGGAAAAGGAGGTCGTTATGCTCCTGTTAAGCGTGATTCCCGTGGTCATGATCGCATCGCTGCTGGCTTACCGATGGATCGTTCAGAAATTCGAGAAATACCACAAAGAAAATGTCGGGCTATCGATCATTCTGATCGTGTTCGTTACAAGCAGCTACAACATCCTCGGCCGCACCGATCCGATGCCCGATTGGGTCAAGTTCGCCGTGATCGCCCTTGTCGTTCTCGCCGCTTATAGCGCCGTGATCAACAGCATCCGTCTGGGCCGATACGAGAAAAAGACGCTGTAACCCCACCAAACCGCATGTTCTACTTTAGCAGGAATCGACCCGCTACTTTTTGTCCGGCGCAGACGGAACTTCGATCTTAAGCTCGAGTTCCGGCAAATAAATCTTCTTCGGATTGCCGTCTTGATCCAAAGCGAAAGCCCCGTCTCCTCCTTCAAGGTAAACATACCGGAAAGGCTTGATCACGAGGGTATGCGGAACCGAAGCGAACGGTTCAAAACGAGTGTCTGTTACCATGACGTTTTCGCTGATGGGGTGGCCCGTTCCGCTCAGCACTCGAAGACTATGTCCTTGTTCGTCTTCAACGTCATACGCTAGCGCCGCGCGGTCCCGGTCTTCCATCCGGTTGTCGTCCGCAAACGTCAATTCGGTCGTAATCTGGGTCGTGATCGGCGTGAATTCGACCTTATTCACCTTAAAACTCAAGCCGTCGGCTTCCCGGGAAACGTCCGGAAGCAGGGCAACGGACTGATCGGCCTTGCGTTCGACCGGAATTCGCAGTTCGAAAGGCTCGTCGACCCCGGCCAGCGTGGCGCGCACGGTCAGTTCGAAGCGATCCGGCAGCGGTTGTCCTCCTTGATTTTTCAAATCCGACATTTCGATAATCGAGGCGTTCTTGTCGGTCGTCGGGAAGGTGAAAAATCCGAGTCCCATATCCTTCCCGTACCGATCCGTGCTCTGTCCGTCGATCAGCAGTTCCACGCTCGTCATCTGCTCCTGCAGACTGACGTTCGCGGACGACTCGCTTTCGAACGAACGCTCGAGCCCCACCGATACGCGCGTTCCGTCGTAGACCGCGACCGGCGCTTTGAGCGTGATCCCGCCGTGCGTGCTTGCCGCATCGTTTTCGGTCAATAACCCCTGCTCTTCCGCCGTGCGCAGCCCGAGATCGTCCGCGAACCGGAACAGGCTGGCGATTCCCGGCACCTGCTTGAGCGAAGCCGCCATCGCGGGGGAGACGTAGCCCGAACAAATCACGAGCGCCACGGCCATCGCGGCTGCCGCTCCGATCTTGGTTTTGAGGAATCTTCGGCTTGTTCGGATCGGCAGTTCCATTTGTTCGTTTCGGCAGCGGTTTAACGTTTTTTCGGCCAGGTCGACGGGAACCGGATGATTGCGGATACGGCGCTCCAGCTCGTCCATCTCTTGTTCATCCCAGCTTAACGGTGTCGGCATTATGGTTTTCCCCCTTTTTTTTCAGCAGCTTCTGACGGATCCGGGCGTATTTCTGCCTAGCCGAGACCGGGTTCATGTCCAGAATGTCGCCGATCTCTTCGTAACTGTATTCCTCCAGCGCGCGAAGCAGCAGAATCTGCCTCTCCTCCGCGTTCAGCTTATCCAGCATGTCGTAGATTTCGTCTTCGTAGGTCGAAGGCGCCGGCAGTTCCTGCTTTTTCTGCAGGATGTAGCGGCTCAGCACTTTGTCGATTCGTTTCCTTTTGCGCAGCAAGTCCATGCAATGGTGATACGCGATCTTGTAGAGCCAAGAAGAAAACGATCCTCCGCCCCGATATTGATCGAATTTGCGGAATGCTTTGATAAAGATGTCCTGTGCGGCATCCTCCGCTTCCTGACGATTTCTTAACAGGTACATCGCGTATAGGTAGATCGACTTCTGGAAGTGACGGATAATCTCGCCGTAGGCTTCCGTCTCGCCGCCGCGCATCCGTTCGATCGCCTGCTGCAGTTCTTCTCCGTTAGGCTTGCTCATGTTCCCGCCCCCTTTCACCTTATATAACTGCGTCCGATGGCGATCCGTGACAGCGGGATGCGATTCCCGGTAAAAAGATCCGGTTGTATGCCTCGCCGGGTTGTTTGCGGTTCAGGCGATCGGCTGCGCGGCTTCGGTTTCCTGCCGCTTCGCGCACGGCAAAAAAGCGGCCGTCAGGCCGCTTTTGCGAGACGTATACTTCTAATGTGCGCGAGTATGCGACATGCTTTGCCTCGGAACGCGATTCACCGAAACCGGCTGTCCCGTTTGGCCGGCAGTCCGGGGCCTTCCTGCGGGTCCGCGTCGCAATCCTGCCGGTTGAGCAGCGTGCCTTGAGCCAGCTTGAGATCGATAAAATCGACGATCGTTCGCAGCGACTCGATCTGCTCCAGTACCGTCGCGCGGTATTCGCGGATTCGCTCGAACGCTTCCGGCGTCTCGGCCAGATCGCCGGTCTGGGACATCTCCAGATAAGGCTTCATCTCTTCCAGCGGCATGCCCGTTTTCTTCAGGCACAAGATCAGCTTCATCGTCTGCACGTCCTCCTGCCCGTACACGCGATGGGTATTGGCGCGCCGTTTGGCCCGAGGCAGCAGACCGATCTTCTCGTAATAACGGATCGTGTCTTCCGGCAGTCCGGTCAACTCCGAGGTTTGTTTGATCGTGTAAGCCTCCTGCTGCGCGTTCTCCGTTTCGCTCGCCGCCGCTTGTTCCGTCCAACGATAAGCTTGTTCCGCCATTTGGGCCGCCTCCTTTGCCTTTGTATCGATTTGATTTCCGTTCCGAATATCTACGGTGAATATAGCATACATCTTGGAGCCGACTCCAAGTCAAATTGAAATTTAACGGGTTGACTTGAAGTCGGCTCCAAGTAAATCTGCTGAAATTGCAGCTTGACTTGGAGCTAACTCCAAGTAAAATCGCTAATATTGCGAATTGACTTGGAGTCGGCTCCAAGTTATACGCTATCCCCAATCGGCGAAGCTCTCGCCATTCATCCGATTGGAGGAATTCCTATGAACGCTCTACCTGTTCAAGACCCGAATACACGCACCGCTCTGATCACCGGCGCCAACAACGGCATCGGTCTCGAATTGACCCGCCGCCTTCTGAACGAAGGCTGGCAGGTCGCCGTTTTGATCCGCTCTTCTTTTCCCGCGGACGATGACGCCATCGCCTCCGCGATCCGAGGCGGCAGGCTGCGTATCCACAGAGCCGAACTGACCGACTTCCGCCTGTTGGCCGAACCGCTGAAGCA
>NZ_NJDE01000021.1 GCF_002205895.1 Saccharibacillus sp. O23
GTTTCTCTTGTTTCCGCCGCTCAGTGTTTCTCGCAGCAGCAACTCTTATATATTAGCATGTTCGTTTTCGTTTTGCAAGTCTTTTTTGAAATCTTTTTTTCAGGCTCTTTCGAACCGTTCATCCGATTTCCTTTTTCGACTCGCTCGCTTTTTCGAACCGCACCGGCGCTCTCTCAAGGCCGTTCCTAGACTATAGCATGCGAGCAGGAGCGTTGCAACCCTTTTATTCAAAACTTTTATCCGGTCGATCAATCCCGTTTATCGCGTTCCGTACCTTTAGGCTCTATAAACGCAAAGAAACCGGAATCCGTCTATTCGACGAATTCCGGTTTCCGCTTGCTCCGCACGGGGTCCCTTTTGATGGTTTCTCTCTATATTTATCTATTTAAGTTTGGCTTACTCGCTGCCCAAGAAGATGTAACGGGCCAGAACGAGAATCGCCAGTACCCACATCAGCCAGTGAATCTTCACTTTGCGGCTGGTGAACAGGCTGCTCAGTCCGCCCAATACGACGTAGGACAGGATGCCGATCGAGATGCCGTTCGCGATCCCGTTCGTGAACGGCATAAAGATGATCGTCAGGAATGCCGGAATCGCATGCATCATGTCGTCCCATTCGATGCTGCGAACTTGAGAGATCATCAGAACGCCGACCATGATCAACGCCGGAGCCGTTGCCGCCGAAGGCACGACCAGCGCCAGCGGGGAGATGAACATCGCGAGCAGGAACAGTACACCCGTAGTGACCGCGGTCAGACCGGTACGTCCGCCTTCCGCGATGCCTGCCGTACTTTCTACATAAGAAGTAATCGTGCTCGTGCCGAGTACCGCGCCTGTGCTGACGCCGACCGCGTCGACCAGCATCGCTTTGCCCAGTTTCTTCTCGCCTTCTTCTTTGTTCTTCATCAGGCCCGCGCGTTCCGCCGTACCGACCAGCGTGCCGAACGTGTCGAACAATTCAACGAACGTGAAGACGAAGACGATCTCGAACAATCCCAGCTTCAGTGCGCCCATGATGTCCAGTTGGCCGACGGCCAGATCGCTGAACGAAGGCAGCCAGCTGCCCGTGGACAGGCCGCTCAGATTGGTGACGCCCATCGGAATGCCGATCAGCGTGATCAGCACGATTCCGATCAACAGCGCGCCGCGAACCCGCATGACCATCAGAACGCCGATGATGAAGATCCCGATCAGCGCAAGCAGCGTATCTTTCTGGTGCATGAAGTTGCCGAGCGCCAGTTGGAAGTTCGAACCGAGTACCGTTACCGGACCTTGAAGCTGCGCCACGTCCGTTACGCCGGTAACCGTCGCGGAGACGGTTACGATATTGCCGAGCTTCATGCCGATAATCGTAACGAACAAGCCGATGCCGACGGTAATGGCCGCTTTGATCGACGACGGAACCGCCACGATCAACATCTGGCGAATCTTCGTCACGGTCAAGATGATAAAGATCAGACCGGAGATGAAGACCGCGCCGAGCGCCGCTTGCCAGCTGATCATGCCGTTCGAACTGAGTACGACGGTCATAAAGTAAGCGTTAAGGCCCATGCCGGGCGCCAGCGCCACCGGAAGATTGGCGATCAGACCCATCAGGATCGTCACGATGCCCGCGCCTACCGCCGTTGCGAAGAATACGCCCGAAGCCGGGATGCCCGCGCCGCTCGGACCGAGGAACGAAATATTCACGATAAGGATGTAGGCCATCGTGATGAAGGTTGTCAGACCGGCGATAACTTCCGTTCTGACCGTGGTGCCGTGTTCTTTGAGTTTAAAGAACTTTTCCATGATACTGACTTTCCTCCTCGGGAATGTAAAAGTGGGGGAACGACAAAAGAGCGCGGGTACGAATGCTTCGCCCCGGCGCTCTCTGAAAACTGGGAAACGGCGGCGCTCGGCGCCGAACGATAGAACGTCCGCGCTTATAGCCGCATTTTCCCGTTTCGTAGAGCGATCATTTGAGGTGATCACGTAGAGACTTCCGGGCCGATTCCCGGAATTATACGAACACTGCTTCTGTTGTCGATTACCTTATCCGCCGCCGCCAAATCTTTCGTTCCGGCAGGTCGGCTTCACAGGTTACATTCTAGGGCAGCTCCGATAGCTTGTCAACATAAAAAGCGAATAATAGGAGCAGGGTTTTATTCTAATGTTCGTTAATTATCCAAAACTCGTACATGACAAAAACGTCCTGCTAACGCTCTTCCTCCCGTCTATAAGGCACGGGAGTCGAAAGCGCGGCAGGACGTTTCTTTTCTTCGTTCCGGCTTGCATGAAAACGTTCGCTTTTATCGAGTCAATTCTCGAACGGCGGCAGTTCGTCGCGAACTTTTTTGGTCAACCCTCGACGAACCAACTCGTACGAGTGGCGGATCATGCCGGCGACGAATTCTTTTTCCAAGCCGCCTTGTTCCAAGATCAGGCTGTTCCAATGGGATTTGTTCGAATAATAACCGGGCACGATCTGTTCGTAGCGCTCGCGGTATTCTTCGGCCAAGGCCGGGTCGCATTTCAGGGTCAAAATCTGTCTGCCTTCATTGTCGGTCCCCCGCATGCCGAAGTATTTGCCTCCGACCCGGTACAGGGTGCTGCCCCATTCTTCTTTGAAAAACTCTTCCGTGCCCGGCAGCGCCAAGCAGGTCTCGCGAATCCATTCGTCCGTCAGCATCTACGGTTCTTCCCCTTTCGTCGCCCGCGCTTATTTCCATCTTCGTCACAACCACCAACCGCGTTTGTCGGCCAGCCCTTCTTGCTCCAGAACGGCTTGAATTTCTTTGTTCGCCGAAGTCTTTTTCATGGAGACGGTCAAACGGTTCGGCCGACGTTCGGCGATCAGCTGTCTGAAGTCTTCCGGCGTCAACGTCTGCATCTCCAGAAAAACCAATTCGTCCAGCGCGGGAGCGGTCAGCGCCCAATCCCATTTTTTCAGTCCGACGTTGTCGCAGACGACTCGTTTCAGCAAAGGCAGGCTATCCAGAGCAGGCAGCGTCTCGATCAGCGGTTGGTCGACGATTTTAAGCCGGCGAAGCCGACTCAGCGCGGATACGGCAGACAGGTCGTTCAACCCTTTGACGCGCAGCAGCCTCAATTCTTCCAGCGCGGACAGTCCGGCCAACCACTCCAACTTCTCCGCGCCTCCGAACCCGAGATCGAGCTTTTCCAACCGGGGAAGCGAACCGAGGAAACCGAGATCGCCCAGAGGAATGCCTTGAACGTATACCGTTCTCAGGCTTTTCAGCTCCTGTACGACTTCGATGTTTTTCTTCTGTCCGTTCAGCGCCAATCTTTCCAGCGCGGCAAACCGTTTCAATACGGACAGATCCGGCTTTTTCGAACGCGTTTTGCCTAATCGAAGAGAGACCAGATCGCTCCTCACTTCGTGCAGCGCTTCGAACGAATCCAGCTCGAACACGTCCAATTCCAATTCGCGAAGCTTCGACAGGCCGCCCAGAGGCGAAAGACCCGAAACGCGAGAACAGCAGTCCACCGCCAGACGTTCTATGTCGGTCATAAACGTCAGCGCGGACAGATCGGCTTCCTTCAGATGAAAACCGTAGATTCGAAAAAGCACGTCCGGACGCAGCGCGAAGACCCGATCGTTCAGCAGCTTCAGCAGCTCCCGGCTCGGCACGTTATATTCGCTGTACTGCAAGACTTCGAGCGACGGCTCCGCCGCCAAAGCATCGACGTCGGCTTCCGTCCAATCCGGCTCGATCTGGACGCGTCCGCTCGGTCCGACCGCCCCCATTATTTACTTTCCGATCCGGCCGAACCGCTGCTCTCGATCTCGAAGCTGCGGAACAGCGTCTCGAAACCGCCTTCCGTGCCGGGGCTGGCCGAATATAGGCCGACTTTGAGCGCCGCGCCTTCCGGGCAGCGCAGATGCGCGATCCGGAGCTGCTCCCATTCTCCGCCGGATACGCGCGCATGGACGAAGAAGTCGTTTCCTTCGCGCGTGACTTTGAACTGCAAAGTTCCGTCGAAGATCCGAGTATCCGCGTTGCGCGTCGACCAATCGGAATACCCGTCCCGGGTGACGACCGCGCCCAGATGCGAAGGACCGTCGGGGATGTATTCGACCGACGTCTTCAACCAATTGTCGCGATCGACTTCCACGAACAGACCGGATTGATCGAACGTGTAACGAGGGTCCATGCTCAATTCGGTCACGGCGGTAAAGTCTCCGACGATCTCGTCGTACAGCACATGCCCGTTATAGCGCTCGAATCCGTAATGCGTTTTGAGCCAGAAGTCGGTATCAGGCAGGCTGTGCAGCTTCAAGCCTTCCTCCGTCGTTTCCAGCTTCTCCGGCTGCGTCATGATCCGAAGTTTGTCGATCGCGTGCGGTATGTATTGCATACGATTCTCTCCTCTCGATATACGGAATAGAAAAACGATCTTGCGAACTTCTTCATTATATCCGATTTGTTTCCTGCGCTTCCATCTGCGGGGATCGGATTCGGGTGTGCGGACGACAAACAAAACGGCTTTCCCCGCATCGATGCGAAGAAAGCCGTTTTTGTCGTGCCGTCGCGAATTTACTTCAGGCTCGGATTCGTCAAACGAATATTCGAGACCGTTCCGCAGTTCGTGCAGAAGGTCAGCAGGACTTCCGAACCGGTGAGCGCCATTTTGGTTTTTTCGGCGTCTTTGACTTTCATGTGCTGAATGGCTTCCTTGAATTCGGTTCCGCCACAGTTAGAACAAGGTTGCATAAGTACCACTCCTTCGAAAAGATTTGGAAAAGCCGTTCCCGATTTAATCTCCCGCGGAGGAGAAGGAGGCTGCCGACGATACGGAAGAAGCACAGGAACCCGCGGTAGCGAAAGAGGCGCTGGTGGACGCGCTGGAAGCGGTCGTGAAGCCTGCCATTTCGTTCAAGTCCGCTTGTTCTTCGATGTAAAAGTCCAAATCGTTATGTGTGAGTTCCGCTTCGAAGTGCTTGTTCATAGTCAAATCGCTCCCTTTATATAGTTTAAAGTACCATCTTTTAACTTGCAAACTTCAAGGCGTTTAACCGAAAGACGAAGCGGAGCTGGCCGACGAGCTGGAAGACGCGCAGGATCCGATCGTGGACGCGCTGCCGAAGCAGCCTGCGGAACCCCATGTACCCGCGACTTCGTTCATTTCCACTTGCTCCTCGACGAAGATGTCGTCTCCGTCCGCGATCAAGTTCAGTTCTTGCTTTTCCATGTGTAATTCCTCCTAATAATTTAGTTATTTTAATGGGTTGTTCAATAAGGTGATCGGATGAAGATCCCGGTTTAACCGAAGCTGGAAGCGGTGGTCAGCGTGCCTACCGACGATCCCGGGCAGGAACCCGAAGAGGTCGAAGATAAAGTTCCCAACGAACCGGCCACTTCGTTCATTTCCATTTGCTCTTCCACGAATACTTCGTCAACGGCTTCCAGAAACTCGACTTGCTCCAACATCGTCTTTTCCATAATTAGATACCTTCTTTCCCGAATTTGGTGTGAATCGAATATCGCAGATCAAAATCAAGTTGTTACGCGGTTGATGCCGACCTTAGCGGAGAATCCTCTAAGCTCTTGCTCCTCTCCGCTAAGGCGGCCTCGCCGAACGCCGATGCGCGGCGGGTGCGGCTCGAACGCTTCCGCCGTACGAGCGTCGGTTAAACGCGTTCGTTCGCATCGGCGATCTTGAACGTCTTCAAAGCGGCGAACCACAGTACCGCGCACAGACCGATCAGGATCAACAGATATTGGTACGTCGGCAGCCAAGTGTTTCCGATCATATCGAGCTCGAACAGCGTGATATCGTTCATGATCATCATGGGGTTCCAGAACAAGAACTTGTAATACATCTGCGGGTTTTGCCCCTGCGTCATGGCGAGCATCGACGGCATCGTGATGCTGAACATGAGCAGCAGCGTGATCGGCGTCAGGAACGCGACGACCTTTTTGCTTTTTTTGAAGAACGAAGCCAGCACGTAACTTGCCGGATACAAGCAGAGCAGCGTGACGTTGGAGAATGCCCAGATCATCACGAGCGAGTTCAGATCGACGCCGATCAACAGCTGGTAACAGGCCATGAAGAACACCAGAAAGATGTTGAAGATGATGAAAATCCCTACGGCGACGCCCATGAAGTAATTATTCAGCTTCAGATCGGTCCGTTTGAGCAGCAGGAACGTGCCGTCTTCTTTCTTTTCGGAGAGCAGCAGGACGTTCAGCGACAGCGCCAGACTGAAGATCAAGATCAGGATCGAGAAAGGCATGAACTGCGATTTGATGATCAGATCGGCCGTTTCTTTGTTTTCGATGGTGTTGCGAAGCACTAGCGCGAAGACCAGGAAGATCATGGGAGCCATGATATTGCCGATTACCGTCCACTTGTTGCGCCACTGTTCCAGCAGATAGAATCTCGCGATATTCATTACCATGTCAGCTCACCTCGATGTATTTTCCCGTCAGGCTGTAGAAGACGCCTTCCAAGCCTTGGAACGGGGAATTTTTGTATTTGTCCAGCAGATAAGCGGTCTCGCCGACTTCAAGCACTTTGCCTTCGTCCAGAATGACCACGTCCGTGAACAATTCCTGATAACCCGAGATCTCGTGGCTGATGATGATCGCGAGCAGATTCTGCGCGGCGATCTTTTCTTTGAGATGGCGTTCGAGCAGGAATTTCTTCTCGATATCCAGCTCCGCGAACGGTTCGTCCAGCACCACGACCGATTTGTTGAGCAGGAAGGTCAGATACAGCGATACCGCTTTGCGTTCCCCGCCCGACAGGTTCTCGATCAACTGGTTCTTGATGCGGTCCAGCGACAGCAGCTCGTACAGCTTGGCATCTTCCTGCGCGTTCGCGGTCGTCATGGCGAAGAACGACAGCACTTCTTTGACTTTCAAAAAGCGGAAGCTGTTGAAGCTCTGATACTGGAAGATCGCGTTCGGCTGAAGATCCCGTTTCTCGCCGTCGTCCAGCAGCACGATCGCGCCTTCGTCGCTTTTGATATTGCCCGCCAGAATATTGATGAAGGTACTTTTGCCCGCGCCGTTTTTCCCGAGAATCAGATAAGTATTTCCGCTTTTGAAATTCAACGATACGTCTTGCAGCACGTTCTTCTCTCCGTACCGCTTGCTCAGCTTCGTGACGTTCAGTTCCATTTCTTTCGCCTCCTTATTCGATCGCAAACGCGAAAATCGGAATCTCGTCTTCGCTGTTCTGGAACACGGAATAGAATTCGATCGGCGACAGGCCCGCGAATACCGTTCCTTTGATGCCCCGGTTGGACGCCAGCAGCGAACATTGATGGCCGAAAAATCCGCTGAGGATCATCAGGTCCCGGTAATAACGGTCGCGCATTTCTTTGCCTTCGAAAAAGCTCAGTTTCCAGACGAAGAACAGGACGGCTCCGGCATCATGCATTTCTTCTTGGATGTACAGCGATTCGCGGCCGATCGGTTCGTTCAGCGTTCTGGCCCGGAACGTTCCGCCGCCGTAACGGTAAGCGGTCGGCGCGCCGGAAGACGGATCGACCAGACCGACGTTATCGATCACGTGCAGAGACAGCGCTTCTTCCGAGATGTCCATGCCGGCGCGCAGCTTGTCGAAATAAGAAGCGAATTCGTGCAGGTCTTCCAGCGTCAGATGCGCCGCGTCGCGATTGAAGTAACGGAACGATTCGCGCGCCGCGATATCTTCTTCCCGGAACGGAAACAGCACCTCGGGCAGATCGTTCAGGCGCAGTCCGGGCAGATAGCCGTCCGCTCGGAGCACATTGCTTGTCTCGTCGATGATTCTGCTCAGCATGGTTACACCACCTCGATTACGTAATTGATGAGTTCGTTCGTCGTTTTGACTCCGAACAGTTCCAGCAGCTTCTTCTCGTCGAATCGGGTGACGACGTTGTAGCGGATGCCGGTGACTTGGGCGGCGGTCGCGAACTGCGACAGCAGCACGCCGAGATTCAGGTTTGCCACTTTGAACGAAAAGTCGTTGTATTTGCTGCCGATCATGTCCGCGTCGCTGGCCGGCACGACCAGCATGCCCGAGCCGTTCGTCGGGATCTCTCCGCCGAACGCCGCTTGCAGCCGCTCCCGGTCGAGCCGATCGATCATGTAGAAACTACCGTCCAGATTGGAGTAGAAGTACAACCCTTCGCCGTCCAGATTCTCGGGATTCAGATTGACGAGATACAGCAGGTTGGAGTTGATATTCCCGCCGGTCGGACACATCTTCTTGGGCATCGGGCTGCCGTTCTTCTTATAGCCGACCAGATAGTTCGCCAGTTCCGCGAGTTTCGGGTCCAGCTTCGTTCCGTCGATCTTCTTCCAGAGGAAGGAACGGCCGTCTCCGATAATGAGCTTCGCGTTGGACGCTTTGTAATGCGCCAGATGCGACGTTCGGTTCAGGTATTTGGTGGCCGGGAACGCGACGCGGTCTTCGTAAGCGCCGATCAGCGAGTCTTCGCCGAGATAATGGCCGTAGCGGATCGGCACCACGTTCGATTCGGACAAGTCGGCGCTGACTTCGATATAATTCTTGAGCAGCAGACGTTCGCCGAATTTAAAGTATTCTTTCAGAATATGCAGGAACGCGATCCGCCCGAAGGCTTCGTCGTATCCGGCTTCGCGGGCTTGAACCGGCGGATTCTTCAATTTTTCCGTCAGATAACGCTTTTTATGCACGGCTTTGCGTCCGAGCAGCGGGCCGATCTGAAGCGCCTGCCGCGAATGGGCGAACAGCAGTACGTCGTTGCTCGGCAGGATCTCGTCAAGCTCCGGTTCCCAATCGTTTTCCGTGAGGTAAGCGACCAGGTCGCCGGCTCTCAGTTCCTGCTGCTCGATCGGCCGGATTCCGTGGTCCGTTAATCGGCGGCGAACTTCTTCGGCCAACGGCGATTCGCCGGAGGGCAGCACGCAGACGCGCTTTTCGCCGAGCAGGCGATGCAGGTCTTCCACGCTGTTATAGTTTTTGTTTTTGGACATGTTTTTGACGAAATATTTCTCCAAGCGGCTGAGGGGCTCGTAATCGACGTAATCGATCAGGCAGCCTTTGGCGAACAGGATCTCCAGCACCCGCATGACGCGGCCGGCTTCGAGTCCGCTTCGTTCGACCAATTCTTCGAACGTTTGCTTGCGGCTCGACAGCAGCGGATACAGCTTCTGCAGCAGATCGCCGACCGCGCTTCCGTTGAGCTTGAACACGCCGCCCGGCGAACCGTATACGGTAAAGCCGTTGCCGCGGATAAACTTCAGCCCCGGCAGCAGGAACGGGTATTTCGGAAATTTCACCATAGGATCGTTGAACATCATGGCCTCATGCCCCTCCTTTCACGCTGAGCAGTTGTTCCAACTCGTCGGATTCGTACAATTTGAAATCGCATTTCGGGCAGCCTGTATAGCCGGCGCGCTGTTTATGGACGAAGAACGAATCGTTCAGCAGATAGACCGTTTCTTGATTGCGGAACTTGCCGGCGCGCAGATTGTCCAGCAGCTTGACGGCGAAGATCTCGATCTCTTCGTCGAGAACGGAATCGATCTTCTCGAACCCGCAGTAGCCGTATACGGCGTCGTACATCTCGTTGTACCCCTGCATTTCTTTGTGGCGCTGGATCATGCAGGACGTGCAGACTTCTCCGGGCTCGTATGTAGGTTTATAGGAGCCGAATACAAGCACTTTGTCGGTATCGAAAAAGATCGGCACGATCTCTCCGGCGAAATCGAAGTTCTGCTCCAGAAAGTGATCGACGTACAGACCGTCGTAGACGACCAGCAGCAGCTCGGCGTCGGGACGTTCGCGCAGCGGATAATCGACCGGGAAAGCGCCTTGTCCGCTCAACGTTTCGGCAATCTTCCTGCGGGCGTTCCCGATGCCGGTCACGGCGATTTTTGGCATAAGAATTCTCCTTTCGGCTCAAGCAGGGATTAGGAAAAAGCCAGAGGCTTGTCGTTGATCATCGAGAAATCGAAACTTCCGTATTGACGCTCGGCATAACCTTGGATCCGCCGGCTGTCCAGATAACGGGAACGATGCACGAACGAGATCGGTTGAAGCGTCGGAACGGTCACTTTGACCGCGCGCAGATCGTTCTCGTAACATTCCCGGTTGGTCATGTCCGTCACGTAAATCTCGTGGCCGACCGTTCGCAGCGCTTCGATCAGGAACTCCAATTCTTCCTGCTTGCTCAATCCGACGGTTCCTGGATCGAGCGGCGCTTGGCCGTTATCGTCCAAGAAATCGAAATGGTCGGCATGGTCTTCGTGCGCCATGTAGAGCGCGCCTTGATCGACCCGGTAAAATTCCTGCACGTCTTCTTCGATGATGTTGCGGTTGCGTTCCACGCTCTCGGAGAGACTGAAGATGACGGACAACAGTTCTTTTTTGAGCTTGGCGATCGCTTTCTTCGAATCGATATGCGTCGAGAACATCAGCACGTTCTTGATCTCGCGGCTGTGCCGGGTCGTCGCCCGCAGGCAGAACGTCTTGACGCCTTCCACGGTGCTGGCGTCGTACAGCCGGACCGAACCGAGAAACTCGCTGTCGAACACGTCGACGTCGAGTCCGTTCGCTGCCGCGTCGATCTCTTTGAGCGGAAGCTTCAGCAGCCAAGTGAGCGCGATCGCGTCCCGTTCGACGACTTCGTAGATGCCGTTCAGGATCGCGTCCGAGAAATTGCTGTGGATGGCGCATCCGGTCGAGATCGGGTTGGTCGTGCCTTCGCCGTCGTATTTCTTTTTGGTGAACAGCGTGACATGCTCTTCGGGAATATAGACCGGCTTGCGCTGCGTCAGATTAAACGATTTGACCCAACGCATGACGCCTTTCGGGCGGTAATTTTTGTTGAAGCTGTTCTCGGAGTCGCTAAGCTGCGGGAACAGCGCGAGATCGATCGCTTGATCTTGAAGGTCTTCCAGACTGCCGATCAAGCTCGGCGCGACGGTCTGGCTGTTGCACAGCCGTTCGATCGCTTCCATCTTGGACAAGAAGCTCGCTTCTTCGACCGTGTCTCCGGTTCCCGCTCCGTACAGCTCCCGCTCGGAAGCGACGGAGGAATTGCGCCCTATGCGCGAAATATAGATCCGGGTATTCTGTATGCCTTTCGCCGGGAAACACTCGTAGGTCTTAAAGAAATAATGATCCAGAGACTTCATGGGGACTCTCCTCCTTCATTTTCAGAAACCATTTGATGATCGCCGCTTCTTCGGCAATCGTGCAGTTCATTTTGTTCAGCGTCATATGGATGAATTGGAAGCACAGGCGGTCTTTGGCTTCGTCGGGCATGGCGGGAATTCCCGGTACGACGAACTCGTCGATCAAACGTTCGAGCCCGTCTTCGAGCTTGCGCTGCGCCGCGCCTTTGTTCGGCGAAGCCTGAATCCGGCTGATCAGATGTCCTCCGGTCCCTTTTTCCCACCAGGCGACATGAAATTTCAGATAGCGGACGTCCATGCGATCGAAAGCGTGCAGCAGTTCGCGAACCGTCAGCAGCATCGTCAGCCGGTCGACCCGTCCGTGTTCCACCAGATAAGCCGACAGCGCCGCGGAATACTCTTCGTACAGATCCAGCGAATCGCCGTACACGTTGTACTCCGGATCGTAGATTTTCTCGACGACTTTGCAGCCCTCGAACAGTTCCTTCAGATGCTTGAGATATGCTCTTTTCTCTTCCGCATCGCTCAGGAACAAGCGAAGCCGCACATGGAAGCCGTTATAATCGATATAGTTGATAAAAAAGTACTTGCGATCGAGACGGTTGCGGTTCAATGTATTCAAAAATTGTTCGGGACTGATCCCGTAAATGTGAAAGCTATACCACATGTTCATCACCTTCAACGATAAATTGCCCGTATTCGACGCAGCGGCCGTCTTGTCCGTAAGCTTGCGCGTTCGGGAACACGCCCGTCACGCTCAACGTTCGGCCTTCTTCCAGCATCTTGCGCAGCAGCTTGATCGACACCGGCGAATGCAGCGACATCCAGACCGGTTTGCCCGGCAGCGCGTATCCTTCTTTTTTTTCTTTGACGAAAAAGTCGAACGGATACTCATTCTGCTCGAACAGCCTTGTCAGCTTTTCGGCGAAAGCGGCGTCGCTCATACGTTCTTGCCCCGAATCGAGCTGCTCGGGCTTCAACTCGTATTCCTGCCGGAACGGCGCGTTATACGTTTTGATCTTGGCGTATTCGACTTTCCACGGATGGATCAGGTCCATCAGGATGCGTTTGGCGCCTTGGAACAAGTGGAACGGCACGGTTCCTTGATACGTCAGGTTGATGCGTTCTCCCCGATACTCGAAGCACAGCTCGCCTTCTTCGGTCAGGGCGGTCCGGATTCGGGCGAAATCGGCCGGCCATCTGACCTTCGGCAGATCGCTTTTGCCTACGTCGATCTTGTTGGAGATCTCTTCGTCGATCACCACTTCGTACACCGGGTAAGGACGGGTGAAGATGCGCCGGCAGTGATTGCGGTACTGCTCCGCAAGCTCCGGGGAGAAAGCGTCGGCATCCCGGGCGATCAAGTGTCCCGATCCGGAAGCGATATTGTTCAGCACCAGATTCGAGGCTTCGTCGATCTGGAAAAACAGCAGCATGTTCTTCTTCTGATCCGGGACCGACGGTCGATCGTACGCCGCGTAATCGAAGTTCCGTTCCAGCATCGCCTGCTTCGTCATGCAGATGATCTCGAGCAGGCTGCTGCCCGCGAACCGTTCGTGACGGCTTCGGATATAATTGCGGATGCATCTTCCCCGCTCGTTCTCCGAAACGAACTCCGACAGCAGCTGTTTCTGACGCTCTGCCGGGATCGCGGGGAAATCGAACGCTTCGCGCCGGATCACGTTATGGTAGAACAGAGGCATCTTCGCCAGCATGGCGGGAAGATCGACCGGATATTTGCTTTCGAGCTTATCCGCGATATAGCCGATCAGCTCGCCGCCGGGATCGTTGCGCTGCAATTTCCCGGAAGCCGCGGCTTCGAATCGTTCGCGCCAAGCGTTTCCGAACAGTTCTTCGACCAGATCAAGGAAAACGGCGGGATCTTTCAGATAGATTCCGTAATCCGGAACCGCGATATTGTTAGCGATCAGACTGTCGATATCGATCCGTTCTTCGCTCCGAACAAGCTGTTCCAATTCCGCATAAGTCAGCTTCTCTTCGGAATCCCGTCTTTTTTCGCTCAGCGCCACATAGACTTTCTGATGCAAAATGTCTTCCTGCTTCAAAAGCCAACCGAAATCGCGGTGCAGCATCTGTTTCTCGAAATAGAGGCCCAAGATTCGTTCGTTCTCGCCGCGTACGGTCGGAGAAAAGGTGTAGACCAAACGGCGGCGCTTGTCTTCGTCCATCGAAACGGCTTGAAGCAGCAGCGTCTGGATCAGCGTGTTGAGTCCGTATTTCGCGATCTCCGCAGGCCGTTCGTCCCGGTACGTGGTTACGCCGAAATGGCTGAGCGGACTGGTCTTGACCGTGGCCCGCTGCACGTAATTGTAGCGAGTCTCGAGGCGCGAGCGTTTGGTGCGTTCGCCGCCTCCGCTTTTGCTTTTCTTGCCCAGCCCTTGTTCGTAGAAGTCCGCATTCGTATACTTGAGCGCTTCCCGGAACTGCTCATTCTCGAAAAAGACGTCCATCGGATCGGGCTGTCTGAATTCGTCTTCGATCTCGAGGCGCAGCCGATCCAACGCTTCGGACTTCGCCGCGTATTCGTCGAGCAGAAGGGATATCTCCAGCAAAGCGGCATGTCGCCTGATTTCGTTACGCTTCTCCTCGCTAACGAGCAGCTTGGCTCCTTTCAAGCGCATCAGCAGCTTCAGCTCCGTCTGCCGACCTTCCTCGTACAGCGATTGCTTGGCCGATTTGATCTGTTCTTCGATCCGCCTTCGCAGCTCGTTCAGCTCGTTCTCCGTACGGACGACGGATCGCAGACCGCTCAACTTCTCGCTCTTCAGCAGCTCGATCTTCCCGAACGGAAACAACGATTCTCTTTTGAACAAAATGTCCGCTTGCATGACCGTTCCCTCCTTATCCCAGCAGTATTCGATACATATTGATCGCGAACGTGACCATCAGAGTCGCAAGGAATCCGTAAAACGCGAGGCCGTAAGCCAGATAAGCGAATCGGACGCCGCGTCCGGCCGTCAGTAGGCTTTCTTTGACCTTCTTGCCGACTCTCAGCTTGAACTTGGTGTACGCGATCGCGTTGGCCCGGAAGTCCGGTTTGCGGATCAGCGAGAGCAGGAAGATCGTGAAGTCCGTCGGCAGCAGCAGATTGTAATTGAAGAACAGCATCGTAAGCTGCAAGCTGAACGCGATCGCGTAGATCGGTTCTTGGAAGTTCAGGAACAGCAGCAGGTAGATATTCGCCAGCAGCACGTCGGCCAGATTGCCCGCCAGCGCCACGTTCGCCCGTTTCAGATTGTTGCCGGTCGCCAAGATTCGCACGTAAGCGATCGGGAAGAAGTAATATTTCAATCGGAACCCGACTTTGACGACTTCGATCTGCTGCATCCTCGCCGCGATGATATGGAACACTTCATGCACGAACAGAATGCCGACGAAGAAGAGGATCGCGCCTTGAATGCCGGATACCGTATTCAACTCGATCGCGAATATCTCTTTGTGATCGAATGCGAGCGTTATCATACTGAAAAAAGATATTATAATGCCGAAGATCATCCATCCGAGCAGCTTCCCGGCATGCGTTTCTTGTTTGAAGTTCAAGATGTCGTTCACGACGTTCCTTTTGCGTACCTCGTGATCGGTCGGGACCAGATAGCCGATCTTCACCAATGAGGGAGGCATTTTCTGGAGCAGAACCGCTTCGTCCAACTCCAGCCGGCCGGTGATGTAGTAGCCTTTGCCGTTTTCCCGATTCGAGAAGAAGTAACGGTTATCCCCCATCGTCTCCACGACGAAATTTTCGTTTATTTTCATAAGAAGGGCTCCTTGGTTGGGATTGACTTTACGGTTTACGGCCAGCTCACGTCCATCGCTTGAGCTTTTTGCTTCATCGGACGCTCGGAAGGCAAACCGGCGAATGCGGTCTCGAACGCGTTTCCCATCGGAATCGAAACCTTATTTTTCAAGTCGGCCAATTGAATACTTCCCTTTTTCAGTTCTTGTATGTATGTCCAAAGTTCGTTGTTCATGTGTGACCTCCTGTGCTTTGTTGAACCTAGTGTACGATAGGGTTCGAATTCGAAAACGAGTATTTTGTGCAAATTTGAATAAAATCGAATAATAAAAAAGCCCGTTTCGAAAACGGGCTTTCCAAAATCGCATTATGTACGGAAATTGACGCTGATGATTCCCAGTTCGATGCCTTTGACGATCGCCGATACGGTCGAGTTCACCTGAAACTTCTCGTTGATCATCTGGATATGGTTGTTTACCGTGCGCCTGCTGATAAAAAGCCGATCCGCCACGTCCTGCTGCCGCAGTCCTTCGGCCATCAATTGCAGCACTTCTTTTTCTCTCGAGGTCAACGGCACGACTTCCGAATCGGACGCGCTGCGCGGGAAGATCATGCCTCCCCGTACCACGCGCTCTACTTGATCGATCAAATCGTGAATCGAGATGTTTTTGTTGATGAACCCTTTCGCTCCGATCTCGATCGCGCGGTTATGGTATTCCAGCAGGTCGTAACCCGACAAGAACACGATCTTCAGATCCGGATATCGTTGAAGCACCTCCTGCGCCACTTCGAGCCCGTTATGGTCGCCCATATGGATATCGAGCATCAGCACGTCGGGCATCTTTTGCGCGAGCAGCTTCGATAATTCTTCGGGCGAAGTCAACACCTGAAACTGTTCCACGCGGTCTTTCAGCGAAATCTCCAAACTTTTGGCAAACAGTTTATGATCGTCGACCAGAATAATATGCATACGACTATCCCATCCTCCCCAACGGAATTTTGAAGTGAATATGCATGCCGGCATCGGCGTTATGGCGAATCGTCAATTCCCCGCCCAGCGCGTTCATTTCTTGTTTGACGGAAAGCAGTCCCAAATGATTGCCTTGCGCGGGCGCGCTCAACTGGCGTTCGATATCGAAGCCTTTGCCGTCGTCGATCACGTCGCCGAGCAGCACGCCTTCTTCCGACACTTCCAGCGAAACGATAATCTCGCTTGCTTCCGCATGTTTGACGGCATTTTGCAGCAGTTCTTTCACCGTACGGAATACGGTATATTCCAGTTCTTCTTCGACCTCGAGCCCGATCTCCGCATCCAATCGGATCTTGAGGTTCGGCTGTCCGACGGTTTCTTCTTGAAGCTTGCGGCACAAGATGCTCAGGCTCTGATATAGGCCCAGATCTTGAAGCGTCGTCGGATAAACGTCGAACATCTTCTCCCGAATAGAGACATTCAATTCGTCCAGCGTATCCACGATCAGCGCTCGAATTTCCGGATCGACGCCGCTGACCGCTTCGCACATATGCCGAACCGCCAGAATCGATTGGAGGATATCGTCGTGCAAATACAGCGCCATTTCTTTGCGAATCTTTTCCGTGCTGCGGGTCACGTGTACGTTCTGGTAATCTTCGTAGCGAAGACTCGGCAAATACACGTAACGCCTTTGGTTTTCTTGCAAAATCTCCGTGGTGGTGAAGATTTCGCAGATCGTGTCCGCCAATAGCGACAAGGTCTCCACTTCCTGAACCGTAAACTTTGCGCCGGAAGATTTATGGCCTACGATCATCCAACCGTTCAGCGTTTTTCTGTATACCAGAGGGAAAACGAAATAATTTTCGCCGCCTATGGTTACATTATCGCTATATTCGCGCAGCTGCTCCTGAGTCAATGGATCGAGCGAGAAATTTTCAAAAATGCCGTTCTGCTGCAAAATGTAATTTCGATTCTCTTCTTTCCATACGATCATGGTTCCGTCGAGCGGAAGCGTCTTGTCGATCAATTGTTCGATCAGTCCGCCAAGCGAGGTCAGGTAATGGTCGTACGTCACTTTTTGCAGGATATCGAGACGTTCTTTTTCCATGTCTTCTTTGGCTCGGCTTACCGTTTGCAGTTGGCGTTTCGATATGGCCTGCTGCATGGTCCAATAGAGATAGAAGGTCAATAAAGCCACAAGCAGCAGAAGCAGCGAGTTCAACAGCGTCAATTCGATCACATAGTAAGCAAACCCCAAGAAGATGCCTACGCCCGCAAGAGCGATCGAGGCCAGACGAAGAATAAACAGATAGTTGTAACGCGCTTGCAGCCCGCTGCGCTTCATCAGGATATAACCGACCGCGATCGGCAGCGCGATCATCATATAGATCGAAAAGTATCGCGCTTGCGGCGGCAGTACGCTGCTGAACAACAACGATCCGAAAATGAAAGGTCCGAAAGAAGCCGCTACCGCTACATTCAACAGCAGGCGTTCATGATTCAATACGCGCCGCTGCCGACTGCGATAATGCGTGGAGATTCGAAAACAAGCCAAAATTCCGAACAAAACATGAAAGAAAAACATATACCCCAGCAGAGGTTGGAAACTCAGCAGCGCGACCAAAGTGGCCACCGACGAATTCAGCAGCCAAAAGTTCCACCGGCGATACGGCTGCTTGCGGGGAAGCTCCGTGAAATAAACGAAAAAGATAAACAGCAAGTTGGGCGCCACGCTCATCAAGACGCGTCCGATTCCGACGTATAACTGGAACGGTGCATTGATCAAGATCATGACCCAAGCCGACAGATACATGAGCAGCAGAAAGAGCAAGCTGGACATCATCTTGGTCGTGCACAGATAAATAACCGTCCCGATCAAAGTCAGCGTTGCCGCAAAGCACACGTCGGAAATAAAGTTTTCGGATTCGACTTTCATGGGGTAGAAATACAAAACGACGACAAGCATCAACAAGGCATTGAGCGGAATAAATCCGATGCGTTTGGCGACGATCATAAAGCCTCCAATTGCAGAAGCCTGAACAAAGCCTCGGTCTGCACCAAACGGTCCGTAAACTCTTCGCTCAACATTTCCCGGCATTTCTCTTTGTGCAGTTCGCGAACGAGGTAGCAGTATTCCAAAGAGCCGGATTCCTCGATCGCGGCGCGAACCTTTTCCGATTCTTCTTGCCCTGCCGCGTAAGCCCTCAGGATTCGGCTTCTTTCCTCTTTGACGCGCGCGTCTTCGACGTCTACGGTTTTTAAGATCGGCAGCGTGGGCCGAAGCTTGCTCAGGTCGCTTTTCGCTTCGGCGTAGAGAGCGGCCATATCGTTGGCAAGCTGAAGCGCCAGACTGGCATAATCCATAAACTCTCTCCAGAACCCCATACGGTCCGGATCGCCGCAGAGCGCGGCCAACTTGAATATGCTCGAAGTCTTGGGCAAAATCCGCCGCATATACTCCTGCTCTCCGATTCCGTCCAGCGCGGTACGGTTGATATCCGCCCATTCTCCGCTCAAAGCGCTCATCAAATGCTGTTGGATCTCTTCGCTTGCGTTCGGGATTAGGCGCTGCAATCGCCCGAACGATTCGACCAAGATCTCGGTGAACAGAAGCAGCGTGTTGGCGCGTCCGATTCGCTGCTCGATATGAGGATCGTCTTCGTCCACCAGATTATCGAGCATCCGCGAAGCGAGTCCGACCAATTCCAGATCCGCGGCGATTTCTATAGAAGGAAGCGTTTCTTCGGCACGGCCGAGCTTATGGATTTGAATATACAAGTTCCCCCAACTGAAGCGTCGAATCTCTTCTTCCAGCTTCAGGATATGTAAGATCGGTTCCGACGAGCAAAAAGCGTATTTTTCGAACAGCGGCCTTCGCGCGATTTCCAGATAGATCTGTGCAAGAAACGGATTCTCTGCATGAATTTCCGACACTTTTTGCCTATTCCCCTCTCTTTTATTCTCTTTTCTTTTTGTTTTACCTTATTTTACCCATATTCCTGCCCGAGAGCAAAGCGAGCAAGCTTGTTTGATTGCCGCTTCGGACGTGTAAAGGATAAGACGTCAAAAAGGACAGCAGCGCCTATGCGCAGCTGTCCCTTCCACCGCCTACGTAACGTTCTCGTTCTTGCGGATCAGCAAGAAGTAAGTCAGAATCGCGATTAAGCTCGTTCCCATCAACGTCAGCCCCAGCGGCACGGCCGTGTCTTCGCCCGCGATGCCGACCAGAGGCGCTACAAGCCCGCCCAGCACGAACGGTACCAGACCGAGCAGCGCCGCCGCGCTTCCGGCATTCTTCGCTTGGCTCTCCATGGCAAGCGGGAAAGCCGCCGTAGACGTGATGCTGATCGAACACACGAAGAAAAATAAAGGAATGACCAACGCGAACAGCGGTCCTTCGACGATCGTCACTCCGACCACGACGAGGCTCGATACCAAAGCCATCCACAAACCGACCAACATCAGCTTCTGCTCGGAGACCCGATGCGAGATGCGCCCGACGATCTGAGAACCGATCATCAAGCTGATTCCGTTGGACGCGAACAGCACGGAGAACATGGTCGGCGATACGCCGTAAATGTTCTGATACACGAAAGGCGTGGCGGCCACGTACGCGAATACGCCTCCGGTCAGGATGCCCTGCGCCAGCATGTAGCCCACAAACTTTCGATCGCGCAGCATCAAGCCGTAGTTGCGAAGCTGCGATTTGAAATTCGGCGAGACGCGACGCTCGGCGGGATGGCTTTCTTTCAAACGAAATTGCGTCATCAGGTACAAGAACACCCCGAGAATCGACAAGGAAACGAATACGCCCGGCCATGTCGTGAACTTGAGCACTCCGCTTCCGGCAATCGGAGCGGCCAACGGTCCGAGGTTGCCGACCAGCAGCAGCAGCGAAAAGAATTTGGTCAGTTCATGACCGCTGTACAGGTCGCGAGCGATCGCTCGCGAGATGACGATGCCTGCGGAAGCCGCGAAACCTTGAGCGAACCGGAACACGATCAACATGCCGATGTTGGGCGAATACGCGCAGGCCAACGAAACGACCACGTAAGCGATGATGCCGATCAGCAAAGGTCTGCGTCTGCCGTAGGCGTCGCTGAGCGGTCCCACGACCAACTGCCCGATGCCGAGTCCGAGCAGGCATGCCGTCAAACTGAATTGCACCAAAGAAGCGTTCGTTTCGAAATCTTTGGCGATCTGAGGAAACGCGGGCAGATACATATCGATCGTAAAAGGCCCCAACGTCGAAAATACGCCTAACAATAAAGCGAGACCGATCACGCTCCATCGACTATTTTTGCTTGTATGTTTATCCATGATAATGTAACTCTCCAGCCCCTCTGCTTCTAATCTGATTCCAGATTATACAGGAGCCCGGTTACTAAGTGAATCTTATTTATTTTTAATTTTAAACTTTATTTTTTTCTCCGCATGGCGCGATGCGTCTCCAAGACGAATTCCGCCAGCTCGGCCAGCAGCGTAGGGAGATCGTCCGCGATCGCTTCCAGCGGCGATTCGTCGTAACCGTCGTGATAGAGCCGATATACGGTGCCGCCCGGCCGAAGCACCAGCAGATCTCCGTCGCCGAAGCCTCCGATCGGCAGCAGGTCGAGATCCGGCTCGATCGCGCCTTGACTGCGGTATTCGGCAATCAGCTCCGCGCCTGACGGGTACGCCCACTCCTGCTCTTTGAGACCGTGGATCGTCGGCTCGGCAAAATGCAGCGGACCGAACCTTGCCAGCAGCTCCCGGTATTCGCCGGGCAGGCGGATGCCGCGGCTTTGTTCGAACGCGGCAATTCGGTCTTCGAGCTCCGGCTGATGTCCTTCGCCCTGCCCTGCCGCATACGCTTCGGTCAGCAGAGATTCGATTTCTTGCAGGTTCATCTTGTTCGCCTCCTGTAAGTTTGGCTGCTCGCCGGTCAAACAAAAAGCGCGAATCCCTTCGATCAAGGAATTCGCGCTTGAATTTATTCTATTCCCACTCGATCGTTGCCGGCGGTTTCGACGTCACGTCGTACACGACGCGGTTGACGTTGTCCACTTCGTTGACGATACGCACCGAGATTTTCTCCAGCACGTCCCAAGGGATGCGCGCCCAGTCGGCGGTCATGCCGTCGATCGAAGTGACCGCGCGGATGCCGACGGTGTACGAATACGTACGCGCGTCGCCCATGACGCCGACGCTCTTCATGTTCGGCAGCGCCGTGAAGTACTGCCAGATCTCGCTCTCGAGACCGGCTTTGGCGATCTCTTCGCGCAGGATCAGGTCGGAGTCGCGAACGATGGTCAGCTTCTCTTCCGTCACTTCGCCGAGCACGCGGATCGCGAGACCCGGACCCGGGAAAGGCTGACGCCATACGATCGCGTGCGGCAGGCCCAGCTCTTCGCCGACTTTGCGCACTTCGTCTTTGAACAGCGTGTTCAGCGGTTCGATCAGTTGGAACTTCATGTCTTCCGGCAGTCCGCCGACGTTGTGGTGAGACTTGATCGTCTGCGCCGTCGCCGTGCCGCTCTCCACGATGTCCGTGTACAGCGTACCTTGCGCCAAGAATCCGAAATCGCCGAGCTTAGCCGATTCTTCGTCGAAGCAGTAGATGAACTCGTTGCCGATGATCTTGCGTTTTTGTTCAGGATCGTCCACGCCCGCGAGCTTGCTCAGGAAACGTTCCTGCGCGTCGATCTTCACCACGTGGATATCGAACTTGCCGACGAACGTCTCCATGACGCTTTCCGCTTCGCCTTTGCGCAGGAGTCCGTGGTCGATGAACATGCAAGTCAGTTGGTCGCCGATCGCTTTGTGGATCAGCATCGCCACGACGGACGAATCCACGCCGCCGCTCAGCGCGCACAGGACTTTCTTGTCGCCGACTTTGTTGCGGATATCTTGAACGGCTTCTTCGATGAACGATTCCATCGTCCAGTCGCCGCTGCATTTGCAGACTTCGTAAAGGAAGTTCTTGATCATCTCGTTGCCGTATACGGAGTGGCGCACTTCCGGGTGGAACTGCACCGCGTGCAGATTGCGTTCCGGGTGGCTCATGGCCGCGATCGGCGCGGATTCCGTGCCCGCTTCCAGCACGAAGCCGTCCGGCAGCGTCACGACATGGTCGCCGTGGCTCATCCAGACCGTCTGGTTGCTGTCGAGACCTTTCGTCAAGATGCTGTTGTGCAGGAAATCGACGTCCGCTTTGCCGTATTCGCGTTTGCCCGCGCGTTCGACTTTGCCGCCGAGCTGCTGCGCCATCAGCTGCATGCCGTAGCAGATGCCGAAGATCGGCAGCCCCAGCTCGTAGATCGCCGGATCGACATGCGGTGCTCCTTCTTCGTATACGCTAAGCGGTCCGCCCGAGAATACGATACCGGCCGGATTCAGTTCGCGGATGCGCTCCACCGGGGTATTGTACGGCATTAGCTCGCTGAATACGCCCAAATCGCGAATCCGTCTGGCAATCAGTTGGTTGTACTGTCCCCCAAAGTCGAGTACGACGATGAGTTCGTTCGGTTTATTCATGTCACGCCTCCCTTAATTACTGTCGCTAATTATACCGATGCACCCACTATACCGCAAGAAAAAAAGGCTTCGGAGGCGACGATTTCGAAGACGGGCGGCGTCCGCGCAGCGAAGATGGATTTTCTCTGTCCAAATATCGTAAAATCAAGGAAAACGTCCGCAGTCTCAATTGTCAAAAGGAGTTCGAAGACTTATGGAAATCTTCAAAATGGTTCAACAGTTGTTCGAGCAGCACGGATATCTGGTCATGTTCCTGGGACTGTTTCTGGAATTTATCGCGCTGCCGTTTCCCGGAGAAACGACGATGGCGTACGCCGGCTATCTCTCGTATACCGGAACGCTCCGATTCGACCTGCTGCTGATCGTCGCGTTTCTCGGTACCACGACCGGCATGACCGCCACTTACTGGATCGGTCAACGGGCGGGACTGCCTTTTCTCCGACGTTTCGGCCGCTGGTTCTTCAAAGAAAGCAAACTGCTCAAAACGCAATCGTTCTTCGATAAATACGGCCCCGGCCTGATCTTCTTCGGCTACTTCATCCCGGGCGTCCGCCACTTCACCGGCTATCTGGCGGGCATCATGAACATCTCGTTCCGCAAATTCGCCGCTTACGCGTTCTCCGGAGCCTTGTTCTGGACGCTGTTATTTCTCGGCCTCGGCAAAATCTTCGGTCCGCAGTGGTCCGTCGCGTTCAAGCTGGCCGAACATTACGCGGTCTGGATCGTCTCTGCGCTGGTGCTGCTGGTCTGCGTGTTCGTCATCTATCGGTATCGAGCTTGGACCGCTTCGATCTTCGCGGCCATGCCGGGTTATCTGAAAAAACGCAAACAGCGGAAGCCGGAAAGTTCGGAGCGGCGCGAGCGCCCGACACGTCCGGTCCGTTATTCCGTCGCCAGCGCGCGGGAACGGTTCAAGCGCGCACGCATCGTGCGGATTCGTCCGGGACGTTTTCCCGCGAAGATCGTGCTCAAATCGCGAACGAAGCCGTGAAGAAGAGCCGGGTCAGCTTGCGAAAAAGAAGCCGGAGAGCCGTTCTCCCGGCTTCTTTTTTATATACGACGCCTCTTCTTCCGGTCCTCGCGCTCGCCGCGCTCACGCATTCGGCGGCAGCAGCGGTTTGTGTTCGATCGGCGACGACATGACGACCAACGTTACGCAATCGCCGTATTTGCCGCAGGCGTTCGTAAACCGCTCCAACGATTGCAGCGAATCGGTGACGACTTTGAGCATGAAATTATACTGCCCGCTGATCCGATGGCATTCCATCAGCTCCGGGGATTCGCGGCAGAACTCTACGAACGGTTCGCAGTTTTTGGTCAGAAACATCAAGTAAGCGGCGATCGGCTTGCCGACGGCCCGCGGCGAGACGATCGCTCCGTACCCTTCCACTACGCCCCGCTCTTCCAGCTTGCGCACGCGATCGGCTACAGCCGGCTGCGATAAGCTAACCGTTTTTCCCAGCTCTTTCATCGAAATCCGTCCTTGCTCCTGCAAGATCCGGAGGATTTCCTGATCTGTTCCGTCCATTTCGTTCTCCTTTTTCGTTTTATTAAGCATTTTATTAAAAAAGCGTTATATAGTAAATCCAAAATCGTATAACTCCTTATGCTATCCATTCATTCGCTCCAAATCGTCTTTTAAAATAAGACTATGCAACCGAATGAATAAAAAAGGAGCAACCGGGATGAGCCTATTATTGAACCCTGCACGAATCGGAACGCTGGAATTGAAAAATCGCGTCATGATGTCGCCGATGGGCACGACGGCTGCCGAAAAAGACGGCAAAGTCACGGATTGGCATCTGCTCCATTACGGGGCAAGAGCGCTGGGGCAGGTGGGATTGATCATGATCGAAGTGACGGCGGTGCTGCAATCGGGCGCCGACGAAGGCTCGCTCGGACTCTGGGACGACGAACAGATTCTTCCGATGCGGCGGCTGGTCTCGGCGCTGCAGGCGCAAGGATCGAAAGTCGGCATCCAGCTATGGCATGCCGGCCGCAAAACGCAGCGGCAGGAGCGGGCCGTGTCGGCTTCGGGTCTGCCGTATCAGGGGCGGCCCAGCCGGGCGCTCGCGATCGACGAAATCGGCGAAGCCGCGCAGGCTTTCGCCGCCGCCGCGGCTCGAGCGAAGCGGGCCGGCATCGATGTCGT
Source organism: Saccharibacillus sp. O23 (assembly GCF_002205895.1). Taxonomy (GTDB): domain Bacteria; phylum Bacillota; class Bacilli; order Paenibacillales; family Paenibacillaceae; genus Saccharibacillus. The sequence goes on from NZ_NJDE01000021.1 coordinate 24,510, forward strand.
CGAGCTGCATGCGGCTCACGGATACCTGCTGAACGATTTTCTGTCGGCGTATGCCAACCGCCGCGAAGATCGGTACGGCGGTTCGCCGGAAGGTCGCTATCGGCTGCTCGGCGAGAGCATCGACGCCGTACGGGCGGTCTGGAACGGACCGCTGTTCGTCCGTCTGTCGGCGGACGAATACGGGGCCTGCGGCAACCGGATCGAAGACGCGATCCGCTATGCCGGCATGATGAAGCGCCAGAACGTCGACCTGATCGACGTCAGCAGCGGCGGAGTTCATGCCGAGCGTCCGCCGGCCGTATTCCCCGGCTATCAGGTCCCTTACGCCGAAGCGATCCGGCGAGAGGCGGGTCTGCCGACCGCGGCCGTCGGCTTGATCACGGACGGCCCGCAGGCCGAAGCCGTTCTGCAAGCGGGAAGCGCCGACTTGATCGCGGTCGGCCGTGCCCTGCTGCGCGACCCGTTCTGGGTCCGAACGGCTGCCCAGCAGCTCGGCGAGTCCATACGCGAACCGGAGCCGTATGCAGGCTTATGGTTTCCCGACGCCGAAGCCGCGACGGCCGGCGGCGAATAACCCTCGCTCTCCGGTTACGGCTTCGGTCTCATAACATTCAAAAACGGCGGAACGCAAAAAATCCCGGGTCCGCCGACCCGGGATTTATTCATGAATGTCCCCGTTCAGATTCCTACTTCTACGGTTTCCCGTTCTTGCTTCGACGCAGCAGAGTCCGATTTTACGGTTTCGATCCCGCGAACTTCCAACTCCATAAGCAGGTCCGTGTACAAACGCTTGGCCTGCTCGCAGGCTGCGGTGATATCGTTCTCCCGTACCGTTTTGTAAATCCCCCGAAGTTTCGCGTTGTAAGAATTGTGATCCACTTTCACCCATGCTGGAATGATTTGCATTACGAATTCCACTCCCCCAAAAAAATCGTTTAAACAGCCCCCTGACCGACATTGGTCCGCCTTATTCGTTAATTCCCCCCTTTACCGCGTTACGACATCATTGTGACATTGAAAATTTTAATGAATTTCTCATTTCCTAACATTAATCTAAACGTTTTTCTGAATTTTCTCAATTGTTTTTTCACTTTTTGGGACTTCGTTCCTGCTTCCGGAATCGAAATTAATTTTCGATGGCTTGAAGAACTTCGTCCACGTGTCCTTCGACTTTGACTTTGCGCCATTCGCGGATCAGCTTGCCTTCTTCGTCGATCAGGAACGTCGAGCGGACGATGCCTTCGTACTCTTTGCCGAAGTTTTTCTTGAGCTGCCAGACGCCGAACAGCTCGCTGACTTGGTGGTCAACGTCGGACAGCAGAAGGAACGGCAGGTCGTATTTGGCCCCGAATTTCTCGTGCGAAGCGACGTCGTCCGCGCTGATGCCGATCACCGCCGCGTTCTTCGTCGTGAAATAACTCTCGGAATCGCGGAAATCGCAAGCCTGCTGCGTGCAGCCCGGCGTCATGTCTTTGGGATAGAAGTAGATGACGAGCTTCTTGCCTCGATAATCGCCGAGCTTGATCTCTTCCCCGCCGACCGCGGGCAAGCTGAATTCGGGAACTTGTTGACCGACTTCTACCATAAAATGAATCGCTCCTTTTCAGTTTGGAAAATGTGGGGGTACGCGCTGGAGACGCTCCGGGGGAAGGGGCTTTACGATCGCTGTTTCGATTCGATTTCTTCTTTGATTATACTTTTATAAGGTGGAAATCGAATCTCAAAGGCGACTTAAGCTTATGCTTCCGATGTGCCTTTCCTTCGGAAAGGCTTTAGTTTCTCCAAGCTCCCTTCCCCCTCCGCTGATGCGCGTGTACAAGAACATTTTACAAAGAAAACTCGCTGAAAGCGAGAAAGGAGCCGACTTATAGCAGTCGGCTCCTCTCGGCGCGGCATGCGCCTTGATGATTAAATATCCTTTTTGCGTCCTTCGTTCCGAACTCTATAGCTCTTGATGTCTAGGTTCGGTTCCTCGAACCGCCGACATCCGAGTCAAAGCCAGACCCGGCTTTCTGCTCTCAAACGAAACGCGATCGCAAGCGCAGCTTCGAAAAGCGCCTTTACCGCCCTTCTCTTTTCCCCCTTCTCCCTACCCACCGCCGAGCAGGACGTGAGCGGAGGGGGAGGGGGGAGCTGTAGGAAACGAAGTGCTCGCCTTTGAGGTTGGATTTCACCCCTATAAAAATATAATCGAAGAAATCCAACCGAAACAGCGATCCGTAAGCCCCCCCTCCCCCGGAGCGCCTTTCTACGACCCTGCCCCGCGATACCTCTTCACCCCCACATTCCAACTCACGACCCCGATCGTCAAGAAGATCGCCGCCATGACCGGGGTCAACCAAGCCATATGCACCATCTCTTCCCGACCGAGGAACAGCGAAGCGGGGTAGACGCCGACGAAAGCGAAAGGCAAAATCCACGTCAGCAGGAACTGGATCGCGCGGTTATAGATCGTCACCGGGTAGCGGCCGTAGTTCTGGATATTGTACATCAGCGGGATGATGCCGGTCGGCGAGTCGGAATAGAACGACAGCGACGTCAGCGTAATATAGATGCCGGTGTAGATCAGAGCCGCGCAGATCGCGAACAGGATCATGACCGGGATAAACCACCAAGCGAAATCGAGTCCGAGCTGGCTGCCGCTGACGATCATGATGATCACGCCGATCAGCGAGCCGAGCAGTCCCGGCGGATCGATGTTTTCCAAGAAAATCTGGAACAGATTATACGCCGGGCGGGTCAGGATGCGGTCCATCTCGCCTTTGACGATGTAACGGTCGCTGAAATTCCACAGGTTGACGAAGCAGCTGAACAGCCCGAACGGCACCATGTAGAAACCGTAGACGAACACCACTTCCGACTCGCTCCAACCGCCCAGCGAATCCGTATGGCCGAACACGACGAAGATGAAGATCAGGTTGCTCGCCTGCATCAGCAGATCCGAGATTACCTCGACCCAGAAGTCCGCGCGGTAAGTCAGCCTTGTTTTCATATAATTCTTGAGATATTCGACAACCAAACCGATATAGTACATATTCTCAACCTCCCTGTACGAACAGCCGCTTGCGCGCCGCCCGCCACATCAAGAAGATCGGAATCAGCAGAACGAAGAACCAGATCAACTGAATGCCGAATACTTCGAGAATGCCCGTGCCCTGCGTGCGTCCCGTGAATACCGAGCCGGGCAGGTACGTGATCGCCTGAAACGGCAGCCACTGCATGACCGAACTCAACCAGCCCGGAAACAAACTGATCGGGATGACGAGGCCGGAGAACAGATCGACGATGACCCGTTTCATGCGGATCATGCCTTGGTTGTTTTCCACGAAAAAGGCGGTCAGTCCGGTCAACAAGTTCAACTGCGAGTTGATCAGGAAGCTGAAGAACAACATGATCAGGAAACCGATCCACGCGATCGGGTCGCTCGGCAGCCGCACCGGGAACAGCAGCAGCGCGATCAGCATGCCGGGAATCATGAACAGCGTGAAGCGGAACAATCCTTCGCCGAAGCCCTGCATCATCTTGACGAGCAGATAATTGTACGGACGAATGAACTGGATGGCGATCGAACCGTCCCGGATATCGTTCGCGATCTCGTAATCCAAGTTGTTGAAATAGAACGCGCGCGCCATCCAAGATACCGCGATATACGTGGTCATCTGGGACGCGGTGAATCCGCCGATCTCGCCTTGGCCGCCGTAGATCGCCTGCCAAGTGAAATAGTAGACGCCGATATTCAGCATGTAGATCAGGATGCCGGAATAATAATTCACCCGGTACGCCAGCATCGTCAGAAAACGAATCCGGATAAAGTCGGTGTATGCGCTAAACATGAAGAGGCTGCCCGCCTTCCGTATCCGCTCCGCTCGGCTTGGACGCCGAACCGGTCCGATAAATCTGCCGCACGATCTCGTCGGTCGTCGTCTCGGTGATCTTGATGTCGGTAATGGCGATATTCGGCTGTCCGACGACTTTCGCCAGCACGTCCGACACGTTGAGCTGCGCAGGCACCAGCACTTCGGCATGCAGATCGTTGTCCGCCGTCCAATCGACCTGCAGATCCGAAGTCAGCGTCCGCAATCTCTCCAACGGGCAGGCCGCGCCGAATTGGAACGTGACCCGCGTCCCTTGCCCCCAACGCGATTTGAGCGTATCGAGTCCGCCGTCGTAGATGATGCGTCCTTCGTCGAGCATGATGACCCGCGAACAGAGCGCTTCGATGTCTTGAAGGTCGTGCGTGGTGAGCAGGATGGTCGTTCCGTGCTCGCGGTTCATGTCTTTCAGGAATTCTCGGATCTCGGTCTTGACGATGATATCGAGTCCGATCGTCGGTTCGTCCAAGAAGACGATCGACGGATTGTGCAGCAGCGCGGCGACCAATTCGCAGCGCATGCGCTGGCCGAGACTGAGTTTGCGCACGGGGCGGTTCAGCAGTTCTCCGAGATCGAGGCGCTGCACCAGCTCGTCGAGCCGTTTGCGGTAATCGTTCTCCGGCACGCCGTAGACTTTGCGCAGCAGGCCGAACGATTCGATGACCCCGATGTCCCACCAGAGCTGGCTGCGCTGGCCGAATACGACGCCGATATTGCGGACGAATTTCTCCCGTTCCTCGTGAGGCACGTAACCGCCCACGTTCAGCTTGCCGGACGTCGGAACGAGGATGCCGGTCAGCATCTTGATCGTCGTCGATTTGCCCGCGCCGTTCTCGCCGATATAGCCGCAGATCTCGCCGGCCGGAATCGAGAACGAGATATCGTTGACGGCGGCGACTTGGTTATACTGCCGGGAGAACAAGTCCTGCAGCGCTCCTTTGAGGCCGTCCCGGTTTTTCTGCACATTGAACGTCTTGCTCAGATGCTCCACTTCGATGGCTTTCATAGTTGTCCCTTTCTTGCGGGTCCGTCCGTTAGCGGCGGATGCCCATATTTTGTCCGATAGACCTTATCCTGCGGTTCACCGCAAAAATAAGGGGGTATTCTGCGTGTAAGACCTGCTCGCGGATCCGGCCGTTCGATTCTGCCGTCCGCGTCAGGACCGCTCTCGCGTCGCCGGTGCCCTCTCTTTCGGGGGCGATCAGCGATTTCCGCATGCTTCGATATCGCTCAAACAGCGGCGAATTGCCTGCTGCTCCGAAAAAAATTATAATGTAGGGATACCGCGAAGGCAATCCAAGACAAACGGAATCTCCACAGAAGCGAAAGGAAGAAAACGAATGACGAAACGGCAGAAGAGGACCCTGGTCTGGGTGCTTTGCATCATTTTCGCATCCGCGGCCGGTTATGCGGCTTACTACTTCACGAGCCTGTACAATCAGGTCTCGGGTCTGCAAAAGGTCGGCGAGAACTCCCCGTTCCGCAGCCTGCCCGTAACCGAGACGACCAAGACGACCGTTCAGGACCCGCCGAAATGGGAAGGCAGCGAACCGGTAAACATCCTGCTTATGGGCGTGGACGCCCGCGGCGTCAAAGAAGGCGAAATTCCTCGTTCGGACTCCATGATCGTCGCCTCGATCGATCCGACCCGAAAAACGATCAACTTGTTCTCCATCATGCGCGACACCTACACGGACATTCCGGATCACGGCCGTCAGCGGATCAACACCGCGATTACGCACGGACCGAATTCCGCCATGCAGACCGTTTCCGACCTGCTCGGCATTCCGATCCAATATTATGTGTACACCGACTTCCAAGGTTTCATCAAACTGGTGGACGCCGTCGGCGGAGTCGATTTTTACGTGGAAAAAGACATGAAATATCTGAGCGCGGCCGACGAGCATCTGTACGATATCGATCTTAAAGAAGGCCAGCAGCATCTCGACGGCACGCAGGCGCTGCAATACGTGCGTTTCCGTCATGATCAGCTCTCCGACTTCAGCCGGACGGGACGCCAACGCGAATTCTTGCAGGCGATCGCCGACAAGTTGAAATCGACCACTTCGATCATGAACCTGCCGGGCATTCTGGAGCAGGTCAGCCCTTATATCGATACGAACCTCAGCGTCGGCGACATGTGGAAACTGGCAAGCGTCGCTTACGACAGCAAGATGGGCGGCAGCGAACAGATCCCGCCGAACCCTCTGCTGCGCGAAGAAACGATCGGCGGCGCGGCCGTGCTGACCGTCAGCAGCGAGAAGAAACTGAAGCAGTTTATCCAAGACACGCTGAACGCTTCCGCCGAAGACGAGACGGCTCCGGACGGCTCCGTTCCGGCCTCGGACGAAGAAAGCCCGGCCGACGCCGGCGCTTCCACGGCCCCGATGTCCGTCGTCCCTTCGTCCAAGACCGAAGCGCTCGGCGCCGAAGCGGACGACCGGCAATAAGCCTTCCGGACAAAACTTAACCAAATCGCCCTGTACTCGGGGCGCGAAATTCGGTACGCTGTAGGAGCGCCCTTCGTCGGGCGCTCTTACGCGTTAAGCGGCCGATCGCGACCGTATGCCCTATACCGAAAGGATCGTGAATCATGAATTTGCATCGTCCGAATTCCGAAAAATTGTACGCCGAAGCGCTCGAACATATCGTCGGCGGCGTCAACAGCCCGTCCCGCTCGTTCAAAGCGGTAGGCGGCGGAGCTCCCGTCTTTATGAAAAAAGGCCAAGGCGCGCACTTCTGGGACGTCGACGGCAACGAATACATCGACTATCTGGCCGCGTACGGCCCGATCATCACGGGCCATGCGCATCCGCATATCACCGAAGCCATCCTGCGCGCCGCGCAAAACGGCACGCTCTACGGCACGCCGACCGAGCTCGAGATCCAGCTTGCCAAGATGCTCAAAGGCGCGATTCCGTCGCTCGACAAAGTCCGTTTCGTCAACTCCGGCACAGAAGCCGTCATGTCGACGATCCGCGTCGCGCGCGCGTATACCAACCGGTCGAAGATCATCAAGTTCGCCGGCTGCTACCACGGCCATTCCGATCTCGTGCTCGTGGCCGCCGGTTCCGGCCCGTCCACGCTGGGCACGCCGGACAGCGCCGGCGTACCGGCCAGCATCGCGCAGGAAGTCATCACCGTGCCGTTCAACGATCTGGCCGGCCTCGAACAAGCATTGAACCGTTGGGAAGGCCAGATCGCGGCCGTCATGGTCGAGCCGATCGTCGGCAACTTCGGCATGGTCATGCCGGAGCCGGGCTTCCTCGAAGGCCTGTGCAAACTGGCCCACGACCACGGCGCGCTCGTGATCTACGACGAGGTCATCACCGCTTTCCGCTTCCATTACGGCTCGGCGCAGACCTATGCCGGGCTGGAGAATCACGACGCCATCGTGCCGGATCTTACGGCGCTGGGCAAGATCCTCGGCGGCGGACTGCCGATCGGCGCTTACGGCGGCCGCAAGCATATCATGGAGCAGGTCGCTCCGCTCGGTCCCGCTTATCAGGCGGGCACGATGGCCGGCAACCCGATCTCCGTCTCGGCGGGCATCGCCTGCTTGGAAGTGCTGCAAGGCGACGGCGTCTACGACGAGATGAACCGTCTCGCGATCCGTCTGACCGACGGCATCGCCGAATCGGCGAAGCGCCACGGCGTCCCGATGACGATCAACCGGATCCGCGGTTCGTTCTCGACGCATTTCTGCGACCATCCGGTCACGAACTACGACCAAGCGCAGGATACCGACGGCGAAGCGTTCGCCGCTTTCTTCCGCGGCATGCTGAACCGCGGCGTCTGCCTCGCGCCTTCGAAGTACGAAGCGTGGTTCCTGACCACCGCCCATACGGACGAAGATATCGACCGCACGCTGACGGCGGCGGACGAGACGCTTCGAGAAATGGCCCGCTAAGACAGGCTCGAAGCCCCTTCTCGCAGAGAAGGGGCTTTTTCTCGTCAAACGAAATTCCTTCCGATTCTCCGTTGTGGTGAAAAGCCCTCTTGATCGGTTAAGATAAAAGAAAAACAGAGCACGGAAAGGAGACGTTATGGACGAAGACAAAGAACAGCGCCGCAAAAATCTCAAAGTGATCCAGTTCGACAAAAACGCCGAGGATCTGATCGAAAGCGAAAAACCGAACGTCACCTTCGCCGACGTGGGCGGACTCGAAGAGATCAAGAAAAAGATCCGCATGAATTTCATTCTTCCGCTCAAACAGCCCGAGTTGTTCGCGGCTTACGGCCGCGAAGCGGGAGGTTCGCTGCTGCTGTACGGCCCTCCGGGCTGCGGCAAGACGTTTCTCGCGAGAGCCGTCGCCGGCGAGATCGACGCGAGTTTTCTTCATCTGGAGCTTCAGGCGATCTTGTCGATGTACGTCGGCGGCAGCGAGCACAATCTGCACGACATCTTTGAAAAAGCGCGCGCCGAAGCGCCATGCGTCCTGTTCATCGACGAATTGGACGCGCTGGGCGGCAGCCGTCACGGCATGCGGCAGCACCATGACCGGATGCTCGTCAACCAACTGCTGATCGAATTGGACGGTCTGGCGAGTTTTAACGAAAACGTATTTATCATCGGAGCGACCAATACGCCGTGGTATCTCGATTCCGCGCTGCGCCGTCCGGGCCGCTTCAATAATCTGCTGTTCGTTCCGCCGCCGGAGGAAGAAGAACGCAATCTGATTCTGGATCTCAAACTTGCGGGCAAGCCTTCCGGCGACGTCAACGTGCGCAAGCTTGCCGAGAGTACCGCTCTGTTCTCGGGAGCCGATCTGGAGCAGTTGGTGCGCGAAGCGACCGAAACGGCGCTGGAACGGGCGCTCGAGACGGGCGAGATCCAACCGCTCGCGGACACGGATTTTCGCCGCGTGCTGAAGACCCGCCGTCCGTCCACGCTCGATTGGTTCGCCACCGCGCGCAATTACGCCACCTTCAGCGATACCAACGGCGAATATGCCCAAGTGCTGGAGTACATCAAAAAACATAAGATCCGTTGAATCGCGGCACGGAGCCTGTCGGAAAACGGCCGTCGTCCGATCTTGTCTGGAGGGAATCCATGAGCGAACAAACCAACGGTCCCGTACCTGCCGAAGTACGCGCGCGGCGGTTCGAATGGCTGCTGAGCCGCGGGCGCAACAAAGAAGCTTTGACCGAAGCCGGCGAATGGCTGCGCGAAGAACCGGAAACGGTCGGTCCGTACGGCGCTTTGTCGCTGGCCTATATCAACCTGCACGATTACGATCGGGCGCTGGAATGTACCGAGCAGATGCTCCGGCTCGATCCGAACGAAGAAGACGCTTGGTTTCTGAGAGCCGTCATCTACTATTCGACCCGCGAATGGACGCAGATGCAGGAAGCCGCCGAAGAAGGACTGCGCCTTAATCCTTATCGCGCGCATCTGCATTACCTGCTCGCCAATATGCATAACAAGTTCGGCCGATTCGATCAAGCGCGTCAGGCGATCGAACGGGCGCTGGATATCGATACGGAGAACGGACTGTATTACGCGCTCTACAGCTACGTGCTGGCGAATCTGCTTCGGCACGAAGACTCTAGGGAAGCCGCCGAAAACGCGCTGCGCAAAGACGTCGAAACTTCGCAGACTTTTCTGTATCTGGGTTGGGCGGCGGACCGTCGCGGCGACGTCAAGACCGCCAAAACGATGATGGAGCAGGCCATTCGGCTCGATCCCGACGACGAACAGACGCGTACCGAGTATATGGAAGCCGTGCAGAAAAACTATTGGTTTTACCGGATCTTTACGCTGCCCGTCTTTTTCAACCGTTTCAAAGCATGGCAGCTTCTGCTGATCTGGGTCGCGGCTTCCATCCTGTTCCGCCCGCTGGTCATTATTTTGGTCATTCTCTACGGGTTCAGCTTTATCCTGAGCAAAATATTCGTGCATGTTCAAGTGTACGGCTGGCGCCGCGCGCCGAAAAGGCGGGAGAAATGATTCTCCCGCCTTTTGCCGTGCGACGCCGATCGCGAACTTCGGCGGCTCTCGTTCAAGTCTCGAGACGTCGGCGCAAAAAGCTTCTCAGACGCCTGTCGGGATCGCGCAGAATATGCTTGACGTCGAGTTCGGAAATCGGTTTGGTCAGCACGCCCTGCATGCCGCTGTCCAAACATTCCTGTTCGAAGCCGGGCCGCACGAAGGCCGTGACCGCGACCAGATAAGGAACGGATTCCGCCGGCAGCACTTGGCGGATCAAACGGGCGGCCGTCAGCCCGTCCATTTCGGGCATCTGAATATCCATGAACACGAGATCGTAACGTTTGCGGGAAACGGCCGCGAACGCTTCGATGCCGTTCTCCGCCATATCGGCCGAGTAGCCCGATTTGGCCAACAGCTCTTGCAGCAAACGGCGATTGACCGGATGATCTTCGGCAACCAAGATGCGAAGATCGCGCAGCCATTCGTCTTCTTCCCCGATCCGCGCGGAAGGCGCTGCCGAAAAGGCTTCGTCGTCTCCGCTTTCCGCCGCGTCGTACGCGTAAGCCGTTTCGGATTCGTCCGAACCGGATCGCGGCCGCGAGAGCCGCTTCGGATACGCGCCGTTCGTTTCGTCGTTCCCCGCCGCCTCGATTTCCGGCGAACGGCCGGACTCCGCTTCGATCCGCAGCCGATTGTCGATTGCCGGCGCGGACAGAGTCAGCGAATGGGCCGTCCGGCAGGGCAGCGTGAAGCTGAACGTCGAACCTTCGCTTTCCCGACTGTCGACGCGAATCGTGCCGCCCATCAATTCGACCAGCCTGCGGCAGATCGATAACCCTAAGCCCGTGCCGCCGTATTTGCGATTCAGTTCCGGATGCAGCTGCGAGAACGATTGGAACAGGCGGCCGATTTTATTTTCCGCGATGCCTACGCCGGTATCCCGCACGCGGAACTCCAGCACCGGTTCTTCCGCGGCCGAACCTTCGATCTTCCGGGCGGAAACGGTCACGGAACCGCGTTCCGTGAACTTGATCGCGTTGCCGATCAGATTGGTCAGGATCTGACGCAGCCTGACCGGATCGGTCGTGATCTCTTCCGGCACGCCGGGAGCCAGATTCCAGCTGAGTTCGATTCCCCGTTCGGCCGCTCGGGGCGCGAACAGCTCCACCGCATCGCTCATGAGCGAAGCAAGCGGAAAACGTTCCGGTTCCAACATCAGACTGCCGGCGTCGATCTTGCTGAAATCGAGCACGTCGTTCAGGATCCGCATCAACGAATGACCGCTTCCGCTGATAATCTCGACGTATTCGCGCTGTTCTTCGGTCAGTTCGCTGTCGAGCAGCAGATCGGTCATGCCGAGCACGCCGTTCATCGGCGTGCGGATCTCGTGGCTCATCATCGCGAGAAACTCCGACTTGGCCGAAGCGGCTTGTTCCGCCAATTCTTTTTGCCGCAGCACTTCGCGTTCGTTCGTGACGTCGCGGAACACGACGACCGTTCCCTGCGTTTTGCCTTTGTCGACGATCGGGTTGACGGTATATTCGACCAAGCAGCTCGATCCGTCTTTTTTCCACAACACGCATTCGGCGATCGGTCTCGGAGCTCCGTCGCGCACGGTCGCGCAGATCGGGCACTCGTCGACGGAATAAGGAATCCCTCCGCCGCTCGAATGGCCGAGCAGCACATGATTATCCCGGCCGATAAATTCGTCTTGTTCGTAGCCGAGCAGGCTCAGCGCCGCCGGATTGACGAAAACGGTGCGCCCGTCGGTTCCGATGCCGAAGATGCCTTCGGAAACCGAATTGAGGATCAGCGTGTATTCGTAGCCCAACTGCTCGATTCGCCGGATATACTGTTTGCGTTCGGTGATATCGCTGGCGATTCCGTAGACTCCCACGACTTCGCCTTCCACGAAGATCGGCACGTTGATGATATTCAGATCGGCCGATTCTCCGTTGACTCTAACGATGCTGGCTTCGTAATTCTGCGGAATTCCCCGGCAGGCGGCTTCGAAATGGCGATTGGTCCGCGCCAGATTCTCGTCATGGATCACGGTGCGGTACGAGTTGCCGACCAGATCCTCTTTGCGGCAGGCGAGCAGCGCCGCCATGCTCTCGTTGCAGGACGTATAGACCCCTTCCAAGCTGAGCGAATAGACGCCCGAAGGATTGTATTCGAACAGCGACTTGTAGCGCTCTTCGCTCTCCTGAATCTGCCTTTGGGCAAGCTTGCGCTCGGTTACGTCTCGCGATACCCCGATGATCTCCAGCGGTTCGCCCGTATGCGGATCGAACGTGAAGCTGGCCGCCGTTTCCAGCCAGACATATTCGCCGCTCCGGGTCCGTATCCGAAATTCTACCGTATGCGAGGTATCTCCGCCCTGTACGATGCGCAAGTACTCTTGTATCTTCGCGGCATCGTCGGGATGGAAAATATCGAACGAACTGGTGCCGACCAGTTCTTCCGGCCGATAACCCAGAATTCGCTCGCAGGCCGGCGACAGGTACAGGAATATCGAATCCGCGGATTGCCGGGTGAACAGATCGAGCGAATATTCGTAGATCAGGCGGAACTCCAACTCCCGCCGGCGAACCTGTTCTTCGAGCAGCGTCTGTTCGGTAATATCCTGTATGCTGCCGATCAGATGCCGTTCTCCCGCTTTTTTGCCTTTGGAACGAACCGTACGATGCTCGCCGCCGTCCGTCACCAACCGATACGTCAAATCGTACTCCTCGCCCTCCATCCGTTTCGAGACCAGCTTCGCCAAGCGCTCCCGATCTTCGGGCACGATCCGCTTGAACAGATCCTCCTGCCGAATAATTTCCCCCGTGCTCTCGAAACCGTAAATATCGTAGATCAGATCGGAGAACTGCACTTCTCCGGTCTCCAAGTCCCAATCCCAGAAAGCGATCCGAGCCAATTCCACCGCCTGTTTGTACCATTCCGACGTTTCCGGCGGTCTGAGGCTGCTTTTGCGGATCGGCAGGTTGTCCCGCATCAGGACATAGACGCCGAGCTGCACCGATTCGTGAAGAAGCGGAACGAAATCCATATCCAATTGAAGCGGCACGCCTTCTTTGCTCGGCATCTGAAAAAGAACATGCGACGCTTCTCCTTTCGCCGCCTTCGCGAATGCGGGACGGAGCCTATCGAACGAAGATGCCGTATCCTCGGCTGCCGCAAGTTCGGACAGCTCGGCAGCTTCGTAGCCCGTAATGTGCAGGACGGCCGGATTGGCATCCATGACTCTGCCGGCGCAATCCAATATGAGCATGCCGTCGGGATGATTCGTCAACAAAGAACGGTAAATCCCGCTTTCCGCCAGCAGTTGTTCCAGTCGTTCAGTCCGTTTGTCCTCCAAATCCAGATGTCCCCTTAATAAAAAAGATATCGAGCTTGCGACGTTCCGTTTGCTCGTTTGCTCGTTTGCTCGTTTGCTAGTCGTTATTACCCCGCAGGATGCCGTCAAAAACGAGTCCTCTCTCCGATTCGTCCGCCGAACGCGGCGGTATAAAAAATCCGAAAACGACTCGCGTCGTTTTCGGATCGGAAGGTACAGCAATCTGAAGTTCGAAAAAGCCGGATATTACGGATTCACGAATACCGTGCGCAGACGGGACGTATACTGCACGTCGAAGCCCAGACCGTCCGCCAATACCGCCAACGGAACGTAGGTTTTCGCTTGTCCGTTCGTTTTCTGGGTAAACGCCGGGACTTGAACCGCCATCGCTTTGCCGTTTACCGTGATCGATTTCTTGTCGATCGGGATGCTCACGCTGCGGCCGCCGAAATCGATATTGGCCGTGGACGTCTTATTCTCCCATTTGAGTTCGGCTCCCAGCGCGTCGGTGATATCGCGAAGAACGACGAAGGTCGTGCTGTTCTTGAGCACCGGCTTGAACGCGGTGTTCAATTCTTTGCCGGACACGACGACCGCTACCGTCGAAGCCGGTACCGGCGCGCTCAGCGTGCGGTATTCGCCCCAGATCTTCTCGGCGAACGTCTTAGCGAGCGCTTCGTAGCCCACTTGGTTCGGGTGGATGTCTCCGCGCATGATATGCGTCATCTGCGTTTCGCGGCCCGCGAACAGCGGCACGACGTTGACGGCTTCGACATGGCCGCCTTCGGCGTTCTGCGCGGCAATGACCTGATTGAGCGTCGACGTGTAAGCGGCAGCGGCTTGGGTTAACGTCGCGTACTGCGTGCCCGCTTTGATCGCGGGTACCGGCTGATACTGATCCGATACGACGATGCGGGCGTCCGGATTGATCTCGCGCAGGTCCGACAGCGCGCTGCCGAGGTTCGAAGCGTACGACTTCAAGAGCGTCTCGACCTGGGCCGCGAGGTCCTGCGGCACTTCGCCGCCGCGGATCAACGGCAGCAGGTCGTTGCCGCCGATCGTGATCGTGATGACGTCGGCGTCCGCGACATCGGAACGCACCTTCGCCACGTCGGCCGCGAATACGGCCGCGTTCGGATCGCGCAGCCCGGCTTGTACCGCGTCGGCGGTCGTGGCCGTTCCGGCGCGAACCGCTTCGATATAATGCTCCAATCCCGTGGAATTCAAGCCCGAGATGCCGTAATTGTTCACTTCCGAACGTCCGTGGAAACGGGCCTGTTCGGCCAAGCGAGGCACGAAACCGTAATAATCGGCCGGAGCCTTCTCCGGTTCGTATCCCGCGGTGATCGAATCGCCGAACGATACGATCTTGTAGGTCTCTCCCGCCGCGAACGTATCGCGGACTCCGGTCAGCCCGAATACCGGGAGCGCGAGCGTCGTGCAAGCCAGCGCGATCCAACTTTTTCTCCATGCGTTCTTCATTCGTTGTCTCCTTCCGGTCCGTCGGGACCTGTGCAAGTTGGGGGAAAGACCTTCATCAAAAAGCGGCCGCCGCAGCCGGGAGGACCGATGCGGCGGCCTGCCGAGTATTTCCGTATAGGGCTGGCCGTTCTTTATTCCTGTTGTTCTTCTTCCGCCGCCCGAGGCGGACGCGGACGCGTCTTCTCCAGATAATCGTCGTAGCGCCCGTCGAGTTCCTGCGCCATCGTCCGGTACAACCGGGTCTCTTCGACGATCGGGTCCAACGTCGTCTGAATCCGAATCTCGTAACGCGGAGAGATCTGCTCGCGCTCTTTGCGCTCGCGGTCTTCGTCTTTCAACTCGCCTTCCGTCAGCAGTTCGGTCAATTGTTCTTCCAACTCTTCTTGACTCGGCTTGCGGCCTTGCGCGTCGCTCATTCCGATTCCTCCTCGAAAAAGTCAGATGATGGAACAGACTGCATCGGCGCGCCGATCAGAATCCGGTCGCGTCGGCTTCCTTAAGCACGTTCAACAATTCCGTATGCAAAGCGCCGTTGGTCGCCGCGATATGGCGAACCCCCAGATGGTAAGGCGTACCCGCCGTATCGGTCACCTGTCCGCCGGATTCGGCGACGAGCAGCGCGCCCGCCGCGACGTCCCAGACGTTCAGCCCGACTTCGCAGTACCCGCTCAGACGGCCGGCGGCCACGTTGGCCAGATGCAGCGCCGCGGAACCGCCGGCGCGCAGGCTGCGCGCTTTGGGCGCCAACGCTTCGATGCCGCGCAGATTGATCGGCAGTTTCACCGCCGGATCGGCCGGGAAGCCTACCGCGATCAAACCTTCGGACAACCGCTGCTCGCCGGATACATTCATGCGCGCGCCGTGAACGTACGCGCCTTTGTTTTTCTCGGCCACGAACATCTCGTCCCGCGAAGGATCGTAGATGACGCCGAGCACCACTTCGCCGTTCTTGGCAAGAGCGATCGAGACCGAATAGAACGGGAAGCCGTGCACGAAGTTGGTCGTTCCGTCGATCGGGTCGATAATCCAGAGATACTCTTCTTCTTCGGCTTCGCGAAGCGCGCGTTCCGGCGCGTCTTCGCCGGGCTCCACGCCTTCTTCGCCGAGAATCGCGTGATCCGGAAAATGCGTCAGGATCAGCCGCCGGATCATCTGCTCGGCCCCTTTGTCGATCTCGGTCACGAGGTCCTGTTCGGACGATTTGGTAGACAACCGGCCGTAAGCGCCTAGTCTGCTTTTGATCCACTCGCCCGCTTTGGCCGCCGCGTTGACCGCGACCGCCGTATGACTCTTTCCGGTGAGAACATAAGGAACTTTCTCGTTCGATTCCACAGTTAACCCGCCTTTCTGTAGTACTCTGTACCAAGTAAAGGTAAGGTTACGCTCGTCCAAAACGCGCTAGACCCATGCGCGTTTTGTCCAAACGTAAACCCACTATTTGACCTGGTACAGAGTAGTAGTTGCCCGTAAACTTCGTTATTCCGCGAAAAACATTTCTTGCCCGAGCGCCGTCAGCACGCGAACTTCTTCTTCCGTGAGCTTGCGGACCAGATCCAGCTCGACCTGCGTGATCTCTTGGCCTTGAAAATTGATCTCCGCGATCGAGGCCGTGATCAGCACGATCGCGATCGCTCGGTTGTCCGGCGTGTAGGCGATCGCTTTCTGCCCGGTCGGAAAAATGCGGAACCCGTCTTTGCGAAGCTTGCCGCGCCCGTATTCCAGCACCTCGTACAGTTCTTGCTCGTTCTTGAACTTGCAGATCGAATTGAACTCCGTTTCGAATCCCATGGTTACCGGCTCCCTTCGAACGTCTCGGAATGGATAGAAGCTTCTTACATTTTATACTGAAGGCTCGTTCTTGCCGAGTGGCGTTCGAGCGCCAATTCGATCAAGCGATCGAGCAAAGCCGCGTAAGACATGCCCGTCTCTCTCCACAGCAGCGGATACATGCTGAACGGCGTGAAGCCCGGCATCGTATTGACTTCGTTGATCAGAATCTTGTTGTCCGAACGGCGAACGAAGAAGTCCGCGCGGCATAGGCCGCTGCCTTCGACCGCTTTGAACGCCCGAACCGCCAGCTCGCGGAGCGAATCGGCAAGGTCGGCGTCGACCGGGGCCGGGATCAACATCTCGGACTTGCCGTCGATGTATTTGGCGTTATAGTCGTAGTAATCGCCGGAAGACACGATCTCGCCCGGGATCGAAGCCTGCGGATCGTCGTTGCCGAGCACGCCCACTTCCAGCTCGCGGCCGTCGATAAAGGTCTCGATCAGCACCTTGCGGTCGTAACGCAGCGCCGTCTCGACGGCGGCGATCAGCGATTCCTGATCGTTCGCTTTGGAGATGCCTACGCTGGAACCCAAGTTAGCCGGTTTGACGAAGCAAGGATATCCGAGCTTGGTCTCGGCTTCTTGGAGCAGCCCGTGACGGTTGGTCCGCCAATCCCGTTCGATGAAGGCGATGTATTCGCCCTGCTCGAGGCCGGCGGCCGCGAACAGTTTCTTCATGACGTCTTTGTCCATGCCCGCCGAAGAGGACAGCACGCCCGCTCCCACGTAAGGCAGCCCGGCCATCTCGAACAATCCTTGGATCGTTCCGTCTTCTCCGAACGTGCCGTGCAGCAGCGGGAACATGACGTCGATCCGGCTGTCTCGGCCGCTCAAGGAAGCGAACATCGCGCCGGCCGCTTCGGCCGTTCCGCCGGCTGCCGATTCGAGTTTCATGTCGTCGATCGATTTCATCGGTTCGTCAAGGACGGAGCCCATTCGCCATTCGCCTTGAAGGGTAATATAGAAAGGAATGATCGTGTATTTCGCGTAATCGAATGCGTTCATCACCGCGAAACCGGTTTGCAGCGAAATCTCGTGTTCGCCCGATTTGCCGCCGTATACCAGTCCTACGGTTACTTTGTTTGCTGTCATGTACAGGCCTCCGTCAATTCATTAAAATCCCTTCTATCAGTATAGTGGATGGACGGTCCGCCTGCAAAGAAAACACGCATACCGCACGCCCGCGAAATTAGAAATGCCGCGGCCGTTCGAAGGGAAAAAGGACTTTACGCGCCGGATTGTAAACGTTATAATTAAATTAAGAATTTTTGAAATTTGGTTTCACTAAATGAAACACCTTCAGAACAACCCAATACGCATCACGCTTTTTCGTTCGTCGCAGCGTCGCCGCGTCCGTTATCCGAACGCGGCCGCGCAACTGCTTCATCCCATTTCCGAGGAGGTACACTCATGGCTTTGTCCGATCAATTCTCCGCCGCCCGCACGCTCGAATCCGGCGGCAAGTCTTACCGTTATTACAGCCTGAAGGCACTGGAAGAACAAGGACTCGGCAGCATCTCGAAGCTTCCGTTCTCGATCCGCGTTCTGCTCGAAGCGGCCGTTCGCCAATTCGACGGACGCGCGATTACCGAAGAACACGTCAACCAGATCGCTCGTTGGAACGTCGATCGCGATGCCAATAAGGAAATTCCGTTCATTCCGGCGCGTATCGTACTTCAGGACTTCACCGGCGTGCCGGTCGTCGTCGATCTGGCGGCTATGCGCGATACCGTGAAGCAAAGCGGCGGCGACCCGAAACAAATCAATCCGCTCGTTCCGGTCGATCTCGTCATCGACCACTCCGTCATGGTCGACGCGTTCGGCACGGAAGACGCGCTGGATTTCAATATCAATCTCGAATTCGAACGCAACGAAGAACGTTACCGTTTCCTGCGCTGGGCGCAAACGGCATTCGATAACTTCCGCGCCGTTCCGCCTTCCACGGGCATCGTGCACCAAGTTAACTTGGAGTACCTCGCTTCCGTAGCGGCGACCAAAGTCATCGACGGCGAAACTTACGTCTTCCCGGATTCCCTCGTGGGCACGGACTCCCATACGACCATGATCAACGGTCTTGGCGTCGTCGGTTGGGGCGTAGGCGGCATCGAAGCGGAAGCCGGCATGCTCGGCCAACCGCTCTACTTCGTCACGCCTGACGTCATCGGCTTCAAACTGACGGGCAGCCTCGCGGAAGGCGCGACGGCGACCGACCTTGCGCTGACCGTTACCGAAATGCTGCGCAAAAAAGGCGTCGTCGGCAAATTCGTCGAGTTCTACGGTCCGGGCCTGAGCAACATCGGTCTGGCCGACCGCGCGACGGTCGCCAACATGGCGCCGGAATACGGCGCGACGGTGGGCTTCTTCCCGGTCGACTCCGAGACGCTGACTTACCTGCGCAACACGGGACGCGCCGACGAGCAGATCGAGCTGGTCGAGCAGTACTACCGCGCGCAAGGCATGTTCCGTACGGACGATATGGCCGATCCGGACTTCAGCGACGTCATCGAACTGGATCTGGGTTCGGTCGTGCCGAGCTTGGCGGGACCTAAGCGTCCGCAGGACCGTATCGAGCTGACGAACATGAAGAGCAACTTCGAAGGCATCGTGCGCACGCCGGTCGACAAAGGCGGTTACGGCCTGAGCGACGAGAAGATCGCGGAGAAAGTCACGGTCAACCACAAGAACGGCAAGACCAGCGAGATGAGCGCCGGCGCCGTCGTGATCGCGGCGATCACGAGCTGCACGAACACGTCCAACCCGAGCGTCATGCTGGGCGCGGGCCTGCTCGCGAAGAAAGCCGTCGAACGCGGCTTGACCCGTCCGGAATACGTCAAGACCAGCTTGACGCCGGGTTCCCTGATCGTTACGGACTATCTGTACAAAGCCGGCCTGATGGAACCGCTCGAGAAGCTCGGCTTCTACGTGGCCGGTTACGGCTGCGCGACCTGCATCGGCAACTCCGGCCCGCTGCCGGACGAAGTCGCTCAAGTCATCACGGATAACGATATGACGGTCGCGGGCGTACTGTCCGGCAACCGGAACTTCGAAGGCCGCGTGCACGCGCAGGTCAAAATGAACTATCTGGCTTCGCCGCCGCTCGTCGTCGCTTACGCGCTGGCCGGCACGGTGAACATCGATATGGCGACGGAACCGCTCGGTTACGACCAACAAGGCGAGCCGGTCTTCCTCAAAGACATCTGGCCGACTTCGCAGGAGATCCGCGACGCGGTCGCGATGGCGATCACGCCGGAAATGTTCCGCCTGAAATACGCCAACGTCTTCACCGCCAACGAACGTTGGAACCAGATCGAAGTGCCGGAAGGCGAACTGTACGAGTGGGATTCGAACTCCACGTACATCCAGAACCCTCCGTTCTTCCGTCATCTGAACGAGGGTCTCAAAGACCTCGCGGATATCAAACAAGCTCGCGCGCTGGCGCTCATGGGCGATTCGGTTACGACCGACCACATCTCGCCTGCGGGCAACATCGCGCCTAAGAGCCCGGCCGGACTGTATCTCGCCGAGCACGGCGTGGAACGCAAAGACTTCAACTCCTACGGCTCGCGCCGCGGTAACCACGAAGTCATGATGCGCGGCACGTTCGCCAATATCCGGATTCGCAACCAAGTGGCTCCGGGCACGGAAGGCGGCGTGACCAAATATCTGCCGACCGACGAAGTGATGTCCATCTACGATGCTTCGATGAAGTATCAAGACGAAGGCCAGAACCTGGTCGTTATCGCCGGCAAAGAATACGGTACGGGCAGCTCCCGCGACTGGGCGGCCAAAGGCACGATGCTGCTGGGCGTCAAAGCCGTCATCGCCGAAAGCTTCGAACGGATTCACCGCAGCAACCTCGTCGGCATGGGCGTTCTGCCTCTGCAATTCGAGGAAGGTTCGAGTTGGAAATCCCTCGGCCTCGACGGACGCGAGACTTTCGATATTCTCGGCCTGAGCAACGACGTGAAACCGGGTCAGAAATTGACCGTTGCCGTCACGCGCGAAGACGGAACGAAGTTCGAGTTCAACGCGATCGCCCGTCTCGACAGCATGGTCGATATCGACTACTACTACAACGGCGGTATCCTGCAAACGGTACTGCGTCAGATGATGAAGTCCGGAAGCAGCGAGCCGAAACAAGGCTAAGTTTTAGGCTTCCGAAGCGCCTTTCTTCGAAAGGCTGAGGCTTATGCTTTCGAAGTGCCTTTCTTCGAAAGGCTGAGGCTTCGTTTGATCGACTTTGTTGAATAAAAAACGCTCCATCTCGTCTTCTCGGCGGATGGAGCGTTTTTGCGTGCTCGGAAACGCGGGAGCTCGAAGCTCGATTCTGCCGTTTTTCTGCGCTACAATAGGCTTTATACGCGTTTTGCAGGACCTGCCGCTCGATCTTTGCGTTTGCGTTTGCGTCGATTTACCTACATTCATCGATAAGGAGGACTTCGCATGCCCGCTGCTCCGTCCTATGAACATTTGGAGATCCGTCCCCTTTCCGATCCGGAAGAACGGCCGATCGATCTGCTGCTGCTCGCCGATCCGTCCCGCGCGCTCGTGGAAGATTACGCGCGCCGCGGAAGCTGTTTCGTCGCCGAGTCGGACAAGAAGATTCTCGGCGTCTATGTGCTGCTGCCGACCCGACCCGAAACGGCGGAACTGGTGAACGTCGCCGTAGACGAGAACTACCACGGCCGCGGCATCGGCAAAAAGCTGGTGCTGCACGCCGTCGAATCGGCGCGCGAAGCCCGCTATCGCACGCTCGAAGTCGGTACGGGCAATTCCAGCGTCGGCCAACTGGCGCTGTACCAGAAATGCGGCTTCCGGATCGTCGGCGTGGACTTGGACTTCTTCGTTCGGCATTACGACGAGCCGATCTACGAGAACGGCATCCGCTGCCGCGACATGATCCGGTTGTCGATGGATCTGTAAGGCGGCCGGGGATCACGATCGGAGAGCGGCTTCCGGATCTCCGAACCTCGCAGCCGCGCGCTGTCGGCTTCTGCGAAGTCAGCCGCCTAAGCGTGCGGCAACGACGATGATTGCGTACGTCAAAAAGCGGCAGGAGCGAGGAACCTTCCTCGATATCCTGCCGCTTTTTCGCGCGTTTGCGATCTGTCGCATGAGCGCGCGATCGCATTCCCTGATCTTCTTTCGGCAAACCGAAGCTTACTCCGCCGGAACCGGGATTTCTTTTTCCATCACGAAATCGTCCATCACGTATCCGTTCCCGATATCGGCGACTTGTTCGCGCACCTTGCGGAATCCTTTTTTCTCGTACACGGCGATGCTCGAAGCATTGTCGCGGTTCACCGTCAACCAGATCCGGTCCAAACCGCGGTCGGCGCACAGCCGTTCCAGAAACGCGTTCGCATGGCTGGCGTATCCTTTGCCACGGTGCCGCTTGTCGATATACAGCTTGCTCAGGAACAGCCGGCCGTCTTCCTGCTTGATGCCCATATAGCCGACCGTCTCGCTGCCTCGGCGCAGCAAATAATATTCATAACCTTGATGCCCGATCTGGGCGGTAATCGCCGGGAGCGATTGATATTTCTCCACCATGTAATCGACCTGATCGCGGCCGATCAGAGCGACATAATATTCTCCCCAGATCGCGGCCGCCAGCATGGCGACCTCCGCGATGTCTTCGTGCGTCTCCACTTTCGGGAACGTTAATTCCATGTTCGATGTCCGCCTTTCCGCTTAGGATCGGGATGATTGTCATCCATGATTTCTCATCATAGAAGCTTTAGCCGAAAAAAGCAAAAAGCGGTCGCTTTGGTTATCTTGCTCCGGCGCTAACGGAACGAGGAGACGCTTAAAACGGATTTTCGGCCTTATCGAAAATCTAACGGAACGAGCGAACGCTTAGACGATAAAAATAGCGATTTTATCAGGTTTTTGTCCTTTGTTGTATCGCTAACGGAATGAGGTTGCGTTAGCGATACGACAAGAGGCGAAACGCGGCTGTAACGGATCTGTGTTCCGTTACGCTCCGACGACCTCGATTCGACGCAAAAGACTTTGCCGAGTCGCCCCTTCGGAGGTTTGAGTAAGGACGCTTTACGATTCCGAGAGCGCGGTTTCCGCCGCTCCCGTGCCTGCTTGCCGCTCGCCGCTTGCGGACACGTCAAGCCTACGGCGGCGCAAATCCCCGTACAGCCGGCCGGGAGCGGTCGAGCACGAATACGCGATGCCGTTCGTCAGGTCGAGCAGCGTCAAACGCAGACCGTGTTTGGCACCGGTGTCGATCGCGAGGCGACGTTCGCCGTGCCAGACCGAGCCGGGCGCGGCGCCCAGCTTGAAGGTCGGCGTATGGCCGAACACGATCGTTCGGCCGCCGATTCCCGTTCCGGCGAAGTCCGCTTCGCCCGCGTACCAGAATTCTTCGCGGATCTCGGTGACGTCGCGCAGCGTCTGCCGCTCCAGCGGCACGCCGGGACGGAAGCCGGCGTGCACGAACAGGAAGCCGCCGGCTTCCGCGCAGTGCGGCAGTTCCCGCAGCCAACCGAGCCGAGCTTCGGCCGGACGCCGCACGGCGGGCGGCAGCGCCAGCAGCTTCAAATCGTGATTGCCGGGCAGGGCGATCGCCCCTCCCGCCGTCAATTCGGCGATCCGGCCGAGGAGGCTCCAAGTGGCCGGATCGGTGTCGATATAATCGCCGCCCAGAATCAATTGATCCCGGGACGGATCGTATGCGGCCTCCCGCAGCAGGAGGTCCAGTCCTTCGCCGTGCCCGTGAATATCGGACACGGCCAGCAGCCGTTCGAACGGCCGGGCGGGAGTCGCGGGCAGATCGGAAAGCTTCATGGCGCTCCACCGCCTTTCTTGTCTGGATTGCAGCGCGACGGGCCTGCGCTCTAGGCCCGGTACAGCAGCGCCGCCTCGCGCGGCAGCGCCAGTTCGACCTCTTCGCCCGGCGTTACGGGCGAAGCATGCAGCAGGTACGCCCGGCCTCCGCCCGCCGTCTCGGCGAGCGAACGCCAGCGCGTGCCTTCGAACGTGCCGTGCACGACGCGGAAGGACATCGTTCCGCGTGCGGCGGCCGCGCCGGAGCCGCCGCGCGCGCCGCCGATGCCGGCGCCGCTTCTGCCTGCGGCGTCGCCGGCCTGCGCGACCAGCTCCTCCGGGCGAAAGCGCAGCTCACCGCGCTCGCCTTCGCGCGGCGCTTCGCCTTCGCCGCAGTAGATGCCGGACACGGTCCCGGCATCGGTGACCAGCGCAAGGCCGCCGTCCGCCGCCCGCGCGAAGTGCCCTTCGAGGCGATTGATCGCGCCGAGCAGCGAGGCCGCCTCGCGGCTGGCCGGACGCCGGAAACATTTTTCCGGCGTCGCGAATTGATCCACCGCGCCTTCGCGCATGATCAGCAGGCGATCGGCCATCGCGAACGCTTCTTCGGGATCGTGCGTGACGTGGAACACGCTGATGCCCAGCCGCCGGAACAGCACGGCCATCTCCGTGCGCATCTCGATCCGCAGCCGCATGTCCAGATTGGACAGCGGCTCGTCGAGCAGCATCAGGCGCGGTTCGGTCACGATCGCGCGGGCGATCGCCACGCGCTGCTGCTGGCCGCCGGACAGCTGAGGCGGCAGCCGGTCTTCCAGCCCGCCGAGGCGCAGCAGATTCAGCGCTTCGTCCACTTTCGCGCGGATCGCGCGTTTGTCCATCTTCTTCTGCTTCAGGCCGTAAGCGATATTGTCGAACACGCTCATATGCGGCCACAGCGCGTAGTCTTGGAACACCATGTTGACGCCGCGTTTCTCCGGCGGCACCATGCCCGAAGCGGACGCGATGCTCCGCCCGGACAGCAGAATCTGCCCGCCGTCCGGTTTGGCCAGTCCGGCGACGAGCTGGAGCAGCGTCGATTTGCCGCAGCCCGACGGACCGAGCACGCTGATGATTTCGCCTTCGCGCAGATCGAGCGAGACGCCTTTGAGCGCCCGGAACTTGCCGTAGGTCTTGACCACGTCTTGAATCTCCAGCAGTTTGGGCGCGGCCCCTTGTTCCTGTTGACCTTCCGCCCGCCCGCTTTCTTCGCGCGGCTTGTTTTTTCGGTTCCATTGTTCGTTCAACGCGCTCATACGCTCGCTCCTTTTCTGCGGAACAGCCGTTCCAAGATCATCATGATGCCGACGACGAGACCTCCGCCCGCCACCGTGGCGGCCGACGCGTAACCGAAACGCAGATCTTCGAACGCGTCGTCGATCGCGACCGGCAGCGTCTCGAAATTCGGCGGAAACAAGATCGAATTGACGGCCAGATCGAACACGCATGCGCCGAAAGCGGCCAATCCGGCGGATACCAGCGCTCCGCGTACCAGCGGCGCGAGAATATGCCGAATGCGGCTGATCAGCGATCCGCCCTGCATCTGGGCCGCGTCGAGCAGGCTTTCCGGCACTTTGGCCATCGCTCCGGTCATTACGCGGGTGATGACCGGTATCGCGCCGGCGATCGCCGCCAACACGAGGATCCCGGGTTTGCCGTACAAACGGATGCCGAGACTTTCCAACCACGGCTGATTCCAAACGAAGATATAGCCGATGCCGAGCACGACGCCGGGAACGGCGAACGAGATCAGCGAAGCGGTCTCGATTCCCCTTTTGAACCGGAAACGCGAATACGACAGCACGAAGCTTGCGGCCAGTCCCACGATCAATCCGATCGCGGCGGCGCAAGAAGCGATCAGCAGCGAGCGGCCGAGTCCCGGCAGCAGCGAATGGCTTTCGGACAGCAGCGACGCATAGTTGTCCAGCGTCAGATTCGAAGCCGTCAGTCCTCCGGTCTGAAGCTTGAGCAGCGACATCACGACGCTCGATCCGATCGGAATGCCGATCACGATCAGCAGCAGCAGCGCGTTGCCGACGCCAAGCGCCCAAGTCAAGCGGCGTCCGGCGGCCTTCGGTTCGGTCGGAACCGCGCGGCCGCCCAGCACGTCGTAACGAGAGCGGCGCAGCACCCAGAACTGAAGCAGCATCGCGATCGCGATGAGCAGCACCAGATAGAGCGACAGCACGCCGGCCATATCGAAACGGATCGGCGACGTATAGATCGCGGAATAGATCGAATACGGCAGCGTCGGGAATCGGTATACGGCCGCGACGGCCGAAGGCAGGCCGAAATCGCCGATCGCGTCCATGAAGACGAGCGCCATGCCCGACAAGATCGCCGGCAGCAGCAGCGGGACCTGCACCGTCCGCCAGACTTTGAACGGACTCGCTCCGCATAATCTCGCCGCGTCCGACAGCATCTCGACTTTCCATTCCATCGCCGCTTTGACGCTCAGGTAAGCCAGCGGAAATTTGCACAGCGTCATGACCGCGATCAGGCCGGCCGGCTGAAAGACCGCTCCCGATACCCAATGCCAACCCAAGACCGAAGCCGCCAAGCCGCTGCCGGTCGAGAACATGATCCAGCCCTGCGCCAGAATGAACGACGGCATGATGAACAGTACCCAAGCGGCGGCGTCGAGCAGCCTTGCGCCGGGGAACTTCCACTGCATGCGCGCCATCGCCAGCACCGTGCCGAGCAGGGTCCCCAGCACGGCGGTACCGACGCCGAGCAGCAGCGAATTTTCCAGAGACTTGCGCCACAGCGGACGCTCGAACAGATCCAGCAGCAGACCGGGATCGCCGATATTCAACGAGCCGAAGAAAATCCCGGGCAGCAGCACCTGAACGATGACCGCCGCCAGCGGGAACAGGACCAGCACGGCCAGAGCGATCGTGACCGCCCAGCCGAGCCGGTTGCTATTCAGTCGAAGCATAAGCTGCCCTTACTGGATCGCCTGGTCGGCGAACCATTGTTTGATCTCCGCTTCGTGCTCGCTGGCCCAAGCGGCGTCGGCGATGTTGAGTTTGGCGTTCGGCTCGCGGTCCGGTTTCGTTTTCGCGCCTTCCGCGGAAGGTTCGAAGTAGCTCTCGTCCCCTTCGTCGATCAACTGCTGCTGCACCTGCGGATCGAGCAGGAAATTGACGAATTCTTTGGCGACGGCCGCGTGCTTCGTGTCTTTCTGAATCGCCGCCACGCGCACCGAACCCGGCGCGCCTTCTGCCGGCCAGACGATCTTCACCGGTTCGCCGTCGTTCACCAGCGAGTAGGCGTTCGTTTCCTGAAGCATCGCCACGTCCACTTCGCCGGAAGTCAGCGCTTGGGCGACCTGCGGATTTTTCGGGTAGACGCGCATGCCGTTTTTCATCAGATCGCCGAAATACTGCTCGCCGCTTTCCATGCCTTTATTTTCGAAAAACCACGAAACGAACGGATAAGCCGGAGCGGCGATCGCCGGGTCCGCCGTGCCGATCCGGTCTTTGTAGACGTCTTTCGTCAGGTCCGCCCACGATTTCGGGGCGTCGGCTTCGGCGATTTCTTTGGTGTTGTAGACCAATACCCCTGCCGCGTGAGCGCCTGTCGGATAATACGCTTTGTCTTCCGGCACCTGCGCTTCGAATTGGTCTTTGAGCTTGCCCGCGTTGTCCGGCGTCCAGCCTTGCAGCAGTTGGCCTTGGCGATCCAGACCGTTGACGGACGGCATCGAGTCGATCCACAGCACGTCCCACTGCGGATTGCCTTTCTCCGCTTCCACTCTCGACATGATCTCCGCACCGTTGCCGACGACCACGTTCAGCTTGTAGCCCGTCTTTTTCTCGAACATGTCGCCGATGACGGCGTCGAAATCGTTCAGGTAGACGGTGATCTCTTCGCCTGCCGCAGGTTTCGCGTCGGCTGCCGTTTCGGTCGAAGCGGTCTCCGTCGAAGCCGCCGTCGCAGTCGTTTTGTTCGATGCCGCGCTGTCCGTCGAAGCCTGCGCCGTCGGTTGACCGCTGCCGTTTCCGCAGGCCGTCGTGAACGTCAGAAGCAGCAGCCCGAGCGCCGCCGTCGATTTCGTTTTCCAAAGTTTCATGAATGAGTGAGCCTCCCTGTATCCGTCTGGTTTGGTTTCTGACTTCACTTTATCAGCGCATTGTAAGAAAGCCGTAAAGGGTAACGGGGAGTTTTATTAAATCTATCTATATATATTGTTTTTGACCAAGATAAAATCTATACTACGCTCGACAGTCAATCGGAACGCGGGAGGGACAGGCATGAACGTGCAGCAGTTAAAAGTATTTCTGGAGGTCTGCCGGGTCGGCACGTTAAGCGCGGCCGCGCAGCGGCTGGAGCTGAAGCAGCCCACCGTCAGCTTTCATCTGCATAAACTGGAAGAGGAGCTGGGCGTGGAATTGTTCCGCAAACAGGCGCGCACGCTCCGCCCGACGGGCGCGGCCGAAGAGCTGCTGCCGTATGCCCGCCGCATCGTGACCCTGATGGACGAAGCTTCGCGGCAGATGCGTTCCCGCTCGGGCCTCGAGAAAGCGCGGCTGCGGCTGGGAGCCAGCTACACGCCGGCCACGTATTTCATGCCGCCTTATCTGGCCGAATTCCGCAGGCAGAACCCCGATATCGAACTTCAACTTACCGTGAAGCAGGCGGGCGGCACGCTCGCCATGCTGCGCGGCTACGAGATCGACGCGGCCGTCGTCTCGCTGCCGGACGGCGAAGAGAAAGGCCTGACGATCGTGCCGCTGATCGAAGACGAATTGCAGCTGGTGATGAATCCCGGCCATCCGCTCGTCCGCGAAAACGACCTGTCCGCCGAACGTCTTGCCCGCGAGACCTTCCTGCTGCACGAACCCGGCTCCACATCCCGACGCCTGACCGAAGACTGGGCCGACGCGATCGGCCTGACCTTCTCTTCGGCGATGGAACTCGGCGCGATCGAGACGATCAAAGAAACGCTGCGCTGCAACGACAGCGTTGCCGTCCTGCCGCTGCGCAGCGTGCTGCGCGAGACCGAAGCGGGCGAACTCGTCCGCCGTCCGCTGCCCGGTTACGTCAACCGCAGACGGATCTGCCTCGCCTATCGGGACGAGCCGATCTATTCCGCGCCGGTGCGGGCGTTTATAAAATATTTACAAGGGGGGATAGAAGAAAATAAATAACGATTTCAATAAAAAAACGGAATCTCAATTAGATTCCGTCATTTTTAGAGTCACTTTTTCCTTATAATCAAGAAGACCATAATCCCTCCTTGAACCATTGGTACAAGTAAATAAATTGAAGTAGGTAGAATAAAAAATAATAACGGCACCAATACCATTATAGAAATGCCAGTCCAAAATATAAATTTATCTCCTCGAAGATCATGCAACCCAGAAAATATAAAATCTAAACTTAGAGTTAACATCATTCCGGAAAACAACCAACTTAAAAATTTCACGAAGAATAGGCTCAGTTCCTCTTTGTTTTTAGAAGTTAGAACACCCTCTTCACCAATTGCAACTACAGACAGAACTGCAAGCACGATTACTATTGCGAAAAGCGGCCTGATAACTCTTGAAGCGAAATACATAATCTGTTCAATTCTTGTTTGTTTCTCATTTTGAGACGCGAATTTTTCTGCTTCCACCATAATAATCTTCTGTAGCGTGTCCAGCGAAGAAGGGGTTCTATTTACGTAATATTTTTGGATTTTTGCTCGTATTTTAAAATCCAGATAAGGAAATGCATCTCCCATGCTCATGACGACTTTATCTTGTGCAGCGGTATCTTTAATACTATACTTGTACACTGCCATTGCAGCGGCTAATTTGGATACCACTTCTTTGGATTTTAGATCATTATTTTGACGAAGCTTTTCATCTTCTGTATACATACTCAGGAAGGTTTTATAAAGAAAGAAAAATAAAGCTACAGCTAAAGAGATATAAAATTTTACTACAGCCTCCAAAGCTAAAAATCCGTTGTAAATCTCATTGAACAAATAAAATAACATCGCAGCCTCTTTTGTATTCGTCATTGTTAAGCAAAAATCATACATAAGGCATCTACCGAATCATCAAACTCATCTCCCGCGCCCGTTCCATCAACAGCGGCGCGTAGCTCTCCAGCTTCTCCACCGGCAGTCGGGCGAGCGGGCCGGACACCGACAGAGCCGCGGCCAAGTTCCCCTGCCGATCGAACACGGGAGCCGCGACGGACGTCGCGCCCTGCTCGCGTTCTTCGACGCTGATCGCGTAACCCGCGGCCCGGATGGCGCGCAGCTGATCGCGGAACGCCGTCCGTCCGAACGTGTCCGGCCACACCGGATCGCTCAGAATGTACTCCTGCTCCCGCTCGCTCGCGAAAGCGACGAGCACTTTGCTCGAAGCGCCGACGTACAGCGGAAGCCGGGCGCCGACCGGCGCGACGCGGCGGATCGCCTGCGTGCTCTGCACGGCTTGAATCCGCAGGCGTTCCCGCCCGTCGCGCACGTAGAGGCTGACCGTCTCGTCCAGCTCGTCGCGCAGCCGCTCCATCGACGGCAGCAGCAGCAGCGCCGGATCGTCGGTGTTCGACAAGTGCGCGGACAGCTCCCAGATTTTGATGCCGAGACGGTATTTCTCCGTGGACGCGTCCCGACTGACGAAGCCTTTTTCTTCGAGCGTCGTCATCAAGCGGTGCACGGTGCTCTTATGCAGGCCGACCTGCCCCGCGATCTCCGTCAGGCTCAAGCTGTTGCTTCGGGTAAAACACATCAATATATCGAGCGCACGCTCGACGGCCCTTACCGTTAATTTGCCGTCTTCCATACACGTCTACCTTCTCTCCGGTTCTCTATGGGCATTTTGGGGTTTCAATCGGCAGCGGACATGTTACACATATAAGAGATGCCGCTTCGCGGATCGTTTCTTCTGCTTCTAATATAGCATATTTACGTTTCATATAATGAAACATAAATAATTTTTATGAAACTTTCCGTGAATAAAAAGAGTTTCTTCGCTTAAGCCGACCGAAACGCAAAGTCCGTCCAGGACGGACAACGCATCATGCCGAACACGCGCGAAGTACACAGATCGACCGGATCGGCCGATATAAGAAACAGGTTTGACTTCGCTTCTTCGGGAGCATACCATAAAATAAAACAGCGTCATTTTTCAACACAATTCGAGTTTAGACTATAACAGAACAAGGAGAGACCGCGATGAATCCCGTTTCCGAAAGCGTCGCTCCGTCCCGGCAGCAAGAAACGCCGCAGGCGGACGACCACGTCAAGGAAATCTCGCCGGGCCGTCGCCGGTTGCGTAACATAGCCGTGGCTTTGTTTTTGTCGATTCTTTTCTTTATGATTTTCTGTTTTGTCGCGCTGCACGCTTATATCGCCTGGGTACTGTCCAATCCTACCGTCGCGCCGCTGTATTCGAACCCGAAGCAGGCGATCGGCGTGGAATATCAGGACGTCACGTTTCCCGCAGCTGACGGAAGCCGCACCATGCAGGGCTGGTATATCCCGGCCGAAGATGCGGATTCGAAGAAAACGATCGTGCTCAGTCACGGCTACGGAGCCAATCGCGAAGAGGTCTGGATCCCGATGTACGATATCGCGAATTACGCGCATCGGCTGAACTTTAACGTGATCATGTTCGATTACGGCTTCGCTTCCCACGGCAGCAAAGAAGTCGCCACGGGCGGCAAGAAAGAGACGCAGCAGCTTCTGGGAGCCGTCCATTACGCCAAGCAAAAAGGCGCCGAGCAGGTCGTCGTCTGGGGCTTCTCGATGGGCGGAGGCACGGCGCTGCAAGCGGCGCTGGTCAGCGACGACATCGATGCCATGATCTTGGACAGCGCGTTCCTGCTCCAACCGGACACGCTGTACCACAATATCCGGCAGAACATCCCGCTGCCTCGCCATCCGTCGCTGGAGATCCTCCAGATGCTGTTCCCGATCCTGAACGGAACGAGCCTCAATCAGATTCCGTACCAGAAAGTCGAAAAAGAAGACTACCCGATCCCGATCTTCTTTATCCACGGCACCGAGGATACCAAAGCGCCGTACGAGATCGCCGAGCAGTTGGCGGCCAATCAGACCAATCCGAACTCGCGCTCTTGGATCGTCGAAGGTTCGCACCACGAGCTGATCTTCCGCGAACACCCGCGCGAATATCTCCGCCGCGTATCCAATTTCTTGGGCGATATCCGTTTGGCGAAACAAGAAGAGATCAAACAAGGCGAATCGGGCGAAGGCGCCACGCTGCCGTCGCCTTAAGCGTTCCGAACGGCTGCGGGGCTATCCGCCTCGCGGTCCGTTTCTCTGATCCGGCTCTTGGTGCGCTCTCTGCGCACGAACAGAAAAAGCCGTTCCGAAACCCGCTCGAGCGGAGTTCGGAACGGCTTTTCTCTTGCGGCTAATCCCGGTCGTAACGGGCTTTGAGCGAATCGGACAAACGATCCAACTCGTCGAACGGAAGCTCGGGGCCTTGCGTCAGAACTTCGGCTCCGGCTTGTTCGATCATCCGATCCATCAGCGAAGAAATGTACGCTTCGGCCGACGGTACGCCGGCCAGCTCGTCCAAGCTCGCCATCGATCCTTCGCGCACGTCGGGGTAGGCTTCGCCGGGCCGCAGCGTGCCGGAGGCTTCGTCGTAGAATTCGCGCGCCAGGCGCCGCCGCTCTTCGCCGCTGCCTTCCGCGATCACGAAAGCGGTCAAGATATACGCTTTGGTCTGACGCCGCTGCGCGATTCCGCAGAACTTGCGGCCGTTCACGCTGACGTCGTAATCGCCCGGACAGAAAGCCCCGGCGATCTCGCCCGCTCTCGCTTCGCTCGTCCACGGCGAAGCCGCTCCGGCGATCAGCGAGACCATGCGTTCGAAGTCTCCGTGCAGCTCCAGCTTGCGGTCCGGATTCGGCAGAATGATCGAGACGTTGACCACGCCTTCGTCGAGCGGCACGGCCGCCCCGCCCGATACCCGCACCGCGACCGAACAGCCTTCGCGCCTCAACTTGTCCATCGCCTGCGGAGCGCGCGGAAGCCTGCGGTCTCTCATGCCGATCGTCAGCGCGTAAGGATGCCGCCAGATATGCATGATCGGCGCTTCTCCTTCGCCTACCCGCCGGCACATCATCTCTTCCCAAGCCAGCGGAAACATCACGTCTTCCGGCATGCTCTCCAGCGGCGGCGCCCAGATGCGGATGCCGGAAGGCCATAGCGCTTCTTTTTCGCGTCCCGGCGCGTTATCCCGGTCTTCCCGCCGATCGGCCGCCGTTCGTCCTCCGACACCGTTCGCTCCGTCGTCATGCCGGTGTTCCGATTCGCCCGTGCCCGGACGCTCCGATCCGTTCTTTGCCATTCGCTACCGCCCCTTTGCCGATTTGTGCAGCCTATGCTCCGCATTCGACCGAACGCGAAACGCCCGACTGTTTATTCGAAAAAGACAGGACGAAAAATCGTTTCATCCTGTCGAAATTCCGGCTTCATTCCGCGGCGCGAAGACTCTTCGCCATATCGATCAACAGCGGCAGCGCTTTGGCTTTGTCCAGATAAGTGAAAGAGACGACGTAAGTCTTCCCCCCGTGCTCCACTTGGAAAAAGTCCGCGATCCGCCCGTCGTTGATCGAGCCGCGATATTCCCGGTAGCCCATCAATTCTTCGGTACGGTCTCTCATCAACGAAGCGTCGATCAGCGAGTTCGTCGTCACCGTCATAAAGATCTGCTGATCTTGGAACCCCCATGCCGTATCGTTACCCATCTTGAACGTCTTCGCCCCTTCGGGCAGATAAGCGCCGATCGGCAGTTCCGGATGACGTTCGAACTTGCCCGGCACTTGTTCGCCGTTCCAGTTCAGCGTCACCTTTTCGTTCGCGTCGTAAGCTTTGAGATCGAAAAGGTTCTCCGTTCCTTCCAGCGGCGCTGCTTCCTGATGGCCGATCCATGCCGGCTTGCCGCAGGCCGTGAGCGCGAGCAGCAGAATCAAAGCCAGAACGATCGTCGTTTTTCTCATCGGTATCCACTCCTCCCGGTTCTTCGAAATCTATAGGCCTGAAAAAAGAACCCGCCGAGCCGAGACGCGTCTTCGAGCGCTCCGTCTTGCGAACGGAACGTCTCGAAAAAGCGGCTCACGGCCGAACAGGTTCGTCTTGCTGGTGTATGCCGTAGGGCCGCGTACGCAGTCTCCCCGAAGGGAGTCCGAACGGACTCGCCCCTTTCGGAGATTGCGTATACGTCCTAGCGAGTTGACCGAATCCAATCCGAGATGCCTCTACTTATTGGCGGTCAGCTTCTTAGTTCTTGATCAGCGCGAGGCATTCCGCCCGCTGCGCGGCATCGTTGCGGAGCACGCCGCGTACCGCCGTCGTCACGGTCTTGCTGCCCGGCTTCTTGACGCCGCGGGCGCACATGCACAGATGCTCGCCTTCGACGACGACCATCACGCCTTTGGGCTGGAGAACTTCGACCAAAAGATCGGCGATCTGCGTCGTGATGCGTTCTTGCACCTGCAAGCGCCGCGTCACCGCTTCGGCCAATCGCGCGAATTTGCTCAAGCCCGCGATCCGGCCGTTCGGAATATATCCGATATGAATCTTGCCGAAGAACGGAGCCATATGATGTTCGCATTGGCTGTAGTAGACGATATCTTTGACGATAACCAGTTCTTCGTGGTGCTCGTCGAACGTGACGCCGAGCGCTTCCCGAGGATCGACGCCGTATCCGGCAAAGATCTCTTCGTACATCCGCGTCACGCGAGCCGGAGTCTCCAACAGCCCTTCCCGCTGCGGGTCCTCGCCGATCAGTTCCAAAATCTTGGCGATATGGTGCTCGATCTGCTCGCGGTTGTCGCCAACCTGCTTATTCGTATAGTCGTTAACGCCGGACATGTTCCGTTCCTCCTTACCTGATGCGCCGAACAGTTTCGGTTAACCGAATCCGTTCGGCGCATGTGCCGGGCTCATCCGAGAACCCGGAGAGCGCTTATCTTCTCCGCTTGTTGGGAGGATACGCATTGCCTTTAGGCGCTTTGCCTCCGGGCATTCCGCCCGGCATGCCGCCGTTTTTCTTCATCATTTGCTGCGCCTGCTGCATCTGTTTGCCATTCAGGTTATATCCCATCTGCTTGGCCATTTTTTGCAGCATTTCCGGGTCGTTCTGCATGTTCGTAAGCTGACGGCGCAGATAATACACGCCGATAAAGAACCCGCCGACCAAACCGACGATCAATGTGACGATCGGTATCACGTAATTCCACCACATCGTTGATGTCACCCCACGTTTTTTTGCTGTGTATGCGCGTCGACTGCGCCGCTTCGACCGTCCGAAACGAATAAGCCGCTTGTACGGGCGAGCCGTACGAAACGCCGCCGCATCGTTCAAGTAAAGCCGGAATAAGAAAACGCAAAGACGCACGTATCAAGTGTAGCACGAGGCGGCGGCTGCCGCAATTTATAATTCCGGCGAAAAACGCGCGCGAAACGAGGTGCTCGGAGCGGCCGATCGAAGGCGCGTCGGACCGTTCGATCCGTTCCCGTCGACGCGCGGCATGAAGATACAAGATATATGCCGGTCGTGACCTCCGCCCGAGCCGATGCTCCGCGCTGCGCTGCCCGGTAGGTCGAATTCGGCGATTCGCGCTGCCCCGCGCCTGAACGATTGCGATTTCGGATGAGTTTCGGAGCGGAATCGTTCAACCGCAATCGTTCGCCGGGAATCGCTGCCGCCGCAACGGAACGGCGATTCGTTAGACGTCTGTTTCGGCTCTCTTTTCGACGCTAACGGAACCACGATTCGTTAGCCGCGAAAAAAAGGAGAAAATCGGACGCAAAAGGCTCTTTTTTCCGTTCTAAGCGCCCGCTCGTTCCGTTAGCTTTTCGATCAGGCTGAAAAACGCTTCTAAGCGTCGTCTCGTTCCGTTAGAGTGCGATTCCCCAGTACGCGGGCTTCGATCGCGAGCAGCTTCTCTTTGACCTCCACGCCTCCGGCGTAACCGACCAGCTTCCCGTCCGCGCCGACGACTCGGTGGCAGGGCAGGATCAGCGGCAGCGGATTGCGGTTGTTGGCGCCGCCTACCGCGCGCACGGCGGCGGGACGCCCGACCGCTTCGGCGATTCGTTTGTACGAGGCGGTCTCGCCGTAGCCGATCTTCTCCAGCGCGCGCCAGACTTCGACTTGGAACGGCGTGCCGCGCAGATCGAGCGGCAGATCGAACGTCTCCCGGCGGCCGGTCAAATATTCGAACAACTGCTTCTTGTACGGCTTGATGGCCTCCGGACGGCGGACGATCTCCGCCGATTCGAACCAGCGCTTCGCCCACGGCGCCAGCTTCGCCGAGACGGCTTCGAACGTGCCGAAGTCGATCCGGCAGAGCCCGCTGCCGCTCTTTGTCAGCACCAACGGCCCGATCGGCGACTGCATCTCGTCGTAGACGAGATGCTCGGCCGTAACCGGGGCCGGCGAAGCTCCGGCCTGCTGCGCCGGAACTTCCACGGCGAGCGCGGCTCCGCCTGCCTGAGCGGTCCGCGCGGTCGACTCCGCCGCGAAAATCGCGGCTTCGCCTTGCGGCGGCGCGACTGCGTCCGCACTGCTATACGCTTCGCCCTGCGCGACTGCGTCCGCGCCGCTATCCGCTCCATCCGCTCCGCCCTGCGCGACCACGTCCGCGCCGCTATGCGCTCCGCTCTGCGCGACTATGTCCGCGCCGCTATCCGCTCCGCCCCCGCCGAGCCGAACATCCGGCTCGGAAACCCGGCCTCGCCGCGAAGGATCGCCTTTCGCGGGACGAGGCTTGCGGCCTTCGCGCGCTTCGCTCAGCGCGAGCGAGATGCGCTCGAGCACTTCCGCATCCTGCTCCAGCGCCTGCGCGGCGAGCAGGGCTTCTTCGGCCGCGGAGCCGCCGATCCGGCCGATCGACCACGCGGCGGTGCCGCGCATGACCGGACGCGGATCGCTGCCGAGCACTTCGGCCAGCTTCGGCAGCGCCGTCTCGTCCTTGAAGTTCCCCAGCGCGATGACCGCGTTGCGCTGGATCGGTCCCCGGCCGCGCCAAGCGGCGGCCGTCTCGCCGAACTGCTCTTTGAACTGCCGG
Source organism: Saccharibacillus sp. O23 (assembly GCF_002205895.1). Taxonomy (GTDB): domain Bacteria; phylum Bacillota; class Bacilli; order Paenibacillales; family Paenibacillaceae; genus Saccharibacillus. The sequence goes on from NZ_NJDE01000021.1 coordinate 60,828, forward strand.
TTGCTCAGATCGAGCAGAGGCAGCAGCAGCGGCTTGGCTTTCTCCGGATCGGGCTGCAATTGATCGTGATGCGGCCAATGCTTGCCTTTATTTTTCGGACAGACGATCTGGCAGGTGTCGCAGCCGTACAGCCGATTGCCGATCTTCATCATGAATTCTTCGCTCAGCAGCCCCTTGGTCTGCGTAAGGAACGATACGCAGCGCTGCGCGTTCAGCTCGCCGGGGCCGACCAACGCGCCCGTCGGGCAAGCGTCGATGCAGCGCGTGCAGTCGCCGCAGTCTTCCTGCACTTCTTCGTCCGGCGAGAACGGAATATTGGTGATCAGCTCGCCGAGATAGATCCACGAGCCGTATTTGGGCGAGATGATCATGCAGTTTTTCCCTTGAAACCCGATGCCCGCCCGATGCGCGACCGCGCGGTCCGACAGCACGCCGGTATCGACCATGTCGACCACGTTCGCCCACGGCACGCGTTCTTGGATAAAAGCGATCAGCCGCTTCATCGCTTCGCGCAGCACATGATGATAATCCCGGCCCCAAGCCGAGCGCGCCATCATGCCCCGGGTGCGTCCCGGTTCCGATTTCGGCGCGTTCTCCAGCTTCGACGGATAAGCCACCGCGATCGCGATCAGCGACTGCGGATCTTCGTGACTCAGCGCGGGATACGTCCGTTTGTCCAGATCCGGCTCTTCGAAGCCCGATTCGTACCCTTTCGCGCGATGCTGTTCCAAGCGTACCCGCAGCGACAGAAAAGGATCGGCCGCGGCGAATCCGATATCGTCGATGCCCAGCGAAGGCGCCGCTTCGATAATTTCCCGCTTCAGCGTTTCCCATGAAGCCCGATTCGTTCCTGCACTGCTTGTTCTTTTTTCCATGTCGTCGAGTTCCCTCCTTTTCCCGCATGATGCGATTCAGATCTTCCATCCTTCTATCTCGTCAAAAGACGCCTGCTTCGGATCAGCCTTCGGGCCGCCCGGCAGTCTTGTTCATGATCGTTATCGGCAGCAGCCTTTCTTAGCGAGGTTCTGCCGGCCGGAGCAGTTACGTTGCACAAAAAGCAACGTAGCCGGCGCAAACGCGCAGTTATCCGCTCTACATTGCCAAAAAAGCAACGTAGAAGCCGGAATTCGAAGAAAGCACGCTGCTTCGATGCTCTACGTTGCACAAAAAGCAACGTAGCCGGCGCAAACGCGCTTTTATCCCCTCTACGTTGCCGAAAAGGCAACGTGGAAGTCAGAATTCAGCGAAAACGCGCTGCTTGAATGCTCTAAGTTACATAAAAGGCAACGTAGCCCGCGAAAACGTGCTTTTATCCCCTCTACGTTGCCGAAAAAGCAACGTAGAAACCGGAATTCGGCGCAAACGCGCTGCTTGGATGCTCTACGTTGCAAAAAAAGCAACGTAGCCCGCGAAAACGCGCATTTATTCCCGCTACATTGCCGAAAAAGCAACGTAGAAACCGGAATTCGGCGCAAACGCGCTGCTTGGATGCTCTACGTTGCACAAAAAGCAACGTAGCCGGCGCAAACGCGCTTTTATCCGCTCTACATTGCCTAAAAAGCAACGTAGAAGCCGGAATTCGACGCAAACGCGCTGCTTCGGTGCTCTACGTTGCATAAAAGGCAACGTAGCCAGCGAAAACGCGCAGTTATCCGCTCTACGTTGCCAAAAAAGCAACGTAGAAACTGGAATTCGGCGAAAACACGCTGCTTCGATGCTATACGTTGCCGAAAAAGCAACGCAGCCCGCCTATGCAGCATGCGCCCGCAGTCCTCTCGCATCTCACGGACGAGCGCGCCCCGGTGCTCGTACCGGCGCTTGGCGCGCTCTCTATTGTACCTCAAAAACAAACGGAATCGAGCGGCTAACCGACGATTCCTTGGCGCCTGATCCGGATCAAAATAAAAAGCACGCCCGCGCTCTCCGACCTCCGAAGCGGCTGTGAAGCCGTACGGAAGCCCGAGGACTCGGGCATGCTATGCAACGTAAAACGGTTCCTTTCCGGGGAACCGAAGCTTGTCTTCTCTACCGGTCGTCCGCTCCCCGCGAACTCCCGTGCTCGACGCGCGTGCGGGTCTTAGTTGACCGCCAGAATGCTGAGCTTCTGGAACGCGTTCAGAATTCGATTCGCGCCGTATCCCATCGCTTCATAGAGCGGGAACGCCGGCGAATTGTGTTCGTCGCCCGACACGAAGATGTGGCTGACTTTGCGCTGTTGGAAACGTCCTTCCAACTTGGCGACCAGCGCTTTGCCGATTCCTTGACGACGGTAATCCGGATGTACGGCGATACGGTAGTAACAACCCATATTGCGTTCGATCGTGCCGATCAGCACGCCCACCAATTCATCCCCGTCTTCGGCCACCAGGATCAGTTCCGAATCCCAAGACAGCTGTCTGGAGAACGGCCCGATCGTCTTTTCATAACATTCTTCGGATAAAGCAACCTGTAGAAGTTCCGTGATGCGGCCGGAATCACTCAACTGAAAAGAACGAACGTTCATGCTTGAATCCCCTTCTTCTTCGGAAATGGCAGCTAATGCGAAACACGATAGGCGAGGCTTTTCGCGGCGGAAAATCGGACTTTTGCGCTTTCCGTCCGGCCCGTACCATGAAAATCATCGTCCGGAGTTTTTCGCAAACGCTTACTTGAATCAGGTTTTTACAGAAAGAAAGACGTGGGTTTACAAAAAAGGCAGAAAAAAAACGTGGATTACAGCGGTTTTACTTTCCACACACGATTATTAAACCATAAGTTACGCAAAAAAACATTACTTTTCTTTTGCGAGCCTTTCGCTTTCCGCTTTTTCGTCCGTCGATCGACCTATTTTTCAGGTGTTTAAGTCATGGCTGCCGCTCCATCATAAACGAAGTTCTTTTTACAACGGTATGATATTTTTAACAATCTTCTCGGGTTTCCGGACAGGACGAATCGCCGCTCGCGCACCTTTTTCGCTCCCTGTTCCGACGCCGCGCAGCGCCCCGAAAACCTTCACTCATTCTTCATCTTCGCTTACGTTCCTTCATTAATCGCCCGCAAACCTTCGCCCCGCTTGAGTTCTTATGATTTTTCGTACAGACAGGCAAGCTACGGAGAAAAATTGACCTATTGATTTAAAGAAAGTGTTCCTGTTTAATAAGGAGGTAAGGACGTCCCTATGTACATCCTATGTTCACAGCATCATCCTTAACGCGGGCAACGTCGTTAAATCCAACTTAAGCAGGAGGTAATCTTATCATGGCTTTTGAACTGCCGGCACTGCCGTATTCGAACGATGCGCTTGAACCCCATATCGATGCACAAACGATGGAAATCCACCACGATCGCCATCACAACACATATGTGACTAACCTCAACAACGCCCTGGAGAGCGCTCCTGAACTGCAAAGCAAGAGCCTCGAAGAGCTGATCGGCGATCTGGACAGCGTTCCGGAAAGCATCCGTACTGCCGTTCGCAACAACGGCGGCGGCCACCACAACCACAGCCTGTTCTGGACCGTAATCGGACCGAACGGCGGCGGCGCTCCTTCGGGCGATCTGGCTGCGGCGATCGACAGCGAACTCGGCGGATTCGATAAATTCAAAGAAGACTTCGCCAAAGCGGCTACGACTCGTTTCGGCAGCGGCTGGGCTTGGCTCGTCGTAGGCAAAGACGGCAAACTGGCCGTAACCAGCACGCCTAACCAAGACAGCCCGATCATGGAAGGCCAAACGCCGATCCTCGGTCTGGACGTATGGGAGCATGCTTACTACCTGAAATTCCAAAACAAACGCCCGGATTACATCGCGACGTTCTGGAACGTCGTGAACTGGGACGAAGTGGCTAAACGTTACGCGGCCGCAAAATAAATCCGTTTCCGGCCTTGCCGCATCTTGCATCGCGGCACGCCGCAATCGGAAAAAGCCGATCCCTCGGGGATCGGCTTTTTTGCGTTTTCCTTATTTTCCGTTTTCGTATTTTCCGTTTCGAAGCGCGTACGAGACCGCGCGAACCGGCTTTATTCCTGTTCCCCGTCGAAATACCGGTTCAGGATGTTCGAGAAGAGGTTCGGGAACGCGATCGTTTGCATGTCTTCCCGCGAGATCCAGCGCCATTCTTCGCCGCTCTCTTCTTCCTCCGACTCTGAGCCGTCCGGCCCGGTCGCTTCCGGCACGGCCGTCTCGTAAGGCACGCCGCTCTCGGCGGCCAAGAGCGCCAACGTCTCCGGTTCTTCATGCGCGATCAATACCCGCATCGTCCAATGAATATGGCTGAACGTATGCTCCGCCGTCATATAAGGGGACATCGGCGACCACGTCAGGCCGCGGTCTTCGAGCAGTTCTTCGAGCTGCGAGACTTCCAAGCCCAGCTCTTCGCCTGCGACCGCGATATGCGGCAGTTCCCACATGCCCGCGAGCAGTCCGGTTTTCGGGCGGCGGCGTACCAGCACGCGGCCTTCGCGTTCGCCCGCGCCTTCCAGCAGTACGGCCAGACGCTGCTCGGGACGCGGCTTTTTGGCTTTCGTTTTGACCGGCAGTTCGCGTTCCATGCCTTCGATCCGTCCCCGGCAGTGCTCCATCACGGGGCAGATCAGACAGTGCGGCGATTTCGGCGTACAGATCAACGCGCCGAGTTCCATCAGCGCCTGATTGAAATCGGACGCCCGGCCTTCGGGGATCAAGGCGGGAATCATCTTCTCCATCGCGATGCGGGTCTTCGGCTTGGCGATATCGTCTTCGATGAGGAAGTATCGCGAAAAGACCCGCATGACGTTTCCGTCGACGGCCGGCTCCGGCTGGTTGAACGCGATGCTCAGAATCGCGCCGGCCGTATACGGCCCTACGCCTTTGAGCGCGAAGACATGCTCGCGTTCCGACGGCATCTGCCCGCCGTGCCGCTCGACGATCTGCTGGGCGGCCGCTTGCAGATTACGGGCGCGCGAATAATAGCCCAGCCCTTCCCACATCTTCACGACGTCTTCTTGCGGCGCTTCCGCCAGATCGCGGATCGTCGGAAAACGTTCGATAAAACGGTTGAAGTACGGAATGACCGTATCCACCCGCGTCTGCTGCAGCATGATCTCCGAGACCCAGATAAAATACGGATCGCGATGGCGGCGCCACGGCAGGTCCCTTTTGCTCCGATCGTACCAGATCAACAGCTCGCGGCTGAAATAAGCGCGGCTCTCCTCGGCTTCGACCGCGTCGATCTTCTCCTGCGCGGCGCGTTCCGCGAGGGTTCTTGTTTGCTCGTCGTTATGGTTATCGGCGTTCATGACGTCGTTTCCGTCCTTTCTACTACGGCGAAAGCCGAAGCCATCCCCGGTTGATGCGTAATGCTCAGATGTATGATATAACCGTTCCCGTTCGGCAGGTTCAATCGGTTCCAAGCTTCTTCCGATAACGTGACGCCGGGTTTGCCCAGCGCATCCGGCACGATCTGTATGTCTTCGAATCCGACCTGAGCGCCGATTCCGGTGCCCAGCGCTTTGACCACGGCTTCTTTGGCGGCAAAACGGCCCGACACGAACTCGGACAATCTCGGCCCTCGTTCTCTCGCGATCTCGATCTCGGCCGGAGTCAATATTCGGCGCAAGAACCGCTCGCCCTGCCGTCCGTCCAGTACTTTGGCAACCCGCTCGATCTCCAATAGGTCATGACCGATTCCGTAAATCATTCCGTCGTTCCTCCGCTTCCCGCCTTCTTGTTTCCGATCCATTGTTCGGCCTGGCGATCGGACCAATTTTTATTGTATCAGGAGAAACAATCGAACTCCAGTTCCTCTTCGCGTTTTCGATTCTGTAGGATTATTCGCCGGCATCGGTTAGAATAAATGCAGCAGGAAGGCCTGCACGATCCAGACCTCATAACGAAAGGTGGATTTTCTTGTCCCGTAACATTTTCTCGCGCATGACCTCCGACCTTACCGGAATGTCCGACAATTGCAAGGTCATCCCTCCGTCCGAATTCAAGAATTGTCAGGCTCAGTCTTACGTGTTCACCGAAATGAACGAGAAACTCTATTTCGTGCTCAAATCTACCAAAGACGAATACGCGTTCACCAATATCGGCATGATCCATGTCGACGGGGAGAAAGCGATCAGCAGCAAGCGGCAGATTCTGCGCTACAACTATTTCGAACATACGCCGACGAACGTGATCTTGGAAACGGCGGGCACGGTCGATCTCGACGTCGAGATCAAGTTCACGTTGGGACAGAATTTCTCGATCGACGTGGTCAAGGCGCATCTGGAACAGCTGACCGTCCTCTACAAGATCCTGACCTTGATCGGCATGACCAAACACGAATACGCGCGCCATTGGGCTCTGGTCGAACGCAGCTTCGAGCACAGCCGAGACGCCGTAGGCCGCCTCTCGGGCACGGGCAGCGCAAGTTCGGAATACCGCGCCATCCTTCAGCACGCGCAGACCGAACTGCTGGCCGCTTACGAAAAATACCATCCGCAAGAATACGACGCGGCGTTCGAACTGTATCTTTCCTGATCGCAGGCAGATTCGAAGCCGTCGGTTGCAGACGTACCGATCGTACTCGAAAAAGGACCCGAGCTTACCGCCCGGGTCCTTTTAAGCACGCGCATATTCAGCTTCTTCCGAACAGGAACTCGCGCCCCGAGCGAATCGGCTTCCGGCCGATCAGATGCCCGGAATCGGATTGCGCTTGTGCGCGGTTCTCTTATAGAAACTCTCCAGCAGCTCCTGCGCTTGCGGCGATACTTCTTTGCCTTCCAGATAATCGCTGTTCTCGTCGTACGTGATGCCGAGTTCGGTCTCGTCGGTCTGTCCGACCCACAGTCCGGCCGTCGGCGCTTTGGTCACGATCTCCGCCGGCACGCCGAGCGCGCTCGCCACTTGACGGACCTGACGTTTGTTCAGCGTGGACAGCGGCGTGATATCGACCGCTCCGTCGCCCCATTTCGTATAGAAACCGGTGATCGCTTCCGAAGCGTGGTCCGTGCCGACGACGAGCAGATTCATCTCGAACGACAGCGCGTACTGCACGACCATGCGCGTTCTGGCTTTGATGTTGCCTTTGCCTTTGTCCGTCATCTTGCGCGGATTATCGATATCGAGCTTCTCGAAGCTCTTCTCGACGGTCGAAGCCACATGGTCGACGGCGTCTTGGATATTCGTCTCGATCGTATGCGTCAAGCCGAACGCTTTGGCGGTCGCGTAGCTGTGCTCGATATCCGTTTGCTCGCCGTAAGGCTGGAATACGCCCAGCGTGATATATTCCTTGCCTTTCTCCTGCGTCAGTTCGTCCGTCGCGCGCTTGCAGAGGCCAGTCGCCACCGCGCTGTCCACGCCGCCGCTGATCGCGATCAACAGGCCGTTCGTTCCCGAATCGAGCACGTACTTTTTCAGAAAGTCGACCCGCTTGCGGATCTCGGCTTCCGGATCGATCGAAGGCTGAACGCCCAGATCGGCGATAATCTCTTGCTGCAAACTCATCGTACAATCTCTCCTTTGAATATCCGGACTTGCTGCTCCCGGACAAAATGGATGCTGCCTATACCCTCAATTATACCCGGAAGAAGCTGACATCGAACTGACTTTGTGTTTTTTTGCTCATGTCGCTGTATGTAAAAGGCGCTCCGCGGCGGTTAAACGCACGGCAAAAACCCCGGCACGACCCAAGTGTCTGCCGGGGCATCGCCCGCAAAAGTCCGGAAGATCCGGCTTCGCATTGCGCGGCGGAAAAAATTCCTGACGGAAAGCTTAGCCGCAGAATTCGTCGAAAGCGCGCGTCAGATCGTCGGCGATCTCGCCGGCGGAGCGGTCTTCGATGCTGTGACGCTCGATGAAGTGCACGAGTTCGCCGTCTTTGAACAGCGCGATCGAAGGGGACGAAGGCGGGTACGGCGCGAAATATTCGCGAGCCTGAGCCGTTGCTTCCTTATCCTGTCCCGCGAATACGGTGAACAGATTGTTCGGCTTTTTCTCGTGCTGAAGCGCTTGAGCGACGCCCGGACGGCATTGGCCGGCCGCGCAGCCGCAGACGGAGTTGATGACGACAAGCGTCGTTCCTTCCGCGTTCGGCAGGTTCTCTTCCACTTCCTCCGGCGTACGAAGCTCGCGGATGCCCAGCGATGTCAGCTCGTCCCGCATCGGTTGAATCATATCACGCATGTATTGGTCGAAAGACATAGCCATGGTATTCACTCCTCCAGAAACGTTGATGACATAAACCCGTTCGTTCTTCGGCCTATGCTGCCTTCATTATAACGTGCCTCCTAACGAAAGGAAAGCCGTTTCCTCTATTGCGCAGTCTTGTTACGAAGTCGGAAAAGAACAGCGAAGCCGCTCGGCTGCCGGTTTTGTCCGGCCGTCAAACGGACGATTCCTTGGAGGAACTCCCGACCGTATCCGCCGCTTCGTCATTCTTCGCTTTTTCGGCTTTGCCGAACTCGATCGTGACCTCGGTTCCTTCGCCTACCGTCGATTCGATGTTCAGACGGCCTCCGTGACGTTCGGCGATGCCCGCGCAGAGCGCAAGCCCCAGTCCCGTGCCCGTTTTTTTGGTCGTGAAAAAAGGCTGCTTGATCCGCTCCAGCGTTTCTTCGGAAATGCCCGGCCCGTTGTCTTTGACCTTCAGCCGCAGCGTATGTTCGGTCTCTTCGGTCGAGATGACCAGCTCGCCCTTGTCGTCCATCGCTTCCAGCGCGTTGCGCGCCAGATTCAGCACCAACTGCTTCATCTCGCCCGGATGCATCGGCATCCGTTCGCCGTCCGCTCCGTCTTCGAACCGGATCGACAAGCCGCGCAGATTCGCGTCCGCCTGCAGCAGCGGCCACAGCTCTTCGACGACCGAACGCAGCGTGCGCTGCTCGTTCATCTCCGTTTTCGTGCGCGCGAGCGACAAGAAATCGTCGATAATGCCGCCGGCTCGGTCCAGCTCTTCCAGCACGATCTTGTAATAATGTCCGTATTCGGGCGGCGATTTGCCTTGAAGGATCTGCAAATATCCGCGCACGACGGCCATCGGATTGCGCACTTCGTGAGTCACGCTGGCCGCCATCTGTCCGATCAGACTCAAACGGTTCATGCTTTCCAACTCGGTGCGCATGCGTTCCATTTCCGTAACTTCGTAGATGCTGCATACCGCGCCGTTGACTTCCCCGGTTTTTCCGTAACTGGGCGACAGATAGAGATTGAATTTGCGTCCTTGAAATTCCAGCGGCTGCTCGACGTTCCGATTCTCGCGGATCGCGACATCCAACGCTTGCAGGAACAGAGGATCGGCCCGGGAGCCGGCGGCGCTCATCAAGTCCGAGAACGTCTGTCCCACGATCTGCTCGCGGGCAATGCCCGGCATCCGTTTGTCCAGCGCGCTGAATGCTTGGTCATTGATGCCCGTGACGCGCGCCGAGCGATCAAGCGTCAAGGCGAAGCCGGGCAGCGTCCGCATGAACGCCTGGAGCTTCGTCTCTTCTTCGATCATCCGCTCTCGCATGAAGCCGGCTTGTTCGCTCAAGGAATGGCGGTCCTGCACGTCGCGCCGGGAATACAGCAGCATCAGACCGGCGGCGACGGCGGCAACGACTTCGACGGCGATCTTGGGAAACACGCTCCACGCTTCGGCGCCCTGCAGGGACGTTTCCCGAATATGGAAAGCCGCATGGGGCAGGTACGCGACCAGCATCCATAACACGAACAGGGTTCCCCGTTTCCTGCGCGTCATGCCGATCATTCGCGAACGGGCAAGCGCCAGAACCAGCAAAGCGGCGACCTCGAGCACGATGTAGAAGATTTCGAGCGAAGAAGAAAACAGGTAACCGACAAGCGCATAGAAGGCGACGATCGGCAGCGCTCCTTTGGACACCCCGTACAAAATGCCCATTCCGGCCGGCAAAAGGGACAAATGGCCGTCGATTCGCGGGCTGCCCGCATCCAACAACCAACACAGCAGCACCGACAGCGCGCTGGCCCACGTGAAAGCGATCCCTACGGAATCTCCTTGATGTCTGAGCAGAAGACGAGGAGTGCGCTTACGAACGAACGTCTCGAGAGAAGGAACCAGAAGAACGGGGAGCGAAGCGAACAGGACTTGGATGATGAAGACTTTGAAGAGTTCCAACCGGCCGTACCTCCTTATCGGGTATGCAGCATCTCGGTGCCGAAAATCAGCCGCGTCGACCGATTTCCAATTTCAAGGAAAGCGCCTATGCTTTGATTAAAACATACCCATTCTTCCGATACAATAGACTTATCTCGCTTGAATCAAAGGATACGGTCGACGGAAACGCGCACGCTTTAAGGGCGTTTTCGGCGACCGTATCCTCGCCTCTATTCGAGATAAGGCGTTATGGACTTATCTCGCTTGAGTCCAAAGGTACGATCGGCGGGGGATTCCTATCGTTCTCGACCGTCCGCTTTCGCTTTTTATGCTATGATGAAGAAAATCGATCAATAGGAAAAGGAAGATGCACGTTGGATTACGAAGTCATCGTCGTCGGCGGAGGTTCGGCGGGATTGATGGCCGCCGCGGCGGCCGGAGAGCGCGGAGCGAAGGTACTGCTGCTCGACAAAGGAGACAAATTGGGACGCAAGCTCGGCATATCGGGCGGCGGGCGCTGCAACGTTACGAACAATAAGGAATTCGACGAACTGATCAAATGGATTCCCGGCAACGGCCGGTTTTTGTACAGCGCGCTGTCGCAGTTCGGCAGCCGCGAGATTATCGCTTTTTTCGAAAACTTGGGCATCGCGTTGAAAGAAGAAGACAACGGACGCATGTTCCCGGTGAGCGACAAAGCCAAAACGGTCGTCGACGCGCTCGTCGGACGGGTGCGTTCGCTCGGCGTCGAGGTGCGCATCAACGCGCCGGTCGAACGCCTTTTATATGAAGACGGACAAGCGGCGGGCGTGCGGCTGCGCGGGGGACAAGAAATTACGGCCCCCTGCGTGATCGCGGCGGTCGGCGGCAAATCGGTGCCGAAGACCGGTTCGACCGGCGACGGTTATCCGTGGGCGGAAGCGGCCGGACATACGATCACCAAGCTGTTCCCGACCGAAGTGCCGCTGACGTCGGGGGCTGCTTTTATCCAGAGCAAAGAGCTTCAAGGCTTGTCGCTGCGCGATATCGAACTGACCGTCTGGAACGCCAAAAGCAAGAAGTTGGTCACCCATACCGGCGACATGCTGTTCACGCACTTCGGTTTGTCCGGCCCCGCCGCGCTGCGGTGCAGCCAATACGTCGTCAAAGAACTCGATAAACAGGCCGGCGGCACGGTTCGCGTGACGGTGGACCTGATGCCGGGCCGCAGCGCCGACGACGTGTATCGGGAGACGATGAACCTAACGGCGGCCGAGCCGAAAAAGGCGATCAAAAACGTGCTGAAAAACGCCGTGCCGGAAAAATTGATCCCGCTGCTGCTGATCCGCGCGGAGCTTGACGAGATGCTGACGCACGACAATATTCCGAAAGCCAAATGGACCGAACTCGCGAAGCTGATCAAAGCGTTCCCGATCCCGGTCAACGGAACGCTGTCGATCGAAGACGCGTTCGTCACGGGCGGCGGCGTGCATCTCAAAGAAGTCGATCCGTCCACGCTGGAGTCCAAACTGACGGGCGGACTGTATTTCTGCGGCGAGCTGCTCGACATTCACGGTTACACCGGAGGCTACAATATCACGGCGGCTTTCTCGACCGGGCACGCGGCCGGCACCCATGCGGCGGAACGCGCGGCGGCGCTGCGGGGATAACAGGCAAGAGCATGAACGGGCCGGTTCCGCCCTATCGGAACGCAACCCTTAAATTGGATTCGGCCGAATCCTTCTTCGATCGGTGCCGGTTTGCAGACTCGCAGGAAATGTTGACGTTCGGTCGAAATTCGATCGAGGCTTTCTGTCGGAAATAGCAATCGTCAGCGCAAAAAGACGCCGTAACGGATATACGTTCCGTTACGGCGTCTTTTGTTTGTCCGAGCCGCCGCCGGAGGCCGGTCTCGGCGCTCGACCGCCGAATTCCGATCGGAAGACTGCTCATCGGACGAGCTTGGCCCCCCGCCCTCTATTCTTTCCTCTGCGAGAAGGCCGCCAGCAGATACGCCAGCAGCAGGCCGCAGGCCGCTCCCGGAAGGCCGAGCGCAAGCGCCCCCCACCAAGACGCGAAGACTTTGACGCCCAGACAGGCCGTCAAAACGAAAGCCAGCGGCAGCATCTGCGCGCCGACCGCAGGCCCACAGGCCGAGGACGCCAGCACGCCGTCCATCGCGGCGACCGGCGGGAACGCATGGTTCAGGAAGCGCAGCCAGAGGCCTCGCAGCCACATGGCGAACAGCAGCAGCATCAGCGGCACGACGATCCAGCCGACCCAGACCGGCCCGATCGCGGTCGCCGCCAAGCTGATTCCGGCGAACTGCAGGTACATGCGCGCGTACCCGCTGCCGCGCAGCGCGGATTTGATCGCGGCCTCCGCGATCCGGCGGGTCCGCCAGCTGCCGACGAAGCCCGGCAGAAGCGGCCGCGAGCTGCGCCACAGCCGGGTCGAGCGCTTCGGCAGGCTCGGCTTGTCCAGCGCCTGCGCCAGCAGCAGCGCGGCGAACCGCATTCGCGCCGCCAAATCGGCGGCGGCGCTTTCTTCGAAATGATGCGACAGCGCCGCGCGCCTCCGCATCAGGAACCCTGCCGCCGCGCCGAGTCCCGCGGCGGCGGCCAGACACGCGGCCGCGCCGGAGGCGGCCGCCCACAAGAACAGCGCCGAAGCCGCGAGCATGCCCGCGAAAGCGGCATACGGTCTCAGGCGTTCCTGCCGGTACACGACGGCGTTATGCGCCAAGAGCCCCGCTGCCAGATGCAGCGCCCACGCCGCCGGATACAACGCGGCGATCTCGCCCCAAGAGAGCCCCCGCGCTTCGCGCAGCAGGGGAAGCAGCAGCGCGAGAATCAGCGCCGCCTTCGCCCCTTGAACCGCCGCGAAGAGAATCATCGCGCGCGAGACCACGCTCCGCAGCCAGCCCGGCCGCTGCCGCAGGAACACGGCATCCGCCTGCTCGAGTAGCAGGATCGGCCGCGAGGCCATCGCCGCGACGACCGGCACGGCCATCAGAGCGGCCGTAGGCAGAGCCGCCAGCAGAGGCGGCGTCTCTCCGTGCCAGAACCCGTAATAATAGCGGGCGCCGAGCAGCCCGAACGGGATCAGGATATACAGCGCCACGATCCAATCCGTGACCGTCCGCAGATTGCGCCCTTCCCAAGCCAGATAATCGCGCAGCCGCCGCCGGAACAGGGATTTCGGGGCGGCCAATCCCGCGAAGCCGCTCCGCGCCGAAGCGCTTTCCGTCCGGCCCGGCGGAAGCGAACCTTCGTTCTCCGCATTCCCCCCGCTCATACGGTCAACGCCTCGAAGCAATCGAACAGATCGCCTTCCGGCTGCCCGCTTGCCCGGCGTATCTCCTGCAGATCGCCTTGAGCCGCCGTCTCGCCTTCCGACAGCAGCACGAAGTAGTCGCAGATCTTCTCCGCGGTATCGAGGACGTGCGTGCACATCAGCACGCCCGCGCCCCGTCGGCGCTCTTCTTCGAGCAGCCGCAGAAAGTCCCGCGTCGCTCTCGGGTCAAGTCCGATGAAAGGCTCGTCGACGATATAGACATCCGGTTTCAGCAGGAAGCCGAGCATTAGCATCATTTTCTGCTTCATGCCTTTCGACATGCCGCCGGGCAATTTGTCGCGGGCATCGGTCATTCGGAACCGTTCCAGCAGTTCGCCCGCGCTTTGTTCGAATGCTTGCTCCTCCATGCCGTAAGCCGCTCCCGCAAGCGCCAGATGTTCCCACAGCGTCAGCGTGTCGTAATAGAGAGGCTGTTCCGGCACATAGGCGTAAGTTCCCGATCCGCCGAGCGCGATCTCGCCTTTCACATGGGGAATCAGCTTCAAGATCGCTTTGATCGTCGTGCTCTTGCCTGCGCCGTTGGGGCCGATCAGGCCGACCAATTCGCCGCTACGTACGCGGAATTCCACGTCCCTTACCCGCGAATCGCCCGGCGAATATCCCGCCTCTTCGATCCGCACGTCCAATACGGACGGTTTGCCTTGTTCGTCCTTCGCTTCTTCCGTCTCCACCGTCTTGCTCCTTTCCCGCACGCGATTGCCAAAGTCGGCCAATGATGCTGAGAAGCTTTTTAGGCCGGCCAACGTACTTTTCTTCGCCATAATACGTCTTTTTCAGACTGCCGTTTCTTTTTTCGCCAATTTTCTCCTGTGTGCGCCGTCACTTCAAATTTGAAGTTTTCGTGAAAAGGCGAAATTTTAATAATTAAAATGAAAAACTGTGACAAATGACATGTTCCGATGCATTACTGCTGAACTAAGATAAACATAATCCATCTACCAAAATTTGAAAGGGCGGAGACGTAATGATTCATAGCCAAGCGCGCGATACCGAATTGTCGCTGCATCTATACCGCGTATTTGCCAAGTCGTTTAAAAGCGTCAGCGAACATGCCGTGAGCGGCAGCAAGATTCAAGGATTCAATCCGACGGCGTTTGCCGTGTTGGAAGTGCTCTACTTCAAAGGACAACAGCCGATCCAGCAGATCGGAGCGAAGCTCCTGCTGCAGAGCGGCAATGTCACCTACGTCATCGACAAGCTCGAACGCCACGGCATGCTGGTTCGCCATCCTTGCCCGACCGACCGCCGCGTGATCTATGCGGAACTCACCGATAAAGGCAGAGCCTTGATGGACGAAGCTTATCCGCATTATGCCGAGCGCCTCACGAACGCGCTCAGCGGACTGGAAGAAGACGAGAAGCTCCAATTGATTTCCCTGCTGAAGAAAATGGGAATGGAAGCCGAAAGACTGTCCCCGTCGGCGCGCAAATAAATGCGTCGCCCGATCGGCGGGAGTTTTTCGGGTCGAATGACGTTCTTGTAAGTGAAATTTTTCTCAATGTTGAGTTTGATTAAGAAAGACTAACATCAAGCGCGATATCCCGCAGCAAAAGACGATTCCCGTTTCGAGACACGGGAGATCGTCTTTTTTTGCCGGAAAACGGATCTCATTCTTCGCCCGAACGACGGACGCTTATTCGCGCGGAGCCGGCGGACGTTTGCTTAACGGAAGCACGGCCAACAGACCGAGCACCGTCAGAATCAACATGATGACGAACAAAGAATGCAGCCCGCTCTCGAGCACGCCCGACAGACTGCCGAGCTTCTCCGGCGACATCTCCGCGCGGGTATGCTCCGACAGCAGCGCATTGATATCGCTCTCGCTGACGCCCGCGCCGCTTCCGCCGGACAGCAGCGACGCGTTCAGCAGCGTGCCGAAAAAGGCGACGCCGAGCGTCTGGCCGAGCGTGCGCAGAAACGTGTTGAGCGCCGTCGAAGCGCCGCGCATCGAATAGCCGACCGAAGATTGAGCCACGATCGTGAATACGGTGAGCGACATGCCGAAGCCCACGCCCAGCACCAACATGAGCAGCGGCAGCACGTAGACCGGCGAATCGCCGTCGATCAGCGTCACCCCGGCGATGCCGGCCACGAGCGCGACCAGCCCGATCACCGCCGCGCCGCGCGCGCCGTTCTTGGCGATCATGCGCCCGCCCACGAACGAGCCGGCGATCCAACTGAACGACATGGGCGCGAGCAGCATGCCCGACAGTACCGCGCTTCCCTGCTGCACGCCCTGCACCCAGAGCGGTACATACGTCGTCAGGCCGATCAGCAGCGTGCTGACGAAGATCGCCGCGATGCTGGAGAACGTGATATCGCGGATACGGAACAGCTTAAGCGGTACCAACGGTTCCGCCGCGCGGCTTTCGATCCATACGAACGCGATCAGCATGACCACCGAACCGGCCAGCAGCGCGAGGATCGACGGCGAAAGCCAAGAAGCGTTCTCTCCGCCGGAAGTCAGAGCCAGCAGCAGCGCGGTCATGCCGATCGTGAACGTCGCCGCTCCCGCCCAGTCGATCTTCGCTTTTTTACGGCTGCGTTCTTCTTTCAGGAAGACCATGATGAACAGGACGGCCAACAGACCGAACGGCACGTTGATGCCGAAGATCCAGCGCCACGAGAAGGTATCGACCAGATAACCGCCGAGCAGCGGGCCGACCAGCGACGCGATGCCCCAGACCGAACTGATCATGCCCTGAACGCGGCCGCGTTCTTCCATCTTATACAGGTCGCCGACGATCGTGAACGTCACCGGAATCACCGCGCCCGCCCCGATCCCCTGCAAAGCGCGGAACGCGATCAACTGCTCCATGCCGCCCGCGAATCCGCACAGCGCCGAACCGACGATAAACAGAAGGCAGCCGATCAGAAAGATCGGCTTGCGGCCGAAGAGGTCGCTCAGTTTGCCGAAGATCGGCGTCGTGACGGCCATCGTCAGCAGATAAGCCGCGAACACCCAGCTCATCAGCGAAGCCGCTTCGAATTCGCCCACGATCGACGGAGTCGCCGGGCTGATGACCGTTCCTTCTACCGCCGCCAGAAAAGTCGACAGCATCAGGCCGGCCAACACGTAATTGCGTTTGTCTTGCTTGGATTTCACTTTTGCTTAAGCCTCCGTTCTTCTTGCTCCGGCCGCCCGATCTTTCTTTGCGAAAAACGATTCGGGCCGCGCTTCTCCTATCTTACCACGGCGAAACGCCGACGGTTGCGGCAAAAGGCAGGGATTCGTCGAAATCGGCCGGCTTCCGACGCGTCGCTCCTCGTTTGCGCAATAAAAACCCCGATCCGCCTCGAAAGGCCGAATCGGGGAGACTCGTCGGCGAATCGCCGCATGGTCCGATTGAACGAAACTTCGCTTGTTATACGCGGGCAGCCCGGCGCGGACGTTCCGCGGACAGCACTTCCGAACACATGCTGCCGAGCGAATCGCGAACTTTCCGAAGTTCGTTGATCCCTGCTCCGGTCAAGGTATACTCTTCCCCGTGGGCGGTAAGCAGATTTTCGGCAGCCAAGTTCTCAAGTTCCTGCTTGACCTCTCGGTCGGCAACCCGGTAACCGGCCTGCTCCAGTCTGGGCAGCGCTTCGCGGATCGAAATGTCTTGCTCTTCCGCGTAGTGCAGCAGGTGAATCCGGATGAATAAATTCTGTGTTGCGGCCTGCATATCGCCTCTCCTCCATTCTGTGAACCGCTGTCGCACTCGCGCGGAAGTCTTCGATTCCGATCCGGCGACATGGACAGCGTATGAGTTACCCAGTACTTACCCTGCATATTCGGACAGGAAACATGCGCGGCGCGCCTCTCTGCGCATTGACAATTTCCGCGGAAAGCGCCTTAATGGAAGAAGTCGGCGCTTTCTTTCGCAGAAAGCCGCCGACTTCTATGATCCGTCAAGAAATCCGTCCGCGAATAGGAGGCTTACCGCACATGTTCGAAACGCAAAATTACGGCGGCACGCGCGAAGAAACGTACGCGACCGCTTTGTCCCAATTGAAAGCCCTGATCGACGGCGAGCCCGACCGCATCGCCAATCTCGCGAACGCTTCGGCGCTGCTCGCCCAGTGCCTGCCCGATACCAACTGGTCCGGCTTCTACCTGTACGACGGCAAAGAGCTGGTGCTCGGTCCGTTCCAAGGCCTTCCGGCCTGCATCCGCATCCCGATGGGCAAAGGCGTTTGCGGCACGGCCGCGCAGACGCGCGAAACGCAACTCGTCGAAGACGTGCATGCTTTCCCGGGCCATATCGCCTGCGACGCCGCCACGAACAGCGAAATCGTGGTTCCGTTGGTCAAAGGCGGCGAGCTGATCGGCGTCTTGGACATCGACAGCCCGGAACATGCCCGTTTCGATCAAACGGATCAAGAGTTCTTGGAAGAATTCTCCCGGATTCTCGTCGCGCAGCTGTAAGTTCGCGAGACAGATCAGCGCATAAGAAGAACCGCCGCAGGCCGCTGCGGCGGTTCTTCGCGTTCCTTTTTCCGTTTGCTCGCATACAGGTCGAAATAGGTTCAGGAAGTCACTTCGCCGCGCTCGTAACGAGTTCCGCGCCAGAACACGCCGCCCCGGATCGCCGCGCCCGCCGCCCCGCGAATCGAACCGGCAATCAGCAGAGCGCCGACGAGCGGATACAGAAGCCCGTACCAGAAGCCGCTGCCCGAGCGGCGGGAATACACCGCCTGCACGCTTACGATGGCGGCAATCGCGAGTCCGCACAGCAGCCTTTGCCACCACGGTCCGGTCCAGACGCCGACGAACGGCAGGATCATGGTCAGCAGGCACATCAAGCTGGCTATGATCGCCTGACTGAAACGGAACACCGATTTTTCCATGCTTCGAATCAACTGTCCGGCCGTTTCGTACCAGTTCCACACCGTCACCCGGTCCCGTCCGAACAGCACGTCCTGCCGCAGCCCTTTTTGCTGTACCTGCCGTGCCAGCTCGTTGTCGTCGGTCGTATGCATTTTAAAAGCTTCGTGCGTGCCGATCCCGACGTAAGCTTCGCGCCGGATCAAATTGAACGCGCCTACGCCGAGCGTCTGTTTGGCTGCGGGATCTTTCATTTTCCAGAGTTGGCCGAACGCGACCGCGCTTTGGAAAATAAAAGCCGCATACGGTTTGCAAACGAACTTCGGACCTCCGAATTCCGGAATCAGCGTCAGATGATCCAATCGGTTTCGCCGAACATAACCGAGAGCTTCGGAGATCGCGCGCGGATCGAACAGAATATCGGCATCCGTAAACAGCAGCCATTCTCCTTCCGTTTGCGCGGCTCCGAGAGCCAGGGCATGACTTTTCCCGAGCCAGCCTGCCGGCAGTTCGCGGACGTTCAGCACCCGCAGCCGATCATGCCGGCGTTCCAGCTCTTCGAGCAGCCGAGGCGTATCGTCGTGAGAACGATCGTCGACGACTACGACTTCAAGCTGTGGGTATGTTTGCGCAAGCAGCGACTCCACGCAGCGGACGATCGCTTTTTGTTCGTTGCGCGCCGCCACGACGACCGTGATCCGTTCGGACGGTACGGTCCCTTCGTTTTCGTTTTCCGATTCGTTCTTGAGCAGTCCGATCTTATTGACGTTAAGGAAGAACGGAATTGCGCTTCCTCCGTACATCAACAAAGCCAGCGCGCCTGATACCGTAAACAGGATCATCCAGAACATTCTGCACCTCGATTCGAATTTTTAGTACGATCGTTCTAATGTTGGGAAGATTTTAGACAGACGGGTCCGGATACGGGGATTTCCCTAAATTTTGAACGAACGTTCTAAACCGAATATAACAAAAAGCTTTCGGGCTGTCCAGTCCGCCTCCTACTTCGATTTTCTGCTTTTCTTCGCATAAAAAAACCGGCTCGCCGTCAAAACGGCGGCCGGACAAAGGCCGATCTCGCAAGCGCCTCTTACAGACTCGCTTTTCCGCTTACG
Organism: Saccharibacillus sp. O23; assembly: GCF_002205895.1. Lineage (GTDB taxonomy): Bacteria > Bacillota > Bacilli > Paenibacillales > Paenibacillaceae > Saccharibacillus. The sequence continues at coordinate 80,143 of NZ_NJDE01000021.1, forward strand.
CGCTCCTGACGATCCGCTTCGGACATCCCGCCCAGACGGCGCTGCCGCCGATGGCGCCAGTATTCGAACGATCCGATCGTCAGCGCGAGCCAAGCGCCGCTGGCGATATAACCGCCGAGAACGTCGCTCGGGTAATGCACGCCGAGATAGACGCGGCTGAGACCGATCGAGAGCGTCAGCAGGACGCAGAGCGCCAGAGCCGCAATCCGCCAGCCCATCGGACGGATCATGCGCCATAACAAATACGCCAATATGCCGTACAGCGCGAACGCGCCCATCGAATGGCCGCTCGGAAAACTGTACGAATATTCTTCGGCCAGACGGTGAATATCCGGACGGTCGCGGCGGAACAGATTTTTGAGCAGGATATTCAGCAGCGCGCTGCCGCCGGTAGCGATCAGCACGAGCAGCGGTTCCCAGCGCAGCTTCGGAACGATCAGCAGAAACAACAGCAGGACGACTTCCATCACGATCACGACTTTGGTGGAACCGATCCAAGACAACGTCTCGGCCGTCTTCGTCCATCCCGGCGCTTCCTGCGCTTGCACCCGTCCGATCCATCTGTGGTCGAAATTGATGACGGACTGATTATCCGAGCCGACCAGCATGGCGATCAGCACGAACGTGACGGCCAACACGCCGAAGCCTATGAAGCATAAAGCCGTATGCCTCATCGAGGCTTTGGTTTTCCATTGCGGCATTTCTTTTCCTCCGAAGTTCATCTTGAATTTTATCGATTTCTTATCATACCATCGCGAAAGCTTTACATTCAATTTACGTTTCTCGCCATCGAATTAAACAATCGGATGCCAAGTCGAACAAAAAAAACCTTTCGCTTTATGCGAAAGGTTCGTTTTTTGTGCCAATCGTCCCGACCGACCTGCAACGGCGAACGCCGTTCAGAAGCTCTCGACGACCAGAAATACGTTCAATGCCACGACCAAAGCCACGATGATCCAGCCGAGCACCTGCGTGATCGGGCGATTGACCAATCCGCCCATCAGTTTGCGGTCGCCCGTGAACAGCATCAGCGGCACCAGAGCGAACGCGATGCCGAACGAGAGAATCACTTGGCTGTATACCAGCGCTTCCGTCGCGTTGATGCCGGAGATGATCAGCGCCAGCGGCGGCGTCATCGTGATCGCCCGGCGCAGATAGAGGTTGATCCGCTTGTTGATGAAGCCCTGCATGACCACGTCGCCGGACATCGTGCCGACCGACGAACTGGACAAACCGGCGATCAGCAGCCCGAGGCCGAACGAGATCGCGGTCGCGGGTCCGGCCAACTCGCGGAAATGGTTGAAGGCTTGATCCAGTTCGCTGACTTGAAGGCCGTTCTTGAAGAACAGCGCCGCCGCGATGATCAGCATCGCCATATTGACCGCGCCGGCCACGAACATCGCGAACAGGATATCCATGAATTCCAGCTTGAAAATCTTCTTCTTCTCTTCTTCGTTCCGGCCGACGATCCGGTTCTGCGTCAGCGAGGAATGCAGATAGATCGCGTGCGGCATCACGGTCGCGCCCAGAATCCCGGCGGCCAGCATGATGCTCTCGGTACCCGCGAAGTTCGGCGTGAAGATTCCCATGGCGACCGCGCCCATATCGGGCTTCGCCATGAACACCTGAAACGCGAACGCCAGCACGACGGCGACGACCATGCCCGCGATTCCCGTCTCCAGCGCGCGGAATCCGCGGCGCTGAAGCTCCAAGATCGCGAACGACGCGACGGCCGTAATCAGCGCGGCCGGCAGCATCGGAATCCCGAAGATCAGGTACAAGCCGAGCGCCGCCCCGATAAACTCGGCCAGGTCCGTCGCGATGATCACCAGTTCGCTCTGAATCCAGAGAAAGACGGAGACGCCTTTGGGGAAGCGGTCGCGCGCGACTTCCGGCAGATTGCGGCCGGTCGCGATCCCGAGCTTCGCCGACAGCGATTGGATCAATACCGCCATCAAGTTCGAAGCGAAGATGACCCACAGCAGCATGTACCCGTACTTCGAACCTGCCGTAATGTTGGTCGCGAAGTTGCCCGGGTCGATATAAGCAACCGCCGCGATAAAGGCCGGGCCGAGGAAAGGCAGCAGGCGTTTCAGTCCTTTGGTTTCTCCGTTCAGAACGGCCTGCGCAGCCTGCTCGGTGCGGCTTCTGCCTTCCGCTTGATGACCGACAAGTTCGTTCGGCGCTTTTTCTCTATGCCGCGCTTTCGCGCGTTCGATCTCTCTCTCCATCTTTCTTTCACCTCTCCATCTCTTTCTCTGTCTGCTCTATCTACTTTCCTCAAGCTACATTTGTTACCCGTACACACGAATGTTTCCCGAGTGCAACTTTTTGAGTTGATTATAATCCTTTTCTTTCTATATGTAAACACTTCTATAAAAAATCTCACAGGAAAAAGCGAAGCTGCGATTATAGCTCCGCCGTCTTGCTCGCGATATGACGAATGTAGTCGTTCAGGCTTCCGTCGAACGGAAAGCGTTTCTTCTCGACTCGTTCTTGCAGAGACTTCAGCGAATCTCTGGCGTACTGCGACAGTTCTTCCGGGTATCGCAGCCGAATCCGATTGCTCTCGAACTCGTCTTCGTCCACCACATGCCAACCTTGCGTTTCGTTCCAGAGCAGGTCCAGATCGAGATCGACGAAGCTTACATGGTCGCCTTCCCGCACGCAGGGCCGCGAGACGTTGCAGTAGATCGAGATCATTCGCCCTTCGGCGATATCGAAACTGACGGTATATCCTTCGTGCAGCGCGTAGACTTCAAGCGAAGCATGAGGAATGCGGAACGTCTGCCCTTTGGTATGATGTTTGAGCTTCCTCCCGGCCGCCCCTTCGGCGATCAAGCAGCCTTCCCGTTCGCCGAGCAGCGTCATCTCCCAATCGTAATGCGCGATATTGCCGTATTTGAGGGCATGCAGATGCAGGATCATGTTTCCTTCCTTTCCGACTCTCTTTTTGTTTTTCAATATAACACCGCGACTTGGATTTACATAACCCGCCTTCGACTTTTATAATTCAAATTAAAACTAGGGCGTGTTTGAAAACTCCGAAGGAGGCAGATTTCGACGAATTTTCGTTCTCAACAAGGAACTTTTTCGCAGGCGTGCCGGGGCACGTCAAGAGAAAGTGACGCAGTGGAGGGCGAAAAGGCGGTGAAAGATGCACGTCGCCTGAGTTTTCAAACACGGCCTAAACTTCAGATCGAGGAGACTTTAACTTATGCAGTGGCATCTCAAATCGTTTGAACAGCTGACCGGGGACGAGGTCTACCGGATTCTTCGGGCACGGGTGGACGTGTTCGTGTTGGAGCAGGCATGCCTCTATCCGGAAGTGGACGGCAAAGACCCTCGGTGCATGCATCTGTTTGCGGAAAAAGACGGGGAGATCGCGGCTTACTGCCGACTGCTGCCGCCCGGCGTCGCGTACGAACAAGCGTCGATCGGACGCGTATTGGTCGGCAGCGGCTATCGCGGGCAAGGACTGGCGCAGGAGCTGATGCGGCGCGCGACCGCTTTTCTGGCCGAAGAATTCGGCGAGCACGCGGTCAAGATTCAAGCGCAGCATTATCTGGAAAAGTTCTACGGCACGTTCGGTTTCCGTCCGATCTCGGACGTGTACCCGGAAGACGGGATTCCGCATGTGGATATGCTGCTGAGCCGCTGATTGTCGAGTGATGCAGAAAAAAGCGAAAAGCCCGAAGATCCGCTCCCGCACGGAGAGGTCTTCGGGCTTTGCTTTCTTTCTATAGAAGCGCTTTGCGGCTACAACCGAATCAGAATCATGTACAGAACCGTTCCCGCCGCGATCGACAGAAACATGTTCTTTTTCCACAAATGCAGCCAGACGACCACCGCTACCGACACGAGTTCGGGCAGTCCGCGGCTTCCGGCCAACACGTTCACGTCTTTAAGGCTGTATACGACGAGCAGGCCGATCGCGGCGGCGGGCAGCACGCGTCCCAGATAACGCACGTAGTCCGGCGTCGGTTTGCCCGGCGGAAAGACCAGAAACGGCAGGAACCGCGTCGCCATCGTACCCAGCACGACGATCGCGACGATCATGACTTGTTGGATTACCGTCATCTTACGCGCATCCCCCTTCTTTGGCCGCGGCCGTTTTGCGTTCCATCGCTTTGCGCGTCAGCGTCAGCACGGCCAGAATCGCGATCATCGCGGGAACGATAAAGCGGTCCGCGCCGAACGCGATCAAGCTGACGACCGAGACGCCGACGCCCAGAATCGCGCTGTCATGCACCTTCTCTTTCATCCACTGTTCCACGAAGATCACGACGAACAAGGCGGTCATCACGAATTCCAGACCTTTCATATCGAAGTTCACGAACGAACCGAGCAGTCCTCCGATCGTTGCGCCGGCTACCCAATACACATGATTCAGCAGCGTCACGAAAAACATGAACCAGCTTCGGTCGACGCCTTCCGGAATCTTCGCCGAGTAGTTGATGGAGAACGATTCGTCGCACATTCCGAAGATCAGATAAGGCTTTTTCCAGCCGGTGCCTTTGTATTTCTCCAGCATGGAAATGCCGTAAAACAGATGCCGGGCGTTGACCATCAAGGTGAGCAGCAGCGCGCCCAGCGGATTGAAACTGCCGAGAAGCAGGCCGACCGTCACGAATTCCATCGAACCGGCGAAGATCAGCAGGCTCATCAGAAACGCCCAACCCGCGCCGAATCCCGACAGGTTCATGAACACCCCGTAAGCGATGCCCAGAAACAGAAATCCGGCCAGAATCGGAACGGTTACGGGAAAAGCGGCACGAAAAGCAGCCGCTCGATTAAGCTTGTGGTTCATGGTTTCTAACCCTCTCTCCGCATGTAAACTTTTTCGTTTATTGTAGCGGCGTAAATCCATACAATCAATGTTATAATTGTATGGATTACAATTTTGCGAGGTGACTTATGCCGATCAATTCGTTCGTCGATTATCCGATGTCGTGGCGGCCCGACCGCCGGGAACTGGAACGTCCGATCTACCTCTCGCTCGCCCGCATGCTGGAACGCGATATCGCCCGCGGCTTCCTGCCGCCGGGAACCAAGCTGCCGCCGCAGCGGGAATTGGCCGATTTTCTCGATATCAATTTCACTACCGTCACTCGGGCATACAAGACCTGCGAACTCAAAGGACTGCTGCATGCCGTCACGGGCAGCGGCACGTTCGTCTCCGCCACGGCGGCGCGTTCGGTCACCATCTCGCGGGACCGGGTCCCGCTGGAATGCATCGATTTCGGGTTGGTCGCTTCGTTCGAGCAGAGCAACTTCATGGTGGCGGAAGCGACCCGCCGCGTGATCGAACGCTCGGGGCTGGAACGTCTGCTGAACTACGACGACCCGGCCGGGATTCCCCGGCAGCGGAAGATCGCGCTGCGCTGGATGCGCTCGCTCGGCATCACGGCGTCCGATCCCGATCAGGTAGCGGTGGTGTCCGGCGCGCAGAACGCGCTGACGATCGCGCTGCTCGCTTTGTTCGAACCCGGGAGCCGCATCGCCGTGGACGAATACACGTATTCCAACTTTATCGAGCTGGCGAAGTCGCTGCGGATCAAGTTGATTCCCGTTCCGGGCGATCGTTCGGGGATGCTGCCCGGCGAACTGGATGCCTGCTGCCGCGCTTCGGAACTGCACGGCGTGTTCTTGATGCCGTCCTGCTGCAATCCGACCGCGATCTTCGTTCCGAACGAGCGCAGGCGGGAACTGGCGGCGGTCATCGAGGCCCATCGCCTGATCGTGATCGAAGACGATATTCATGCCGCGCTGCTGCTGGGCACGACGTCCGAAGACGGCATCCCGATGCGCGAGCTGCTGCCGGAGCAGACGGTCTACATTTGCAGCACGACCAAATCGATCTGTTCGGGACTTCGCGTCGCTTTTGTCGTGTTCCCCGAAACGATGCGCGAACGGATGCTGCGGGCGATCTATCACGTGAACGTCAAAACGTCGTCGCTCGACGCCGAGATCGTGATCGAGACGATCGACTCGGGCGCGGCGAAAGACATCGTCGCATACAAAAAATCGCTGGCGAAATCCGCCAACGATTTGTTTGCCGAATATTTCCCGCAGCCGGACGATCCGGGACATCCGCTCAGCTTCTTCCGCTGGCTGCGCCTGCCGGAGCCGGTGCACGCTTCCCGGTTCGAAAGCGATCTGCTCGCGCGGGGCGTGCGGGTATTCCATTCCGACCGCTTTCTGGTCGGAAGCGGTTCGCGGGACGATCATCTGCGGATCGCGCTGTCTTCGACCGGTTCGCTGGAGGAACTGCGAACGGGGCTCGAGATTCTGCGCGGGAGCCTGAATTAAGAGGCGCGGGAGAATAGATCTAGTACCTTGACCGCATTGAATTTAAGGTTTACGTTCATTGGAAACACGCACGGTTCAAGCGGGCTTTCCGTAGGAGACTTCGTACACGGGTTAGGTACGAAATCTCAATGAACGTAAACTAACATTTTAAGCGGTCAAGCTACTAGAAGGTCGCGTCGGCAATTCGGCAGCGTAGAACACGCAACCGCCGGCCTTCCGATAGCTACATTGACAAAAAGGCAACGTAGAACACATGATCGACTACCCTGCGATAGCTTCATTGACGAAAAAGCAACGTAGACGCGGAAAACGAGCCTAATTTGGCGATGCAGCGTTTCTACGTTGCTTTTTAAGCAATGCAGGATAGCTGGTAAGCGAAAAAGCATGTTCTACGTTGACGAAAAGGCAATGTAGGACACAACGTCGAATACCATCCGCGAGTCATGCGGTCGAAAAAGCAGCCTAGTGAGTCGACCGCATAGAATCTAAGGGTTGAGCCTTTCAGAAACACGCACGGTTCAAGCGGATTTTCCGTCGGAGACTTCGTACACGGGTTAGGTACGAAATCTCGAAGTGCGAAACCTAACATCTTAAACGGTCAGCGCGGTTGCGCGCGGGTCAGGCGCGGTGCAGAGGCGCGCGGCCGCGAGCGGTCAGCGGCGCGGATCGGCGAACGACGAATGGCCGTCGCCGCGCGGCGCGGCGGGTTCGCCGAAGCGCTCCGCGTCCGGAGCGCGGTCTTCGTCCGCATAGGGCGGCGCGACCGGCGCGGACGGGCTCGGAGCGACCGGCGCGAAAGGCGTGGCCGGACGTGCCGGCGGAGCCGCCGGAGCCGCGAAGCCGTCGCGTTCTTCTGCGGCGGACGGGACTTCGGCCGCCGCTTCGGAGGCGGGGTGCTCCTGCGGTTCGGCCGCCGGCTCGGGCGCGGCCGGTGGGGTCTTGCGCCCGGCGACCATGCTCCGGGCGAGCGAATCCAGCCGGCCGCCGTCCATGAACGGCGCAAGCGCGGCCAGACCTTTGAGGTCGGAGTTCTCCAGCGCCCGGCTTGCCAATCGGCCGACGACGTCCGAGTCGAGGAACGGAGCCAGAGACATCAGTTCGCCGGTGGACAACGGCTCGCCCTCCGTGCGAAGCGCCAGCGAGTTCAAGTTCTCTCGGCTCATGAACGGAGCCAGAGACATCAGTTCCGCGGGCGAAGCCGAACCTCCGCTCAAGCGAGCCACGATCGTATCCAAGCCTTTGCGGCTCATGAACGGCGCGAGCGCCGTCATGCCGGAGACGCCCGAATCGCTATAACCGCGAAGCGCCAGTTCGTCGACCGCCGCCTCTTCCAAGAAAGGCGCCAGCGAGACCAGTTCGGACAGATCGACTTGTCCGAATGCCTTCAGCGCGCATTCTCCGAGTACCTTTTCGCTGACGAAAGGCGCCAGCGCCACCAATTCGCTCAAGCTGACCGGCTGCTCCGTCCGGCCGAATACCGCATCGGCCTGCTTGGCGGGAAGCAGCGGCGCCAGCTCTTGGAACTCTTCGACCGATACTTCGCCTTCTTTTAACGTTTCTTCGACCGGTCCGGCCACGATCTTGCGGACCAGTTCGGAGCCGCGTCCTCCGTTTAAGATCTCGTCGATGCTGACGCCGAAGCTGTCCGCGAGCAGCGGAAGTTTCGATATATCCGGCATCGTCGTCCCGCGTTCCCAACTGCTGACCGCCTGATAACTGATCCCCAATCGGTCCGCCAATTCCATCTGGGTCATTCCGCTTTCTTTGCGCAGTCTTGCGATATTGAGGCCGATCTTCGTCATGTCGAACATGTCTGTCACCCCTTCGGTTGAAATGACTGTAGTGTAGCCCTCGTCAGGCTTTTTGTATATCAAACGGTGCTTGAGCCGCTTCCCGATACGCGACTCAAGCGACGGTTGTATCCGCGCCGAAAAGCGCGAAGCCGCAAGGATCGGCGGCGATTCCCGCTCTTCCCGCTTCTTCGCGCTCTTCGGTTCGCGGCCGACGATCGACGATGATCGCCGCTTAGCCGCCTGTTCATCTCATGCTCAATTCTTTCTTCACGATCGTCCGCTTGATCAGATCGGCGAACGCTTCCGAACCTTCGGGCGTCAGATGCACCCCGTCCGCGGCGAAATAATCGTCGCGGCCCGCGCTTGCGCCGTGCCAATCGATCAACGAGACGTTGGGATATTCGCTCGCCGCTTTGTTCAAGGCTCGGTTTACCGTGCGCTCCCACGAGCGCGGCACGCGGACGGTGACGAGATAGACTTTTTCTTTGTCGCGGAGCGAATCGAGCACGGCCGTCAGGTTCTTCGAGTTGAACGAACCGTTCGTGCCCAATTCGATCACGACGCGTCCGCCCAACTGCCCCTGCGCGCGGAACTGCGCGAGCAGATCGGAAGCTTCCCGCATTTGGCGTCCGATCTTGCCGCTGACGTAGACGTCGGCGATATTCTGTTCCAGATACGGCTTCGCGTCGAGAATGACCGAATCGCCTACGACCGTGTACTTCACTCGGCCGGACGCCGGAGGGACGGCCTCCGGGTTCGAATCCGTTTCTTCTTGCGAAGCCTGCCGCGAATCCGCCGAACCCTGCGAGGCTTCCGTCGAAGGCTCCGCATTCTTCGGCGAACCCGAATCGCCGGTCTGCTCCTGCCCGTCTTCTCCGCCGGACGAATACGTCAGCTTATTCGGCGCGGTCGGCCGGTTGGCCGTGTTCGCCGCAAGCGTCGTAGGCTTCGGCGCGGCGGAGGCGGCGTAAGAAGCCGCCGCTTTGTTCGGCACCGCCGAAACGGTCGTCGCAGGCGGCGCGCCGGTCAAGCGCAGCGCCGCGGCCGTCACCAGCACGGCGCTTGTCAGCAGCGCGGTACGAAGAAGCAGAACCCTGCGCGGACGCCGACGCGTGCTCCATGCGGAAGCGAAGAACGCCCGGAATCCGCGCAGCCGGATCGGGTCTTCGATATATTTCAGCGACAGCGCCGCCAATACGAAAGTCGCGGTCAACTGAAGCGCGATGCGCAGCCAATCGACGCCGTCCGTGTCCACGCTCGGCGTCGTCAGCGCGATCACCGGATAATGCCAGAGATACAGCCCGTACGAATGGCGGCCGATCCAGCGCAGCGGCGCGATCCCGAAGACGCGGGACAGCAGCGAAGCGGGATGCGCCAGCGCGCCGATCAACAGCGCGGCCGCGATCGCTTGCAGCGCCATTCCGCCGCCGTAGAGCGAAGAATCGTATTCGCTCCCCGTCAGCATCGCATAAGCCAAGTACGCCAGCGCCGCAAGGCCGACCGCTTCGAGCGCGAAGCGGGCCGCCGGTCCGATCGCGGCGGACAAGCTCCGGCTCGGCCAGACCACGGCCAATGCCGCTCCCGCCAGCAGCGCGAAAGCGCGCGTATCGGTTCCGTAATAGACGCGGCTCGGGTCGAGATCCGGGTTATACAGAATCGCCATCGCGGCCGCCGAGACGACCGCCAATGTCAGAATATAGACGGTCAACAGCCTTCTGCGCTTCAGCAGCGCGATCAAGCCGACCAACAGCAGCGGCCAGACGATATAGAATTGTTCTTCCACCGCGAGCGACCAGAAATGCCCGAACGGAGACGGCGGACCGAAACTTTCGAAATAAGAGACATGCCGGAAAATGTACCACCAGTTGCTTATGTATAACGTACCCGCGACGATATCGCCGCGAAGGCTTGCCAGCCGGGCCGGATCGGCGAAGAGCAGCCAGACCATGACGGTCGCCATGACCGCGAACATGCCCGGAAGCAGCCGCCGCGCTCGGCGTATATAGAAATCGACGAAGCGGACGGAACCCTGTTCCTGCCGCTGCGACAACAAAATATCCGTAATCAGATAACCCGACAATACGAAAAAGAGTCCTACCCCGAACAATCCCCCGGGGAGAAAGTCCAGATTGAAATGATACGCGATCACGGCAAGCACGGCGACGGCGCGAAGACCGTCCAATCCGCGAATATGCCTTTTGGCTCCGCGCGCTTCGGCGCTGCCGGCCGGACGTACGGAATTCGAAGAAATCGTCGGTCGAGGCCGAACGTTTATATGGGGTGAATCGATTGTTTTTTTGGGCATTGCTGCTGCACCTTTCATACTGAATTGCGAGTCGAACTGTTCTCGTCGCCTATCGTCAAAAGGGCTCATTCCGCACCCGATCTCCGAAAACAGTATCTTCTATTGTACGCTTAAGCGCTCTTCGGCTCAAGGCCGAGCCTCTTTTCGCTTCGTTTATCGCTTGTCTCCCGGCGTCAAAGCGCATCGGACAAAGCTACTCGGTTACGGAACCCTTCGGAAATTTGCCGTGCCGAAGCTGGCGCAGCGTATGCCCGAAATCCATCTGCAAATGCGGATAGTCCGGGAAGTTCTCCCAATCTCCGCCCCAGTCGAAACCTAAAGCTTTGGCCAATTCGACGACTTCCATCCAATCGGAGCGCCCGTTTCCGTTGCCGTCCCGCTCCATGTCCCAGACGATATCGGAGCCGTCGCGCAGCGCGAAATCGATCGCCAGACCGTAATTATGATACGACTGCCCGCCTCGCGCGTTGGTCACGATATTCCCCGCATCCTGACGGCCCTGCCGGTACAGCCGATCCTGCTCTTCGCCGCTGCGAAAACCCGACGTGATCGCGATATCGATCCCTCGGTCCGCCGCCTGCCGCACGAGCCGATCGGCGGCCGCCCGCACGTCGGGATGCAGCGATACGACGCGTTTGTCGCTTCGCGGCACGTCCGGCGCGAATCCGTAGAAGGCCAACGATTTCCAAGCGACGAGCAGCAGAATCAGCAGCGCAGCGGTCGTCAGCAGACGCTTTACGCTCCTTTTCCGTCCTCGACCAGCCGATGGTTTCTTTTCCCGCATTCCCGAATCTCCTTTCTCTCGGTCCGGCCCGAACTCGCAGCCGCCTTTTCCATTACCGCAAAAAAATCCCGTCGGCGCAAGCCGCGGCCTTTTCCTTCTTGCTTGAGGCCAGACGCCGCAAAAGGCGCGAACCCTGCAAGAATAGTAATCGCAAACAAAAAAAGACGCGTTCCGACTCCCCGACGGATGCGGGCGTATCGGAAAACGCGTCTTTTTTCGGTCCTGTCCGAACTCTCGTTATTTGCGCACGACTTTGTATCCTTTGTTTTCGAGCAGCTTCAGCACGCCGTCTTGGCCCAGATAATGCGCCGCGCCCACGACGATGAAGTATTCTTCGGCTTTGCCGCTTTTCAGGTAACCTTCGATCTTGTTCGCCATGCCGACGTTCCGATCCACGATCAGCGCTTTATAGTACTCCGGATCTTCCGCAAGGCTCTGAGTCATGGCAAGCAGCGATTTCTCGTCGCCGCTTTTCCACATCTTCGCCAGATCGTCCGTGCTGTCCGCGATGGTGTCGAAGTTCTCGATCGCCGCTTTGAGATTGCGCTCTTGAAGATCGTCCGACAAGCCGTTGAACATGCTCAATTGCGAGTCGTACGATTCCAGTTCCAGAATAGGCAGCTTGCGATCGATCGCCTGCTGAATGAAATGCAGATCGACGCCTTCGCTCGCTTCGTACCCGGCGTCGCTGGATTTGAGGCTGCCGAGCGTCGTTTCGACCACCCACGGTTTCAACGAATCGAACGCGTTCGCTTTGATGCCGTTGGCTTCCAGCAGTTTGCCGAGCTGTTTGTACGTGTCCGCGGAGATATGATCCTTCAGCGTCGTGCCGTCTTGATAGCTGCCGAGTTTCAACACTTTCTCCTGCTGCGCTTTCGTCGCTTCCTGACTGATGTTGATCTCGACGCCCAGATAATCGGCTTCGGCGAACGCTTTCTCGAATTCTGCCCGCAGCGGGTAGAACGTATTGTCCGCGATATGCATCGAGCCGACCAGATAGACCGTCGTCGGGCCGTTCTTCACTTCCCACATAAATCCGCGCGCCGCTTCGCCGGTCTTGGCCGACACGAGCATGACCGTGCGGGTCGCGCCGTCCCAACGGACGTCATACCCGGTCGCTTCCGCGATCGAACGGACCGGAACGAAAGACACGCCGCCGATCAAGGTCGCTTTGTCTTTCAGCGTCAGCGTTTTGCCGCCGAGAACGATGCGCACCGTTCCGTCCTTGACGTCCTGAAGCTTGGCGCCGAGCGCCTGAGCGGTCAGTCTGACGGGAACGAGCATGGTGCCTTTGCGCGCCAGTACTTCGCCGTACGCGTAATCCAGCGCTTTGCCGTTAACGGTGATCTGGGTCTGGGCGGAAGGTGCTTTTGCCGCAGGCTGCGCCGCGTACGTCGGAACGGAATAAGCCACGAGTCCGGCGGCGGCCGTCAGGGATAACAGCATCTTTTTCCAAGATTTCATCAATAAGAGTCTCCTTGTGTCGAGTGGATTTGGGGTTCCTAAGTCATTTACCCATTTACGCAGAAAAGGAATAGAAGGGTTCAAAGACATATATTTCTGCTTGAGCCGCTCGGTCGGGGTTGATATAATTCTTCCTAATCGATCTTGCGTTCGAGCAAAACCGCATACTTCTGTATAACTCCGTAGATACGGTACGGAGGTCTCTACCGGGAACCGTAAAATCCCGATTACAAACAAATGAACGCCGAATCGCTGCGATCCGGCGCGTTCGAGAACGGCCTCGGCCCATCGGCATTCGCATTTGATTTGTAGTCGGGATTTTTTGCGTTATTCGGATACTTCCTTCCAAAGGAGCGAGTCTTATGTCCACGAATCTATCGAATCTGAACCGCGTAATCGCGGCGGCGGGCAAACGCGTCCCGGCGGATCTCGTCATCGCGAACGGTCGGATTCTCAACGTCTTTACCGGCGGTTGGATGCGCGGCGACATCGCCGTCACCGACGGCATGATCGTCGGGATCGGCGAGTACGAAGGCCGCGAGACGGTCGATGCCGAAGGCCGCGTCGTCGTCCCCGGCTTTATCGACGGGCATGTGCATATCGAGAGCACCATGCTGCTGCCGTCCGAATTCGCCAAAGTCTCGCTGCGCCACGGGGTCACGACCGTCGTCACCGATCCGCACGAGATCGCCAACGTCGCGGGCGAAGACGGCATCCGCTACCTGCTGGGCGATGCCGAAGAAGTCCCGCTGGATCTGTTCGTGATGCTGCCGTCCTGCGTGCCCGCTACGCCGACGGAGAATAACGGCGCGAATCTGACCGCCGACAAACTGTCTCCGTTCTTGTCCGATCCGCGCGTGCTCGGTCTGGCCGAAGTCATGGATTTTCCTTCCGTAGCCAATGCCAGCCCCGGCATGTTGGCCAAGCTGGACGCGGTCCGCTCCGCAGGCGGTCATATCGACGGCCATGCGGCGGGGATCGGGCGCGAAGACTTGAACATCTATAGGGCCGCGGATATTCGCACCGATCACGAAGCCGTCAACGCGCAAGAAGCGCTCGACCGGTTGGAACTGGGCATGTACCTGATGGTTCGGGAAGGCACGGTCGCCAAAGACTTGAAGGCGCTGCTGCCCGTCATCACCGAACGCAACTCCCGCCGCTGTCTGTTCGTGACCGACGACGTGCTGCTCGACGACCTGATCGAACTCGGCAGCATCGACCATGCCGTTCGGCTGGCGATCGCCGAAGGCCTGGACCCGATCATCGCGGTGCAGATGGCGACGCTGAACGCGGCGGAATGTTTCGGGCTGCGCCGTCTCGGCGCGGTCGCTCCGGGTTATCAGGCGGATTTCCTGCTGCTCGACGATTTGAACGACGTCTCGATTCATCGGGTGTACAAAAAAGGCCGGTGCGTGTTCGAACAGCGGCCGGAGTCGGAATCGAACAGCGCGCCGCATACCGGTTCCGCCCTGCCGGGCCCGCGTTCTTCGCACTCGATCCGGCTTCCCGACCTGAACGCCAAGCCCGTGACGGCGGCGGATCTGGCGATTCCGCTGCGCGGCGATTCCCGCGAATGCCATATTATCGAAGTCGTGCCGGGCAGCCTGATCACCGGGCGCAGCGTGCAGACCGTCGACGCCGAAGACGGCTTCTTCGCCGCTTCGACGGAGCGCGATCTGCTCAAGATGGCGGTCGTCGAACGGCATCGGGCGACCGGAAACGTCGGAGCGGCCATCGTGCAAGGTTTCGGCTTGAAACGCGGCGCGATCGCTACCACCGTCGCTCACGACTCGCATAATATCGTCGCGGTCGGGGTCTCCGACCGGGATATTCTGGCGGCGATCGACCATGTCGTCGCTCTGAACGGCGGTCTGGTGGTCATCGAAGACGGCGAGTTGATCGCTTCCCTGCCGCTCCCGGTAGCCGGCCTGATGTCGAACCGCAGTTACGCCGAAGTCTACGAGGAGCTTAAGATCTTGAACCGCAGCCTTCTTCGATTAGGAGCTTCCGAAGACTTCAATCTGTTCCTGATGCTGTCGTTCTTGACGCTTACGGTCATTCCGGAATTGAAGCTGACCGATCAAGGGCTGTTCGAATTCTCTTCCGGCTCTTATATCGATGTCGCGCTTGCTTGAAGACGGGATCGGCCTCTTTCGAACAAGCTTCGGATTCGCGCTCCGGCGGATTCGGGGCTTTTTGCGTTTTCTCCGACAGCCGATCGAACCGCGAATCCCGAGGTCTATCGTTCGCTTTTTCAACAATAAAGTCACTTTACCTTACATGATAAAAGATTTCGTTCGCTAAATCCGTTGACAAGCTATCTAGCGATCCCTATAATAAGCCGCAAGAGTAATATTAATGTTACATAAAGTAACACAAAAATGAACCACACAAAGGGGATGGCTGACTTGAAGGTACAAACGAATGCGAAGAAAAAAATGGGAATCGTTCTGATGTCTGCCGCTCTGATGATGCCGATGGCCGTAAGCAGCGCGTACGCCGCCGATCCGGTCGTGCAAGGAACGGTCGTATCGTCGACTCCCGCTCCGGCGAAGACTACTGCGGCAGCCGCCGCTACGACTCCGGTCACCGCGGCTCTGCCTAACGTCAAGATTCTGGCGACGGGCGGCACCATCGCCGGATCTTCGGCTTCCAACACCGACGTGACGGGTTACAAAGCAGGCGCGCTCACGATCGACACCCTGATTAACGCCGTACCGGAGATGAAGCAGCTGGCCAATGTCAGCGGCGAACAGATCGCCAACGTCGGCAGCCCCGACATCGACAACGCGGTCCTGCTGAAGCTCGCCAAACGCATCAACGAACTGCTCGCTTCCGACGACGTGGACGGCATCGTCATCACGCACGGCACGGATACGCTGGAAGAAACGGCTTATTTCCTCAACCTCGTCGTCAAAAGCGATAAACCGGTCGTCGTGGTAGGCGCGATGCGTCCGGCGACGGCGATCAGCGCGGACGGTTCGTTCAACTTGTACAACGCGGTCAAGATCGCCGGCAGCCCGAAAGCCCGCGGCAAAGGCGTCATGATCGAGCTGAACGACCGCATCGGATCTGCCCGTTACATCACGAAGACCAACACGACCGGAACGGATACGTTCAAATCGGTGGAACAAGGTTATCTGGGCGTAGTGTCCGGCGGCAATGTCTTCTTCTACAACGAGAGCACGCGCAAGCACACGACGGAGAGCGTGTTCGACGTCACGAATCTGACTTCGCTGCCGCAGGTCGACATCTTGTACGAATACCAGAACAACGGCAGCTACTTCTATAACGCGGCGGTCGCGGCGGGAGCCAAAGGCATCGTGGTCGCAGGCAGCGGCAACGGTTCGATGTCTTCCGCTTCGTCCAAAGGCGCAGCCGAAGCCGCCGGCAAAGGCGTCGTAGTCGTACGCTCCACGCGTACCGGCAGCGGCGTAGTCACTCACTCGTCCAGCGACGACAAAGCGGGCATGGTCTCGTCCGATTCCTTGAATCCGCAAAAAGCCCGCATCCTCCTGATGCTGGCGCTGACCAAGACCAGCAGCCCGAGCGAGATCCAAACGTACTTCGATCAATATTGATTCGCGCCGGTCTTTCCTGATCGAAGCGAACGAAAAAAAACGACCCGTAACGAGAACTTCTCGTCGCGGGTCGTTTTGCGTGATAAGAACCGTGTTCGGTCCGATCAGTGAATGTCTTTTTTCTTGAAGTTGCCGCCGCGCACTTCCGCCACGTCGTATACGACGACGAAAGCGCCCGGATCGATCTGATGGATGATTTCTTTGATCTTGCTTTCTTCCATCCGGTTGATGACGCAGGTGATTTCTTTGAACTGCTCGTTGCTGTAACCGCCGTAAGCGTCGGAATACGTAGCGCCCCGGCCCAACCGGTCGCGGATCGTCTCGACCATGACTTCCGGTTGGTTGGTGATGATCTTGAACGTCTTGGAGCCGCTGAGACCTTCTTCGACGATATGAATGACTTTGGAAGCGATAAAGTACGCCAGCGCCGACAAGATCGCCCCTTGCAGACCGAACACGGTCGAAACGACGATGAAGACGAAGGTATTCAAGAACAAGATCAAGTCGCTGGTCCCGAACGGCAGCTTACGCGACAGCAGCACGGCCAACATGTCGATGCCGTCGAGCGCGCCGCCGTTGCGGAGCGCGATACCCATGCCGGTACCGATGATGATCCCGCCGACGACCGTCACGAGCAGCGTATCGCCATCGATGATCGTATGGACGTGGTGCATCAGCGTGGCGCTGACCGCCAGCGAAGCGATCCCGATCACCGAGTAGAGCGCGAAGCTTTTGCCGATCTGTTTGTACCCGAGCCAGACGAACGGAATATTGAGGACCGCAATCAGAAGGCCGAGCGGCATGCCGAACAATTTGGAACCCACGATGCTCAGGCCTGTCACTCCGCCGTCCGAAACGCTATTGGGAATCAGGACGGCTTCCAGTCCGTACGCCGTAATCACGGCCCCGATCACGATCAACAGCACTCTGGAGAAGATCTTCAGTATTTTGTTCGACTTGCCCGGTTTAGCCGCCTTGTCTTCCAGATTCAACTTGCCTTTGGGCGGAAGCGGCCCTTTGGTCGACTTGTTTGCTTTGCTTGCTTTAGTTGCTTTGTTCGGCTTCATTGCATTTCCCCCTTCTTGGCGCGCGAATGCCCGCCGGATCAATCGTCGAGAAACAGACGCGTCTCTGCATGAATCACGGATAAAAGCCCTAACTTCTAGTTTACCGGAACAGCCCCGATTTTAGCAAATCAACGAGCAACTAAAATGACTACGAAACGGAAGCTCCTTCCGTTACAACCGAACAAAAAAAGACCGCCCTTCGGCGTCGATCACCGAAAAGGCGGCCTGCCGCATTCGCAAATGCCGCATGTCGATCTTCATTTAATAGTTAGCAGCTTCGTTCCATGACCACGTAGTCCTTGCCGCCTTTGTTGAACACGACATCCGTCTTCGACAGCCCGAACCGTTCATAGAACGGCACTTTGTTCACTCTGGCGTTGCAATAGATCTGCTTGACGCCGCGGCGCTTCGCTTCCTTCAGCACATAGGTCAGCAGCTTGCTGCCGTATCCGCAGTTCTGCCGCTCGGTCAGCGTCGCGAACTTGCGGAACTGCGCTTCCTTGCCCTGAACGAACAGAGATACCCCGGATACCAATTCTCCTCCGTCGAACAGCCCGTAATGCAGCCCTTCGTCGTCGTCCGGAAGTTTGATGTAATCGAATTCCTCCGTCGGCCACATCACTTGATGCCTAAGCTCCCAGACCTGTTCCTTGGTAATTAATTTAACTTCCACACCTGATCGTAACCTCTCATTCTGCGTTATACGTTTTGTCGAACGAACCGACCCGCGCCGGTCTCTTTCCCTTACGGGTCAGAAGGCGCTTCGGTTTCACAGTCGATTGTACCACTTTTGGGAGCGGGATGAGAGGGGTACGAGGAAACAGGCTGGAAGAATGCGAAAAGTTCAGTTTGCGGCCCCTTGCCTAATCTATAACAAAATAATCGTCCGCTACCTCGCCGTCAAAATCCAACCATAGTTCATAGTAGCCGATCTTCTCGCCTTCATACTGGATCGGCATATACACGCGCACATGATTGTAACTCAATTCGGGATAATTCATGTAGCTAATCCGAATAGACTCGACTTCAACATGAACCTTTGACTTATCGAAATCCGGAAAATATTCTTCGTATTCTTCCGGGTACTCCATTCTGTACGTTTCGAGATTCTCCCAAAACCCTTCATAGCAGCGCTTCTCGGCATCATGCTTCAGTAACCATTCTTGCACTTGCTTGGCGTCGAACAACGTTTAACCTCCTGTTTGGCAGCAGCCGTCAAATCCGCGCTAAGTTGCCTTATACTTCCTCGGAATGATTTCTTCTTTGCTGATCGTCCACCAGCTTTGATTATCGGAATACATCTCATATGCCCAAAACTCCGTGCTTTCATGGTACACGATATCCAGATCGTCAGTCAGATCGTTGCGGCTCCAAAAACTATTAATCCGATCCACCGCTTCTTTTTCCGAGATTCCGAAATGGTTCTGCATTTCCTCCGCGATGTCTTCGCAAAAGGATCGAGCTTTAGCGCTTACCGGGAATGTCCAGATCATTGTAGATCCCTCTCCTGATCGTAATCGGCTGTTATAGACTGACTCATCTACATAGAAACAAAAGCGTTCAAGTGACTAACCAGATTGCTCGGACGCCCCCAAAAAAACCTGTACAAGCGTCAAAGATTCTTGCTCGTTCGGCGGAATGATGCAAGACAGATGCTTTTGATGAACGAAACCGTGTCGGGGTACTTTATTAGTCGGTGTCATTAGTAGTCTCTTTCTGTTCGTTTGAATAGTTGTGTACTTTCGCGATGCAATCTAGCTTCGATATGTATGAATGATGTTCGCAGTCCTATAATCTCATTTGCCACACGCTCACATTCTTCCAGCGTTTTATCGAACTCTTTTCCGAAGAATGCTGCGAAAATCTCAAAAATCTTCTCAGCCAATTCTTGCGCCGATCTGTTTTCATAAAGCACTTCCATAAATTTTCTCGATTTCGATGTCATATTCCTCTTTTAAAAGAGGATAGATTCCTATGGGGTTCCAGTTATTTATTATTTTAATGACTCCCTCTTCCAATTCATATCCCTCCTATTAATGAAAAAGGCCATTCACCCCTGTGAATGGCCTTTCCTATAGAACCTCATTCAATAAGCAATCCCCACCCGAGCCCCTACATAACTCCGATCCTCGATCTGCCGATAAGCGAACTCCGCCGTATCCGCAACCGAAATCTCTTTGCCGCCTTCGGGCAGATAATCTTTTTCGACGCGGTACTGTCCTGTGTATTCGCCGTCCGGCAAATAGGTCGGGCAGACGATCGTCCACTCCAGATCGGTCGCGCTCAACAGTTCGTATACTCGGCGATGTTCTTCGGCAGCGCGGGTGGATCGGCGTCTGGATTCGTTCGACTCGTAACGCAGCCGATCCGGTTCGGTGCGGCTTTGCAGGATGCCGGCCGTGCCGATCGTCACGATGCGCCGAATCCCGAACTCATGCATGACATCGAGGATGATCGGCATGCTGTCGCTCAGCGTCGTCGTGCCGTCCGTGTTCAGCGCGCTGATCACGGCGTCCGCTTTTTCCAACACGCGCTTCACGTCCTTTTCGTTCAATACGTTCCCTTCAATGACCGTTAACCCTTCGCGAGGGTCGATCTTACCGCGATCGCGCACCAAGGCCGACACTTCGTGTCCGCCTCGCAGCGCATATTCGACGATATGCCCGCCGACGCGTCCGGTTGCTCCCAATACGGCGATGCGCATGATTGATTCCTCCGTGAGTATCGCTCGGGGCCCGTATTCCCCGAACGAACGTAATCAGAATATCGGGTACGGCAGTGCCGCCGAGCCGATACCAAGCGGCATACGCGCCGATCGTCATCGCCGGGGCCAAACCGATACCCGTTTCATCGCATTGTAAGTCAACCGTTTGCAAGTGACAAGGCTGCCGATGATATTCGCCGCTACGGGTATACTTCGAACTCCCATAACGAGTACCCGTACGTCGTGGCCCGTTCGTAAGCGAACATTTTGACGTACCGGGCCGTCGCGGTCGGGAACGTGATCGCTTTCTCGCCTCCCGTACCCGTTTCGTCGGTATAGACGGTCGTCCAATTGACCTGATCGCCGGATACCTGGATCTGATATTTTTTGGCGTATGCGGATTCCCACGCGAGTCTTACGCCGGATACGGAACGGACCGATCCGAGGTCGACGTAGATCCATTCCTGCGGATTCCAAGCCGACGCCCAGCGCGTGCCTCCGTTCGCGTCGAACGCCGCGGAGGCGGGATAAGAAGCGCTCTCGGACGAGCTTGCGTAAGCCGGCTTGTTGTACGCGATATTCTCGCGGCTCAAGTTCACCTCGTTCTGGGTGATCATCCGAGGGTCCCAGTATGTCGCCTGGATCTCGGCATTCGTATTCGAGCCGGTCAGATGTTCCGTCCATGCCATGAAATACGCCCATTTCGGCTGCGAATTAAGCTGCGCCGGCGTCGGCAGATCGCCGACTTCGCCTAGAGCGATCGGTTTTCCGGCCGCCAGATTCAGCATCGTATTGTAATAGGACGCGTTGAAATCGCCGTTGTAGATATCCATCGACAAGATGTCGACGTAACCGCTGCCCGGATAATAGTCCGCGGGCGCGCCGTTGCCCGGACGATCCACGTTCCATACCCAGATGAGGTTCGACAGTCCGTGCGTGTAGACATAACGGTCGTACATGATCCGGTACAGCTTTTTGGAATTGGCGGCATTGCCTCCCCACCAGAACCAACTGCCGTTCATCTCGTGAAAAGGCCGCCATAACACAGGAACGTTCGCGTCCCGAAGCTGCTGGAGATAAGGCACGGCTTCGTCGATTCTCGCGATGAACTGATTGTACAAGGCCGTCCCGGGCGTCACGATGTCGTTCCATTGTTGGCTGCTCAGCGGCGCGTTGTAGACATTCCCGTCCCAACTGCACGGCGCCGCCCGATCCGGTCGGCACATATGCCAAGTGAGCGTGACGAGCGACTTCGCCGCCCACTTGTTTTTCGCTTCGTTCACGATGCCCTGCCGGTTGTACATCGTGTCCAATCCGGATGAAGCGAAGCCGAGGTCGCTCCCCCACAGCGCCGGATACTGCCCGGTAATGGTTTTCGCTTGGTTGAAGCTTGCGGTCGGCGCGCCGGGCTTGTCGTGCTGACCGGTCAGCGTGGACGTTCCCGAGATCCTGTCGACGTAATCGAGCACTTGTCTGGCTTGAGCGGACAGGCTGCCGTTAACGGGCGATGCCGCATAGCCCGTTTCGGACATCGAAGTACAGGAAACGGCGAGGAACAACACTAATGCGCAGAGTATGGTTTTTCTCATCGGCGCGTCAGCGCATGGTATACCACCATCGCCGCCTCCGATCTTGTGGCAGAACGTTCCGGCGCAAACCGGCCTTCGCCCGTTCCCTGCATCAATCCTGCGGCTTGCGCGGCAGCAGCAGACGGAATCGCCCACCGAGGGATTTTCGCCGCATCCGTAAAGGCTGCCGAGGTTCCTTCTCTCTCTGCCCCGAGCTTCAACGCTCGGCCCAGAATGACCGCCATTTCCGCGCGCGTGATGACTTTGTTCGGCTGCAATCGCTTGCCGGGATCGCCGACGATCCAACCGGCTCCGGCCGCGGCCGTCATGACTTCGGCGTACCAAGCATCGGGATCGAAGTCCTCGTACGAAACTTCTGCCGCTTCGACCGCCGGCAGCTTGAACGTTCTCGCCAGCATCGCCACGAATTCCGCCCGCGTGATCGCTTCCGACGGCACGAACCGGTCTTCGTCGATCCCGGAAATCGCATGCTTCGCGGCCAGCACTTTCAGCGCGCGGGACGACCAGTGATTTTCCGGTACGTCGCGGAAAGTTTTATCGTATTGCAGTACGGCGTACGGACTCAGATGGTTAAGCGCAGCCGAGATCGTACGGGACGCCGCGTCTGCCGTACCTCCGATATATTCCCACTCTCCGGATTTTCGATCGTAGCCGTAGATGCCGAGAAGTTCCGGATCCGCTGACTGTTCATAAGACATCGCGAGTTCGACGCCTCCGTTTACTTGTTCGGCGGCATACCGGGAACCGTTTTTCGTCCGGAGCGTCACCGTAACATCGAGCAGAGGACCGGCGAGTTTCTGCTCGCCGCTCAATGTCGGCACGGCTGCTTCCGGACCGGTCTCCACGATGATCACGGCATCCTTCGCGCCGCCGGCCGCTCGGATCAGGCTCTGAATAACCGACGGACGCACCGTGACGGATACCTGCTGCGCCCGGATTTGAAGCGGACGGCCCTCGATCTGCGCAAGGTCGACGACAACGGACTGCTGCGCGCTGCCCTGCTCGGCGATCACCATGCCGTTCTCGAGCTTCGTCGGCGTGACGGCAGGCCCTGAACCTGCACCGTTAACCCCTTCGGTCGGAGCAGCGGAATTTCCGTTCGTTCCCCCGGCCGCACTTCCGTTACCGCTTCCGTTTTCGCTTCCGGTCCCGTTTCCGTTCCCCGGAACCGCAGGATCGGCATATTTGCGAATATCGTCCAGATACAGCGCGCTGTTCGAGACTTTGGCCCCGTTCACCGCATTGACGTAGATCGCGAACGCTTTGATATCGGCAGGATTCAGCACTCCGCCGTTTTTCGGTTTGAACCGATCGAAAGGAATAGTCAGTTTCTGCGGCTCGGTCGAATTCCGGTCGAACGGCGCGAAATCGTTCAAGTGCGCTTCGAACGAACCGCTGCCGGAAGAGAGCTGGAATAGAACATCCTGCTTCAAGCCGTCTCCTTTGAACCACAGTTCCACGCCCTTACCTCCGCTCCAATCCGCGTTAAGCGTCTTGGCCGCGCCCGTATAGCCGGATGCTCCCAAGTTGTAGACGAACTTCATCGCGGAACCTTGAGCGGAGCCGAACGGCGAAGGGTCTAAGGTCAAGGTATTCATGTCGCCGTTCCCGTTTCGAAGCCAAGCTTCCCGAAGCAGGGCGCTGTCGCCGGCGTAGCTCTCGAAATCGTCGACGAGCGCCGAATCTCCGGCCGTCGCATCCGTATTCCGAACGACGACGTTCGCTTGATCGGAAATCGTCGTTCCGTCCGCCAACGTGATGACCGTCTTGACCGCGGCCGGTCCGTCCGCCTGCTTGGTCGTGTCCCATGACGCGGTGTAATACCCGTCGGGCGTCAGCGTTCCGGTCAGCGGATTCTTGCTCTGCCCCGGTTCGAATCGGACGCTCGCCACGTCGACCCCGTAGTTATGAACTTTGGTCTTCAAGCCGTAGATTCCTTTTACCGTTTCTTTCGTGCCGGGAGCCATCAGATAACCCGAAGGCTTTTTCTGCGTTCCTTCGACGCGCAGCCCGTATTGTCCGGCCAATCGATCGGCGAACAGCACGTCGTCCAGATTGTAAAATTTGACGAAATCGAACAGCATCTCGTGATTGCCGTACACCGGGTGGTCGCGGAACGGCACCCAGAAATGCGTCGGCGCATTGCCGTCGCCCGGATATTCGTTTCGCCAAGTCATCATATAAGCGATTTTCTTGGCGACCGGATCTTTCGTTAAGGTATCATGCAGCACCATGTACCAATCCGGCATCGTATTGCCGCTGAGTTTCAGTCCGTTCGCACCGTCCCAGCGAAGGCCGGCTTCCGTGAAAGCCGCGACTTTGCCGCGGGCTTCGGCCAGGCCGGCAGCGATTCGCGCGTCTTGCAGCGTCGCTTCCATCCAACCGCTGCCGTACTGCGGGTTATCGTTGTACATGTCGAAGCCCAGAATATCGACGTAATCGTCGCCCGGATAACGGCTCAAGTAATCGGTCTCGTCCGTAAAATGCCCGTTGGGCGAATACGCGTACAGCAGATTGTCGACGCCTTTGACGTCTCTCAGATATTCCACGGTATACCGCCATAGATGAACGAATTCGCTTTTGGTCGTGTTGGAGGCTCCCCACCAGAACCACATGCCGGAATTTTCGTGGAACGGACGATAGATGATCGGAATCGGTTTGCCGTCCGCATCTACCGCTCCTTTAGCCACTTCCGCCAGCGCGTCCAGACGCTTCAGGAACTTGGCGTTGTCCTTGCCGCCCGGCAGGATATGCTCGACGGTCGGCGTCATATCGCCGAACGAGCCGCCGGACGTAAAGTTCGGCATATGATCTTCGATCGTGACGATGCCGTTCTTCGCATGAATCGACTGGGCCGCCTCGATCAATCGGGCGGTATCGGTCGACATGCCGAGGCCGATCACGGCAGGATACGCGCCTACGGCTCCGTACGTATCGGAACCGCCGGGAGCGTTCTTCACGACCGACTCGGTGATATCGTTCTGATGACCGAACATCATGTAACGGCCTGCCGTATTTTTTAAGTAAGCGTACAGCGACCGCGTCTCCGCCGTCGCGCCGCCGTCCACCAGATCGACAGGATTCAGATCGAACCCGTCCGTGCCGATCGCGGGCCGGCCGTTAAGCGGTTCGACCTCCGCGCTCGGCGCCGTCTGGGTTTTCGTCAACGCGAAATCGTCGTAATAAGCATCCGAAGGCGTATCGGACATATAAAAGACGAGATTCGTGTTGGCGCCGCTGTTGAATTTCATTTCTTGTTTCGTCCACTCGGCGGGCGCATTCTCCGTCCCTTTCTCCGCCAGCGTCTGCGACCAATCGGAAGTCAGGACTTTCATCCAAGCGTTTCCCGATCCTTTTCCGTAAAAACTAAGGGTGTAGTTCGTGTCGGCCTGAACCGGAAGCGCGGTCGTCAAGCTGTTCCAATCCTGCGAAGCGCTCGTCACTTTCAACGCGTATTCCCCGGAATGCTTGTCCGCTCGCGTAACGGCAAACTTGGTGCTCGTGCCGGCGTTCCAATTCGTCAGATCGCCCGATTCGAAATCCCCGTTGCTCGGAACCGCAGGCGTTTTCGTCAGCGAAAAGTCGTCGAAAAACGCGTCGGATGCCGAATCGGATAAGTAGATGACGATAGCCGAACGGCTGCCCGTATTGAAAGACTTCGTCATCTTCGTCCAATCGGACTCCGTATTGTTCGTGGTCCCTTCCGCCAGCGATTCGGACCAATCTCCGCTCAATACCTTATAGACGGCATTCCCGCCGCCTTTTCCGTAGAAGGTCAACGTGTAGTCGGTATCGGGAAGAACGGGGATCGCGTCGGACGCGAAACTGTTCCAGTCCTGCGAAGTACTGGTGATCTTCAGCGAAGCCTCCCCCGTCCGGAACTGCTCCGTACTGCGCGCGAACTTGCCGCTGTCTCCCGCCTGCCACCCTTCCAGCCCGTTCTCGAAACCGGCGTTCGCTACAAGATTGCCTGCCTCCGCCGCCGAAACGCGATTCAAGCTGCCCGACGACAAGAGCAAACTGAACGCAAGAACGAATGCCAGACCTGCCGAAAGACTTCGTCGAATCTTTTTCTCCTTCATGCCGTACCCTCCTCCGTATCGATCTGAATTCATGCGTTTATCGAAAAAATCGTCAACTCCTATCCTTTTCGCTCGGTAAGCGCTATCAAAAACGACTTTAAACCCGCTCTCGAAAGGATGGATACGATTTACAGGTTTTAATATAGCATTCTGAAATATTTTAATCCATAGTTTCTTATACAGTTTAAGAAACTTTTTAAGAAACTTTCCCGCAGATCGTTTTAACGATGCTCAACCAAAAAAGGACCGATCATCCGCAGATGACCGGTCCTTTTGTCGAGAACAGCCTGGCTTGCCTTATTCACTAAATCTTATATGCCTTCATCGCCTTACGAAGTTCTTTGAACGACGGCCGCTTGCCGTACATCAACACGCCCGTGCGATAGATCTTCGCGGACAGCCAGCCGAAGAAGAAAATCGCCGCGATCAGCAGCACCAGCGATACCGCGATCTCCCAGAACGCGATCTCTCCGAGGCCGATTCGCGCGATCATGGTCGTCGGCGACGTGAACGGCACGAACGACGAGATCTTCATCAGCAGCGAGTTCGTGTTGTTCAAGCTGAAGATGCCGATATAGAACGCGGCCAGCGACAGCATGGTCAGCGGCGTGACCGCTTGGCCGAGGTCTTCCGTCCGGCTCACGATCGAACCGACGGCGGCGTACAGCAGCGCGTACAGGAAGTAGCCCAGAATGTAGAAAATCAGGCCGTACGCGAGCACGTCGAGCGGCATCTGCGAGAAGTCGAGATCGAAGCCCGCCAGCACGTCGCGGTTGTACGGCAGCATCAGGTTGATCGCGATCGTGACGCCGAAGATGCCGATCTGCACCAAGCCGACGAGGAAGACCCCGATCACCTTGCCGAACATCTGCGTCAGCGGCGATACGCTGGTGATCAGAATCTCCATGACGCGCGAGCTTTTCTCCGCCGTGACTTCCGAGGCGATCATGTTGCCGGTCAGCATGGCCGAGAAGAAGAACAGCGTCATCAGCACGTAGACGGTGATAAAGTTCATCGGATTGAACTTGTCGCCTTGGCCTTCGTCCGTTCCTTCGGTGCCGGTGCCCGACAGTTTCTCGTAGCTGATCGCCGTGAGCTGCGCGGGCGTCGTCAACTGCTTGATCTGTTCGTCGCTCAGCGCGCCTTCCGCGATGAAGCGGGTCTTCGCGTTCTCGATCGCCGGCTGAAGCGAAGCTTGCAGATCGGCCGGGATCGAACCGCTTTTGGAGACGTACTGCACGGACGGGAAGTCGTTCTCCGTTCCTTGAGGGCCTGCCGGCGCGATCTCCAGATATCCTGCCAGATCCTGATCCTGCGCCTGCTTGTTCAATGCGGCGGTATCGCCTTGCAAAGGCACGAATTGAAGCTCATTATCCGGCAGCGCCGACACGTAATCTTCGATCTGCTGCGCGATCTCCGGATGGTCTTCGGCCGCGATGCCGATCTTGTTGGCGCTGTCCGAATCCCCGCCCGTGAAAAGCTGAATGAAGAACGGGATATGAATCCCGATCGTCATCAGCAGCGCCAACAGCAGCGTCGTGATCATGAAGGACTTGGTCCGGACTTTATTTTTGAACGTGAATCCGATTACGGTTCCCAATCTATTCATTGCGCTCACCTACCGATCGAATGAAGATTTGGTTCAGCGTCGGTTCTTTGACTTCGAAATGGCGAACTTCGCTCTGGCGCATCGCTTCCGTCAGCACGGGCACGGCGGCCGCTTCGTCGTCGATGCGGATCAGATAGCTCTCCGGATCGCCTTCCACGCCGATCACGCCGGGAATGCTCTCCAGCCCCGTCACCGCCGAATTCGTCTTGAGCAGGATCTGTTCGCGCGGGAAGCGGTTCTTGATCTCGCGGATATCGCCCTGCAGCACCGTCTTGGAACGGTCCAAAATAGTGATGTTGCGGCACAACTCTTCGACATGCTCCATCCGGTGCGTCGAGAACAGAATGCTCGCGCCCTGATCGCGCAGTTCTTTGACCGCCAGCTTCAGCAGTTCCACGTTGACCGGATCGAGTCCGCTGAACGCTTCGTCGAGGATCAGAATCTGCGGACGATGCACGACGGCGGCGATAAAGCCCATTTTCTGCTGGTTGCCTTTGGACAGTTCTTCGATGCGCTTGTCGTAATACTCTTCCGCTTCGAACTTGTTCATCCAATATTTGAGGCTCTGTTCCGCTTCGCTGCCGTTCATGCCGCGCAGTTTCGCCAGATAGACGATCTGTTCGCTGACTTTGACCTTCGGGTACAATCCGCGTTCTTCCGGCAGATAACCGACGATCCGCTGCACGTCGCCTCCGTATGCTTTGCCGCCGTATGTAATCGTGCCGTCGTCGGGATAGATCAGGCCCAACACCATGCGCATCGTCGTGGTCTTGCCCGCTCCGTTCGCGCCGAGCAGACCGTAAATCTCGCCTTCCTGCACGCCGAGCGAGATCCGGTCCACCGCCGTTTTGTCGCCGTAACGTTTGACTACGTCTCGCAATACCAGTCTTTCCGCCATCTTCATCCTCCCTTTCGGTTATGCCCGCTTCCCGACTTCGTCCGAGTCTTCGCGAGCCGCTCCGGACGTTCGTCCGTCAAGCCGTGGGAATGCTTCCGTTCATCCAATGCTCCATCACTTCGTCCAGCTCCAGCGCCCGCACCCGAATCGGCTTAACGCCGGCTTCGTCGAGCAGCGCCGCCGCGCCCGCGTAATCCAGCGTCACGAAACGCACCATGCCGCTCGATTCGATCGCCGATTCGATCACGCCGGGCAGTTCGTCTAGCAGTTCGTCGTCTCGCGAGATCCAGATCTCCCGGCAGCGTTCGAGCAGCGAATCTTTCTCCGCCATGCCGAGCGAACGTCCTTTGTCAACCAGAATCAGATAGTCCGCCATCCGCCGCACTTCTTCCACGATATGCGTCGAGAGCAGTACCGTCGCGCCGTCTTCGTCCACGCAGCGGCGAATCTCGTTCATCATCGTTTTCCATGCAAAAGGATCCAGGCCGGACGACGGTTCGTCGAGCAGCAGCAGCTTCGGCTTGGCCGCCAGCGCGGCCGCGATCTCGAACTTGCGCCGCTGGCCTTTGGACAGCTTGTTCAGCTTCTTGTCCCCCGGCACTTCGAAACGATGAAGCAGTTCTTCGTAGCGCTGCCAATCCCAGCCGGGATACCAGAAAGCGCGAAACTTCGCCGCGTCGTCCATCTTGAGCCCGTTCTCTTCCGCGATGTAATTCTCCGGCACGTAAGCGATCTTCGCCCGGACTTCGGCCGGCAGTCCGTTCGGATACCGTTCCCCGAACCAGACGACTTCGCCTTTGTCGGGATGGATCAGTTGAACGGCCAGCTTCATCAGCGTCGACTTGCCCGAGCCGTTGCGCCCGATCAGCGCCGTGACATAGTTTTCGTACAGTTTGAGATCCACCGGGCCGAGCTCCATCCGGTCCCGCTTTTTGACGACGTTTCGCCATTCCAGCGCTGCCTTCTCCATCTTCCCACTTCCTTTCCGCTCTTGAACATCCTGATCTTCGAGCTCGGCAGTCCGGAAGCCCGCCTATCCAAATCCGCCTTATAAGGGGGCTTTTTGGCAGTACTCCCGTCTATCTACGCTCTTCTTCCCTCAGCGTTTCATCCAGCAGCAGGCGAAGTTCGTCCGGCGTATAACCGACCGATCTTGCCGTATCGATCAATTCGCGTACCGCATCCTGCACGATCTGCTTCTTATATGCTTCCCGATCGTCCGTATCCACCTTCGTGACGAACGTGCCCGTTCCTTGACGCGTACGCAGCAGGCCTTCGTTCTCCAAGTCCTGATAGACGCGCCTGATCGTAATTACGCTGCATTTCAGATCGGCGGAGAACTCGCGGATCGACGGCAGCAGCGTCCCTTCGGCGATCTGTCCGGTGACGATGAGCGAACGAAGCTGTGTCTCGATCTGATGGTACAGCGGCTCGGCGCTGCTTTCGTTAATTTGAACCGGGATTCGCATGACTTCCCTCCTTTATCATCCCGTTGATGGGGCTTAAGCCAGATCGCGCCGCGGCAGACGCTGCACGATGATGCGGTACGACACGACGATCGCCGATGCCGCCAGTATCAACAGAATCCATAAAGCGGGCGAAGCCGCTCCCCGTTCCGCGCTGATCCGAATGCTCGACCCTACGAACGACCAACCCGAATAATGGGCGATCAGCACAATAAGCTCCATGACGACCAGCAGCACGCAGCTGTACCAGAAGTATGCCCGGCCGCGCATCAGCAGTTCCAGCAAGATATAGAGGCTGTTAAACGCCAGACCGAACGCCGTCCACGTCAAAGCGAATACGAGGTAAGCCCCGAGATTCATCTGAGTACGCACTCCGTCATGAACGAGATACATCACAACGAACAAAATGGTCCCGTTGCACAGCGTCGACAGCAGCAGCTGCAGCATTCTCGCCGCGGCCAAGACCGAAGCCGAGATCGGCAGCGTGCGGTAATAACCGAGCATGCTCGTGTACGAATCTTCCGTAATGTATTTGGTAATCCGCCTCGAAAAATAATAGCCCGCCATCGAAGCGATCGCCCAGAACAGCAGATCGAGCATCAGCAGCAAACTGCCTCTTTCCGGCATCTCGCCGATAAACATTCCCGTAAAAAAGCCCATGTAGGCGATAAAAAGCAGCGATGCCATCACGTAATAACGATCGATCTTGAGTTCCCGACCGACGATCGACCAAGCTTGACGCCAAGTTCCGCCCATTCTCTTCCTCCGTTCCCGCTTCGCGGAGCTTCCCCGCTCTCTGTGCTTCTGTATATATTCTTAAGCACAATTTACCGTAATCGCCCCTGCCCGTCAAGAGAGAAAACGATCAATTGCGGCCATTTTTCATCAAAAAAACCGTCCTCCCGGCGTCAGCCGAAAAGGACGGTCGAATTGTTTCACGTTTCGCATACGATTCCGATCATTCGGTTGCCGGTTCAGAGTCTCCGAACGGCAAAGGCATCTTCACGATCGATTCGGTTACGGCCGCAGCCGCCTCAAGCATGTGCTAGGACGCGGACGAGTTGAGTTTGCCCATCTCGTGTTCCACGACCAGCGTCAATTCTTCCTCGTATCCGCCCATGATGTGATACTTCCGAACGTATTCCTTCACAAACTTTTTCGGATCGCTCGGACGGAAAATACGAGTCATTTCCCGCAGACTTTCCTTGACTTCGTTATGACCTTTGGTCGCCATCATAATTCCCTCCCGGAACGTATTTCGTTATCGAGAATGTCAAAAAAATCTGCTGCCGACAGACGCCCCTAAAGGTTATCGCACTGCCCGCCGCGCTCCGTTGCCTTGGTTCCCGACAACATGCCGCACAGCCGCGAAGCCAAACATCCACCTGATTTCTTACATACCCGACGAAATGCTTACTGAATCACTTCCGGTTTGCCCTTTCTTCTCTCTCTTTGGCCGGATGCGACTCTCCTTACCAAACGAAAAACGAAGCTGATGAACAGATTTCAAGAAGATGCTTACTTACGAGTATAACATTTTTCGACGAAATGGGATACGAATCGCGAGCCTAGAACGCAAAATCCCCGAACAATGCTACTCGAAGCTCCGCTTAAGTTCGTAACGAACTTATACGATTAGACGTTCGCACTTCGGCAAAAGTTGCTGTGCGGGATTGGCGGAGGAAAGAACGCTTTTTCCTCTTCGTTTGTTTCGTATCCGGATCGTCCGATATGCTATGATAGAGATTATCTTGCAGCTCCCAGGGAGGAACCCATGCAACCGCACGAACCCAACGTCCTGATCCTGTATGCCAGCTACGGCGACGGACATTATCAGGCGACCAAAGCTCTGGAAAAAAGCTTGCGCGAACGCGGCATCCGTCAGATCAAATTGCTCGATCTCATGGCCGAAGCGCATCCCAAATTGAACGATCTGACCCGTTTCGTATACATGCAGAGCTACCGCACCATTCCCGGCCTGTACGGGCTTGTCTATAACATGACCAAAGACATGAAGTCGGACAAACCGTTTGCCCATATTCTCCATGCTTTCGGCACGCGTAGACTGGAAGAATACCTGAAGACCGAGCGGCCGAGCGTGGTCATTCACACCTTCCCGCAGATGGTCATGCCGAAGCTGCGCCGCAAGATCGGACTCGATATTCCGATCGTCAACGTCGTGACGGATTTCGATCTGCACGGACGCTGGCTGCACCCGGCCGTGGACCGCTTCTACGTGGCGACCGAAGAGATGCGCCGCGAAGCCGCCGATATCGGCATCGATCCGCAGCGCATCACCGTCAGCGGCATTCCGATCAAAAGCGGCTTCGGCCCGGCGGAAGCCGAAGCGCCTTCCGGCGGCGCGGCCGAATATGCCGCCGCCCGGGCGCAGCGCGCCGGAGAACCGCCCGTGCCGGGCGTCGCGCTCGATCCCGCGCGCAAGACCGTGCTGCTCATGGCCGGAGCCTACGGCGTCATGCTCGGCCTTCGCCGAGTCTGCGACCTGCTGCTCGCGCAGGAAGACGTCCAAGTGGTGGTCGTCTGCGGCCGCAACGAAGAGATGCGCGCGGCGCTCGCGCAGCAGTACGCCGAAGCCCCGCGCATCCAAGTGCTCGGCTTCACCGACCGCGTCGCCTCGCTCATGCGCATGAGCGACTGCATCGTGACCAAGCCCGGCGGCATCACGCTCGCCGAATCGCTCGCATGCCGGCTCCCGATCTTCTTGTTCCGCCCCGTGCCGGGACAGGAACGCAATAACGCCGTCTATCTCGAAGAACAAGGCGTCGCGTTCATCTCGCGCAGCGCCGACGAACTGTCCGCGCAGATCGCGTCCCTGCTCGGCGATCCCGCCAAGCTGGCGGAAGCCCGCAGCCGCGCCGCCGCCCTCGGCCGCCCTAATGCCGCCGACGAGATCGCCGATGACCTGATCTCCCGATATATGTCCGGCCAGCCCGATTCGACCGGAATCCCCGGCTGATCGATGAATTAGACGTTGCGCTTTTTTTCTTGGTTTTGCTTTTTGATCTTTCTCTCTTCTCTCTTTCTCCCCAACCCAAAGAGCCTCCCCTTTCTAGGGAAGGCTCGGCGCGCTGAGGAAAGTTCGATTCTGGGTGAGCAAAGCGAAAGGCGGAGCGGAAAATTCAGTGAAAAACGCCTTTGAGTCCGGAAAGCTTCCCTGCCCGATACAATCCGGCTTTCCGGCGAGACAGCGGTTTGAGCGAATTTTCCGCGCAGCCCCCGAGCTTTCCCAACGAATAGGATCTTTCCTCCAAAACAGCCAAAGAGCCTCCCCGCCCCCGGGAAGGCTCTTTTTCCGCTCAACTCAACTTATACACCCGACTCTCGTAAGGCCGCAGCGTCAGATGCTCCAGCTCCTCGTCTTCCAACGGCTCGTAGTTCGCCAGCAGCAGCTCCGTTTTCATCTCCAGCAGTTCCTCCGGCCATTCGAACGTCGGCGTGCCGCTGAAGAAGTTCAAGATCACCAGCAGCTTCTCGCTTTCCCACGTGCGCACGAACGCGTAGATCTCTTCGTGCAGCGGCATGACCAACCGGTAATCGCCGTAGACGATGACCTCGTGCTTTTTGCGCAGCTCGATCAGCTTGCGGTAATGATGGAAGATCGAATCGGGATCGCGGCGCGCCGCTTCCACGTTGATCTTCGTATAGTTCGGATTCACGTTCATCCACGGCTGGCCGTCGGTGAAGCCCGCATGTTCCTCGAAACTCCACTGCATCGGCGTCCGGGCGTTGTCGCGGCTTTTTTTCCAGATGCGCCGCATGACTTCTTGCTCGTCCATGCCCTGCTTCATGCATTGTTTGTAATAGTTCAGCGTCTCCACGTCGCGGTATTGGTCGATCGACGGGAAGCTCACGTTGGTCATGCCGATCTCTTCGCCCTGATAGATGTACGGCGTGCCTTGAAGCGTGTGCAGGAACGTCGCCAGCATCTTGGCCGAACGCACGCGGTAATCGCCGTCGTTGCCGAAACGCGACACTTGACGCGGCTGGTCGTGGTTGGACATGTAGTTGGCGTTCCAGCCTTTTTTGTGCAGCACGGTCTGCCAGCGGCTCATGATCTTCTTGAGATCGATCAGCGTCCACGGCTTGATGTCCCATTTGCCCGTGCCGCCGGACTTGGCGTCGAGGAACATATGCTCGAACTGGAAGATCATGTCCAGCTCGTTGCGCCCTTCCCCGACGTAATCGAGCGCCTGCTCCGGCCCGAGACCCGAGACTTCGCCCACGTTCATGATGTCGTAGAAGTCCAGCACGTCTTCGTTCAGCGTCCGCAGGAAATAGTGTACTTTGTCCAAGTTGGAGAAAAAGTGGTACGCCTGCACCACCGGAAGGTTCTGCGGATTGTCCGCGTCGGGCAGACCTTCCGCTTTGACGATATGCGAGATCGCGTCGAAACGGAACCCGTCCACGCCTTTTTCCAGCCACCATTTCACCATGTCGTGCAGTTCTTGAACGACCTGAGGATTCTCCCAGTTGAGATCCGGCTGTTCTTTGGCATACAAGTGCATGTAGTATTCCTGCGTCCGTTCGTCGAACTCCCAGACCGATCCGCTGAAATAGGATTCCCAGTTGTTCGGGTAACCGCCGTTTTCTTTGGGTTCGCGCCAGATGTAATAATCCCGCTTGGGATTGTCTTTGGACGCCGACGCTTCGATAAACCATTCGTGCAGGTGCGAACTGTGATTCAGCACCAAGTCCATGATGATGCGGATATTGCGGGCGTGCGCTTTCTGGAGCAGTTCGTCGAAGTCTTCCATCGTGCCGTATTTGGGATCGATGCCGTAATAGTCGCTGATATCGTATCCGTTATCGTAGTCCGGCGACGTATAGATCGGACAGATCCAGACGGCGTCCACGCCCAGCTCCTGCAAATAGTCGAGCTTTTCGATGATGCCGCGCAGATCGCCTTTGCCGTCGCCCGTCGTATCTTTGAAACTGATCGGATAGATCTGATAAATGACGCTTTCTTTCCACCACTTTTTCTTCATGAAGTCACCCCGGATCGAATAGTCGTGTTGTCCGTGCTGCTCTTTCTGCTTCTCTACCTTAATAGTAACCACTTGAGAGGTAGTATCTTTCAAAAATTCAGAGAGCGGCAGCGATAAAGAAAAAGAAAAGCGAATTTCCAAGTTCGCCCAACTTCGAGAAACGCATGCGCGTTCAACAGGCAAGAGGCAGCGGCGGCGAGGATCGGAGCGAAGAAAGGAGAACTTTCGATGGAAAAACGCATCGCGAAAAGACTGGCGATCGCCGGAGCGGCGGTTCTGCTGATCGCCATCTCGGCTTGGGCGCTGTGGAGATTTTTCGTGCCGCCGGAGCCTTCCGTCGACTTGTACCGGATGGAGCCGGGTTCGACTCCCGCGCGTTCGGATCTGATCCGGAGCGACGATCGGCACGTCTTTCTGATCGATCGGGCTTCGGGGTATCGGATCTACGGTCTGGATCGGCAGAGCGACCGTCTGACGAAACTGACTTCCGGACCGGCTATATGGCTGCTGCCGGACGGAGAAGATCTGTATTATGCCGAATCCGGGCCGAACAGCGGCGTATATCGGATGGACAAAGACGGCGGCAGCAAAGAAAAACTGGCCGATCTTTCTTTTACGAGCTTGATCGGTCTCGCGGACGGAATGCTCTACTTGCTCGACGGAGACGCCAATTATGCGATCAAGAAGCTGGATACCCGCAGCGGCGAGCTGTCCACCCTAACCGAAGACTGGTCGGGACCGGCGGAGCTGCATGACGGCAAGCTGTATTCCGTCAATCATACAAACGATTGGAGCCTCGAAGTCATGAACTTGGACGGGAGCGATGTTCATACTCTCGTGGATCGGGACGTGATGGAGTTCTTTTTCGTATCCGAAGGGATTCTGACGCGAAACGAGCGCGGGCAGATCGACTTGCACCGCGATCATGCCAAACCCGGAGATCCTCCGATTCAAATCGTCTCCTATTCGGCGCATGCCGAAACGATCGGCGACCGGCTGTTTTACAGTCAGGACGACGGCACGATCAATCAAACTCTCGTATTAAGCGGCCGGTCGCTGGTCATGACACCGGAGATGCTGCTTCGCAAACCCGACCCGCCCGCTTTCGGGGATTTCTTCATCGCCGGAGATTGGCTGTATTATTACGACGGCATGAACAATAAGTCACGGCTTCACCGCTTCAAGCTGCCGGAAGGCTTCGCTACGCCGCTGCCCTCTGGTGATTCCCGTTGATCAACAAGCGGCCGGTTTCGTTCCCCCGCAAAAAGAGCGAACGATCCGCGTATTCCCAAGCGAAAAGACCGGCCTGCCCGCGAAGCTGCGGGAGCCGGTCTTTTTGTGGTCGATAAAACTGAACTTGCAGCCAAACGCCGATTAGAGCGAGCGCTCTATCTACGTCTGCCGGTTCGCGGCCGTCTTAAACGATACCGGAGACCTTCTTCTTGGAAGCGGACGATTGGCGAGAAGCTTCTGCCGCTTCTTCTTCCGCGCCGCCGAATACGTCGTCATCCTCCGTCACTTTGAGATGCGCGTTCTTCTCGCCCAATCCGTTGAAGATCAGGTTCATGATGATCGCCGTGAAGCTGCCCGCGATGATGCCGTTGTCCACGAGGATGCGAAGCTGTTCCGGCAGGCCGGCGAACAGTCCCGGTACCACGGACACGCCCAGCCCCATACCTACGGAGCAGGCGATGATCAGCAGGTTCTCGTGGCGGGACAAGTCGACCTGATCGCCCAGCACGCGAACGCCGGAAGAGAGCACGAGGCCGAACAGCGCGACCATCGCCCCGCCGAGAACGGACGAAGGAATCAACTGCGCCGTCGCCGCGATCTTCGGCACGAAGCCGACGATGACGAGCAGGATGCCCGCGACCGCCACGACATCGCGCGTCTTGACGCGGCTCATCTGCACGAGGCCCACGTTCTGCGAATACGTCGTATAAGGGAACGAGTTGAAGATGCCGCCCAGAATGATCGCAAGGCCTTCCGCACGATAGCCGCGCGCCAGTTCTTTGGAACCGATCTCGCGTCCGACGATGCGGCCCAGTACCATGAACACGCCGGTCGATTCGACGACGCTGACGATCGCGACAAGGATCATGGTCAAGATCGCGCTGATATTAAACGTCGGAGCCGCGAAATGGAACGGCGTGATGACATGGAACCAACCCGCGTTGGCGACCGGAGAGAAGTCGACTTTGCCCATAAAGGCCGCGACGACCGTGCCGACGACGAGGCCGATCAGGATCGAGACGGAACGGACGAATCCGGTCGAGACGCGGTTGAGCAGGACGATAAAGATCAAGACGCCGAAACCGAGCGCGATATTCGACAGACTGCCGAAGTCCGCCGCCCCTTGCCCGCCGCCGAGATTGGTCATCGCGGTCGGAATCAGCGTCACGCCGATGATCGTCACGACGGAACCGGTCACGATCGGCGGGAATAAGCGGATCAACTGGCCGAACAGCCCGGAGAAGATAAAGATGAACAAGCCCGAAGCGATGATCGCTCCGTAGATGGCCGAGATGCCCATGCTCGGCTCTTTGCCGATCATGATCATCGGGGATACAGCTTGGAACGCGCAGCCGAGCACGACGGGAAGCTTGATGCCGAAAAAGCGGTTGCCCCAGACCTGCATCAGCGTCGCGACGCCGCAGGCGAGCAGGTCGATCGCGATCAGGTAAGTCAATTGTTCCTGCGTCATGCCGATCGCGTTGCCGACGATCATCGGCACGACGATCGCGCCGGCGTACATCGCCAGCACGTGCTGGATGCCGAGCGAGAACGTTTTGGCCGGATGGCGGTGTTTCTGGAAGATACGGTCCGAACTCATAAAACTTGATTCCTCCTAGTTAGATATGGGTGAGACATGCGCGAAATCGATGGTTAATGTACCGTTTCTTCCGTAGCGAACGACACTTTGCCGCCCGCCAGCGAAGCTACGCGGACCAGCGATTCCACGCGGTAACCCGCTTCTTGGATACGCTGCGCGCCGCTCTGGAACGACTTTTCGATCACGATGCCGATGCCCGCGACTTTCGCTCCGGCCTGCTCGACGATCCGGGCCAGACCCAGCGCCGCTTCGCCGTGAGCGAGGAAATCGTCGATGATCAGGACTTTGTCCTCGGGGAACAAGAATTTTTTCGAGACGGTCACGTCGTTTTCTTGCTGCTTCGTAAACGAGTAAACTTTCTCCACGTAGATGTCTTCCCGCAGCGTCAGCGATTTCTGCTTGCGCGCGAAGATCATCGGCACTTCGAATTCGAGCGCGGCCATGATCGCCGGAGCGATGCCGGACGATTCGATCGTCAGCACTTTGGTGATGCCGTCCGCTTCGAACAGACGCGCGAACTCCCGGCCGACTTCTTTCATCAATACGGGGTCCATCTGGTGGTTCAGGAACGAGTCCACCTTCAATACCTGATCGCTTAATACGATGCCTTCGTTCAATACTTTATCCTGCAAAAGTTTCAATGTGTATGCCCCCCGGATGTGTGATGGATCGCTATTCATGGCGAAAATGCAAAAAAGCCCGCCTCTTCCGTCGCGGAAGATAGCGGACTTCGGGAATGTACGGCTGCGGACTTTCCTCGTCGGAAAGCCGCCGGTCAGGCTCGGGCTCGGCTTCCGAGCGACGCTCGCAAAGAGCGGGTCGGGAAGAACGAGATCCGGCGGAACGTTCGGCGCGGCACCCGCTCCGAGACGCTTCTTCAAGAAGCGGCAAAAAGCGGGCTGCCGAACGCGAACGGTCGCCGGGCGATCCGAGAAACGCCGGAAACGGGGACCGCAAAGTCCCCGCGCAGCCGTTTTCCGTAGTCCGATCGTTCCGGCGACCGGGTAGAGACATGCGGGCCTATTCCCGCACCTATACGAAAAACAGAATAATGTTTGCAGTATACTCCGAATCGTTCGGAATGAAAAGTGAAAATTACACAAAAAGTGAGTTTTCATTTGCGAAATCTGTTGTACAATAAGAAAAAAGTCATACATACCATCCACGGGAGGAAACTTATGGGAATCATCAAAGAATTTAAAGAGTTCGCGATGCGCGGCAACGTCATCGACCTCGCGGTCGGCGTCATCATTGGGGCGGCGTTCGGCAAAATCGTCACCTCGCTCGTCAACGACATCATCATGCCGCCGCTCGGAAAGCTTATGGGCGGCATCGACTTCGGCAGCCGGTTTTTGAATCTCGATCCGGATATCAAGCTGGCGGACGGTTCGCCGATCCGCACGTTGGCGCAGGCTCAGGAAGCAGGCGCTTCGGTCATCGCTTACGGACAGTTCATCAACAATATCATCGACTTTTTGATCGTGGCCTTTTGTATTTTCATTCTCGTCAAAGGCATCAATATGTTGAAGCGGAAAGAACACGAAAAGCCCGCACCGGAAAAAACGACGCGCGAATGCCCTTATTGCCGCACGGAAGTCTCCGCCAAAGCCAGCCGCTGCCCGCAATGCACGTCGGAGTTGGAGCCGGAGAAGCTGGGGGCTTAAGACGGTGAAGATACGGCTGATTTGAAATTAGGGTTCGGGAAAGAAAAAGGCTTCGCCTCTTCCGCGCTTGGGCGGGAAGAAGGGCGAAGCTTTTTTCCGATCTTTAGGTCAAGGGCGCGCGAACCCTTCTTGGGGCGTGAAGGGTTCGCTTTAGTGTTGATCACAAGCTTGATCAACACTTTATATAGGCCGATTATGGTTCGGAAGAAGGTTCGCCACGATCGAATTCAAATCATGATCGTCGCGCTTCTTCTCTTCCCCGGCGTCCAGTTCGCGGATCCGCAGCCATTTATAATCGGCGGAAGGGTCGGTCGGTTTGAACAGAAGCTGCTCGGCGTCGTCAAGGCGCACGTTATAGCCCATACGCGCGAACATTTGAACGAACTTGTCCGCTCCGGGTTGTTCGTCTTTGCCGATCAAGATCAGGCCCCTCAAT
Source organism: Saccharibacillus sp. O23 (assembly GCF_002205895.1). Lineage (GTDB taxonomy): Bacteria > Bacillota > Bacilli > Paenibacillales > Paenibacillaceae > Saccharibacillus. The sequence continues at coordinate 119,736 of NZ_NJDE01000021.1, forward strand.
TGTTTCAGCTCGTCCGCCGCGTGCATCACTTCAAAATGTACGATACATTCCATGGTCGCTCATCCTTTCAAGTTCATGATCTCATTTTCACATTCTTTAATTTTCCTTACGGCACGGCTTCGGCTCGCGTTGCGGCTTTCCTTAAATTTATCTCTAAAATCTTCGGCAACGTTCACAAAAAAAACAATCCTCTGCCACAGTAAAGCGGACAGAGGATTGCCGTCGATTTTTGAAAAAACAGTCGGCCTCGCCGAATGTCAGATCTGTTCCGACGCGCAGTGCGGGCACCATTTGGACCCTTTCGGCAATCCGCTTCCGCAGACCTGACAGCGTACGACTTCGCCGGACGGACGGCGCACGACGAATTTCTCTTCGCTGTCGTCGTCGCTCCCGCTGATGCCGCCGTTCCAAGACGCGATCAGCCGATCCAATTCGTCTTGACGTTCTTTTTCCCGCTCGATCCGCTCCCGCTGCCGGCGTTCGTATTCCAAGTCTTGCGCCGGCTCGGCCGGCTCTTCTTCGCGCTCGAAGTCCGAAGGCTCGCTCCGGCTCGCGTCCGGTTCGCGCTCGCGCTGCTGCTCTTCTTTCATCTTGCGGCGTTCCCGAATCCGAATCTCGCGAAGTTCGCGGCGCTGACGTTCTTCGCGCTCTTCCTGCGTTTCTTCGTCGGGATTCCGCACAGCCGAAGCCGCCGCGCCGGCAGCAGCCGCCGTTTCGTAGACAGCGTCCGGCTCGCGGACGTCTGTCGCTCCCAATTCGTAACGTTTGGTCGCGAACTGTTCGTCTTCGTCGTCTTCCGCCGTTCGAGAATCCGGGCGTTCGTGCCATGTTTCCCGTTCATAGGTTCGAACTTCTTCTTCAGGGTCGTCTTCGAAGAAGACTTCTTCGGGCTCCGTCCGACGCGTACGGACTTCCGCCCGTTCTTCCCGCGCCGGTTGTTCGGCTTGCCGTTCGAACCCCGGCCGACCCGCCAAATTATGGACCTCTTCCGCTTCTACGACGTGCTGTTGTTCATCCGGTTTCCGAAGCTGGACCGCCGGAATGACATGTTCCGTCGGAGCGGCCGGTGCCTCGACCTGCGCGGGCTCTTCGCCTTCGACGAAACGCCGCCCGCAGTGCGGACACGATTCCGCGTCGATATCGAGTCGGGCTCCGCACTCGCACAGCCGTTCGCTGCGCAGTTCGGCGATCCGCGCGCGAAGTTCCAGAATCTCTTCGTTCAACAGATCGCAGGCCGTGCACAGATCCATGATCTCTTCTTCCGCGGGAGCCGTGTCCGGGTTGCGGTAATTGTCGTAAAACACTTGTCCCATTCGCAGAAGATGCACATCGATCTCCCGTTGAATATCCGAAATATGGCTGTTCAGCCGACCGATCTCAACCGCGCTCTGCGCGCGTTCCGACGCTCGCCCCGCGCCGTCTTTGATCCGCTGCAAAAAATTCAAATTCGTCTCCTCCTCTATCCGGGCCGACGCGGCCGACCGCATCGCATGCTTGTCTCCTTATTTTACACGATTTGCGACGGCATGCGAAAAACGGGTCCGCAAGAAGTCTTTCAAGATTCGTTTCGCGTCCTTATGGTTACAAATACAACGCATATCCCTGCAATCGTTTACTATCGGGATAGGCTCTACTACCTTGTACCTTGTCAACACTATAGGTAGGGATACGCTCCCCTGAATCGCACTAAAAGCATGTGCGTTTCAGTGAAACGTAAACCTCTGATTAAGAGTTGAAAGGGTACTACGTCTGTCAGTTTACAATATATGAAGCCATCCTACAATCCAAGTCCAACTCAGGAGAAGATGATTTTGAACAGAATGACAGAACTCTCGAGCGCTCCGCAGGAAGGCGAACGCGAAGCGTTGAAGCAAGCGGCCTGCCGATCCGGCGAGGAGCTGCTGTTCCCGAGCGGCGGCTGGGTCCGTTCTCCGGAAGCTTATCATAACGCTCTGCGCCTTTTGCGCACCGAGATCGAGCTGATCCGCAAAGAATGGAAAAGCGCCGAAGGCTTCAGCCCGATCGAACATATCAAGACCCGAATCAAAGAACCGTCCAGCATCTTGGATAAACTGTCCCGTTTGGGCCTCGAAGCCCGGCTTGACGAGACGGCGGAACATATTCACGACATTGCGGGAATGCGAATCGTGTTTCCGTTCGTGACCGATATCTATCTGTTGTTGGAGCGAATCGGCCGCCATTCCGAACTTCGCATTCTTCAGATCAAAGACTACATCATGAACCCCAAGCCGAACGGTTACCGAAGCCTGCACGTGCTGCTGTCGGTCCCTTCCGAGCTTGACGGCCGGCCCTGCCGGGTGCGGGTCGAACTTCAGATGCGCACGCTGGCGATGGATTTCTGGGCCAGTCTCGATCATATCCTGCTCTACAAATACGATCGTAAAGTTCCCGAACATCTGCAAGCCGAACTCGCTTCGGCGGCCGGAGCGGCCGGGGAACTGGATCGCAAGATGCTGTCGCTGCGCAGCGAGGTGCTCTCGCTCAGCGAAGAAGAAGACAAGCAGCTGGCCGAGCGAACGAAAAGCGGATCGCCGGTTTCCGAAACGGCCGAACGCCCCGCGTCCGTGCACCACTCGATCGTACGCAGCGAATCCGAACGGCGAACGGACTATCGGCACGAACCTTGACGCAAAAAGACGCACTTCGCGCGAAGTGCGTCTTTTTGCTTGCTTATTTGCCGGACAGATTGGCTTCGTCGAGATACTCGTCGAGCGAAAGCCCGCTGTCGTAAACCGCCTGCGCCAGCTCTTTGCCCACATAGCGGATATGCCACGGCTCGTAGGAATAACCGGTCTTATCTTCTTTGCCTTTGAGATAATGCACGATAAATCCGTATTCCTGCGCGTGTTCGGCCAACCATTGGCCTTCCTTCGTATCGCCGAACGACTGCTCCAATTCGTTGTTCGCGCTGAGCGCCGAAACGTCCATCGCCAGTCCCGTCTGGTGTTCGCTCGTTCCCGGAGGCGCGCTGACTTTGGCCGCTTCCGCTTCGCCGTGTTTCGCCACGTTGTTGGCAAAGATCGATTTCTGGCGCTTGTAAGAGCGGTAGCCGGATACGGCGTACAACTCGATCCCCTGCTCTTTCGCCCCCGCGAACAAGGTCTCCAGCGCGTCGGCCGCTTCTTTGCGCATATGGCTTTTCTCGATCACCCCGCCGAAAGAAAACGGAACTTCGGGCACGACCAGATCGGAAGGCTCGTAGCCGTCAGGGAGATAACGCTGCTTGTTGACGACGACTTGCATCGACGTCGGATTGGTCACGACGTTCTTGCCGTCTTTTTCCTCGATCGTGGACTGCATCGAAGATGCGGCGAACGGACTTGCGGCCGGATCGGTCTGCGCCGCGTCTCCTTCGGCGGGTTTCTGCGATTCTTTGGGCGGTTCCTGCGACGCGCCCGCCGCGCCGCAGGCGGAGAGCAGGCCCGTCGCCAGCGCCGTGCCGAGCACGATCGCGCTCCATTTCGTGACTTTATGTTTTTTCATGCTGATTCCTCCCTGGCTTTCTTGCTCTGCTCTTCTCGGCTATGGTTCGCTCGCCTCGCATCGCCGAATCCCCGAACGGCTTACTTGCGAAGCCGGGCTTGCATCGCCCGGCGCAGCTCCGCCAGCGCCGCTTCCGCTTTGGCGGCTTCCGGCAGCAGCGACAGATCGCCCGGGGAGGGAATCTCCGCCCCCGCAGCCGCGTCCGCCGCCGGTTCTTCCGGCAGCCGCCCGTGCTCGTGCAGCACGCCTTTCTCCGCCGCCGAGGCGATCCATTCGGCGATCTCGCGGCCGCCGCTTTCCGCCGAAGCGCGCGGCGCGGCTTTGGGCGCCGCTTCGTCCGGAGCGGCGGCCCAGCCGTCGCTCCACGCGGCCAGCGCTTCGCCGGCCAGCTCGCCGGGATCGACGCCGGCGAGCGTCAGTCCGAACGCCAGACGCGTTCGGGCCGCTTCGGCCGCCGCCGCGAGAGCGGCCGAGACTTCGGGGCCGCCGCCCGCTTCTGCGGTCAGCTCCCAAGCGGCATCGCAGCTCGGGAACGGAAGCTCCGTTCGCGCAGCGGTTCCCGCCGCTCCGGCGTCTTCCGCGCCGCGGCGGTCTTCGGGAGCAGGCGGCTTCGCTTCGAAGCCGCCCGCTCCCGGTTCGCCGTCCCCGGAAGCCTCGCGCTCCGAAGGCGAACCACTCTTCCGCCGTTTCGGACGAATCGTCCGTTCGTCCGCTTCGCGGAGCAGGCGATACAGCCCGATCGCCGAGTCGCCGGCCAAGCGCTGCCATTCGTCGCGCTGCGCCGGCGAAGCCGTACGGAGCGGAATCTCGATGCGGCGGGATTCTGTCGTCCCGTCCGATCGCTCTTCTTCCGTCTCGGCGATCAACAGTCCGAGTCTCGCTTCCAATTGTACTACGTACAGGCTGTTCATCTCTATATCCCCTCTTCGGCGGGCGCGTATCCGGCCTTGCGGCGCAGCGACGCCCCGGACGCCTTGCGGCGTTTACTCGATCCGCTCTCCTTGCAGCGAGACGAGCGTCCGGAGTTCCTCGTTGGACATCTCCGTCAACCAACGTTCTCCGGTCCCCGTCACCCGCTCGGCCAGCGTCTTTTTGTTTTCGATCATCTCGTCGATCCGTTCTTCCAGCGTTCCCTGGCAGATCAGCTTATGCACCTGCACGCCCCGGCGCTGACCGATGCGGAACACGCGGTCGGTCGCTTGGTTCTCGACGGCCGGGTTCCACCAACGGTCGAAATGCACTACATGGTTGGCTCGGGTCAAGTTGAGTCCCAGACCGCCTGCTTTAAGCGACAGGATAAACGCGCTCGCGCCTTCGCCTTCTTGGAACGTCCGGATCATCCGGTCGCGTTCTTCTTTCTTGACCGCGCCGTGCAGGAACATCGGTTCCTCGCCGTAGCGGCGGTTCAATTCTTCGGCCAGCAGCTTGCCCATGCGTACGTACTGCGTGAAGATCAGCACCGACTCGCCGTTGTCGCGAATGCGGTCCAGCAGCTCGATCAGCTGCATCAGCTTGCCCGACTTCTCGGCTTTCGCCGTTCCCGTATGCTCTTTGACAAGCGCCGGATGGTCGCAGATCTGCTTGAGCCGCGTAAGCGCCGAGAGCACGATCCCTTGGCGCACGGTCCGGCTGGTCGCTTCCCGGCTCTCGACTTTCTGCATCAGCTCGCCGACGACCGCTTGATACATGCCCGCTTGTTCGATCGTCAATTCGCAATACGACTTCAGCTCGATCTTCTCCGGCAGATCTTTGCGGATATCCGGATCGCTCTTGAGACGGCGAAGCATGAACGGCGCGACCATGGTCCGAAGCTTGTCGCTCTCTTCGGGAACCTGAGGCGCATTGGCGCCGAAGCGGCGTCGGAACGAAGCCGCGGAGCCCAGATAGCCGGGATTCATGAACTGGAAGATCGACCACAGCTCGGCCAGACGGTTCTCCACCGGCGTGCCGGTCACCGCGATCCGATGCGGCGAATTCAGCTTCATGACGTTCTGCGCCTGCTTCGTGCCGTAGTTCTTGATCGATTGGGCTTCGTCGAGCACGACCGACGTCCAGACGATGCCGCGAAACTCTTCCACGTCGCGGCCGATCAGCGGATACGTCGTCAAAATGATGTCGTGTTCGCGCGCGCAGCGCTCGAACGCTTCTCCGCGCAGTCGCTGCGTGCCGTGATGGACATGCAGCGTAAAGTCCGGAGCGAACCGTTGAATCTCCCGCTGCCAGTTGCCGAGCAGCGAAGTCGGGCAGACGATCAGCTTCGGTCCCGCCGCCGGATGGTCCAGCAGGCAGGCGATCACCTGCACGGTCTTGCCCAGACCCATATCGTCGGCGAGGCAGGCTCCGAAGCCCATCTCGCGCATCGCCGACAACCAGCGGTACCCGCGTTCCTGATAAGGACGCAGCGTGCCGTTCAGCGCCTGCGGCACGCCGCGCTCGGACGGCACGCGTCCGCCGCCCCGCAGCAGATCGTACAGCATGCCGTACGTCTCGATCCCCGAGACGCCCACGCCGTTCCACATCGTATCGTCTTCGGCCGCCGACAGCTTGAGCAGTTCGCCGAAAGTCATCTCGTGCACCGTTTGCTTTTTCAGCAGGCGCAGCACTTGACGGACTTCTTTGACGTCGACTTCGACCCACTCGCCGTTCAAGAACACGAGCGGGACGCCGTCTTCGGCGATCCGGCGCAGTTCGTCAAGCCCGACCGACGCTCCGCCGATCGTCGCTTCCAGATCGAATTCCACCAACTGCTTGATGCCGAGCGCCGCTTCGCCTTCTCCGCTTCGGCTCGGCTCCATGCGGGCCTTGAGCTTCACGCCGGCCGTACGGCGGCCCCGCTTGGTGAAGCGGGACGGCATCTCGATCCGCACCCCGTTCGCCCGCAGCGCGGGCACGCCCGACATCAGAAAATCGAACATCTCCTGCGCGCCCAGCCACGCTTCTTCCGGATGCGGGCTTTCCAAAGCCGCTTCGAGCTGCGGCGCCGATTCGGCCGCGCGGCCGAGCAGCGTCAGCAGTTGAAGACGGGGCGAATCGTAGCGGCGGCCCCGAAGAATCAATTGATCTTCGGGCAGACGCCAGATGTCCGACGCGGGCAGCGAAGCGCCCGCTTCCAGTTCGTCTTCGGCGCGGAACGCCAGACGCCAGCGGTCTTCTTCCCCGCTTTCCGGATCCAATACGCGAGGTTCCAGACGCAGCCCGAGCCGAAGCTGCGCGCTCGCGGCTTCGCCTTCTTCTTGGCCTTCCGGCACCGCTCCGCCCAATTCGGAGACCTGACTCTCCAGCTCCTCGATATCGTCGGAGCTTCCTTGAACCTTGGTCTCCCGCTGCGGATCGAGCAGGCTGTTCCACCATAACGAAGCCAGCGGCGAATAGCCCCGCCGGTAAGGCAGGCGCATCGGCGCGAGCGCGCTTCGCATCCCGCCGAGCATGACCCGCATCTGTCCGTCGATCATCGCGGACAGAAAAGAATGCAGGACCAATTCGCGCGCGCGCCCCAGCGGCGGCGAATCTTCTTCCGTGCCCGAAGCTCCGGGCGCGGTCAGCCCGATCGGCGGCATCGCCGCCGCGAGCGCGGCGAACCGTTCCCGGTCTTCCGGCCGCTGAAGCAGCGGCTTCCACGTGCCGGTGAAGGTCAGCTCGGACGCCCTGCGCGCGCTGACCCTCGCCGGAGGGTCGGCCGCCGGCGCGAAGCAGCCGGCCGCAAGCAAGTCGCGCGCGAAACTCACCGCCGCGCCCCAATAGCGCATTTCCGCGCCGGGCGCGAAGCCCTGCGCCGTATATCGCGACTCGTCGTAATCTTCGAGCAGCGTAAAAGCCGCCGTCGCCGGCAGCGCCAATCCTTCCAGCGTTCGCCCGCCGAATCCCCGGCTGCGTCCGCGCCGCGAAGAAGCTCCCGGCCAGCGCAGCTCGGCAAGCCGCAGCGCGGCCTGTCGCAGCGGTTTCTCTCCGCGAATATCCAGTTTTCTCGCCTGGCGGGTCCAAGCGTCTACCTTCGGCTCCGACGTCTCGCCGGAGAAACAGAAGAAGACGTCTCCCAACCATATTCCATAAAGCGGTTGATTCATGTTTGTCCCCCGTTTTGTCCGCTTTTCGATGCCTTATCCTGAACGAGCCAAAATTGCCCTTCTCCCCATTCTAAACGATATTCGCCATTTTTTCGACTGATTCCATAATGTCCGTTCTCGGGAAGCGGCGCTTTTCGGCAAAAAAGCTTGACCGTACCCGTTCGTCCGCTTCAAGATAAAGTCGAAAAGCTCCGGCTGCGCGCCGCCGTTCGCCGCATCGCGGAACCGAATCGCTTGTTTTCGTCGGATTCGCAACCCGGCGGCGCCGCTTCGGCGAATCCGCGGCCGGCACGAAGTCGGACGGCGCGTAACGGAACGCAGATCCGTTAGAACGCCTTTTCGCGTCTTTTTCTGCCGCTAACGGAACGTCGATTCGTTAGAACGCCGGAAAGCGCGGAAAAAAGCCGAAAAAGACTTTTTTTCTCGTCTGAGCGTCATCTCGTTCCGTTAGCCTCTCCATGAAGCCCGAAAATCCGATTTAAGCGTCGCCTTGCTCCGTTAGCGCGGACGCCCGCCGCATGGCGAGGCTTGCTTAAAACGTACAGCTTCCGCAAGGTGTAATCTCCCACCGCGCGTTAAGCTGAAGCGGAAAGGACGAGCCTTGCGGGATGCGGCAGAGCGAGAATTACAAAATCAGCCTACGATAAGTTGGCATAAGGAGGGACGTACTTTGTCGGACTGGATCCATCGCATGAACGCGGCGATCGATTATATCGAGTCGCACTTGACGGAAGAGCTGTCTTACGTCGAAGCGGCGAGAGCCGCCTGCTGCCCGGTGCAGCATTTTCAGCGGATGTTCGCGTTCGTCACGGACGTTCCGCTCTCCGAATACATCCGCCGGAGAAGACTGACGCTGGCCGCTTTCGAACTTCAGGGCAGTTCGGCCAAAGTGGTCGACGTCGCGCTCAAATACGGCTACGAATCGCCCGAAGCGTTCGCCAGAGCGTTCCAGCAGCTTCACGGCATGACGCCGACCTCCGCGCGCGGCATCGGAGCCCCGCTCAAAGCGTATCCGAAGCTCGCCTTTCAATTCGTATTGAAAGGAGCGGCGGAAATGGACTATCGAATCGAACAAACGCAAGCGTTTCGGATCGTAGGCGAAAAATTGGAGATGCTGAACATGGAGCGCGCGTTCGAAGAAGTACCGGCTGCTTGGGCACGAGCGGCGGAGCGCGGATTGTTCGAGAAGTTGTGGGAGATTCGAACACGAGAAACGAGCCGCGCGCCGCGCGGCATTCTGGGCGTGCTGGCGGGCGGCGAATGGGGGCAGGGCCGAACGTTCGATTATTGGCTCGGCATCGTATCCGACGCGCCGCTTACGGACGAGCTGAACGAGCTGCGTTTTCCCGAAACGCTGTGGGCCGTGTTCGACGTGCCGGGCGAGCCGAACGGTCTGCAAGAAGCTTGGAAACGAATGTACGCCGAATGGCTGCCGTCCGCGCCTTACGAACTGGCGAACGTGCCGGCTATCGAATGTTATCTGCCGCCCGAAGAGAACCGCAACGAGCTGTGGATTCCCGTCGAGCGGAGAACGCAAAAAAGCTGAGCGATCCCCGCTCGGCTTTTTCTTTGCCTTGTCAACGTTCAACGTTCACGTTCGCTCGGCCGCAAGGCTGGTGCAGAATTCCCGGAATCCCGGAGCGACGGCCAGAATGGCGGGAACCAGAGCGCCGTCCGTCTCGTTCCACCGCACGGTCTTGACCGTCCCGTCTCGAAGGTCGAGCCAATAATCATGGTCGCCCGCATCCCCGGCAAACGGTAGATGCGTCTCGACGAAGTCCGCCAATCCGAAAGCGGCCCAATGCCGCATTCGGCGCTGCCGTGCTTGCGGAATCGACAGCAGAACGGGCGACTCGTCCCCCTCGCGCAGCGGGAAGCAGTTGAAAGCCTCCACTTCGAGCCGATTTTCTTCGTCCGACCCGACTTCGTAAAAGGCGTCGCGCCGCAAAAAAGCTCCCCGCGAAAAATAGCCTCCGTTGCGGGAAGCGTAAAATTCGACGAAAAAGTCTTTGCCCGGAAATTCGTCCGGTACTTCGCGGCGAATGTCCGCTTCGGACAAAGCCTGCCAAGAGTCTTCGAATACGATTCCTTTTTCCGCAAAAAACGTTCGTAAGCCAACGCGTTTCGCTCCTTTTCCGTCCCGCCGCCGCAAACGCCGCGATCAGGGTATAATCATATCTGGACCGATAGCGAGTCGTGGTTGCGCTTTTCGAGAACCCGCTCGAACCGGGCGTCTTTCCGATTCGTTTTCCGTTACGATTGTTATCATCTTCAAGGAGGCTTTCCGAATGTCCGAAAACCCCGATCGTTCTTTTGAATTCGAGGAAGAAGCGTTGTTCGACGAAGCGGTCAACGCCAGACATCTGCTGCAAACCGCGTTAGATACCTACAAGATCTCGCTCGAATCGCTGGAGCGCCTGACCGGAATCGATCGCGCCCATCTGGAAATGTACGCAAGCGGCGACAGCGATCTCGAACATCTGGACGCTGCTCGGCGTTCCGCCGCGCTGGATCTGATCGCTTTTCTCGGCATGGGCATCAACACGCCGCAGATTCCGCCGGAAGACCGGCTTCGCGCCATTATGCGGGGATTGAACGAACAGTTCGGTCTGACCGCGGAAACGCTGGCTTTGCAGAGCGGCGTCGAGCCGTCCGATGCGCAGCGGTTTCTCGCCGGACGCAAAGTTGCCGCCGAGAAGCGCTTCAAACTGGCTTCCGGCGTGCTGTTCCTGTATTTCCTGATCTACCGCAAGACCGATCTGTAGCGGCAGGCCGACCGTCCCGACGGCTCGGCTCGGCTGCGCTGTTCGATCGTTTACGCGAATCCTGGCGTTATGTATTCGATCTTCCGCGACCGCCGCGGGCTCAGACGGGTCGTCCCCGATTCTCGACCAGATCCGCTACCCATTCGTCGAACGCTCGGAATCCGCTTGTTTTCAGCTGCGATTTCGGCCGCCCTTCCGGATAGAAAACGGCGTATCGCTCTGCCCGCTCCGCCTCGCGCTTGAATCCGCCTACACCGCCGAACTTCGGTATCGATACGGCCGGCAGCAGATCCGGGTACGGATCTTCGCCGCGGCTGCCGAACATTCGGCTGGAAAAAGCTTGAAGTTCTTCCGGTCCCAGCACCTCGATTCCTGCGCTTAACGGGCCTACGAACAACTCGACCGCTCCGACGCCGATCAGAAAACGCTTGTATTCGGGCGGCAGTTCGATTCCCGATTCGGCTTCGAACGCTTCCAGCTCATGGCCGGAATACCCTTTTTTCCTCATGAACCGGTACGATTGTCCGTTATCCAGCTCGATGAATTGTCCTTCGCTTGCCCGAATCCAAGCATTGATCTGATCGTAAGCCTCGATGATTCTCCACATTCCGTCCGACCTCCGCTTCTTCTCCGAGCGCGCCGCTTGTCTTCGCCCTGTTTCTTACGGGGGACCCATCCGCTGCCGACGCCGCTCTCCCGTTCATTTTATCGCGCCCGCCGTCTCAGTACCAACCTTGCTTGCAAGACCGGCCGCCGAACATGCCGAAAACCGCAGCTTTCCTCTTGCGAGGCGCTCCGGTTTTCGGGATAACCATTCGTTCTCGTTCGGATTCAAGTCCGGATTCAGGCTTCGTTCGCCGTTTTTCCTTTCAACTTGAACACCGCGCCCTGACTCATGTCCTGCACTTGCAGCATCAGCGCGCCGGTCTGTTCGTCGACGAACCAGCCTTCTTGACCGTGTTCGGCTTCTTCGGCTTCGAGTTTGTTCAACCCTTCGATCTCCGCCGCCCGGAACGACGTGCAGACGAGCGCGAAACGCAGCAGATTGCGATTGGCCGCATAGCCTCGACGTTCGTAACGGTAGCTGAGTTCCAGCTCGTTCTCTCCGCCGCGCAGTTCGAATTCGATCGACGAAGACACGCCGCTCGCGTAATCGAAACTCGAACCGTCGTCTTCGTACAGGCTGTAAGAAGCTTTGAATCCCGGCTCCGCTTTCGCGCCGTAGACGCGGAAGGTCAGCGTCTCGTCCGTGCGATCGTCCGCGTACAGCTTGTATTCGCCTTCGGCGATCACCGCTCCCGAACGGACGTACAGCGGCATGACGCTCAGCGGCGCATGCGCGAGAATATGGCGGCCGCCTTGAAGGACCTCGCCCGTCCAATAGTCGATCCAGTCGCCTTCCGGCAGATAGACGGCCCGATGCTCGGTATCCGGACGGTAGATCGGCGCGGCCAGCACGTCGCTGCCCACGAGGAACTGATCGCACAGATTCGTCACGTTCGGATCGTCCTGATATTCCAGAATGAGCGGACGCATCGGCGGCAGACCCGTCTCGGCCGCTTCGTGGAACAGGTTGTACAGATGCGGCATCCAGCGGTAACGAAGACCGATATATTCGCGCAGAATGCCTTCGATCTCCGGTCCGAACGACCACGGTTCTTGGCGAAGCGTGCCGATCGACGAATGGTTGCGGCAGTAAGGGAACAGCACGCCCATCTGCGTCCAGCGCACCAGCAGTTCGGCCGACGTATGGTGCGCGAAGCCGCCGATGTCCGGTCCCGCGAAAGCCAAGCCCGACAGTCCCATGTTCAATACCATCGGCATGGCGAGCGCCATATGCTCCCAGAAGCTGCGGTTATCGCCCGTCCAGACGGCCGCGTAACGCTGGATGCCCGAATAACCGGCCCGGGTAAGCACGAAAGGCCGCTGCCCGTCCATATTGCGTTTGAGGCCTTCGTACGTCGCTTTCGACATCAGCATGCCGTACAGGTTGTGCAGTTCTTCGTGCGTCTTCGGATTGCCGTTGTTGCCGTGCATCACGTCGAGATCCATCGTCTTGGAGTTATTGAACACGGCCGGTTCGTTCATGTCGTTCCAGATGCCCGGAATGCCCAGATCCGTATAGTATTTATGCAGATTGCCCCACCATTCCGACGCCGTATCGTCCGTAAAGTCCGGGAAAGCGCTCGTGCCCGGCCAGACGTCGCCGAAGAAGATGTCGCCTTCGAGCTTGCGGCTGAAATGCCCGTTCTCCACGCCTTCGCGGTACACGCTGTATTTCGGGTCTTTTTTCACGCCCGGATCGACGATCGGCACGATGCGGATGCCGAGTTCCCGCAGTTCGCTCATCATGCCTTCGGGATCGGGGAAACGCACCGGATCGAACGTGAACACGCGGTATTCGTCCATATAGTGGATATCGAGATAGATGACGTCGCACGGGATTTCTTTTTCCCGGAACGTACGCGCCAGATGCAGCACTTCGTTCTGGTCCATGTAGCTGTAGCGCGACTGGTGGTACCCGAGCGCCCATTTCGGCGGCAGCGCGATCCGGCCGGTCAGCTCGGTGTAGCGGCGAACGATGCTTTTCAGTTCCGGACCGTACACGAAATAGATATCGTAGTCGCCCGTCGAACAGCCGATCGAATACGCGATGCCGTGCGAGCGCATATCGAAGTCGGTCCGGCCCGGATTATCGAGGAAAATGCCGTACGAAGACTTTCCGTGCATATGGATCACCAGCGGAATCGACTCGTACAGCGCTTCGATCTCCGGCATGTGCGGCGCGTAGACGTCGGTGTTCCACATCGTATAGCGCTCGCCTTTTTTGTCGAGGAAACTGGCTTTCTCGCCGAGTCCGTAGAAATGCGAATCGCCGGGCATATCGTACACGGAATGGATCGCGCCGCGCGGATTCCAACTGACGTTGTTCTGACGCGCGATCAGCTTCTCTTCCCGATCGAATACCGACAGCGCAGACGACTGCTTCTCGATCTCGAGCACGAGATTGCCGCTGCTCAGTTTCCACGCCGTCTCGCTTTCTTCCACTTCCGCGCGCAGCGGCTCTCCTTCGCTGGGAAGCACGGCTACCGTCGTGGAGAGGTCCGGTTCTTTGCCCATGAACAGCTTCATTCGGAACAAATCCTCGCCCAGAAAAACAAACGCCAGAGACGCTCTCTCGCCTCGGCAGACGTATACGCCATTCATATGTTCCAATGCCAGCGCGCGGCCGAGCGTTCCCCACGCTTCCTGCACGATGATCGGTCCTACCCGGTCCGGGTGTATGGCCTCGCTTGTATCCATAGCCAAGTCAGCTCCTTGTGACGCGCCCCGCTTCTGCTTGAGACGGATGCGGACGCGCAGATTATTTAGGTACTCTTTGCCGGCGAACGTTGCGTATGATTTCCTATTCACCGTTATTTTGCCGTCTGAACGACTCCTTCGGCATGTTTTGCGTTTTGTTTAGGGCAAACGTTTGCACAAAAGAGCAAAAGGAAGTGAAACCGTTATCTTCTTCCCGATTATGCCATCTTTGCTCGCTCGCCGCAATCAGAAAATAAACAAAAAGGATACACGGCCTGCCGATTAGGGTATAGATGCATAGAGAGAAAATGACCCGATGGTCATTTCTCAAGCCCATAATCACCATTTCGAGAGGAGCTATTCGCTATGTATTCTGCCGCGTCCGCGAAAAATCCGTACAAATGGCTTAACGCCGTCCTGCTCGTCGCTACGCTGATCGTTAACGCGCTCGCCACGCTGCTGCCGCTGGGAGGCCGGGACACCAAAGAAATCTCGGACATGTACAAAAACCTGCTGACCCCGGCCGGGTTCGCGTTCTCGATCTGGTCGCTCATCTATGTGCTGTTGATCGGCTTCGTCATCTACTCGTTCGTCGCCGAACGCAAAGGACGGGCCACGGCCGCCGCGCCGGGGATCTGGTTCGCCGTAAGCTGCGTGCTCAATATGGCTTGGCTGTTCTGCTGGCAGTATCTGCTGACCGAATTGTCGGTCGTCGTCATGCTGCTGCTGCTCGCGACGCTGATCATCGTCTATCTGCGCACCCGCCTGAACGGGGAACGGCTCGAAGTCGCGGATATCGCGTTCGTCAAAGTCCCGTTCAGCCTCTATCTGGGCTGGATCAGCGTCGCGACCATCGTCAACGTCTCGGCTCTGATCGCCAAATACGACTTCGGCGACGTCGGCCTCGGCGCACGCGGCTGGGCGATCCTGATGCTGATCGCGGCGGCGCTGCTCGGCTTCGCGATCGCGTTTCGTTTCCGCGACGGCGTGTACCCGCTGGTCATCGCTTGGGCGCTGTACGCCATCTCCGTCGAGCAGGCGGACGCGGACGGAGTCGTGCAAACGACCGCGGTCATCGCGTCGATCGTCGTAGCTCTGTTCGCCTTATGGACGATCTGGCGGGCGGTCATGGATCGGGATTGAGAAAGCGCGAGGCGTCTTGACAAAGGGCGGACGACAGGCGGAAGATTCGCCCGACGACCTCGCTTCTGCTCGGTGCTCTGCTCAGACGCAAAAGCCGACTGCCTCAGGCAGTCGGCTTTTGCGTCTTCAACGAACTCCTGCGTAAAGGCTCCGGTTCTTAGTCGACCAGCGCGATCACTTCGATCTCGACCAAAGCGTCTTTCGGCAGGCGGGCCACTTCGATCGTGCTGCGCGCCGGGTAAGGCTCGACGAAGAACGTGCCGTACACCGCGTTGGCTGCCGCGAAGTCGTTCATGTCCTTGAGGAACATGGTCGCTTTCACGACGCGGTCCAAGCCGCTGCCTGCCGCTTCGAGCAGCGCGCGCACGTTTTCGAGCGATTGCTTGGCTTGCGCTTCGACGCCGTCCGGGAATTCGCCCGTTTTCGGGTCTACGCCGAGCTGACCGGAAGCGAAGATCAACGATCCGGCTACGACCGCCTGCGAGTAAGGTCCGATTGCGCTTGGGGCTTGATCGGTGACGATTGGCTTTTTGAGGTTCGACATGAGATCCCATCCTTTTCGGCTTGAAATAATCCGCTGTCGGCCCGGTTCCGGGACGATGAAACGGCGGTTTCTGCTAGGGCGTGTACGCAAACTTCGAGGGAAGCAGATTTAGACGAATTTTCGTTCTCCGCAAGGAAGGGTTCCGAAGGCGTGCCGGGGCACGTCAAGGGGCACTGACGAAGCAGAGGGCGAAAAGGCGGCTAAAGATGCACATCGTTAAGTTTGCGTACACGCCCTATTCGCATATAGAGATAGTCTAAAGGGTGAAACGCTATCCGGCAAGCCGTCTTTAAAGGGCGGACTCCGCTGCGAAGACCCGCAGAGCGGTCTGCGGCCCGTCTATCCAAGCCGCATCGGCTCTTCGGGCCTCGAACGCTTCGACGCTGCATCGTCGTATAGCGTTTCGAATAACCGGCTTTGTCCCGCTCCGGAGGAACGACAGCTTAGACGAGAGGCAGGAACAGCGAGAACGTGCTGCCTTTGCCTTCGGCGCTCTCCATCCGGATAAACCCTCCGAGCAAACGGGCCAGATCGCGGCTGATCGATAGTCCGAGCCCCGTTCCGCCGTACTTTTTGCCGATCGTGCTGTCCGCTTGTTGAAACGCCTCGAAGATCGTGAAGTGTTTCTCCGTCGCGATTCCGATTCCGGTATCCCGAACGGCGAACACGATCCATTCCCCTTTGAGCAGAGGCTCTTCGGCTTTATAGATATTCAGTTCCACTCGGCCGTTCTCCGTGAACTTGAAAGCGTTGGCCAGCAAGTTCCGCAGAATCTGCTGCAGCCGATGCGGATCGGAACGGATGGTATCGGGAAGCCCTTCTTCGACTTGAATATCGAACGCCAACTGCTTGCGCTGCGCGGTCAGCTCGAAATAAGGCCCGACCCAACCGGGAACCTCCGCGAGACTGACGTCTTCGCTGACGATCTCCAGCTTGCCCGCTTCGACTTTGGACAGGTCGAGAATATCGTTGATGATCTTCAGCAGGTCTTCGCCCGAATGATGGATCAGCTGTCCGTAACGCGCCATCTCTTCGCTCGGCGTGTCTTCGGCGGAATCGGAAATAAACTGCGCCAGATTGATGATGCTGTTCAGCGGGGTACGCAGTTCGTGCGACATGTTCGCCAGAAATTCCGATTTGTACTGCGAAGCGAGCAGCAGCTGCTTGGCGCGGTCTTCCAGCACGATTTTGTTTTTGCCCAATTCTTCCGTTTGCTCTTGAAGCAGCCGGTTGGCTCGCTGAAGCTCGAGCGCCCGCTGCTGGTCCTTCTGGAAATCGCGCAGGATAAAAGCGAACAATCCGCACAGCAAAATGCTGCTCGGCAAGGTAACGGGCATGATATGCGTCAGATAATAAGCAGGCGGAATAACGCCGAAGATCGTGATGTTCACGCAGTTGAGAATATTTAGCAGAACGATCACGACCGCGACCTGCCGGACGAAAGACCAATTGCAGCGTCGCAGCCAAATATTCAGCAGCGCGCCGACGATCCCCAGAATGGTCAAGTTGATAAACCCGGCCAAAGCCGCCTCGCTCCATCCGAAAGCGAACCGGGTCAACCCGATTCCCAAGCCGACGGCGAACACGATCGGCGGTCTCCTATAGACGAACACGGCCACCAGCAGAGGAACAATGCGCATATCGAAGATCACTTCTTCCGACAGCCTGAAGCCGAACAAGGTGGCAGCCCAGCCTCCCACGATCAGCAGCATGACGGAACCTATGTATTTCACGATGTCCGGAGCGCGGTAAATCGCGTATTTATAGATCAGATTGGCTATGTAAGCGCATGTCACGAGCACGGCCATGTTTTGTACGAACATTTTCGAAAATTCCATCTCTTCGCCTCTGTTTCCTATATCTTCCGTTTCGGCTTGTATTGGCCCATCATACCACGAAGATTTGATCGATGGATATCGTTTATTGTGTTTCGAACGTATGATCTTTTATTCTTATGTACGATACATTTTTTGTCAAGAAAAACCGCGTCTGGCTGCCTTGCGGTCGATTTGCTATGATAAAATCATCTTGAATTTAAGGAGGATGTCTGATGAAAATGCGCGCAGCCGCCGTTCAATATCATCTGCACACGATCTCGTCTTTCGACGAATTTGCGGCACAAGCCGAACATTATGTCAAAACCGCCCAAGAATTCGACACCGAATTCCTGCTCTTCCCCGAATTCTTCACGACCCAACTGCTCTCTATCCCCGACGAACAGGGCAGCGCCCGAAGCATAGAAAGCCTCCCTGATTATACGCAGTCTTATCTGGATTTGTTTCGCCGCTTAGCGGCTTCTTCGAATATGCACATCGTCGCGGGCACGCATGTGGTTCGGCGCGAAGGCAAACTTTACAATACCGCCCACATGTTCTATCCGGACGGACGGGTCGTTACGCAGGAGAAGATCCATATCACGCCGACCGAAGTGCATGAATGGAATATGGCCCGAGGCGACGGACTTTCCGTCTTCGAGACGGACAAAGGCACCGTCGCGCTGCTCACCTGCTACGACATCGAATTTCCCGAGATCGTGCGCATGGCGCGCGCCAAAGGAGCGGACGTCATCTTCTGTCCGTCCTGCACCGACGATCGTCACGGTTTCCACCGCGTCCGCTACTGCTGCCACGCCCGCACGATCGAGAACCAAATCTATATCGTGACGACCGGAACCGTAGGTTCGCTGCCTACCGTCGATTTCATGCGCGGCAACTTCGGCCAAGCGGCCGTCATCTCGCCGAACGACGTTCCTTTCCCTCCGCGCGGCATTATCGCCGAAGGCGAGATCAACGACGATATGATCATCGTGGCCGATCTGGATCTGAGTCTTTTGGATCAGGTTCGCCAAAAAGGTTCGGTCACCACTTGGCGCGACCGTCGAACCGATTTGTATACGGACTGGTCTTGAGGCGAAGATGACGATGCCCGAATCCCTACAGCTTCCGGCTTACGAGAAACACCTCTATGTCTTTCGGGACCAGCGGCCCGAGCGGCTGCTCGTTCGCAATTATGCGGAAAGCGACATCGAAGCGCTGATCGATATTCAGCGCGAATGTTTCCCTCCTCCGTATCCTTCGGAATTATGGTGGAACCGCGAGCAGCTGCTTCGGCATATGGAGCTTTTTCCGTCAGGCGCTTTGTGCGCGGAAATCGACGGGGAACTGGTCGGCTCGCTGACGACCATGATCGCTTCTTTCGATCCGAATCATGCCCGGCACAGTTGGGCGGAGATGACCGATAACGGTTACATCGGCACGCACGACCCGAACGGCGATACGTTATACGTGGTCGATATCAGCGTATCTCCGGCGGGAAGAGGCTTGGGACTCGGCAAGCAAATGCTGCAAGCGGCCTACGAATTGGTGGTGGCCTTAGGTCTTAAGCGGCTGCTCGGCGGCGGACGCATGCCGGGTTACGGGGCCGTCCGGCACGAGATCTCGCCCGAACGTTATGTCGAAGACGTTCTTCACGGCAGACGCCGCGATCCGGTAATCGGCTTCCTGCTGCACTGCGGACGCACGCCTCTTGCGGTGGTGCCGGATTATCTCGACGACGAAGAGTCGGCGAATCACGCTCTCTTGATGGAATGGCGCAATCCCCTGATCCCGCAAAAATAAATCCGATCGGTTCGGATGTTTCTACTATAATAAGTAAATATTCGAGCCGTAATCGATAGGAGGAACAAGAATGGAATATATTCGCGTTAACGACATTACCGATCCGCTATTCGCCGGACTGCACCGGCTGATGAGCGAGATCTTCCCGCCGGAGGAAGTGTTGGCGTTCGATCTCTGGAAAGAACCGCTGCAGGATCCCGACATTCGCGTCTTCGTTGCCGTGCACGAAGGCCAAGTCGTCGGCGCGACGGAATACCGTTATTACGTCGGCGAAGACATCGCCATGACCGATTTCACCCTGATCGGACGCCCGGGTCTCGGTATAGGTCCGTTCCTCGCTTCGCGCCGCGAAGCCGACCTCAAGCAGTTGGCTGCCGAAGCCGGCGGCACGCTCAAAGGCATGTTCGCCGAAATTTACGACCCTTATCGCGCGCAGGACCACGAATTCGGCGGCGTGAAGCCGATGGACCCGTTCGTCCGCCGCGAAGTGCTGGCGCATCTCGGCTACCGCCGATTGAATTTCGAATACGTACACCCTTCTTGGCAGGGAGACGGCGAAGCCGTCAGCGGCCTGGACCTGTGCTTCCTCCCTTACCAAGAAAGCCGCGAGCTTCCGGGTACGTTTGTCGCCAAGTTTCTGAGAACGTACTACAGCGTGCTCGAACCGAAGCCCGCGAAATGGACGCGGATGGTCGAGACGTTGGAAAGCACGGACTCTGTAGAACTTCTTCCTCTATAATCGATAAACGACTGTCCGCTCATGTTCCGCGGAGTCGATAGGGTCCGTTTAATCGAACGCTCAAAAAAAGAGTGCGACCGCGCCTAAGCACGGTATGCACTCTTTTTGCCGCCGCGTCCGTGAAACCCGAAGAACGCGTACCGCCTGCCGCCGGGCAGAACGGTCGGAGAGGAGAGAACGGGAAGATCTTCGCTTTCTTCTTCGCCGTCTATGAAATCGGCTTCCGACGGAAGACTGTAATAACGCAAATCGTAAGAACTGACGAGGCCGCCCTGAACCGTGATCACCTTGTTTCCTCGCTGCTCGATCACCTTGCCGGATACCACTTTAGATTCCAACATGGCTGCGTCCCCTCTCTTTTCGCTTCGGAAATGACTCGACCGGACACGGCATACGTTCGACGGATCAGATTCGGAAGTCTTTCGGTTCGTTTCGCCGCGCGAGCGCCTTAGCGATCGCTGCCCGTCGTCAGCGCCGAGGCCCACGACTTGTACTCGAGTTCCGCCGCTTCGGCATCGTGGCCGTAACGCTCGCGGACTTTCTCGATCAATTTGTCCTTATCTCCGTTTATATACTCCAGATCGGCTTCGGTCAGCTTGCTCCACTGCTTCTTCGCTTCATGCTGCGTCTGATTCCATCTGCCTTTGATTACCTTGGTTTCGATCGGATTCGTCATGAAGTCAGCTCCTTATCCGTGTTGAAGTCCGTTCAATTTGAATTACCCGGCTCCTATTCTCGTGAATCCGAGCTTATCGTCCTGCTTGCTGCTCCGATCGGCCCGTTACGGCAAGTTAGGGAATTCTTTGCAAGCAATGAGACATCGGACACATAGTTTGTGATTATTATCACATGAATACTTCAAATTGTATGTTATTCTGATATCGAAAACGGTGACAGAAACCGGATCGAAGTGATTTATCGGTCATTTCGGGCGTCATTCCCGCTGAATGAAGCCCGCGCCGAACGTGATCGTTTTCGACTGATCGTTGAGCGTTCGAACGGTTCATTTCAGAGAATGACGGAGGGGTAAAAAAATGGGTAAAAAGCACTGGTCGGTATTGATGTGCAGCGTATTGATGGTAGGCATGCTGGCAGCTTGCGGGAACAACAACGAGACGGCGAAAAAAGACGAGCCGGCCGCTCAGACCGAAACGCAGGCGGCGACCGACACCAAAGAAGCCGCGGAGCCGGCAGCAGCGGAGACCGAATCGGCTTCGACATTGGCCGACGGCATGTATTTCGCTCAAGGCACGATGGACGAAGAGTCCGGTTGGCAGCCTTACGTGATCCTGCAAGTCGCGGGCGGCAAGATTACCGACGCGACATGGAGCGCATCCAGCATCAACGCGGGTCCGGACAAGAAGACCTATTCCGAAGAAGGCAAATACGGCATGAAAGCCGGCGGCGCTTCTTCCGAATGGCACGAACAAGCC
Source organism: Saccharibacillus sp. O23 (assembly GCF_002205895.1). Classification (GTDB taxonomy): domain Bacteria; phylum Bacillota; class Bacilli; order Paenibacillales; family Paenibacillaceae; genus Saccharibacillus. The sequence continues at coordinate 140,848 of NZ_NJDE01000021.1, forward strand.
GAGAAGATCGAGAAATACCTGGTCGATAATCAAGATCCGGCCAAGATCACGGTCGACGGCGAAGGACACACGGACGTCGTTTCCGGCGTATCCATCCACGTGAATGATTTCACGGAACTGGCCCAAAAAGCATTGGCGGCCGGTCCGGTCGAAGCCGGTCTTTACAAAGACGGCGCTTACCATGCCGAAGCCAAAGATTTCGATAAAGAAAGCGGTTGGAAAGAAACGGTGGATATCACCGTCGCTGCCGGCAAGATCGTCGCGGTCAACTTCAGCGGCGTGAACGCGGCGGGCGAAGACAAGAAAACCAACTCCAAAGAAGGCAAATACGGCATGAAAGAAAAAGGCGGAGCGCAAGCGGAATGGCACGAAGAAGCCGCCAAAGCCGAACAATACCTGATCGAGAAACAAGATCCGGCGGCCGTCGAAGTTAAAGAAGACGGCAAAACCGACGCGATCAGCGGCGTGACGATCCATGTCGGTTCTTACCTGAAACTGGCTCAAGAAGCTCTGGCTAACGCGAAATAAGCGAAGCTTTTCGAATAAGCACGTCGATTGCGTCTGCTGCTATTAATCTGAAACACGGACGGACCGCTGCCTGCGGCCAAGCGTTACGAGCGCCGCGGGCACGCGAAGTCCGTCACAAGAAAGGTTGGTTCCTCTGATGAAAAAGATAGTCATACTGGGCGGCGGTTACGGCGGCGTTCTGACTGCAAAAAAATTAGCTAAAAATTTCAAGAAAAACGACGATGTTCAGATCCAACTCATCGATCGCAATCCGTATCACACCATGCTGACCGAATTGCACGAGGTCGCGGCTAACCGTACTTCCGAAGACGCGGTCAAAATGGATCTCAAAAAGATTTTCGCCGGCCTGAAGGTCGAGGTCGTGCTCGACGAAGTCGAAAACATCGACTTCAACGCACGTTCCCTGCAAGGAAAGCGCGCCTCTTACGCGTATGATTATCTCGTCATCGGCACAGGTTCCAAACCGACTTTCTTCGGCATTCCGGGCGCGCAAGAAAACAGCTACACGCTCTGGTCTTACGACGACGCCGTCAAACTCAAAGAGCGTTTCCGCCAGATGTTCACCGAAGCTTCCAAAGAAACCGACAAAACGATCCGCCGCGAAAAATTGTCGTTCGTCGTCGTCGGCGCAGGCTTCACCGGCGTCGAACTGATCGGCGAAATGGCCGAATACCGCAGCGAATTGTGCCGCGAATTCTTTATCGACGAATCGGAAGTCCGCATGGTCGTGGCCGATATGGCTCCGAAGATTCTGCCGCTGCTGCCGGATAAACTGATCGCCAAAGCCGAAAACCGCCTCAAAAAGATGGATATCGAAATTATCGTCGGCAAGCAAATTACCGGCGTATCCGAAACGGGCGTCAATCTCGGCGGAGACAAATTGGTTGCCCGCACCGTCATCTGGACGGCCGGCGTCGAAGGCGCCGACATTCTCGATAACCTCGACGTGCAGCAAAAAGGCCGCAAACGGATCGAAACGAACGCGCATCTACAAAGCCTCGATCACGAAAACGTCTATGTCGTCGGCGACAACATCTTCTTCATTCCGGAAGGCGAAGAGCGTCCGGTTCCGCAGATGGTCGAAAACGCCGAGCATGCCGCTCCGCTGATCGCGCACAATATTACCGCCGACATCAAAGGCGGCACCAAAAAAGAATACAAACCGGCCTTCCACGGTACGATGGTCTCGATCGGCAGCCGCTACGGCGTCGCCAACGTCGGTCTCCCGGGCAAGTTCTTCTCCCTGACCGGATTCTTCGCGATGTTCTCGAAGCATGCCATCAACGTTCTGTATCTCTCGACGGTTCTCGGTTTCAATAAAGTCTGGACTTACCTGATGCACGAAATCTTCCATGCCCATGATCGCCGCACGCTCGTAGGCGGCCACTTCTCGAAGCGTTCGCCGAACTTCTGGCTCGTTCCGCTTCGCGTATTCGTCGGCTGGATGTGGCTGCACGAAGGTTGGGACAAGCTGCAGAAAGTCATCGCCGATCCCAATAACATCTTCCTGATTCCGCCGGACCCGCATGCCGACGTGGTCAGCGCGGCTTCGGAAGCGGTCGGCAACGTAGCCACTGCGGTAGACGCGCAGGCAGCCGCTTCCGCGGTCGAAAACGCCGGGCAAGCGGTCCAAGCGATTCCGGTTCCGCATTTCATCTCCAACATGGTCAGCTCCATGATGGATCTTATGTTCTACACCGGCGACGGCGGCTACACTTGGCTCGCTACCGCTTTCCAAATCGGCATGGTCGCCGCCGAAATCATCTTCGGTCTGATGCTGATCGCAGGTCTCTTCTCCGCAATCGCTTCGATCGCCACGATCGGCATGGGTCTTATGATCTGGTCTTCGGGCATGGCGCCGACCGACATGTGGTGGTACTGGTTCGCGGCGTTCGCTCTGATCGGCGGGTCGGGCAGCGTGTTCGGTCTGGACTACTACGTTCTCCCTTGGCTCAAGAAACATTGGAAAAAAACTTGGTTTGCCAAACGCTGGTATCTTTATACGGACGACTGACGGCCGACTTTGCGTTCCCGGCGGGGTCATGTGCAGCTTACAACGCACATGATCCCGCTTTTTTCAATCTATCGTTTATTTTGCATAATGAACGAAATTGTCTCATAATGTGGAGGAATCCGAGTGAATACGGTATACACGCCATACACGCCGATTCGGTATATTGTCAGTCCGTCAAGGGGTGCTTCAATGAACGACATGATAATCCGGGAAGCGCTTGAGCGTCTGGAGGCCGAGATCGATCCGATTACGCGGATTCGGATCGAGCCGGAACAGGCGGCGCTTGTCGAAGCGCTGAGCGTCTTCAAGCGCTGCGGCGCGGAACCGCTGCGGCTTCCTCGGCTGCTGGCTGTCTACATGCTGCTCGCTTCCGCGCTTGAACGCCATGCCGAGCCGCTGTCTTCGGACGATCCGGAGCTGACCCGCCGTATTCTGGACGGCGATTATCTCTATAGCCTGTACATTCAATACGCGTTAAAGTGCAAGGAAGAATCGCTGCTTCGCGGCCTGGCTCCTTTCGTCAAAAAAATCCAGATCGGCCGGGCGCTCGGGCGCAGCCGCGAGATTCGGCTGCTGTCCGCTTTCGAACAAGTGCTTGCCGACAGCAAGGAGGCCTGACGAAGATGGAACTGCACAAGAAACTTCGCATCGATCTGCGACGCATCGACCGGGAAATGAAACGGATCGTCAAATACGACAACGACGTGCCGCCGGGCTCCGAACTGGAGCAGGCTCTGCTGCAAACGATCGAGGCCGGGGGCAAACGCCTGCGGCCGATGCTCGTCCTCGTCGGCAGCCGCTTCGGCAGCCGTCCCGACGACAATCGCCTCATGCAGCTCGCGGCTGCCGCTGAATTCATTCATACGGCGTCGCTCGTTCACGACGACTTGATCGACCGGTCTCCGCTGCGTCGGGGCGAGCCCGCGCTGCATACGCGGATCGGCGCGGCCAAAGCCGTCTACGTCGGCAATTATATGTCGGCGCGCGTCGTCGAACTGCTGGCTCAAGCCGATACGCAGTTGGACGGCGAACGGCAGAGCTTCACGGCCGTGGCGACGGCCGAGCTGTGTCTGGGCGAATACGAGCAGCTCGAACATGCTTACGATTACGATCTTCGCCTCGACGACTATCTGCTGAAGTCGAGGCATAAAACGGCCCATCTGATGGCCGTCTCGTTGGAATTCGGGGCGCGCGCTTCGGGCGCGCCGGAAGAGGTCTGCCGCCGGCTGTATCAGTTCGGCGAGCATCTGGGCTTGTCGTTCCAGATCCGGGACGACCTGCTCGACTTCACGGCTTCGGCCGAGCAGCTCGGCAAGCCGGCCGGAAGCGATCTCTTGGGCGGCCAAGTCACGCTGCCCGTGCTGTATGCGCTGGAAGATCCGGCGCTGGCCGGCGAGATTCGCCGAGTCGGCCCGGATACGCGGCCGGAAGAGATCGGGCCGCTGCTGGAACGCATTCGCGAGAGCGGCGCGCTGCGGCGCGCGGAAGCTTTCTGCGAAGCCGAATTGGAGCTGGCCCGGGAAGTCGGCCGATCGCTCGGCGCTTATGCGGCGCACGAAGACCTGCTGGTCTTGGCCGACTATTTCGGCGGACGGAAATATTAACACTAAGCAGGAAACCAAGCAAGCATGTCGAATTCCTATCCAGCAACCAAGCACACAAGCAACCACGAGGAGGCTTTCGGCATCATGTCCCTGACCTTGGAAGAAAGACTGCTGCTTATGCAGCGCGAAGAAGAAGAATTGCGCTTCGAGACCTTCGATTCGAACACGGCGCTCGCGCTCGGCCTCGCGCTGATCGAAGAAGCCCGGCGTCTCGGCAAGAGCGTTACCGTAGACATCACCCGCCAAGGGCATCGGTTGTTCCTGCACGCGATGAACGGGACTTCTCCGGAGAACGAAGATTGGATTCGCCGCAAGAACAACACGGTCGGACGATTCGTGCAGAGTTCTTGGCGAACGGCGCTGCAAATGCGCGCCGCGAACAAGACGCTCGCGGGAGATTACGGCCTGAGCGACAACGAATTCGTGTTGGCGGGCGGAGCGTTTCCTCTGATGGTCGCCGGCGAAGGACTGGTCGGAACGATCACCGTATCGGGACTTCCCGATCAAGAAGATCACGATTTGGTCACGAGCGTGATCCGCGATTTCTTGAGCGAAGCTTCCCGCTGATCGGCCGTTCGCGGAAGAAGCACGCAGACGTCGGAAGACAGCTGATTTCGAGCCAAACGGACTTGGGTAGGCTTGCGAAATGAATCGGCTGCGCGAACGTAACGGAACGTCGATTCGGTTCCGTTAGAATTTTAACACCGCTCGAAACGCCCGCTAAGCGCTGCCTCGTTCCGTTAGAAATCAATCAGACACGTTAAAGGACACCGCCATCCGCGGTGTCCTTTTGTTTGATCCGGCCGTTTCCTCATTTCGCTTATCGCCGCTCCCCGGCTCAGATCGGAGGCGGGGATTCGATTCGCGGAAATCAAGCCTTGCTCGGTATGGGCAGACGCCGATACAGCACGGCGATCGCGCCGAAGATCAGAATGATGCCCATGAAGGCGGGGGCGGCGTGGCCGAGCGAGACGTAGATCTGTCCGCCGACGATTGGGCCGACGATGCGGGCCAGCGCTTGAATCGATTGGCTGCCGCCTTGAATGCGGCCCTGCTCGCTTTCGTCCACGGACTTGGACAGCATGCCGTTGAACGACGGGCCGAAGACGGAATCGCCGAACCCGAAGACGAACATGCCGAGAATCAGCAGCGGATAGAAACCCAGCAGCGCGGAAGATGCGATCAGCGCGTAACCGACGATCTCCGCCGTCATGCCGAGCGCCGCGATCTGCTTGTCGTTCATGACTTTCAGCAGTTTCGGCATAATCAGACTTTGCGACAGAATATCCTGAATGCCCATGATCGAGAACATCAGGCCGATCGATGCGGGCTGCCAATCGAACGTGTCGATCGTGAACTGCGAGAAGACCGCTTGCAGCGAACCGTTCGGAATCCAGAGCAGAAATCCGGAGATCAGGATGCGTCTGACGCTTTTGACCGACAAGATACTCGCCAGCTGCGTGAAAGGATTCAACCGGGACGGCGGGATCTTGGCCGTTCTCCGGCTCTTGTCCAGACTCTCCGGCATGACGAACAGTCCGAACAGCATCGTCAGCAGCGTAATGCCCGCTCCGACGTACAAAGGTACGGCATACCCGAATTTCGCCAACAGACCGCCCGCGACCGGACCGAGCATCGTGCCGACTCCGACCATCGCGGCGACCCACCCGAAGTATTTGGTGCGCTGCTCTCTCGGCGTGATATCGGCAAAATAAGCGAAGATCGTACCGATGCTGCCGCCGGTCAGCCCTTCGATGATCCGGCCGAGGAACAAGATCCACAGCGCGCCGCCGATGCCGAAGATCAGATAGCCGATCGACGAACCGAGCAGACAGAGCAGCAGGAGCGGACGACGGCCGAAGCGGTCGCTGAGCGCGCCGAGTCCGGGCGAAGCGAGGAAGACGCAGAGCGCGTAGACGGCGGTCAGCAGCGTGACCATAAGCGCCTGATCCCCCGCGTTATCGACGTAAGGAGCGACAAGGAACGGAACGACCGGAGCGATGACGGTAAAGCCGAGTCCGCATAAGAACACGGCCATGAGACCGAAGATCAGCGCTTTTTTGTCGATAGGCCGGCTTGGCGGTTCGGATTCGGACAGAGTAGCGGAAACGGACTCGGATTCGGAACGACCTTGATCGGTCGAACGAGCGCCTCGCGAGTCGGAACCTTTCGAGCGGCGCGGGAATTTGAATGTAGGCATAAGATTCTCCTTGCGATTGGAATAAGTACGTTTGTTTTTTTGTGTCCCAGGAAACAAGTTTATCTTACTTCGGTTTTGGGTCCTAGTCAACAAAAATTTAAAAATAAAAATAAGCAGCTTCTCTCCGCAGAGAAAAGCTGCTTATTTATCCGGGTTCTACGATGGCTCGGCAATGCCGAATCGCGGCGAGCTTAGATCGGCCGCTTCCGTTCTTCGTTCTCGCCTCTGTTGTCCCTCGCTATTTCGGCTTGACGCTCTCGTCGAGCTTGGCGATCTCCGCGTCCAGATGTTCGCTGTATTGTTCGATAAACCGAAGCATGCCGTCGAACTGTCGTTCGGTAATCGGATCGAAGACCGCTCTGTCGCGTTCGCGGAATTCGTCGTGAAGATCGTCGTGAATCCGTCTGACCGTTTCGCCTTCGGCCGTCAGGCGGAAATAGATTTCTTTTTTGTTCTCCGGCCGCTGGTAGCTCTCGATCAAACCTTTTTCCATCAGCTTCTTCGTAATCTTGCTGATCGCGCTGCGCGTCATGTAGAACGTCTCCGCCAAACGGGTCACGTTCGCGTCTTCGTGGTTGCCGATGTATTCGATGCAGTGCACTTCGGACGGCGTGTGCTCGCGCAGCGCGTCTTCCATCTTCAGCTTGTTCAGCCACGTCAGCTTGTTGAATAGCTCTCTGAACCGCAGCATGACCTGTTCTTCTTTGTTCATGGCCCGCCCTCTCAACTCTCGCGCTCCTGCGACGAATGCCGGGAAACGCGCTTTTTTGTGTCCTCTTCCACAATACCCGAAAAACGCCGAACAGGGCAAGCGCCGAAACCGCTGCCCTGCCTCGCTTTTTTACAAGAAAAAGTCCAACATCGTAAACGACAGAATCAGCATGCTGACCACTTGATTGAGATTGTACGAAGCGATCTTCATCAGGCGGCGGTTATGCGGCTTCACGATGCCGTGCTCTAACATGAGCAGGAACGCCGCCAGCACGATGCCGACCAGATAGATCCAGCCGAGATCGCGGAACACGAACAAGAACAGCAGCAGACCGACCATCACCGCATGCAGAAAACGCGAGATATACAGCGCCGGCTTCAACCCGAACGCGCTCGGGATCGAATACAATCCCTGTTTGCGGTCGAAGTCGATATCCTGCGTGCCGTACAGAATGTCGAAGCCGCCGATCCACAGCATGACGATCGTGCCCAGCACGAACGGCGTGAACGCGAACGAGCCGGTCACGGCGAACCAAGCGCCGATCGGCGCGGAAGCGATCGTGAAGCCCAGGTACAGATGACTCAGCCAAGTGAAGCGTTTGGTATACGAATACGACGAGATCAGGAAGATCGCGACCGGCGACAAGATCAGGCACAGCGTATTCAGCATGCCGGCGGCCGCGACGAAGATCGCGTAGTTCGCGATGACGAAGATCCATACCTCGCGAATCCCCAACTGTTTCTGCGGCAGATGACGATGGGCCGTACGCGGATTGGCCGCGTCGAATTCGCGGTCGGCCAACCGATTGAACGCGTTGGCCCCGTTGCGGGCGGCGACCAGCGCGATCAGCGACCAGACGATCACGCGCGCGGACGGGATTCCGCCCGCCGCCCAGACGATCGAGATGATCGCGAACGGCAGCGAGAACAGCGTATGCGAGAACATGACCAGCGAACCGAAGTCGCGCGTCTTGGTCCACGCGCTGCGGAGAGCGGTGTTCATTGCTGTTCACGCTCCCCGGCTTCTTCGGCTTCCGACGCTCTCAAGCGATCTTGGTCGATGCCGCCGAGCACCCTATCGAGCGCTTCGAGCATGGCTTCGATATCCGCCGTGTCGATCACGATCGGCGGCTGGAACGCCAGCACGTTGCGGGAAACGCCGTTCTTGCCGATCAGGAAGCCGCGGTCTTTCATCTCTTCCAGCACACGGTCGGTCAGCGCCGCGCCGGTCGCCGGATCGTCCGCGCGCAGTTCCGCGCCGAGCATCAGCCCGATGCCGCGCACTTCCGAGACGATCTCCGGATAATAGGTCCGCATCCGTTCCAGCCCCCGCTTCAGCGCCGCGCCGAGACGCGCCGCCCGTTCGGTCAACTGCTCGGATTCGATATAATCGAGCACCGCCAGCGCCGTAACGGCCGATACCGGATTGCCGCCGAACGTCGAAGCCGACGGCACGTTCAGCGAAGCCGCGACTTCTTCCGTCGCCGCGAACGCGCCGATCGGGATGCCGCCGCCGAGCGCTTTGGCCATCGTGACGATATCGGGCTTCGCGCCGAGCTGCACCGAAGCCAGCAGTTCTCCCGTCCGGCCGAAGCCGGTCTGGATCTCGTCGGCGATCATCAGGACGCCGTATTGTTCCAGCAGCGCTTTGGCCCGCGCCAGATAACCGTCCGGCATGACGATCATCCCGCCGTTGCCCTGAATCGGCTCGACGATCATCGCCGCGATATTGCCGCCGTGTTCGCGCAGCGTCTGTTCCAACGCATCCAGCGAGATCTGCGCCGCCTGCTGCGGGTCCATGCCGTATTCGTAGGGACGCGGAATGAAATGCACGTCCGGGTCCGGGAACGGATCGGTGCGCCACATGCTTAAGCCCGTGACGCTGGTCGTGAGCGAAGTGCGGCCGTGCAGCGATTGGGTCAGCGAGATAAAGCCTTTGCGCCCCGTATGGCGGCGAGCCAACACCAGCGCGCCTTCGTTCGCTTCCGAACCGCTGTTGCAGAAAAATACGCGCGGATAATCGAGCCTCTTGGCCAACCGCTCCGCGAGCAGCGCCGAAGGTTCCGTCAGATAGATGGTGGTCGTGTGCTGCAATGTGCGAACCTGCTTCGCCGTCGCTTCCGCGATGACCGGATTGCAATGTCCGGTCGCGACGACCGACACGCCCGCGAAGAAGTCGGTATAGACTTTGCCTGCGCCGTCCGTCACTTGCTGCATCGAGCCGGAGACCAGCACCGGCGGATTCCGGTAGAAATGCTGCGTGCACGGGAAGAAATGCGCTCGGCGAAGCGCGATGACTTCGTCCGGCGTCAAGGAGGCCTCACTTCCGGCTGCGTTTAATCCTGCATTCGAGTCGCTGTTCATTCCGCTCATCCTTTCGTTTCTTGAAGCACGGGTTCCCGATCAGCCGCCGCGCGTTCTTCCGAAGCTTCTTCTTCCGCAGGCGCAGCGTCCAGCGCCGTCGGCAGATTCGCCGGCGTGCTGCGGTCGGCGCGGCGGAAGCCCAGCGCGCCGAGCGTGAATCCGGCGAAGACCGGCTGCAAGCTTTCCGCCAGCTCGGCCGCGCGTTCCGGCGCGTCCAGCGCCGTCCGATAGATCGCGAGCAGTTCCGCCAGACGTTCCGGCGTATAGGTCGAACCTTCGATGCGGAAATGCGAGATTCCCGCCCGTTTCAATTCGCCGACGACCGGGAGCATGCAGATTTCTTTGGCCGTCGTCAAATGGCAGCGGCCGTGCACGTCTTTGTAGACCGGGCTTTCGCCTTTGTCGGTCACCAGCACGAGCACGTCGTCGCGCACGTAGCGGTTGCTTTCTTCGGCGATCGGCTCGTAGACTTCCGTATTCTCGTACAAGTCGTGTTCCATGTACATCACGACCGGCGTGCCGTGCACCGTCAGTTCCAATTCGCCGCGCGTGCGCTTCAGCATCGCGGACAGATCCGGCAGATTCGCTTCGATCGAAGCGGTCAACCGCTCCACGCCCAGTTCCCGGTACATCTCTTCGGCCATATGGTTATACAGATTCAGCGACAAATCGCCGATCATCGGCAGACCGAAACGGCGGAACCGCCGAACCGCGCCGATATTGGTCACGAGCAGCGCGTCCAGACCCGGCACTCCGCCGGAGAGCAGCGCATCGTACTGTTCGAAGTGGATCTCGTTCATCATGCGCGGCGTCGCCAATACCAGTCGGGTATCGCCTTTGATCGCCGCGAGTTCCGCGATCGCTTTGCGGCCGAACGCGATATCCGGCAGCAGCACGTCGCCCGACAAGAACAGTTCGTCCACTCCGGCTTCCAGCGCGACGCGGGCCTGAGCCATATTGTTGACCCGCACCGTCAATCGGGGAGCGGCAGCCTGCGCGGCTTCGAAAGCTTCCGGCATCGCGGCTTTCTTCCGAGCGGCCGTATCCGCCAAATGTTCGCGCACCGCGTTCAACGCCGTTTCGTTCGTTTCGCGTTCCGCCGTCGGCGTGCTGAATACTTTGCCCGTGCTGTAGAATTTGCCCGTGCCTTCGTAGCGCCGGTTGATGTTCGACAATCCGGGCGTTCCGAACGCGTAGGCGGTCGAGAAGTCGCGTTTGCGGTTTTTGTGCAGCGCCTCGCTGTCTTGTCCCCGGTCGAACGAGACCGGATCGTCCAGATAACGGTCGATCGCTTCGCCGTAACTGTTCACCAGCATCGCCATGAACTCTTTGTCCCGCATCCGGCCTTCGATCTTGAACGAAGTGACGTGCGCGTCGATCAGTTCCGGCAGGTATTCGTACATGTTCATGTCTTTGGCCGCCAGCGGATAAGGGGTGCTGTAGACATAGCCGTCTTTTTTCATGCGGTAATCCCAGCGGCACGGCTTCAGGCATTTGCCCCGGTTGCTGCTCATGCCGAACAGATGCGAGCTGATATAGCAGTTGGCCCCGTGCACCGAACACATATCACCGTGCACGAAATATTCGATCTCGACGCCCGTCTGCTCTTCGATGATCCGCGCCGTCTTGAGATCCATTTCCCGCGACGTCACGACGCGCGTAACGCCGTATTGCTGAAGCGCGCGGACCATCTCCACGTTATGTACGTTCAGCATAACGGAAGCGTGGATCGGCAGCGACAAGCCCTGCTCGCGAAGCAGCGACGGCACCGCCAGATCCTGCACGATGATCGCGTCGACGTTCGCCCGGTCCAGAAAAGCCAGATATTCGCCCGCTTCCGACACGTCGGTCTCGCTGAGCATGTTGTTGACCGTCACATACGCTTTTTTGCCGAGACCGTGCGCGATGTTCACGGCTTCCACGATCTCTTCGCGGCTGAAATTATAACCTTTGCGCATCATCCGCATGTTCAGCCCCGGACCTCCGAAATACGCCGCGTCGCAGTTGGCTCGAATCACCGTATCAAAAATGTCGAACGTGCCGGCCGGAGCGAGCAGTTCCACTTCTCTTCCTTGAAAATAACGTGCCATGTTTTTTCCCCCTTTGCTGTGGTCAACCTTAAACCTTACGAAATCAAACGGATCAACAGCGCGCCGATCGGCAGCAGCGCGAACAAGACCGTAAACCGCGTATCCGCGCCGCGCCAGAGCAGCTGCCGGTACGACGTTCTCGGCGCGCCGATCCGATAGCCGCGCGCTTCGAGCGAAGTCGTCAATTCTTCGGCCCGGCGGAACGCGCCGACCGTGACCGGCACCAGCAGCGACATCAGAAGCCGCGCTTTCTGCCGAACGTTCATCTCTTCGTAGTCCGCGCCGCGCGCCGCCTGCGCTTTGAGAATCGTCTGCGCTTCTTCCAGCAGAGCCGGGATAAAACGCAGAGCCAGCCGCAGCATGAGCGAGAACCGCTCCGCTCCCGTTCCCCCGCGGGAGATCGGCTTCAGCATCCCTTCGATGCCTCGGCCGAGCATCGAAGGCGTCGTCGTGAACGTCAGCATCGCGGTGAACACGATCAGCAGCACCATCCGCGCGACGGCCAGCAGCGCGGCGGATAACCCTGCGCCCGACAAGGAGATCGGTCCCCATGTCCAGACGACGCCGCTTCCGGCAGCCGCTTCGGCGCCCGCGCCCGCGAACAGCTGGAACAGGAACACGAACAAGATCAGCCAGCGCATCGGCCGCAGCGTGCGCAGATAAGTCTTGAACGGCACTTTGGTCGCCGCCAGCACGACCAGCGACAACGCCGCCAAGACGGCCAACTGCGGCCAGCCGTTCGAGAGGATCAGCGCGGCCGTGAACAGCAGCATCGCCGTGATCTTCGCTCGCGGGTCCAATCCGTGCACCCGCGAACCGGTCGGAATCATTCGCCCGATGATCAGTTTGTCGCGCATAAGTCATGCCCCCGTTCTTGGCTGTCGATCCGTTCGTCCAACGCGTCCGAAGCGGCCGGCTTTGCTCGAGAGCCGCGCACCGCTTCCGCGATGACCCGCGCCATCGCTTCCGGCGTGCGGGGCAGCGGCAGCGCCGCGAGCTGCGGCAGCCGCGCCGTCCATTCGCTCCAGCAGCGAAGCTGCTCGGGCACGGCCAAGCCCCATGCGGACAATTCGTCCGCCCGGTCGGCCAACTCGTCGGCGTCGCCGCAGAATACCGCGCGGCCTTCGTGCATCACGATCCAGCGGTCCGCGACTTCGAGCAGTTCTTCGACGCGGTGGGTCACCATCAGGATCGTCCGCCCTTCTTCGCGGCACAGCCGATTGAGCAAAGCGATCAGTTCGCGCCGCGCCGCCGAATCGAGCGTCGCCGTCGGTTCGTCGAGCATCAGAATCTCGGGACCCGCGGCCAGCACCGTGGCGATCGCGACTTTGCGCATCTGCCCGCCGCTCAGCGACAAAGGATGGCGGCTCAGTAGCTCTTCGCCGAGGCCCATCGAACGCAGCGCCGCGGCCGCTCTGGCCCGGGCTTCTTCGCGAGGCAGGCCGAAATTCAGCGGGCCGAACATCAAGTCTTTTTCCACCGTGTCTTCGAACAGATGCTGCTCGGGAAACTGGAAGCTCAGCCCGATCCGGCGGCGCAGCGCGTTCAGCTTCGGCTTTTTCATGCCCGGAAGCAGCGTATGATCCAGCACGCGGACCGACCCTCCCGTGGGCAGCAGCAGGCCGTTCAGCAGTTGGAGCAGCGTCGACTTGCCCGATCCGGTTCCGCCCGCGATGCCGATCAGCATCCCGCGCCCGATCTCGAGATTCACCCCGTGCAGCGCGGCGGCGGCAAAAGGACCGCCCGCCTGATACGTATAATCGACGTCCCGCAGTTCGACGACGGTCTCGCGTTCTCGTTCGGCGATTCCGCCGTTCGGATCAGAACTGTCCGTATGGTTCATGCCGCTCATGTCCGCTTCCCCCTTTTGCCGCCGCCGTTTTCGTCCGCCGTCCCTGATCCTGATCCGCGATTCCGAGCGCCACAAGCTCCCGCGCCAATTTCAAGCGGAACGGAAGCTCGATCCCGCAGTCGCGCAGCAGCTGTTCGTCCGCGAAAAATTCGTCCGGAGGCAAGTCGCCGCGAATCCCGCCGCCCCGAAGCGCGATAATCCGGTCCGCCGCCAGCATCTCGTCCGCGTCGTGCGTCACCGAAAAGACCGTATAATCTCCCTGCTCCCGCATATCGTTCATCACGCTCAGCAGCTCGCGCCGCGAACGTTCGTCCTGCATGGACGTCGATTCGTCGAACACGACGATCTCCGGCTCCATCGCCAGGCACGCCGCGACCGCGCAGCGCTGTTTCTGTCCGCCGGACAGTTCCCCCGGATGCTTATGCAGCAGCGGCGCGATGTCCAGCAGCCGCGCGTACGCCTCGATCCGCCGCTCCATCTCTTCGCGCTTCAGGCATAGTCCTTCCAGCCCGAACGCGATATCTTCTTCGACCGATTCCCCGATAAACTGATTGTCCGGATTCTGGAATACCATCCCGATCCGCGAGCGCATCAGCGGCGCGTTATGCGCGGTCAGCTCCTCGCCGAACACGAAGACCCGTCCTTCCTGCGGCGTCAGCAGCGCGTTCAGCAGCCGGACCAGCGTCGATTTGCCGCATCCGCTTTCCCCGACGATCGCGACCCGCTCGCCGCGGCCGACGCGCAGATCGATCCCCTGCAGCACCGGCTGTTCTTTTTCATAAGCGAATCCGATCCCCCGCAGTTCGACCGCCGACGCGTTCTCCCGTTCCATGCCGTTTCCCCCTTGACGCCTTTTCGATAATCTTCCGGTTCAATACAGATCCGGCTTGAAAGCCGCGAACATCTTCATATGGCCGAGCGCGTTCGTCAGATACCGCACCGCGATGCCGACCACGATCCCCGTCGCTACGCCCGCGATCATCAACACCGGCAGATAATAGAAAATGTTGAGCGAGTCGATGATGATTCCCGCCGCCGCCAACTGCCCAATATTGTGCGCGATCCCCCCGGCTACGCTGATCCCGATCAGGCTCAGGCGTTTGCCGCTGATCTTCATCAGCCCGTACATGACGACGAAGCTGAATAACGCGCCGAACAGGCTGAACAGGAACATCGAGAACGTGCCGAGGATCATCGCGGACAGCAGCGTCTTCAGAATGACCAGCAGGAAAGTGTCCCGGCCGTTCAGGAAATACAAACACGTCAGGATCATGATGTTCGCGAGGCCCAACTTGGCCCCCGGCACCATGAACGTTCCGAGCGGAATCATCGATTCCACCAGACTCAGCACGACCGCCACCGCCGAGAAAATCGCCAGAATCACCGTTTTTTTGAGCAGCAAAGATTCTTCAGCCAACGACGTCATCGACTTCGCCCCCTTGTCCCGATTGGTCTTCGATAAAGACGGATACGCGGTGCGGCAGGCAGACGATCTGCTGTCCCGGCCGAGTCACGAACCCGAAGCCCAAGCACAGCCGGTCCGGGCAGTCCGCGTCGATCATCTCTACCCCGCCGTCGTGAATGCGGATTTCGTTGAACCCTTTGTCCGTTTTGACCGTGTACGTCTGTTCTTCGATCGTGAGCGGCAGCGTTTTGTACGGTTTGCCGTCGATCTCGATCTGCACGACTCGATTTTCGATGTGATTTTTTTCACTATCTTGATCAAAAAAATAACGAGGCACGATAAACGCCAATGCCGCGATCAAGACGATGCCGATCAAGATCAAGTCGCCTTTTTTTAATGCCTTGCCTTTCATCGCATGACTCCTAACTCGTACTTTGCACCTAATTTCACATGTAATCGCAAGAAAATGCTCGCCTGCTGCAAAATACTCTTTTTTTTGAATACCTAAATCTTAGATGCCTTCATTATACGCCCGACCGCTGTTTCCGACAATGCTTTCGCGGAAGGCTCCGGCTTTATTTTGGGCCCGCGTCACAAATTGATCAATCTTAGATAAAATTTTAGGTAAAAGGAACAGACAAGTCCGTAACCGTTCGTCTCCGCAGCCGCTTCGGGCGAAGGAGGGCGCCGTACGCGTCCAAGCGGCTGCGCTCGCTTCTGCCGCGCACGGCAGGCCGGGACTGCGGCGCTCGTGAAACCGCGGAAAACGATCCGCGGTTTCGTCGGACGATGCGGCGACGGCGACGGGCCGAGGGCGGATCTGGTAGAATAGGAAGAGATACGCACGGAGAACGACGAACGGGGCCGCAAAGACCGGTATGGCAAGGCGATCACGACAGCTTCGTCGGAAGGAGGAAACAAGGATGAGAACGACCGATCATGCGGCCGACAAGCCGCGACACGGCCCAAACGCCGGGCATGGCTCGGACGAGCGCTTCGCGCTGCGCCGCGGGGCGCCCGTTCGGGAAGGCGCGCACGGGCCGGCGCGGCGGCAGCCCCGCCGAACGGGGCGGAGCTGGGCCGCTCTGGCGGCGGCGGGGCTGATCGCCGTCTTGAGCGCCTGCTCGGGAGGCGCTGCTTCTAATCAGGCGGACACGCCGTCGTCCGCCGAGCACTCCCGTCCCGTAGGCGGGACGGGAGCCGCGGAAGCTTCGCGGCCGGAAGCCCCGGCATCGCAGGCCGGGACTTCGGCGACGACGTCGCCGGAAAGCAGTCGGCCCGCGGAGCCGACCGCGCCTGCCGATTCCGCGGAGCGCAGCGCCGCGGAAGAACGATCCCGTCCGGCCGACAGCAGGACGGATAACAGCCAACCGGCACGCGACGCCTCCGGCAGGCTGCTAGCCGAAGAGCACTCTCGCCCGGCCGATTCCACCCAATCGGGCAAAACCGACAGC
>NZ_NJDE01000022.1 GCF_002205895.1 Saccharibacillus sp. O23
AAATATGGGTGGAATGGAGTGCAGAGTTGTGCTGTACTGAGTAATATTGCTGTCTGAGTGTATAAAGCACGTGGCTATGATCTGGTATATTTTGTTTTTTGCCGCTAAGCATCAAAGAAGCAAGCTTCTTATCAACTCCGCTCGACTTGCATGTATTAGGCATGCCGCCAGCGTTCGTCCTGAGCCAGGATCAAACTCTCCATTAAAGTTGCGACCCGAAGGCCGGCTTATCAAGAAAGCACCATGTGCTCGTTTAAAACGTGGCGAGAATTTTCATTCTCTATATTCTCACGATGACCGAAGCCATCGTTGTTCACTCACTGTTCAGTTTTCAAAGAACTTGCGGCCGGCAAACTTGCTTGCCGAACGTTTTATATCTTACTCTTTTTCGTTTCTGTTGTCAACACCTTTTTTCTCAGGTTTCACAACCTGATGTTTTCCGGTGTTGAGCGTGTCTCAGAAGCGACAAGAAATATCTTATCATTTACATATCAATAAAGCAAGCCTTTTTCTTCTCTTCTATCAAAAAAAGATGAAGGCCGGTTTCCCGGCCTTGTCTTTTCCTTACCCTAGCGCATGACCGGTGCCCGAAATCGAGCCTCCGAACCGCTGTCTTTATTCGTTCAACAGACGAATCAGTTCATCCTCGTCTTCGATGACTTCGATGCCGAGTTCGCGCGCTTTGGTCAATTTGCTGCCCGCTTTTTCGCCCGCGATCACGATGTCCGTTTTTTTCGACACGCTGCCCGTGACCTTCGCTCCCAAGGCTTCGAGCTTCTCTGCCGCCTCGTCGCGCGTCAATTGATGCAGGGTTCCCGTGAGCACGACCGTTTTGCCGCTGAAATAAGAATCCTGCTTGGCTTCGACCGGTTCAGGCGGCAATGTCGGATTTACGCCGAGCTGACGCATCTTTTCTACCCCCGCCCGCATGAACGGATCGTTGAAGAAGTTCACGATGCTCTCCGCTACGATATCGCCGACGTCCGGCAGTTCCACAAGCTCTTCCGCGGTAGCGTTGATTACTTTGTCCAGATCGCGGTAATGGTCCGCCAGCATCTTGGTCGTCGATTTGCCCGTATTGGGAATACCCAGAGCGAACAGGAAGGAAGCCAGATCCCGCGTTTTGCTCTGTTCGAGCGCATCGATCAGATTGCTCGCTTTGCGTTCGCCGAACCGCTCCAGTTTCACGAGAGATTCCCGTTCCAGTTCGTACAGCTCGGCCGGTTCGCGTACGTTCAACTCGTCATAGAGCTGAGTCGCCGTCTTGATGCTGAACGTCTCGATATCCATCGCGTCGCGCGAAGCGAAATGCGTAATCCGCCCGATCGCCTGCGGTTTGCAGGATAAGCGGTTATCGCAGAACAAGTGCGCGCCACGTTGAACGAGCGGGAATCCGCAGGCCGGACATTTTTCCGGATAGACGATCTCTTCGCCGTCGTTTTCTTCCGTCACTTTGCCCAGAATCTCCGGAATGACGTCGTTCGAACGTCGAATGAATACCCGGCTGCCGAGCGCGTGCTTAAGATTCTTGCGTTCGATATCGCCGACGTTGTTGAGCGTGCAGTTCTTCACCGTGACGCCTGCCAGTTCGACGGGCTCCAATCTCGCGATCGGCGTGATCTTGCCCGTTCGGCCCACTTCCCACGAGACGGACTCGAGCACCGTGGTGGTCTCTTCCGCTTCGAACTTGTAGGCGATCGCCCAACGCGGGAACTTGCCCGTATAGCCGAACGCGGCGCGGGTACGCATATCGACGATCTTCACGACGGCTCCGTCGATCAGGTAATCCAACTGGCCGCGTTTGGCCACGATCTCGTGCAGCTGCTCCATCACGTCTTCGAACTTATCGAAGTAGAAAATATACGGATTGACTTTGAACCGATTCTCGCGCAAAAACTCCATCATCTCGACATGGTCGGAGAACGTCTTCGCGTCGCTGTATCCTACATTATAGAAGAAAGCGCTGAGTTTGCGGCTCGCGGTGACTTTGGGATTCAAGTTTCGCAGAGCGCCGGCGGCCGCGTTCCGCGCGTTCTTCAGCGGCTCCGCGGCCGTCTTGTTGTAGCTCTCCAGCACGGACAGGTTCATGATGCCTTCGCCCTGCACTTCGATCGTGCCTTCCCGGTACGGAATAGTGAGCGGCACTGAACGGATCGTTTTGACCTGTTCCAAGATGCCTTCGCCCACCGTACCGTTGCCGCGCGTCGCCGCCTGCACCAATTTGCCGTCCGTATAAGTGAGGTTCAACGTCAGCCCGTCGAACTTCAGCTCCAGCGCGTACTGCAGTTCCGGCAGCGGATCGTCGGGATTCTTGGTATTGTAGTCGTTCCACAATTTCAGCGCGCGGGTACTCCACGTATTCAGTTCTTCTTCGCTTTGCGCTTTGTCCAGGCTCCACAACGGGGCCAGATGGCGGTGAGGAACGAAACCCGTAAGCAGTTCTCCGCCTACGCGCAGCGTCGGCGAGTCCGGAAGCACCATTCCGCTCTCTTGTTCCAACTGCATCAAGCGATCGTAAAGAACGTCATACTCTTTGTCGCTGACCAGCGGCTGATCCAACGTGTAGTAATGATAGCTGTACCGGTTGAGCTGCTCGACCAAGCCTTCCATTTCGTGCATCGCGTCCATGGATTCCCCGTCCTTTTTATCAAATTATTCGACTTTCGTGATCGGCGCGAAGCCCGCCAGCAATCTTTTGATGCCGACCGGAGCTTTGAACGCGATGTTCAGCTCGGTATCGTTGCCGCTGCCTTTGATCGACACGATCGTGCCTTCGCCCCATTTGCCGTGCGCAACTTTGTCGCCGACTTGAAACGCGCCGGTGTTGTTCGTGCTGCGCGCGGCCGGTTTGGCACCGCCCGCCGGAGTGACGGTCACCCCGGACGAACGCTGCGCCACGGCAGGACGGCCCATGCCGGTCGGCGAAGAGCTTGCGCCCGGCCGTCCGGCGCTGCGTCCCGAGCCGCCGAAGCCGCCCGAGGACGAACCTCCGCCGAAACCGCGGCCTCCGCCGCGCGAGTTGCCGTAGCCTTTGTCGGGATCTCCGCCGCGGCGGTAACGATCCGGATTGGTTCCGGTATCTTCGAGCAGTTCCGCCGGAATCTCCTGCAGGAAGCGCGACGGCGGGTTGGCGGTGGTGCGGCCGAACAGCGTGCGCATCTGCGCGCAGGAAAGGTAGAGCTGCTTCTCGGCGCGGGTGATGCCCACGTACGCGAGGCGGCGTTCTTCTTCCAGCTCGTCGTTGTCGAGGAATGCCCGGCTGTGCGGGAAGACGCCTTCCTCCATGCCGATGATGAACACGACCGGGAACTCCAGACCTTTGGCGCTGTGCATGGTCATGAGCACGACCGCGTCGTCGGAGATCTCTTCTTTCTTGTCGCCCATCGAATCGATATCGGCGATCAGCGCGAGATCCGTCAGGAACGCGACCAGCGATTTCTCGTCGTTGCGCGCTTCGAATTCCAGCGTAACGGACAAGAACTCGTCGATGTTTTCTACGCGGGCTTTGGATTCGAGCGTATTTTCTTTTTGCAGCTCGATCCGGTATTGGCTGAGTTCCAGAATCTTCTCGGTCAGCTCGGTCACGGACAAATAATCGACCATCCGATGCAGCGAGACGATCATATCGTAGAATTCGACCAGCGCGTTGCGCGTGCGTCCGGCGAAACCGAGATCGTCGACCGTTTCCAGCACTTTGAACATCGAGACTCCGCGTTCGGCCGCCGCAGCCGCCAGCTTCGCCACGCTGGTATCGCCGATTCCCCGCTTAGGCACGTTGATCACGCGCACCAAGCTGATATCGTCGTCCGGATTGGACAGCAGGCGCAGGTAGGCGAGCAGGTCTTTGATTTCTTTGCGATCGTAGAACTTGATGCCGCCGACGATCTGGTACGGAATATCCGACTTGATCAGCACTTCCTCTATGACCCGGGACTGGGCGTTCGTGCGGTATAGGATCGCGTGGTCTTTGTAGACCATTTTCTTCTTGATGTTCTTATGAATCTCGCCGGTCACGAAATAAGCTTCGTCATGCTCGGTGCTGCCGCGGAACACGCGAATATTCGCGCCGCCTTCTTGATCGGTCCACAGATTCTTCGGCTTGCGTCCGGTATTGCGGCCGATGACGCTGTTCGCGGCGTTCAGGATGTTGGCCGTGGAACGATAGTTCTGCTCCAGCAGGATCGTCTCGGCTTCCGGGTAGTCTTTTTCGAAATTCAGGATGTTCGTGATGTCGGCTCCCCGCCAGCGGTAGATGGACTGGTCGCTGTCGCCCACGACGCAGATCTGATGATGTTTGTCGGCGAGCATGCGGCACAGCATATACTGCGCGCGGTTGGTATCCTGATATTCGTCGACGTGGATGTAACGGAATTTCTTCTGGTACGAATCCAGCACTTCCGGCACTTCGTTGAACAGCTCGATCGTCTTCATGATCAGATCGTCGAAGTCGAGCGAGTTATTGCTGCGAAGCCGCTTCTGATACATGCCGTAGACTTTGGCCGCGATGGATTCCATGTAGTCGCCGCCGGCTTTCTGTTCGTACTGGGTCGGCGTGATCAGTTCGTTCTTCGCGGCGCTGATCAGAGCTTGAACCGCCTTCGGTTCGAACTTCTTGGTGTCGAGGTTCAAGTCTTTCATGCAGTTGCGGATGACCGACAATTGATCGCCGGAGTCCAGAATGGAGAAACTGGACGAGAAGCCGATCCGCGGGATGTCGCGGCGCAGAATTCTGACGCACATGGAGTGGAACGTGGAGACCCAGATTTCTTTGCCTTCGGGACCGACGAGCGCGGAGACCCGTTCCTGCATCTCCCGGGCGGCTTTATTGGTAAACGTGATCGCCAAGATACCCCAAGGCGCGCTCTTCTTGGCTTGGATCAAGTGGGCGATGCGGTGCGTCAGCACGCGCGTCTTGCCGCTGCCCGCGCCGGCCATGATCAGCAGCGGGCCGTCGGTCTTGAGCGCGGCTTTGCGCTGCTGCGGGTTCAGGCGTGCGATCGATTCGTCAAGATTAAAAGACATGGATGGTGCTCCTTTCGGGTGTGCGCGAGGGAGACGCTCCGCTCTGCTCGCGCATGGTGGTGGTTAGGGAAAAGGCATAAGGAATGCGCATATTGACGCATTCCGGGAT
Source organism: Saccharibacillus sp. O23 (assembly GCF_002205895.1). Taxonomy (GTDB): domain Bacteria; phylum Bacillota; class Bacilli; order Paenibacillales; family Paenibacillaceae; genus Saccharibacillus. The sequence goes on from NZ_NJDE01000022.1 coordinate 5,132, forward strand.
TGGATGACTTCAATTTAGGACAGGGACTTCTATCGGAAGTCCGGGTAGGGCCGGAGGCGAACGCCATTCGCGTTCTGTCCGGCCGGGAGTTGGGATGAACAGACGATCGCCTGTTCATCCCAACCTCAGCGCCATGCTATTCGCTCAGCTTCGCGTCGCGAACGCCGCGCACGGTATCCAGCGCGGCCGGCAAATCGTCATACACGATATTGCCGACGACGACGGTGTCGGCGACTTCGGCTGCGGCAAGCGCGGTCGCGTAATCGCGAACGCCGCCGCCGTAGAACACGGAAGCTTCGTCCGTCACTCGCCGCACTTCGCGAACCAGATCCAGATCGCCGTATGTGCCGCTGTATTCGACGTAGACGATCGGCAGGCGCATCAGCTTGTCGGCCAAGCGGGCGCAGGCCGCGGCGGCTCCGGCATCGATGCCGGAATCGGCGCCGGTCAGGCGCGCGACGGCGGAGTCGGGGTTCAGCACGATATATCCTTCGGCGGCGAGCATGTCCCACGGGATCAGTTCGCCGTAACTCTCGAGACCCGCCCGGTGATGGCCGACGATCCATTCCGCCCGATTCGTGTTAAGAACCATAGGAATCAAATACAGATCGAATCCCGGCACGACGGAGTCCAGCGTCGAGACCTCTTGCGCGCAAGGCAGTTCGTATCGCCGAATACGCGACATCAGATCCACCGTATTGTCGTAGGTCACGCCGCTCGACCCGCCGACCAGAATCGCGTCGCTGCCCGATAAGCATACCGCCTCCAACTGTTCGTCGGTCAATTCCCGATCCGGGTCCAACTTGAAGACGTGCCGCCACGTCTTGAATATCTGACTCAATTTTACTCCTCCATCCGCCGTGTTCGGCTCTGCGGCGCACCGACGTTTTTCGGTTTTTCGCGCCTCCGAGCAGGGTGTTCCAACCTAAGTCTATGCTACGCATAAGACGGTGTCAATTTTTTGTTCGCATCCTATGCGAACACTTCGGAATTGCCTGTTCGGGGACGATTCGTATCGAAATCGAACGCCGAAAAACCGCTCCGAAAAGAGCGGCTTCGGTTCGTTCGATTCAATTCGGCATGCTTCGGCGTATTGCCCGTCTGCTCTGCCGCCGATCATATAAGCCGAGTAGCGCAGGCGCGGCAAACAGCGCGAACAAAAACAGATTCGGATATCCGTATCTCGGAATCGCGATGAACGGAACATAGATGAGCGTCAAGCCGAGCAGCACGGCCAACGGAACATAGGCGGGCCGCAGCTTTTTTCGGATCGCCGCGAACATGCCGTACAGCCCGAGCAGCACGTAAGCCGCATGAATCGGGAAATAATGCGCCCAAGTCATGCCGAGTATCGGCCGCTCCCAATACGCGATGCCGTACAATCCGCCGAACTTGCCGAAGGTGTAGAACGCCAGATACTTCAGCGGTTCGTGCACGAATCCGTACGCCACCATCCGACCCGCCGCCTGCGCCATGGCGTCGTCCGATCCGTTCATGACGTCGCCGCCGTATTCCGGATACTTGTCATAGAATCCGTCCGGTACCTGACCGAAAGCGGCGGAACCGAGAATTAAAGGGCTGCCGACGGATTGGGTGAACGGAATGAAACGCCCGAACGCCTCGTAGTTGCGAATCCACCACGGAGACATCAACACCGCGAAAACGCTCAAGATGACGACGGTATACGCCAACATGCGTTTGAACGAATAGCGGCGCGCCAACCAGAAGAGCCCCGGAATCAGCGGCAGAACGGCGGCCTGCGGCTTGTAATAACACATCGCGGTCCAACAGACGGCGAACAAAGCCCAATTCAAGCTCTTCGGTCGATCGAGCGCGCGAAGCAGCCAACAGACGGTCAGCATCAGGAATAAACGGAAAGACGATTCGGTCAAGATCGATGCGGAAATGAAATAGTCGGGCAGGTAAAGCGCCAGCAGGACAGCCGCGGTCATCGCGATCCGGCCGCTGCCGAACACCCGCCGGGCAAGCACGAACATCAGATAGACGCCGAACGCTTGAAAAGCGCCTTGAACGAGACGAAGCAGCACGGCGCCTCCTTCGATTCCCGCGATCGCTTTGAATCCGGCCAGCATTAGCGGAAACAGAGGCATGATAAACGTGGACGGCTCGCTGCCGGTGTTGTAGGTCAACACGCCGGTGCGAAGCAGCACGTCGGCGGTCTGCGCGTATTTGACGTCGTCGTCGTTCATCTTGGCGTAAGAGCCGAGCAGCAGACGGTCGCCGTAACCGAGCGACACGGCGCAGCTTACGGCGAACACGAGCAGGCAGAGCAGCAGCAGGCGAATCCGGGTCTGCCGGGTTTCTTCTTTTAACGAAAACAAGTCAGCCGCCCTCCCGTTTCGGGGTGCGGAACGCCCATGCTTTGTTCAAGATAAAATTATGGATCGGCACAAGCACGATCGCCGTGATCTGTCCGTAGCCGTACCACCAGCCGAATACGCGATCGAACAGGTAGATGATCAGCAGATTGAGTACCAGACCCGCGCAGGATACCGCCGTGTATTTGATCAATGTCGAAGCGGAGCGTCCGCTCTCTTTGAACGTCCAGATCGAATTGGCGGCATAAGAGAACAGCAGCGACAGAATGAATCCCAGCGCGGAACCGACCAGCGGATCGCCGTGGCCTTTTTCCACGTAAAGAAAAAGCGTGCCGGTCTGAAGCAAAGTGCCGAACACGCCGATCACGCCGTATTTGACGAAATCGAGCAGGTGATCGCGAATGACGGGAGGCAGCAGACGAAGCAGTCGATTATAGGCGGTAATCCAAACAGACGGCGCTGACGTTTCCCGATCCGCGCGTTTATCGATCGGCGGCATCGGGTCTTCCTCCTCTCTCCCGTTCGGCCTGTTCCAATCGGCGCTCCAACTGCTCGACTTTGTGATTCATCAGGCCGACTTCCTGAGTCAAGGTCCGCAGTTTGCGGGAGTGATTCGAAAGCGAGACGGTCAAACTGTACAGAATGAGGAAAATGGACGAAACGGCCAGCAGGAACACCGCATTGACCGGCACTTGGATGCCCATGACACGAGCGATCAGGAAGAAAATCTGCGGGAAGACCGCTACGACGACGCCGGCCGCACCGAAAAAGATCCAGACCAACGCGTATTTCAGTTCCAGCTTATAGCGGCGCGTGCGATTGACGAACACGAACAGCACGACCAAGCTGAACGCGACCAGCAGCAGCTGCAGCTTCAGATTGATCATGTGCGGCGCACCCCGCTTCCGCGCAGCGCGTCGATCAAGATCGCCAGCGAGACTTTGATCATGTAATAGACGGAACGGAAACTGCGGATGGAAGAACGGCCGCCGACGCGTTCGGACATCAGTACCGGCACTTCCGAGACTCTTCCGCCGAGCCGCAGCACATGCACGATCGATTCCGGTTCCGGATAATCGGTCGGATACTGCGCGGCGAACATCGCCATGATCTCGCGGTTGACGGCGCGGAAGCCCGAAGTCGGATCGGTCACGGTCTGGCCGCTGATCAGACGGATCAACCGGCTGAAATAACGGATGCCGGCGCGGCGCAGGAAGGTCGATTGGAACCCTTCTTTCTCGATGTAACGCGAACCGATCGACAGATCCGCTTGACCGGCGAGCAGCGGGGCGATCAGCGCGGGAACGAATTCCGCGCGGTGCTGGCCGTCGCCGTCGAACTGGATCGCGATATCGTAACCGTGGGCGTAAGCGTATTTGTATCCGGTCTGCACGGCGCCGCCGATGCCGAGATTGCAGGGCAGGCTGACGATATTCGCGCCGATCTCCGCGCAGACTTCGGCGGTATCGTCGGTCGAACCGTCGTTGACGACCAGCGCTTCGAGCCCCTGCTCGCGCAAGGAAAGCAGCAGCGAACCGATATTCTCGCGTTCGTTGAACGCGGGAATGATCAGCAATATTTTGGGACGGACATTCAGGTTAGGCGGCAAAATAAGTTTCTCCTTTGTAGGCGTTCCGAATTCGGAACGCGGCAAATATCGACTTTCGCAAGCAGCACTAGGGCGTGTACGCAAACTTCGAGGGAAGCAGATTTAGGCGAATTTTCGTTCTCCGCAAGGAAGGGTTCCGAAGGCGTGCCGGGGCACGTCAAAGGGCGCTGACGCCCGTTGGCGATTCGGTCGTGCTTCTGGAGCGAATCCATTGCTGGTTCGGTTATGCTTCTGGAGCGAATCCGGCGCTGAAGGGCGAAAAGGCGGCTAAAGATGCACATCGTTAAGTTTGCTTACACGCCCTAGCTTAATGTCTCTATCTAATAAAGGCAAGCGGGCAGAACTTCGTTACGGAGCGAAAAACACGCAGTCGAAGACGCGACGAAGCCCGGCCGGCGGCCGGGCTTGACGATGCGCGGATTTCGATTGCGAACGGCGCGGGAACGATCGGCTTAACCGTTGTTCTCGAGTTCGGCCAGCGCCTGCTTCATGTAAGCGACAAGCGGTTCGCGCATCTCGTCGTTCTTGAGCGCGTAATGGATGGTAGTCTCGATAAATCCGATCTTCACGCCAACGTCATGGCGCTGTCCCTCGAAGTTGTAGGCCAGCACTTCTTGAGACTGTCCGAGCGTGGCGATCGCGTCGGTCAATTGGATCTCGCCGCCGGCTCCCGTCGGCTGATTCTCCAGAATCTCGAAGATCTCCGGCGTCAGGACATAGCGGCCCATGATGGCGAGATTGGACGGCGCGTCTTCGCGTTTCGGCTTCTCGACGAGGCCGTTGGCTTTGAACGTGCGGGATTCGCCTTCGATCGGCTGGCTGTCCACGATCCCGTAGCGGAATACGTCTTCCCACGGCACTTCCTGCACGCCGACGATCGACGCTTGATGTTTGTCGAACACGTCGAGCATCTGCTTGAGGCAAGGCGTATCGGATTCGACGATATCGTCGCCCAGCAGCACGGCGAACGGTTCGTTGCCGATAAACTTGCGGGCGCACCAGATCGCGTGGCCCAGTCCTTTCGGTTCTTTCTGCCGGATATAGTGGATATCGGCCATGTCGGCGGCGCGGCGGACTTCTTCGAGCATCTCCCATTTCTCGTTCTCTTCGAGATTGTGTTCCAGCTCGAACGAGGTGTCGAAGTGGTCTTCGATCGCGCGTTTTTCTTTGCCGGTTACGATGATGATGTCTTCGATCCCCGATTTGACCGCTTCTTCGACGATGTACTGAATGGTCGGCTTATCGACGATCGGGAGCATTTCTTTCGGCATCGCCTTCGTGGCGGGCAGGAAACGCGTGCCGAGACCGGCGGCCGGGATGATCGCTTTACGAATTTTTTGGGTATTCATTGAGAGGGTTCCTCCTAGGATTGGGGTTGGGATGACGCGGATGCCGCAACCCGCCGCTTCGCCTGTTCGTCGAGCCTGCCTGGTTGTCTTCATTTTATATCGAGTATCCGGAAAAAGCCAAATTCTGCCGGACTTCTCTTGTGGCGGGCGTGCAAATTGCTTAGAATAAGGAAGTTACGGCGTGCGGCGGAAGCTGCGTACGCATGTCCGGCATCTTCGTTACATAACTTATTATTAACCGATAGATCCGCTTCAAAATCCGAATTGCCGATTGGAGAATACCGAAACCCATGAACTTTTACACATTGATTGCCGCTGTCCTCTCGTTCGTCCTCGTCGCCCTGCTGTCGCCGCTCTGGATTCGCACGCTGCGCCGCATCGGATGGCTTCAGCCGATCCGCAAAGAACTGCCGCCCGATCACCAAGCCAAAAAAGGCACGCCGCTTATGGCGGGCATGATCTTCATGATCGGCGTGCTGGTCGCGCTGATCGCCCAGCCGACGCCGCTGATGTGGCTGCTGGCCGCTTCGTTCGTGCTGTTCGGCATCGTAGGGTTCAGCGACGACTTCAAAAAAGCCGCTTTCCAAGATCCTCAGGGCATCTCGGGCAAAGCGAAACTGATCTTCCAGTTCGCGTTCACCATCACGCTGCTGCTGATCGCCATGAACAGCTTCAGCGTGGCGCCGACCATCGCGTTCCCGGGCGGATTCGTCTGGACGCTTCCGGCCGTGATCTATTTCATCATTATGCTGCTGTTCATCGTCGGCTCGGCCAACGCGATCAACTTCACGGACGGTCTGGACGGCCTGCTGATCGTCGTATCCGTTCCGACGTACCTGTTCTTCTTCGTGATCTCCGACGAACCGGCGATCAAGCTGTTCTCGCTGGTGATGATCGGCGCGCTGTTCGGCCTTCTGCTGTACAACAAATATCCGGCCAAAGCTTTCATGGGCGATACCGGCTCGCTGGCGATCGGCGGTTCGCTGTCGCTGATGGCGGTGCTCGAGAAAGTCGAGATTCTGGTGCCGCTGCTGTTCATTATCTACTTTGCGGAGCAGTTCTCGGTCATCATTCAAGTCACGTATTACAAACGGACCAAAAAACGCATCTTCCGCATGACGCCGATCCATTATCATTACAGCTTGAAATACGGTTGGAACGAACGCAAGATCGTCGCGGTATTCGGCTGCGTGTCTTGGATCGGGGCGTTCTTGAGCTGGTTGATCTGGTATTTGTGGATGTAAACAAAAGACGACTTCCTCGTGAAGTCGTCTTTTTTGTTTTAATGAGGAAGGTAGGGAAGTACGGGACGGGAACGGAGGTATTCGCCGGATTCGATGCGGGACAGCCATTCGGGATTGGCGAGGTACCAGTCGATCGTCGAGTGAAGGCCTTTTTCGAAAGTATGCTGCGGGCGCCAGCCGAGCTCTGTTCGAATCTTGGAAGCATCGATCGCGTAGCGGCGGTCGTGGCCGGGACGGTCGGCGACGCGTCGGATCAGACTCTCGGGTTTGTTCAGCCGCTTCAGAATCGCTCGCACGATCTCGAGGTTGGTCCGTTCGTTCATGCCGCCGATATTATACACTTCGCCCGGAGAGGCCTGACGGATGACGAGATCCAGCGCGCGGCAGTGGTCTTCGACATGCAGCCAATCGCGGATCTGCATGCCGTCTCCGTAAACGGGCAGCGGTTTGTTCGCGAGCGCATGCCGGATCATGAGCGGGATCAATTTTTCGGGGAATTGATACGGGCCGTAATTGTTGGAACAGCGGGTGATATTGACCGGCAGCCCGTATGTTTCGCGATAAGCGCGAACCATGAGGTCGGCGGACGCTTTGGACGCGGAATACGGGCTGTTGGGCGCAAGCGGCGTGTGTTCGGTGAACGATCCGGCGTCGCCGAGAGTGCCGTAGACTTCGTCGGTCGATATCTGGACGAAGCGCCGTACGCCGTGTTTGCGCGCGGCTTCGAGCAGGATTTGGGTTCCTGCAACGTTCGTTTCCACGAAGATCGCCGGATCCGCAATGCTGCGATCCACATGGGATTCGGCAGCGAAGTGGACGATCGAGTCGACGCCTTCGCCGACCAACCGGTCGACCGCCGCCCGGTCGCGGATATCCGCATGCACGAAACGATAACCGGCGTCGTTTTCGACGGATAACAGGTTATCGGGATTGCCCGCATAAGTGAGCGCGTCCATATTGACGATCTCGTCGTGAGGGTAGCGCCGGCGCATATAGCGGATAAAATGGCTGCCGATAAAGCCCGATCCTCCCGTAACCAACAGCTTCATGCTTGTCTCTCCTCTCTGTCGATGGTCTTCTTCCTGCTTCTGTTTCCATCTTAGACGGCCTTCGCCGGCTTGGCAAAAGAAAAAGACGTTTCGCGCAAAAAGGCGAAACGTCCTTGAAAAGACGATCTGGCAGACGGTCTGGGCTTCTTACTTCACCAGCTGCCCGCGGGTAACCCCGAGTTGGTTGGTCGCTTTGAGCTTGCGCCAGACTTCGGAGCTGCTGATCTCGCCGCGCAGGGCGCGGGTGTAAAGATCGATGACTTCTTGAACTTGATCCGGCGTCTCTTCGAGAAATTCGACGCGGTACGTCGGCACGCCGGCGTTCAAGAATTCGTTGAGGTATTCGGCGCCGGACTGTTCGATCGCGTTGTAGACCGTGTTGCGGCAGCCTTCGTCGACGCGGACCGGGTGGGACATGCCGATGCGGTCGCGCAGCGACGCGCGCTGCTCTTCGCACGGACGGCCGCAGTTCGTGTAGTTCGTGCCTTCGCTCATGAACGTGCAGTAGACGCAGTGTTCCGTATGGAACATCGGCAGATGCTGATGGATGACGATCTCCATCTTGTCGGTCTGCGAACGGCCCAGCAGATCGACCATCTGCTGGATATTCAGGTCGTACGACGGCGTCACGCGGTCGAGACCGGCTTCGAGGAACAGATCGACGGCTTTGTGGTTCGCGATATTGAGCGAGAAGTCGCCGATCAGTTCCGGATGCTTGAGATCCGGATTCTCCATGCGGTGGCGCAGGTAGTAATACAGGGCACCGGTATTGCGGACGAGCACGGCATCCGGCTCCAAGCGAAGGATGTTCGCGTGGTAGCCGTTCTCGCCCGGCATGTGGATGCGCGGCGTCGCCAGCGCGATCCGCTTGCCGGCCGCCCGTACGGCTGCGACGGCCGCCGGGAACTGCTTGATGAATTCGAAGTCGGCGTAGATCATGCCGACGCCGGCTTCCAGTGCCGCTTCGACCTGCGGCAGGCTCCGGCACAGCGCCGTGAGGCTGGCTTCCGAGCGGTCCAGCGGCTTGACCGCCGGCGCGGAATCGCCGTACACGGCGATATCGCGTTGGACGTAGACCGGCGGCTTCGGACGCTCGCCGGCCAGTTCTTCGACCGCGCGGCGGCGCATCGCGTTCAGCTCGCGCATCGGCACGATGACGTCCCCGTGCAGTTGGACGTCCAGTTCTTCGAGTTGGTAGACCGTGCCGCCGAGGCGGCCGAACTGCTCTTCGAGAATCTCGTAGCCGAGCGGACGCTTCTTGGCGATCTCCAGTTCCATCTCGGACTCGACGCGAACCGTCGTGCCTTTGTCCAGATCGGTCCAGACCGATACAAGCGGCTGTCCCGGGTTGCCCATGACTTTGACGGCCAGCGGGAACACGCGGTACGGCTTATCCGTTTCGTACGTCTGGCGCAGTCTTTTGTCCAGCGCCGGATCGTTCGTTTTCCAAATGCGGTCGCCGACGTGCAGACGGCGCAGATCGACGTCGTTGCGGCCCGGCACGATATCGATGACCCAGCCTTGATCGGCTTCGCCTTCGAGCTTCACGCCTTTGCGGCGCACGTCGTATACGCGTCCGCCTTCTTCTTTCTTGGTCGGATCGCCCGCGTCGAACACGATGCCGTCGCCGCGCTTAAGCGGGGCTTCGATGCGGCAGACGACGCCGTCGCGCAGAATCTGCTCGACCCGTCCGAGATAGACGCCGCGGCTTTTCGGGAAGGTGCCTTCCACGAGCTGCTTATTGTTGGTTCCGTCGAGGAATCCGTGCGTCAGACCGCGCGAGAAGCTCTGCTGAAGCTCGCGGATCTCTTCTTCCGAAGGCTTGGAATCGTCGCCTTCGAAATAGCGGTTGATCGCGGCATTGTATTTGCTGACCACGTTCGCGACGTATTCCGGCGTCTTGAGGCGGCCTTCGATCTTGAACGAAGTCACGCCCGCTTCGATCAGCTCCGGCATGATGTCGATCGCGGCCAAGTCTTTCGGCGACAGCAGATACGCGATATCGCCCATCGGCTTGTGTTCGCCGTCGACCATCAGATCGTACGGCAGGCGGCAGGCCTGCGCGCATTCGCCGCGGTTGGCGGAGCGTCCTCCCCACATTTCCGAAGTCAGGCACTGGCCGGAATAGGACACGCACAGCGCCCCGTGCACGAATACTTCCATCGGCAGCTTCGCCTGCTCCCCGATTTTCTGGATCTGCTTCAGATTATTTTCCCGTCCCAAGACGACGCGTTCCATATTGAAAGGCTTCGTGAACTCGACCGCTTCCGGCGAAGTGATCGTCATCTGCGTCGAACCGTGAATCGGGAAATCCGGCGAGATTTCGCGAATCATTTTGACTAGGCCCAAGTCCTGCACGATCACCGCGTCCACTCCGGCGACTACGCATGCGTCAATCAGCTCGCGCGCGTCTTCCAATTCGTTTTCGAACACGAGGATGTTGAAAGTCAGAAACCCTTTAACTCCGTAACTGTGCAGAAAGCCCATGATCTCCGGCAGTTCGTCCATGCGGAAGTTGTTCGCTCTCGCCCGCGCATTGAATTTCTCGACGCCGAAAAAGACCGCGTCCGCTCCGTTGGCTACGGCCGCGCGCATGCAATCCCAATCGCCGGCCGGTGCCAGCAGTTCGACGTCCCGTCTCGTAATTCCGTTAACGCTCATAAAAATGGTATCCCTCCAAATAACTTGCTTCGATCCTGTATGCATTTATCCGACAAAAATCCCGCCGGGCCGAACCCCGCGGGAATGATCTGTAGCACGACCTTTATCTTATTCATTTTAACAGACTGCAATCGGCGTGCATACAAGCATTTCGATCTTTTCTAAAATTTTAAAGACCGATCGTAACGGAAATCGTAACCGGCTACCGCGCCGTCCTTGAGCGATACGGTCATCAAGTAAGAATTCCCGCTGCTGTCGCTGCCGACGAGCGAGAGTTTATCGCCGGCCCGATCGTAGCTGCTTAGCGATTGCAGGCGCGTATCCGCGGTCCACAGCACTTTGCCCGCTTGCAGATCGACGGCGCTCAGCAGAAGGCTCGGCGAATTCGAAACGACGGAATCGTGCGCGATCAGGAAAATCTCGTGTCCGCTCCCGCCATCGGTAAAACGAAAAGGCGTCGCATCGGGCAAACCACCGAAGCGTTCCAACGCACGCGCCGTATCGCCGTATTTCGTGTCCCGCTCGCGATAAGCTTCGATCTCTTGGTCGTATTTATCGCGCGCCGCGTAATAAGCATCCATTCTGCGATCTTCTTCGGCGCTGTAACGCTCGTATTCCGCGACCGTCATTCGGGACGGCCAATCCAGGCTTTCCGGCAGGTCGGGCATCTTCGGCTCTTTCTCGACCTTGGCGAAATCCGGGAATTCGCTCATCACGTAAGGATCGGAAGACGTGCTGCCGTCCAGATCGGGATCGCTCAGGAACCCTCCGTTCAAAAAGACGTCGTCCAGCACCGGTTTCAGATCGTCCGCCGCCAATTTGCCGCCTTTGAGCAAGCTGGCGCCGTACAATTTCTTGCGCGGATCGGCCGCCGCTCCGGAAGCCGCGCTGGCGTCTTCCGCCCCGATCGTCCCGTCCTTGACCCGGGCCGCTTCGTCTTCCGTCAGAAACAGCCTATACCGTCCGTCGTCCGCGCCGGAGCGGATCAGTCCGATTCGCCCCAGAGCCCGAGGCTCGGCGGACGCGTCGCCGCTGCCGAAATAGTCGGTCAGCTTGACCCCCGTCAGCAGACTCCCTTTGAGCGTATTCGGATCGATGCCGTACAATTGACCGTCCAGCCCCTGCACCACGACCCGGCCGTTCTTGGCATCCCAACGATACCGGGCCGCTTCTTCCGGCAGTTTGCCTTGAAGTTCCGGGTTGGACGCTTGCAGTTTCTTGGCGTCCGCGGCTTCGCTGCCGTCCGACTTGTTCAGCACGACCAGATGCTTCCCGTCGAACGCGGCGATCCGCCCGTCCGTCTGTCCGAGCAGCGTCGGGGCATAAGCCCGGCCGATGTTGGTCTTCCACAGCGGCGCTCCGGTATCGGCGTCGATCGAATAGACATAGGCTTTGCTCGTTCCGCTCGTAATCCCACGTTCGCTGGAATTGGCGATGAATTTGTCGACGATGACCACGGAAGCCGGAACGCCGTTCTGCTCGTAAGCGAGCGTACCCGAAGCGATCCGCGCGCTGTCGGAACTGCCGAGCGCGATCGTCAGCACGAGGAACAAGCCGACCGGAAAAGCCAATAAGCCGAACGCGCTGCCGATCCAAGCGGCGAATACGCGGCCCGGCTTATGAGCGGGGCCGGCATCTCGAATATCGCGCGGTCGCGCGATCGAGCGAATCAGCGCGTTCAGCATCAGCAGGGCGAAAAGGCCCGCCAACGCATAAATGATCGTCAAAAACACATTATGCCATACGGAATCGTTGTACTGAAAAGCCAAAAGGATTTTCTCCCCTAACGTCGGTTCCATTGAAACAAGACTCCTTTCGAACGTTGTCTTTTTGCTGCGAAATCGCGGACCTGACTCTATGTACGAACAAAACAAAGACCGGTCGCGGGGAACCCGGACCGGTCGATGCCGGCCTGCTTGCGGGCGAGGCGGACCATCCGAAGACGATCCGCCGCGACAAAGCTTGCCATGCTCTCTATTTGGTGCTGTTCATGATGGGTTTGAGAAAAGCAAACGATTGGAGCGCGCGTTCGATTCCGGCCAGTTGAGCGGAAGTCGCAGCGCCTTGATCCAGTTCGTAATGAATCCGGTAAGTCGTTTCTCCATGCCGGAAGTAGACGTCTTCCGCTTGATACGCGCTGCCGTCCGTGCCTTTATACGCGATACGAATCGCGGGCACGCCCGCGAACGTCGTATGTTTCGGCGTCTCGGTCGTGAGCGTGGCATCGTCCAATTTCCGATCCGCCAGATCGCGAACCGCTCGGGCCGAGGCTGCTTCCAATCCGGCATCGACCGTGTCGATCCGGAACAGGCCGCCCGGAATCAAGAAGCTTCGAGCCACCCCGGCGCTTTCGATCGGCTGCGCGCTCCAATAAGCCGGAACGCTCATCCGGAAATCGTTGTTGCTGATCGTCATGCTCAAAGATTTGTCTTTAAGATACGAGATCTGTCCGAGCTTGCCGAAATTCGCCGGCACGGTCTCGAATTCGATCGCGAGCGAATTGACGATCTTGCGGAACGTCTGCTCGTTGTAAGCGGCCTGCGGCGCGGAGTAACGCAGAATGTACAGATAATCGCCTTTTTTCAGGACCAACCAGTTCCAGTGCTGCACGCCGCTGCCCAGATCGTAGGTCAGCTTCTCGATGCGCGCCGCTTCTCCTGCGGCTTTGGTCGATTCGGCCGCGATCGGCTGCGCGACGCCCGGCAGGAAGATTTCGTCCGCCCGGCTTTGCAGCAGCGTATGCCACTCTTGAAGAGTCTTGATCGTGCCGGCGGAAACGACGTCCATCGTCAATACCGAACCGTCTTCGCCTTCGTATTCGCGCTGCGAGCTGTCCGTCGGCGTCCAGCCTACCGGAACTTCCAACGTCGCGCCGTAATCCGGCACGGAAGTCGAGACCAAGCCGCCTTTGACGCCCGAGACGTCTTCCGTCTTCGTCCCCGGCGTCGCGAACGTCGGACGGAACGAGTTCAGCAGATCGTCCCATTTCGCAAGATCCGCGTAGCCTGCGGCGGTCGAATCGCCCAGATACAGCGAATAAGCGCGGCCGTCTTCGTAGTAGCGTCGGGACTGCCAATAGACGCCGTCCGAATCGAGCGTAATCACGCGCGCATACGGACTTGCGACTTGGCTGCTTACGATCTCGGAATCGACGACCGTCTCTCCCGCCGCTTCGGCTTCCTGCTCGAGCTGCTCTTGAATATCGGCTGCCGAAGCGTCGGCGCCTTCGTCCCAGACCTGCACCTGAAGCACGTACGTGCCGTCGGCATCGCCCATAATCGTCGAGAACTCGCTGCCGTTCGACTCCGCGGTCGCGCCGGCCGGATAATCGATCGACCAATCGGCGTAACTGCTGCCGACCCGCCCTGTCGTCTTCTCTTCTTCCGTCGGCGTACGGCCCGGAATTCCGTTATCGGACTTGAGCGTCACGACGATGCTGCCCGATGCAAATTTGACTTCGGCGCCCAGCATGTCCGTCACCGGACGCATCGGCACCATCAGCGTTCCGTTTTTCATGACGGGCGCGGCGGCCAAAGCGACTTTTTTGCCGTTGACCGTCGCGCTTTTGCCGCCGATCGCAAACGTGACGCTGCGCGAACCGTAAGACAGGCGCACGAGATTCTCGCCTTCCAATCGGCTGCTCGTTCCGAAAGTCCGCTGAAACACGCCCAGCGGCACCAGAGTCGTTCCGTTTTGCACGAACGGTTTCTCGATCGTTTCTTTCTCTCCGTTCACCAGCGCGGACGTGCTTCCGATCCGCATCTGCAAAGACAGCGTCACCTTCTCGGCCGCAAACGCCGGTACGGCGCTCGTCAGCGTCAGAAGCAGAACGAATAGAAGGGCCATCCCCTTTTTGGCTGCTCTCACTTGTCTTCCTCCTCTATCATTCGTTCCTATTGGATCTCGCACCCGAATCTATTCGCTCGCCAATACGATCCGGCGTTCCACGATGTCTCCGCCCGATTGCATCAGTACCCGAAGCGTTTGTCCGGGCCGGTACGATTTGAGCAGCTCGTTCAGGTCGACGAGCGCCGTAATGCGATGGCCCGCCACGCTGTACAAGACGTCCCCTTCTTGGACGCCGGCCTTCTTGGCTTGTTCCGATTGCACGGTCTTGACCGTCAGCGGATCGTCCGAAGGCAGACCGATCGCGGCCGAGAAGCTTTCTTCCAGTTCGAGACCGAGTCCCGCGCGGATCACTTCGCCGTTCTCGAACAATTGATGCACGATATACTGGACCGTATCGGCGGGAATCGTGAATCCGGTATTGTCGATGTCGACGGCCGCAAGCTTCATCGAATTGATGCCGATGATCTCGCCGCGCATGTTCACCAGCGGACCTCCGCTGTTGCCCGGATTGATCGTCGCGTCCGTCTGGATCAGGCGATAACCCGCGCCGGCCGAACGATTAAGTCCGCTGACGATGCCCAGCGTGGCGGAATTGCGCAGCGACGGCGCGATCGGCGTGCCGATCGCCACGACCTGTTCGCCAACCACGGTCTTTGCGTTGACCGGAACGAACTTGGCCGGCTTGAAGCCCGAGACGTTGATGCGAATAAGCGCGATATCGCTGAGCGGATCGCTGTACACTTCGCGCACCTTGTACGACTTGCCTTCGGAGGTGACGACTTCGATGTTCGTCATCTCGTCGACGACATGCGCGTTCGTCACGATCCAACCGTTCGAACGGATGATGACGCCGGAGCCTTGCGCCAGTTGGTAACCGTCGTCCGAACCTTCTTCTTCGCCTCCCCATTCGTCCGAATAATCGGACGGGACTCTGCCGATGATGCCGACGACCGAAGGCGATACCTGAGCGATCACCTGCGGAACCGTTTTGGCCGCCGCCGATGACGTCTTGCCGGTCTGGGCTTGGGCCGCCGCGACTTGCGTTTCCGGGAATAGACCTAACCCTCCGATGCCGATTGCTCCTGACAGCAGCACGCATGCCGCTTTTTTTCCCGTTATTTTCATACCGTCGACAACCCTCTTTCTTCGCGTGTCCGGATTCCGGCACAATCCACTCCACTGTAACACACAGAGCAAGGAAATCGCCAGCGCCGTCCCTTTTCTTCACTTTATTCCATTTCTTAGGGAAAACAAAGCCTTTTCCGCCGTCCTTTTTTTCGGTGCTCCGCGCAGCGGCGAGAAACGGCGAGAATTGGTCGAGAAACGGATGCAGACGGAACGCGCAGCAGAGCGTCCCGCAAAAAAAGGCCGCCCGAACGGCGGCCTTTTATCGCATCGTTCCCGAAGCTCATGTTCCGGAACCGACGCTTGTTATTTTGTACTTACGATCTTTTACTGGCCGGCGGGTTGATGGTCCGGTTCCAGCTCGCGGCGCGTGCGCTGCGTATCGCGTTCAAGCACGGGAGCCAGATAATAACCGGTGTACGATCCTTCGACCTTCGCGACTTCTTCCGGCGTGCCTACGGCGACGACTTGCCCGCCGCCGCTGCCGCCTTCCGGTCCCATATCGATCAGGTAGTCGGCGGTCTTGATCACGTCCAGATTATGCTCGATAACCAGCACGGTATCGCCCGACTCTTCTACCAGACGGTGCAGTACCGTCAACAGCCGATCGATATCGTCGACATGGAGACCCGTCGTCGGTTCGTCGAGGATGTAGATCGTCTTGCCGGTACTGCGGCGGTGCAGTTCGGAAGCCAGCTTCACGCGCTGCGCTTCGCCGCCCGACAGCGTAGTCGCCGGCTGCCCCATCTTCACGTAACCCAGACCCACGTCGAGAAGCGTCTGAAGTTTGCGGCTGATCTTCGGCACGTTCTGGAAAAATTCGACCGCATCTTCGATCGTCATCTCCAGCACGTCGGCGATATTTTTGTTTTTGTATTTGACTTCAAGCGTCTCGCGGTTATAACGCTTGCCTTTGCAGACTTCGCACGGCACATAGATGTCCGGCAGGAAGTGCATCTCGATCTTGATGATGCCGTCGCCTTTGCAAGCTTCGCAGCGGCCGCCTTTGGTGTTGAAGCTGAAGCGGCCTTTCTGATAACCGCGCACCTTCGCTTCGTTCGTCGTCGCGAACAGGTCGCGGATATTATCGAACACGCCCGTATACGTCGCCGGGTTGGAACGCGGCGTACGGCCGATCGGCGACTGGTCGACGTCGACCACTTTGTCGATATATTCGAGACCGCGAAGTTCTTTGTGCTTGCCGGGCTTGACCCGTGCCCGGTTAAGATCGCGCGCCAGCGTCTTATGCAGCACTTCGTTGACGAGCGACGATTTGCCGGAACCGGACACGCCGGTTACGGCCGTGAACAATCCGATCGGAATCTTGACGTTGACGTTGCTCAGGTTGTTCTCCTGCGCTCCGCGGATCTCCAACCAACGATCTCCCGGCTCGCGCCGGTTCAACGGAACGGGGATGAAACGGCGGCCGCTCAAATATTGGCCCGTCAGCGAGTCCGGATTGTCCATGATCTCCTGCGGCGTGCCCTGCGCGATAATCTGCCCGCCGTGCGCGCCGGCGCCCGGTCCGATATCGATGATATAGTCGCAGGCCATCATCGTATCTTCGTCGTGCTCGACGACGATCAGCGTATTGCCGAGGTCGCGCATATGCGCCAATGTCTTGATCAGACGATCGTTATCGCGCTGATGCAGCCCGATACTCGGTTCGTCGAGGATATACAGCACGCCCATCAAGCTCGAACCGATCTGGGTCGCCAGACGGATCCGCTGCGCTTCGCCGCCCGATAACGTGCCGGCCGCGCGGCTCATGGTCAGATACGTCAGACCGACGTTTTCGAGGAAACCCAGACGGCTGCATACTTCTTTGAGGATCAGATTCGCGATGGAACGATCTTTCTCGGTCAGCTCCAGCTTGTCGAAAAATTCGGACGCTTTGGAGATCGACAGATCGGTCACGTAAGCGATATTCTCGCCGCCTACCGTTACCGCGAGCACTTCGCGTTTCAGACGTTTGCCTTTGCACGTGCCGCAAGGCTTGGTGCCCATGAACCCTTCGATATACTCGCGCATGCTTTCCGACGAAGTATCGCGGTAGCGGCGCTCCAAGTTCGGAATGATCCCTTCGAACGCAACCGTCACTTCTTTGCTGCGTCCGAAGTCGCCTTCGTAACGGAAATGGACTTTCTGTCCGTCGCTGCCGTACAGGATCTTGTTCTTCTGTTCTTGGCTCAGTTCGGAGACCGGCACGTTCGTCGGAATGCCGTAATGTTCGCAGACCGCGGCCAGAAACTGCGGATAATAGTTCGACAGTCCGCCGCTCCATGCGGTGAACGCGCCGTCTTCGATCGTCTTGCGCTCGTCCGGAACCAGCAGATCGGGATCGACGACCATCTTATGGCCGAGACCGTCGCAATCCGGGCAGGCGCCGAACGGGCTGTTGAACGAGAACATGCGAGGGGACAGCTCGTCCATGCTGAATCCGCAGATCGGGCAGGCGAAATTCGAGCTGAAACGCAGTTCTTCCTGCCCCATGATGTCGACCAGCAGTTGGCCGCCGGACAGCTTCAGCGCCGTTTCGATAGAATCGGCCAGACGCGTCTGCACGTCTTCCTTGATCACGATCCGGTCGACGACGATCTCGATGGTGTGCTTTTTGTTTTTCTCCAGCTCGATCGTCTCCGACAGATCGCGAAGTTCGCCGTCCACGCGAACGCGGACGAAGCCCTGCTTCGAGATCTCGTTGAACAGGCTTTTATGCTCGCCCTTCTTGCCCGAGACGACGGGAGCGAGAATCTGCAGCCGGGTCTTCTCGGGGAACTGCATGATTCGGTCGACCATCTGCTCGACCGTCTGCGAGGTGATCTCCACGCCGTGATCCGGGCAGTGCGGCTTGCCGATCCGCGCGAACAACAGCCGCAGGTAGTCATAAATCTCGGTCACGGTTCCGACGGTCGAACGCGGGTTGCGGCTCGTCGTCTTCTGGTCGATCGAGATGGCGGGAGACAGTCCGTCGATCGAATCGACGTCCGGCTTCTCCATCTGCCCGAGAAACTGGCGCGCGTAAGCGGACAACGATTCGACGTAACGGCGCTGTCCTTCGGCGTAGATGGTATCGAACGCGAGCGACGATTTGCCCGAGCCGCTGAGGCCCGTCAGGACGACGAACCGATCCCGGGGAATGGTTACGTCAATGTTTTTCAAGTTGTGTGCTCTGGCACCTTTGATTACGATATTTTCGCTTGCCACCGGCCTCAACCTCCACTTAAATCATTCTGGGCAATTTTTGCGTCGAACGGCTGCTTCATGAAAAAAACCGATCCTCGTTACCGTCAGCCGGAACTCGGGAGACGCCTCGGGTCCGGCAGGTTCCTTACGATCGCGTGTTGAATTCGGATTTCCGGATTGGACTCTCAAGGGAAGAAATCCGAATTCAAAGGCGAACGCTTCGCTTCTTCAGGAACCTGCTTCCCCCTCGGCTGCCGTCCGTCGTTCGCTCACGTTAAACAAGGCGTTTTTTTCTTGAAACTCATTCGCGAAAAATTGCTTTGCGGCTAAAAAAGATCGCGTCCGCTCTTCGGCGGACGCTATATGACTGAATATAAGATCAAATCATCAAGGATAAAACGGGAGTCGGGGTCAGTCGGCCGCTTTCAATTCCAGCAGGGCGTCGCGAAGTTCGGCGGCGCGTTCGAAATTGAGGTTTTTGGCGGCGTCTTTCATTTCTTTTTCGATGCGGATCGCCATTTTCTCGCGTTCCTTCTTCGTCATCTTGCCGTCGAAACCGGAGAGGAAGTCGGAACCGCCTTCGGCGGCTTTGGTCGCTTCGATGACGTCACGCACTTTCTTCTTGATGGTCTGCGGCGTGATGCCGTGCTGCTCGTTGTAGGCCATCTGGATCGAGCGGCGGCGTTCGGTTTCCTTGATCGCCTTGTCCATGGACTCGGTGATCTTGTCGGCGTACATGATGACGCGGCCTTCGGAGTTCCGCGCCGCCCGGCCGATCGTCTGGATCAGCGAGCGTTCGGAACGCAGGAAGCCTTCTTTGTCGGCGTCCAGAATCGTTACCAGCGAGACTTCCGGCAGGTCGAGACCTTCGCGCAGCAGGTTGATGCCGACGAGCACGTGGAATACGCCGAGCCGCAGGTCGCGCAGGATCGCGATCCGCTCCAGCGTCTTGATGTCCGAATGCAGATAACGGACCTTGATGCCGACTTCCTTCAGATAGTCGGTCAGATCTTCGGCCATCTTCTTGGTGAGCGTGGTGACGAGCACGCGCTCGTCGCGTTCGATGCGCGTGCGGATCTCGCCGATCAGGTCGTCGATCTGTCCGTCGGTCTTGCGGATATCGATGATCGGATCGAGCAATCCGGTCGGACGGATGATCTGTTCCACCATCGTCGGGCAGTGTTCGATCTCGTAAGGTCCCGGCGTCGCCGAAACGTAGATCAACTGATTGGCTTTCTCTTCGAATTCCTCGAACTTCAGCGGCCGGTTGTCGAGCGCCGAAGGCAGGCGGAAACCGTAATCGACCAGCACGTTCTTGCGCGCTTGGTCGCCATTGTACATGGCGCGGATCTGCGGCAGCGTGACGTGCGACTCGTCGATCACGACCAGCATGTCGTCCGGGAAATAATCCATCAGCGTATACGGCGTCGCGCCGCGTTCGCGGAAAGTCAACGGTCCGGAATAGTTCTCGATGCCGGAACAGAAACCGACTTCTTTCATCATCTCGATGTCGTAGCGCGTCCGCTGCTCCAGACGCTGCGCTTCGAGCAGCTTGCCTTGTTCTTTGAATACCGCGAGACGTTCTTCCAGTTCCCGTTCGATGTTCTCGATCGCGACCCGCATCTTCTCTTCGCGGGTGACGAAGTGGGACGCCGGGAAGATCGCGACATGTTCGCGTTCGCCGATGATCTCGCCGGTCAGCACGTTGATCTCGCTGATCCGTTCGATCTCGTCGCCGAACAGTTCGACGCGGATCGCATGTTCTTCGCGCGAAGCGGGGAAAATCTCGACGACGTCTCCCCGCACCCGGAACGTGCCGCGCACGAAGTTGATGTCGTTGCGCTGATACTGGATATCGACCAGACGCGACAGAATGCTCTGGCGCGACTTCTCCATGCCGACGCGCAGCGACAGCAGCAGGTTGCCGTACTCTTCCGGCGAACCGAGGCCGTAGATGCAGGACACGCTCGCCACGATCACGACGTCGCGACGCTCGAACAGCGAGCTGGTCGCGGAGTGGCGCAGCCGGTCGATCTCTTCGTTGATGCTGGAATCTTTCTCGATGTACGTATCCGAAGAAGGAACATAAGCTTCCGGCTGGAAATAGTCATAGTAGCTGACGAAATAATCGACGGAATTGTTCGGCAGGAACTCTTTGAATTCGCTGGCGAGCTGGGCCGCCAACGTCTTGTTGTGGGCGATGACGAGCGTAGGACGGTTCAACTTCGCGATCGTCTGCGCGATGGTGAACGTCTTGCCCGTTCCGGTCGCCCCGAGCAGCGTCTGGTGTCTCTTGCCCGCCAGCACGCCGTCGACCAGTTCTTCGATCGCGCCGGGTTGGTCGCCCTGCGGCGAGAATTCCGAGACGATCTCGAACGGCTTGTTACTGATTACAATATCGCTCATTGGCCCTATTTCACCCTCATCGTTTGAAATGATAGTATTTGAAGCAAAGAATACGAAAAAAGCCGGCGTATCGCTTTCGTTTGACACGCCGTCCATCTGCTTTATATTGTTACATAACCACATTCTTTCGCGCTCCTAACGAACCTTGTCGGCGCGAAGCGGATTTCGGGCTTCGGAAACGGCGGATATTCGATCCTGCCGCGAACAAAAAACGTTGCGGATCATTCTCCGAACGTCGACTTCGAAGCGTCGGAGAAAGCTTTGATTTGCTCTCCGAACCGCCTCTGATAAGAATACGTGTTCCCGTTCAGTATACTCTTTTTCCCTAACCGTTGCAATTATTTATGAAAAAGAACGACCTTATTTCAAGCTTTTGCCGCAGAGAGGAACAAACGCATGGACATCACTACGATCATCGGAATCATTGCCGGATTTGCCGCTTTGATCGGCGGCTTTTTGTGGGAAGGCGGGCAGGCGGGCGGACTTCTGCAAGGCGCCGCGGCGCTGATCGTTTTCGGAGGAACGGCGGCGGCCGTCGTCATCAGTTTTCCGTGGAAACGGCTCAAGACGCTGCCCGAAGCGCTGAAACTGGCTTTCGGCTCCCGTCCTCTGCACGCGCGGGAACTGATCGAAGATCTGGCCGGCCTGTCTTCCACCGCTCGCCGTTCGGGCATGCTGGCGCTGGAGAAGAACGCGGAGAATCACGAAGATCCTTTTATGCGCGAAGGATTGGGATTGATCGTCGACGGCGGCGATCCGCCGCTGATCCGTCAGATCCTCGAACTCGAGATCGACAAGAAGCAGGAGAAGTTCGACGGTTACGCCAAAATTTTCGAATCGGCCGGCGGTTACGCGCCGACGATGGGAATCATCGGAACGGTCATGGGCTTGATCCGCGTGCTGGGCAGCCTGACCGAACCGGCCAACCTCGGCTCGTCGATCGCGGTCGCTTTTATCGCTACCCTCTACGGGGTCGCGAGCGCCAACTTGATCTTCCTGCCGATCGCATCCAAGATCCGCGCGCGCGGAGAAGAGGAGGTCCAAGTCATGGAGATGATGCTTGAAGGGCTGCTATCCGTCCAGAACGCGGAGAATCCGAACCTGCTGCGGAAAAAGCTGTCGACGTATCTCGAAGACGACGACGAGATCCGCACGGACGGAGCTGAGCCGCGATGAGCAGACGGCGCAGACGCAAACAAGGCCCGTCGCACCAGCAGGAGCGTTGGTTGATCACCTATGCCGACCTGCTCACGCTGCTGCTGATCTTCTTCGTGATCATGTACGGGGTCAGCACCATCGACGCCGATAAATACAAAGCCGTCACGTCTTCGCTGCAAACGACGTTCAAAGCGGGCAGCGGCATTCTGGACGGCGGCCCCAAGATCACCGGAGAAAGCGGCCAACAGATTCCCGGGACGGAAGGCCAAGACGAAGGCGGAGCGGCGGGCGACCAAGAAGAAGATTCGACCGGCAAAACGCCGGACGCTCAAGAGCCGCCGAGCGAACGCGAACTGCAATTCCGCGAGCAGGAACGCCAATTGAACGCTTTTCTTCAGACGATTCAATCTTACGTGACGGACAACAAACTTCAGGATCAGATTTTCGTGGCCGACAAACCTCAAGGGATCTCGATCACGCTGAGCGACCGTTTCCTGTTCGACGTCGGACGCGCCGATCTCAAAAGCGGAGCCGCGGGCGTGCTGGACCGGCTCTCTTCGCTGTTCGGCACCGTAGACGCGACGATCAGCATCGAAGGCCATACGGACAATCAACCGATCACCGGCGGCCGTTATGCCGACAACTGGGAACTGTCCGGCGCCCGCGCGCTGTCCGTGCTGCGTTATTTCATCGATACGCGCGGCTTGTCGGCTTCCAAGTTCCAATACGCCGGATACGCGGATACGCGCCCGGTCGGCGATAACTCTACCGCGGAGGGACGTCAGCGCAACCGGCGGGTCGAGATCACCGTGCTGCGCCAGCTTCAAGCCGATTCGACCGTTCAGACGCCTTGAAGCGTCGCGGCCTCGCCGGTGCGTTTGTCTGCCGCGCTCGACGCTTTCTTTGCTTGCGGGCGGCTTTGCCCAAATCGAAAAGCCCGAAAACAAAAGCCGCAAGCGGTCTTTGTTTTCGGGCTTTTCGCGTATTTCGTGTCAGGGCGTTTTCTCAAATCTCGTACTCGTTTAAACTTTCAGATTCCGCCGATATCCGGAAACATCGGGCACGTTTGCTTAAGCGACCGGGTTCAATCCGTTCGATTCCGCGGATTCTTCGGCTCCGCCCGCTTCGATTTCTTGCGCCGATTCCTCGTTCGCTACGGCCGAATCAACAGCGCTCGCATGCTCCAAAGTAAACCGCGCCAGCGTATGCTGAAGCTCTTCAGCCATACGCGACAGGAACAAGGCGGAACTCTGCACTTCCTCCATCGTCGAGAGCTGTTCTTCGCCGGCCGCGCTGACTTCTTCGATACCGGCCGCGCCCTGTTGGGCGATCGAACTGGCTTCGCGCATGGCGTCCGCGATCTGCGCGGTTTGTTCCATCAGCAGCCCGATCAATTGGCCGGCTTCGGACGTCTCGCCGCGCACTTCGGATACCGAACTGCGAATCTGGCCGAATACCTGCGAGATGGCTTGGCCGCTCTCCACGCCCAGCTTCACCCGCTCGGCCCCGTCATTCAACGAGTCGACCGCCGCTTCCGATTCTTCGCGGATCGCGGCGATAATCTCGCTGATCGTCCGCGTCGATTCCGCCGAGCTTTCCGCCAGCTTGCGGATCTCTTGAGCCACTACGGCAAAGCCCCGACCCGATTCTCCTGCGCGGGCCGCTTCGATCGAAGCGTTCAGCGACAGCAGATTCGTCTGTTTGGTCACCTGCTCGATCAGCACCGCGGCGGCTCCGATCTCTTCGGAGCGGCGGCGCAGCTTCGTCACGACGCCGAGCGCGTGCGCGACGCTGCCGTCGATACCGTTCATCCGTTCGATCGTCTTGCGGACTTCTTCGCTGCCCAATTCGGCCGCCGCGTTCGCGCCTTCGACGGAACTTGCGATCTGATCGCCCGTACTGCCCAGACGACGCATATTGCCTTCCATCTCGTCCACGAACACGCTGACGTCCGCGATCGCTTTGGCCTGCCGTTCGAAGCCTGCGGACAGTTCCGACGAAGACGTGGCGATATGGCCGGCCGCTCCGGTCGTCTGCTCCGCGCTGGCCGCGAGCTGCTCCGACGAAGCGGACAGCGTTACGGCGCTCTCGTCGACTTTGCGGATCATCTCGCGCAGGCCTTCGATCATCTCGTTGAACGACAGCGTCACCTGCCCGATCTCGTCGCGGAACAAATAGGTGCCCTGCACGCTCAAGTCTCCGCCCGCGGCGCGCTTCATCATCTGCTGCATCCGGCGCAGCGGATTCGAGACCAGACGCGAGATTAACAGGCCGAAGCCCGCGATCAGCACGATGCCGACGCCGATGCAGATCAGGATCAGCATCGAGGAAGTGCGCGCCATTTCGAGCGAAGCCGCATTATTGGTTTGCGCTTCTCTGAGCAGCTGCGAATTGAGTTTATCGACGACGGCGTTGACCTTGACGCGGATCGGCTGAAGTTCCGTGCCGAATTTCGCGTAAGCGTCGTTTTTCAGATTGCGGTTCGCCAGATCGACGACCCGGGAACGCACGTTGAAATAATCGGGCGTCAGTTTGTTATATTCATCGTACAGCGCTTGAGCTTCCGCACTGAGCGAAATCTTCTCTAACTCGGAATAAGCCATCGCGTTGCGCGCGGTGCGATCGCTGATATCCATCGACAGGTCCTGCCCGGCTTTGAAATCGGTCGTCAACATCATCTCCATGACATCGGCTTCGATCGCGCTGTTGTTCGAGCTGACTTGGGAGATCGCGTTCAACGATCTCAAGTTGTTGCGATACATCTCGTCCGACGCGCCCGCCATCTCTTTCATCGTGGCAAAACCCGTATAACCGACAGCCAACAACAGGACTCCTGACAGCAGAGTCAGCAATAAAATCTTCGTTTTGACTTTGAAGTTTCTCATGTGGGCATCGCCTCCTCGGCTAGTCTAAAAGTCTCCCTGCCTGCTTGGGTTTCTCTATTTTATCAGCTTCCCGTAAATTCTGTGCATATCTTTTATGAAAAAAGTCCGATATTTTTCAATATTTTTTCAACCCTATCATGGCTGTGTAAAGGTGATGGGAAATTGATTGGGTCGAAGGGCTCATAAAGGCGAATAAACAGCTCGGACGGAGACGAAGACGGCGAGAAGCAAGCAGAAGAAACGGACGCTCGGCGAAAAATCAGGAAGCGCGAAAAGCAAACGAACGGACGCAAAAAAACGGAATTCTCAAGAAGAGAATTCCGTTTTTTCGGGATTCGAACCGGATTCGTTCGGCGGCGCTTCCGCTTGACGGGCCACGGCCGGCACCGGAGCCGGCTGCGCGGAGGTCGTCCCGGCAGCAGCCTCTCCGCCGGGCGGCAGCAGCAGTTCGCGCTCCGCCAAGCCGCGCCCGGACTCGGCGCGAACGCCCCATAAGCCAAGCAGCGACAGCGGCCGGTAAGGCCGTTCGGAAGCCGAAGCATCGTCCGGGGCGAAGATGAAGCCCAATTGATGATGATCGCCCGCATAGATCGGGCGCTGCAAAAATTTGCTCTCGCCGCTGCGATTCTGCACTTCCAGCTTGCAGAAAGCGGAATTGATCCGCAGCGCTTCATGCAGCTGCTGGGTCGTGCCGACCAGGCTGCCGTTGACCTTCAGCAGGGTCTCGCCCGGCAGGATGCCCATGTCCTCGGCCGGACTGTCGGGCTGAACGGCCAAGATCTTCAAGCCGCGCCCGGTGTGCGCGTACAAGGCCGGCAGGCCTTCTTCTTCGCGCACGCCGTCGCGGATCAGCGCTTCGCGCAGGCCGATGCCGGCGACGGCGGCGATCACCGTCATCGGCGGCCAGAACACGGCCCCGAGCGCCAGCACCAGCAGCGCCGCGCCGAACATCAGCCCGCGCCGCGCCGCGCGGGCGGCTTTGCGCTCCGGCAGGAGCGTCCAGGTCGCCTCCGGCAGACCGAACATGACCGGCAGCGCCAGCAGCGTGTATCCGGCTGCCTCCGGAAGCCCCAGCCACGCATTCAGCGGCGGCTGCCACGGCAGAGAGATCGCGCCGCCTTCGGCCGGCACGAGCAGCAGCGTCGGCGCAAGCCACAGCATGCGCAGGACGTAAGCCCCCACCGGGCGGCCGCGCTTGCCCGGTATGTACGTCGGCAGGGCGAATCGTTTGCCCTGCCAAGCGACCAACGCGCTCTCCGCCAGATGCAGGAGAGCGGCGAGCAGCAGCAGCGCGGCGACGTTCAGTCCGCCGATCGCGCCGAAGACGCTTCCCCAGAAGCCGTCATCCGGCAGACCGGGGATCAAGTTCAAGACGAACTGCACGGCGCCCAGCGCGCCGACCGCATAAGCGAAGTTCGCGAAGCGGATACGGATCGCCAGCAGCAGAAGCGACGTGATCCATACCGCCGCGGCTCCGCCCGGCGTCAAGACGAAGCCGAGTCCCGCCAGAATCAGCGACACGACCGCGCCTACGCACAATCCGCCCAGCAGCGCGCGCGCCGCCAAGCCGCCGTACCCGTGCAGACGGATATGAAAAAGTTTGCGTTCCAGAATGCCTTGGCGCCGGTAATACAAGAGCAGGATCAACAGACCCGCCCAATAGAAAGGCTGAATAACCAGTTCCAGCAGTGCCGACAGGATGATTTCCAGATATTCGTTCATCGGTTTCCCCTTTTCGTCCCGCTTCCAAAAAGAGAAGGCCTGCGCCTTCTCTTCGCGTAAACCGTGATGTGGTTAGGAGTTCGACGCCGGAGCCAGGGTTTCCTGCTTCAATTCCTTGATCGCCCGGTTCAACTGCGTATCGTTGGCCGGATCGGCGATTTTTTTGAGGATCGCCGCTTCGATCGTTTCGGCCGTCTTTTTATCGACCATGCCGCTCACCGTCAGCTTCTGCGCTTTTTGGAACGCTTGAACCTGCTTTTTGGTCTCCGCGTCGAAGTATCCGTCTTTGCGTTTCGTATCGTAGCCGAGACCGCTGAGCATGATCTGCGCGCTTTTGACGTTGTCGTTGTTCATGTCGTATTTCCAAGTCTTCGACTTGTCGATCGGAGCCACCGCGAAGTAATCCGGCTGGCTGACCTTCTCGTCCGGCTTGATGCCTTTTTCGTGAATCCATTCGTCGTCCGGCGTGAGCCATTTGGCGATGGTGATCTTGAGCAGCGTGCCTTTGCCCAACTTGTCCGGAACGCTCGTCTGCACCGTGCCTTTGCCGAACGAATTTTCGCCCAGCAGCTTCGCTCCGGCCGATTCTTTGAGCGCGCCCGCCATGATCTCCGAAGCGCTGGCGCTGCCGCCGTTGATCAGGACCGTCACCGGATACGCTTTGGTCTTGGCGTTTCCGTTCGAACGAAGAACCTGCTTGGCTCCGCCGCGCTGTTCTTCTTTGACGATCGCGCTGCCTTTCGGCACGAACTGCTCCGCCATATCGACCACGACGTCGAGCAGACCGCCCGGATTGCTGCGCAGATCGATGACGAGGCCTTTCATGCCCTGCTTCTCGAGCTTCGTCAGTTCTTCTTTGAAGCGCGCGCCCGTGTTGCTGGAGAACTGCGTCACTTCGATCACGCCGATCTTGCTGTCCGCCATATGGGCGTTGACGGTCTCCAGTTCCACGTCGTCGCGCGTGATCACGAACTTGATCGGATCGTTCGTTCCCGGACGCTGCACCATAATCGTTACCTTGCTGCCTTTCGGACCGCGGATCTTGGAAACGGCCGTTTGCAGATCAAGCCCGGCCAACGATTCGCCGTTGACCGACAACAGCACGTCTTTGGCTTGGATGCCGGCCGCTTCGGCCGGAGAGCCTTTGATCGGGGAAATGACGGTTACCTGTTTGTCTTTCAATTCGACTTCGGCTCCGATTCCCGTAAACGAACCTTCGATCGATTCGTTGAACGCGCTGGCCTGTTCGGCCGGCATATACGACGTATACGGGTCTTCCAGCGAGCCGACGATGCCGTTCAGCGCGCCTTCGACCAGCTTATTGTGATCGACGTTCTTGTAATAGTTGTCTTCGATAATCTTGACCGCGTTGTTCAGCTTGGTCACATCGTCTTGACTCAAGCCGCTGCTCGCGCTGGCTCCGCTGCTGGCGAAGATCGGATAATTCGTCAAGGCAAGCACCGCTCCCCCTCCGATGATCATGGCCACAATGACCAGCAGAACCGCAGTCCGTCTTTTTATCATGGTGCAAGCCTCCTTGGAAATATCCTTTGATGAACATCCTTTATTTTGAACCAGAGTCCGCTTAGACGCAAGCCCCGCCCGGCAGAAGCCGGACGGGGACCGTGGAACTTGCGTTTGAGCGGACTCTCGATCTTTTCGCGTTTACCAACCCAGATAAGGAACCGGATTGACCGGCTCTCCGTTGATCCGGACTTCGAAATGGCAGTGAGGTCCGGTCGAATTGCCCGTGGAGCCGACTTCGGCGATCTTCTGGCCGCGCTTGACGGTCTGCCCCGGCGAGACGTTGATGCCGCCGTCGCGGATATGGCCGTACAGCGTCCATACGCCGTTGCCGTGGTCGATGACGACCGTATTGCCGTAACCGTTCCACCATTGGGCTACGGTCACGACGCCGTCCGCCGCCGCGTGGATGTCCGTTCCCTGCGGAGCCGCCAGATCGACGCCCGTATGCTTCTTGATCTTGCCGGTAATCGGGTGGACCCGCGTACCGAAGCCCGAAGACATCCGGTAGTTGTCGACCGGCGTCAGCATCGAACCGCTCGAAGACGAGGAAGAGTTCGAAGAAGACGAATCCGAAGGCGAATCGTTATTGTAAGAATAGTCGCTCGATTTCGAGGAAGATTCCACTTCGGCCGCCGCGCGCGCCGCTTCGGCTTCCGCCTGACGCTGCTCTTCGGCTTTTTGGGCTTCGGCCGCTTTGCGCGCTTTCTCCTGCGCTTGACGCAGAGCCGCTTCCGCGGCGGCTCGGCGCTGCGCTTCCTCGATTTCGCGTTTCTCGCGTTCCAGATCGGAACGTTTGGTCGCGAATTCGATCAGCATCGCATCCTGCTCTTCGCTGATTTCGCCCGCTTCCTCGATGTCCGAATCGTATTGGGCGATCAATTTGCGTTTCTCCTGCTCTTTGGCGTCCAGTTCTTTCTTGTGCGTCTCGACTTCGGCCAGAAGCCGGGTCTGCTTGGCGTGCTGCTCTTCGAGTTCCGCCTGCTTCTGCACGACCAATTCCTGATCCTGTTTCTGTTCGTCGAGAATGTTATGGTCTTGTCCGATGATTCGTTTGATCGAATCGGCGCGGCCCAGAAAATCGCCGAAGTCCGCCGAAGCCATCAGCACGTCCAGATAAGACACGAATCCGTCGGTGTACATCATGCGAACGCGCGTATCGAGCAGGCCTTCGCGCTCGGCGATCCGCTTCTTCGCGGCTTCGAGCTCCTGCTTCGTCTGTTCGAGCGCAATTTCGGTCTCCGACAGTTCCATCGTCACCTGAGTCAGCTTGTTTCCGACGACCTCGATATTGGCCAGAACTTGCTCCAGATACTGGGACGTTTTGTTTTTGTAATGTTGGGCCTTTTTCTTGTCGGCCTCCGCCGCGTCTTTCTGCGCTTGAGCGTCCTTCTGCTGCTGCTGAAGCTGCTCGAGCTGGCGGTCGATCTTATCCGTCGAGCCCGCTGCGTAGAGACTGGCGGGTTGCACGATCGCTGCGGCCAACAGAACGCCGGCCAATACCGAAGCTGTTTTCTTCAAAACGGGTTCCCCATCCTTCTATTCCGAATTAGTGTTGGCATCCCTACTGCAGCGTCAGACCTTCAAAAATTTACGGATCGAAATGGTGCTGCCCCAAGCTCCGATCAGGAAGCCGAGGCCGAGAATCAATAAGCTGAACCATAACCAGATGTCTTGGAGCGGAAGCAGCGTGAACAGCGCTTGACTCCAATCGGCCGCAGCCAGTTCCACCCGGAAATAACCGTATAACAGAATCGCCAGCGTCACTCCCGCGCCCGTCAATCCGACCAGCACGCCTTCCACGAAGAACGGCCAGCGGATAAAACGGTTGGTCGCGCCGACCAATTTCATGATCGCGATCTCGCGGCGGCGGGCGATGATGGTGACTTTGATCGTGTTCGCGATCAGGAACATCGCCATGACGCCGAGCGCCACCACGAGCACCAGTCCGATCACGCGGATCGTCTGCGTCCACTGGAACAGCTTCTCCGCCGTTCCTTTGCCGTAATCGACTTCGTAGATCGGCTTGTCCGCGTAGGTCTTGTTCAAGTCCGTAATCTTGTCCGCCACGAACGGGACCGTCGTCGCTTCGATCACCCGAACCTTGAACAGATCCGGCAGCGGATTGGTTCCCGATTCTTCGTATCCTTTGACCATCGCGTCGCCTAGCGTTTTGCGCATCGTCTCCAGTCCTTCTTCTTTGGAAACGAAGGTAATGTCTTGAACTTCCGGCATGCTGCGGATATTCTGCTCGATCACGTCGCGCTCAGCCTGCTCGATATTGAGATTCAGGTAGACGCTGATCTCGATTTGTTTATCGGCGACGTCGGCCGCGCGATCCAGATTCAGGACCAGCAGGAGCGCCACGCCGAGCAGCGTCAGCGATACGATGATGGACAAGATCGAAGCGATCGACATCCAGCCGTTGCGGAATACGTTTTTCGTTCCCTCGCGAAGATGCCGCAGAAGGGTATTAAAATTCATAACCGTATTCTCCCCTCAGCTGGTCGCGAACGACCTGCCCGTTTTCGATCGCGAGCACCCGCTTGCGCATCGTGTTGACGATCTCTTTGTTGTGCGTCGCCATGACGATCGTGGTGCCCCGGAAGTTGATCTCGTCGAGCAGCTGCATGATTCCCCAAGACGTCTCCGGATCGAGATTGCCGGTCGGTTCGTCCGCGACGATGACCGACGGATTGTTCACGATCGCGCGCGCGATCGCGACCCGCTGCTGTTCGCCGCCCGACAGATGCTGCGGTTCGCGGTTGGCTTTGTTCTTCAGCCCGACCAGGTCGAGCACTTCCAGCACCCGCTTGCGCATCAGTTTGCGCGGCGCTTCGATGACTTCCATCGCGAACGCGACGTTCTCGTAAGCGGTCAGTTTCGGCAGCAGCCGATAATCTTGGAAAATGACTCCGATATTGCGGCGAAGCAGCGGAATATTGCGCTGTTTGAGCTTGCCGAGGTTGAATCCGTTCACCGAAATCTGCCCTTTGGTGGGCACTTCTTCTCTATACATCAGCTTCATGAACGTCGATTTGCCGGCCCCCGAAGGGCCGACGACGTACACGAATTCGCTGCGGTCGATCTGGACCGAAACCCCTTTGAGCGCATGGGTTCCGTTCGGATATGTCTTCCACACATCCTGCATTTCGATCACGGTATCACTTCCCGAATTTGGATTTGCAGCCAGGCGTCTTCGCGTCCCCCGCACGCCTGTTGTTGCTTATGCCGCCTGCACGATGCGGCCCCGCCTCTTTATCGCTCAGACGCGGCCGGCTATTCGTACCGGCCGCGTCGTTAACGTCGTTCTTTATGTATCTCATTGTAACAAATTTGTAAGGGCATGAGTAGAGAGCCGGATTTCTCATATCTCTGAACCGCGAAAAGATATCGGGGGGAGGTTTTTCTTATTTCATGCCTCTTGCAAAAAAGCTTCGGGCACACCGCCGAGCGGCCCCGAAGCTCACGGGGTGCTCCCCCGAAATCTAAAAGGATTCGATTCAAAAAATATGCCGTAAAATTCGAACGCTGTCCGGCGCAAATCAAGTATAACTGATTCCCGTTCCGCCCGTCCAGCTTTATGCATTCATCCGGTCTTCAAGGCGCAGGGGTCGTACCCGCGCCTGCATCGGTCGCGTCCGCCGCGTTCGATGAAGCGGAAGAATCGACTGTCGAAGGCAGATAAATTGCGGTAAACGTCACGGTGGCGTCCAACAGCGAATTGCTGTACACATACGGTTTATTCAGCTTAAACTGCTCGATCGAGGTCAATCGCGGCAGTTTTTGAAGCGCGCTCATCCAGTTTTTGAGGCCGGTATAGTCTCCCTGAATATTAGCGGTCACATAAACCGAACGGATCTGACCGTCTTGCGGCGCTTCTGTCGTTTGCGCAGTCGCTGAGCCCGCTACGGGACTTTCGCTCGCAAACGTGGCGTCGGACAAAATAACGTTGGTCGCCAGACCCGCTTTATACAAATCGGTCACGATTTGTTCCTGATCGGGCTCGGAAGGCAGTTTCTCCGCGATTTCTTCGCCGCTCAGATTCTGCGCGCCCTGATTTTTCAGTTCGTCGATCTTACGCCCATAAATTTCGTTTTCCTGCTGCAACCGGACGACTTCGCTTTGCTGCGTTTCGATCTTTTCGGTTTGCGGACGGATCATCAGCATATAAGGAACCAGCAGCAATAAAAAGAGTACGGTTATCCCCAGTATGAGCGCCTGACGGTTATTATGGATTCGTTCCAGCATTGACGCTCTCCTCCTGTGTCGAAAGATCCGAAGCCGCCGCGCCGGGCGCGATCGCTTCGCCTGCAGACTGTGCCGATTGCGCGGCCGCCGTATCGGACGGATTTGTCGCCGCTCCTTGCATGGAAATGCTGTACACGACCGAATAAAGCCCTGTCGCTCCTTGCGTGCTTCCGTTGCCCGTATCGGTTTCTTCGGCCAGACTTGCGATAGCAGCATTCGAAACAAACGACATCTTTTTCAAAGCAGCCAGATAAGTCGCCGCGTCGTCGATCTTGCCCACGTCGGCAGTCAGATCGATCGTACTGCTTTTCGAATACGAAATATCGCGGATCACGGCACGTTTCGGCAAGCCTTGATCCAGTTCTTGCAGTACCGCGACCGCATCCACCCGCGCCGCTTCAAGCTGGGCGATCAACACGGCCGGCGAGCCGCCGCTGCCTTGCAAGCCTCTGAGTTCGAGCTGTTTGACGTCGCTATCCGCTTGCAAACTTTGCGCTTGCGCGGTCAAACGATCGAGTTCGCCTTGCTGCGTCGCGTAGAAGACCGTTACCCCCGCAGCCGCCAACACCCAGATGACCAAAAGCGCGGCCAGCGCATAAGGCAGCACCTTCGCTTCGCGGTCTTCGCGCGGCAGCAGATCGATCAGACTGTTTTTATCTTCGCGCAGCGCGGCACCGATCGCTACCCGATAGATATTGATCGACGCGTCTTCCGTTTTGCCCGGCGTCGCTTCGAATATCAATTCTTCGATCCGGATCTCAGCCAAAGCCTGATTGAGTTCGCCGACAAGCTGACGCCGACTGACCGGCGGCCCCGTAACGATCAGTTCGGTGATCCGCGCGGCTCCATCATGCAAGCTGTATTGATAGAAGTTTAACATCCGCGAAATTTCGGCCGTAATCTCCAGAATTTGTTCGGAGGACAAACTGTCTTCGCCCAAAGCCGCTTTTTGAGCCAGATACGATTCGGACTGAAACATCGGCGTTTCTTCCGCGAGATCCAGCAGGTTGATCGTCCGCATAAATACCGGGTGACCTTCGCGGAACATATAAACGTCAAGCTGCGAATGTTCCAGATGAACCAGCATCGTATCGGCAAAAGGTCTTCCTTGCGCGATCTCCGCGATTCGTCCGAGTGCGGTCGCCGACACTTCAACGCTGTCCGTTTTGATCCCTGCGCTGTCCAAGATCCCGATATATTCGTTCACGAGATTTTTGGGCGCCGCAAACACCAGCACCCGAGTAACTTCTTCTTCAAGCCCGTCTTCCTGAAGCACCTTTTCGCGGCCGACCGGAATGAAATCGTACACCGGTTCTTCGAACGGCAGATGCAGCCCGGTCTCGACTTCGAGCGCAACCAACTGCTGAACCTGCTTTGCGTTGACGGCAGAAATATTCATTTTGCGGATGATAACCTGCGAAGGCGGAACCGACAACGCGACGCGGCTGCCTTTCAAGCCTTCTTGTTCCGCCCACTGACGAACCTGCTCGCTCAACTTTTCGACGTCGGCGATCTGGTTTTCGATAATGGTTCCGGGTTCGAGCGGCAAAAAGGCCTGCTTTTCGATCTCCCAGGTTTTGTTGTTCTTGAGTTGGATAAAGCGGACGCCGGTCTGTTCGATCGTCAGTCCCGCTTTTTTGCTTCCGAGTCCCAGCATGCCTGACATGTCCTCCTAACCGATCAGCGAGAGATATCCGCCGATAATTTGCGTTCCGTACAGATAAGCGATCAACGTGCCGAGCGCAAGCCAGGGACCGAAAGGAATCGGCTGCTTGCGCTGCACTACTTTTAATGCGATCAATAAAAGGCCGAAAATCGTGCCGAGCGCACAAGCCAACATAAAAGCGAGCACTGCAGGCCCGATTCCCAACGCCAGTCCGCACAGCGCGAACAGCTTGACGTCTCCCATGCCCATGCCGCCTTTGGAGAGAATGCCGACCAACAAAATCAACCCTCCGCCGAACAGTCCGCCGAGCACGTAATGCCACCAAGGAGCATCCATCCAGATGAAGCGAAGCACGATCAGAATCGGCGCGAAAAACAGCAATACTTTGTTGGGAATCCGCATGTAGGTTAAATCCGCCACCGTGACGATGATACTCAGACTGACGAGCACGATACCAATCGCAGCCGTAACCGTCAATCCGAAGCGAAGATAAGTCCATAAGAAAAAAATTCCGGTTGCCGCCTCGAACAGCGGATAGATCGGCGAAAATTTGACCCCGCAATGCCGGCATCTGCCTTTCGAAAACATGTAGCTGAATACCGGAACCATATCTTTGGCGCCCAATCTCGTATTGCAGCTTCCGCAGCGCGACGGCGGATGCACGATCGATTCGCCAACCGGAACCCGGAGTCCCACGACGTTAAAAAAAGAACCGAACAAAAGGCCGACGATAGTGACGTAGATCGCGATCAGAATAGTCATGATAGAAGGATCGGAATAACGCGCTTCAGGCTAAAAAGTTGTTCCAATCGCTGTTACCCTCCGATTTCTTGATTAGATTAAGCTAAAGAGGAAATCGGAGGGTAACGACGACCGCTCCGCTTTTCCACAATCCTGTTATCCTTCCGCTGAGATTCCGATCTCGGTGTGGGAAAAGAAAAAGATAAAGTTCAAGGGATAAAGAGAAACCGGAAAAACGGGTGGGTTTTTCCGGTTTCTTTGTCACTAAGTTTCTGAATCCTTAAAATCAGTTAGCTTTTCCTGCAATCACTGTAGCAGCGGGGTACTCTTTTGTTCCTAGCGTAACCGAAGTTAACGCTCCAGTTGTTGCGTCGTATTTTACGTTTCCTTCAGTAATTGCTGCTTTAGTGCTTGGCAGCAACAGTGGGTTATCAACATAATTTTTAGCCTGTAACTGTGCAATTGTAATTGTCAAACCGCCCGTTTTAACGAATTGTCCTTCCAATTCACCAGTAACATAAAGACGAGAAGCGTCGTAAACTTGACGGGCAGTTGCTACATCAGAGTTTGCTTTAGAGTTATTAATAATTCCACCGATCAGCGGAATCGCAATAACCGCGATAATCGCGATGATGACCAGTACCGCCAAGAGCTCGATCAAGGTAAAACCTTTTTCATCTTTGCCCATTTTGGACCATACGCGCTGCATGAACGTCGATTGGCGGGATTCCTTCACTTCGACTTCGTTGACTGCTTCTACTGCTTGATTCATGTGTATTCACTCCCGTGAGTTGATTTCCGGATTGCTCCGGTACTGCTATTGGGTCTCCGAACAGAAACCCGATCGCGGCGTCTTACATATTCGGCTGAAATCGCAGACACTTCATATGACGCCGCGCGCTTGTTACGAGATACTGCTGTACAGCGAGAACATCGGAAGCATGATCGCGGCCATAATCACGCCGACGACCGCTGCCAAGAACGTGATCAAGATGGGTTCCAGCAGCGACTTCAACCGATCGACCGTATTGTCCACGTCCATTTCGTAGAAATCGGCGACTTTGCCGAGCATATCGCCCAGCGCGCCGGTTTCTTCGCCGATCGATACCATTTGCGTAACCAATGGAGGAAACACCCATGATTTCTGCAAAGGTTCGGCCAATGTCCGGCCTTGACGGAGCGAATCGCCCGCATTGCGGATGACTTTCGCGATGACCTTGTTGCCCGCGACGTCTTCGACGATCGTCAACGACTGAAGAACGGGAACCGCGCTTGCATATAATGAAGAAAAAGTACGGGTAAACTGCGCGATCGAACTTTTCTGATTCAATTTGCCGAAAACCGGAACTTTCAGCTTCGCGTAATCGATCCAATAAGCGCCTTGCTCGGTTCGTTTCGCCATGAAGAAACCGACAACCAGAATCAGCAGACCCAATCCCCAGAAATACCAGCCGTGCTGAATGCTTCTGCTCAAAGCCAATACCACTACCGTGATCGTCGGCAGCTTCGCGTTAAACGAATCGAACATGGTGATAAACTGCGGCACGATCGCCCAGAGCAGATATACGGTCGATACGATCGCCAGTATGGCTACCGTCGCCGGATAAGTGAGCGCCGACTTTACTTTTTCGCGCGTGGAGTGCTGCTTTTCGAAGAAAACGGCCAAGCGGTCCAGCGTGCCTTCCAGATCGCCCGTTTCTTCGCCCGCGCGTACCATGCTCACGAACAGCGAAGGGAAAATTCGTTTATGCTCCTGTACCGCTTGGGAGAACGGAATCCCTTTCAGCAGGCTGGAAGCAACCTGCACCAATGCGTTTTTGAGCGCTTTGCTTTCGGTTTGTCCCGCCAGAATGGTCGTCGCGTCGACGATCGTAATCCCGGCGCGAATCAATGTGGCGAACTGGCGACAGTAGATAATGAAATGTATCGATTTAACGGGGTTGCCGATGTAGATTTCTTTCGATAACGCCGTGTTGTTTTTTTCTACCAAAGAGAAGACTTTCAGCCCGCGTTTGCGGAGTTCTTCCATCGCGGCGGCTTTGTCGCTGGCGTTAAGCTTGCCTTTGAGCTGCTTGCCGCTGCCGGTTCGCACCTGATATTCGAATTGAGCCATCAGGCGGTCACCTCCGTCATGTATTCTTTGGCCGATGCCGGATCAACTTGTCCGCGCTGCAAATGCTCGCGGATATTCATCTCCAACGTGTGCATACCGTGCGCTTTGCCGGTCTGCATCACGCTGCGGATCTGGTGAATCTTCTCCGAGCGGATCAGGTTGGCGACGGCCGGCGTATTGATCAACACTTCGGTAACGCAGGTTCGGCCTTGTCCGCCGCGATTCGGAAGCAATCGCTGCGAGATTACGGCGGTTAATACCGACGCAAGCTGCGTACGGACCTGCGGCTGCTGATGTCCCGGAAAAGCGTCGATAATCCGGTCGATCGTTTTGGGCGCATCCGTCGTATGCAGCGTAGCCAGAACCAAGTGTCCGGTCTCCGCTGCCGTGATAGCCGCCGAAATCGTCTCCAAGTCCCGCATTTCCCCAACCAGAATCACGTCCGGATCTTGCCGAAGCGCCGCTCTCAGACCGTCCGCGAAGCTTGCGGTGTCCAAGCCGACTTCCCGCTGATGGATCAGCGATTTGCGATGCTCGTGCATGAATTCGATCGGGTCTTCCAGCGTCACGATGTGTTTGCTGACCTTGCTGTTGACATCTTGAATCATCGCCGCGAGCGTCGACGATTTGCCGCTGCCCGTCGGCCCCGTAACCAAGATCAATCCTTGCGGCCGATGCGCGAGCGCGGCCAGAGAAGCGGGCAAACCCAGCTGTTCCATCGTCGGAATCCGTTCGGGGATCGAACGCGCCGAGATCGCCGCATATCCTTTTTGCCGATATACGTTGATCCGGAAACGATCCGCCCCAGGCAAGGAATAAGCGAAATCCAGTTCCCCTTCGTTACGGAATCGCGCGGCCCGTTCTTCGCCGAGCAGTTCGTCGGCCATGCGCTGCGCTTCCGCCGGACTCACGGACTCGCCGCTTAAAGCCAACAGCGAACCGTGAATCCGCACGCTGGGCGGAGCTCCGACCGCGATATGCAGGTCCGAAGCGCCTTTGGCGTGCATCTCGCGCAGCAGATCTTCGATTGTCCGCGTTTGTTCGTTCATCCTCAGCAGCTCCTCGCCATTCGTTCGCGGCCCTTGCGTTAATGGGCGACGGTTTCTTTCATCACTTCTTGAAGCGTGGTAATCCCCATAGCCACTTTCCGGAAGCCGTCTTCCAGCAGCGACTTCATGCCTTCTTGTCGCGCTACCGCGCGCATATCTTCGATGCTGCCCGATTCGTTGACCAGACGACGCATCGCGTCGGTCATCGGCAGCACTTCGTGTATGGCGACGCGGCCCCGATACCCCGTACTGCTGCAGTTGCCGCATCCTCTGCCTTTGTATAATTTATCGGCGAACGCGCCTTTGCTTTGCATAAGAATTTTTTCCTGTTCGGACGGCGTATATTCCGTTCGGCATTCCGGGCATATTTTTCTGACCAGACGCTGGGCGACCACGCCGATCAGGGAAGACGCGATCAGATACGGTTCGATTCCCATATCGCGCAGCCGCGTTACGCTGCTGACGGCGTCGTTGGTATGAAGCGTCGACAACACCAAGTGGCCTGTCAGCGATGCCCGCACCGCGATCTCGGCCGTTTCGGTATCCCGGATTTCCCCGACCATGACGATATTCGGGTCTTGCCGGAGAATCGAACGCAGCCCCGCCGCGAACGTCAAACCGACCGCAGGGTTCACGTGAACCTGGTTGATGCCTTCGATCTGGTATTCGACCGGATCTTCGACCGTGATAATATTCGCTTCTTCCGTATTCAGGTGGTTAAGAGCCGAATAGAGCGTGGTCGTTTTGCCGCTCCCGGTCGGGCCGGTCAACAGCATGATGCCGTAAGGTCTCTCGATCATTTCCTTGAACACGGTCGAATTGCGCTCGTCGAAGCCGAGTTTGTCCATCGACTGCACGCCGGTAGTCAGATCGAGCAGCCGGAGAACGATTTTCTCGCCGTGCACGGTCGGCAGGGACGATACCCGAATATCGATCATGCGATAATCGACCTGCATTTTGATCCGTCCGTCCTGCGGCAAACGCCGTTCGGCGATATTGAGTTTCGCCATGATCTTAAGGCGCGCGGTGATGAATCCTTGCATTTGCTTAGGAATCAACCGTTCCGTCCGCAGCGATCCGTCGATCCGGTAACGAATCGCCAAATTGTTTTCGCCCGGATCGACGTGAATGTCCGACGCGCGAAGTTGGGCGGCCTGTTGGATCATCTGGTTCACCAGCTTTACGATCGGCGAGTCTT
Organism: Saccharibacillus sp. O23; assembly: GCF_002205895.1. GTDB lineage: Bacteria > Bacillota > Bacilli > Paenibacillales > Paenibacillaceae > Saccharibacillus. The sequence continues at coordinate 44,256 of NZ_NJDE01000022.1, forward strand.
CGTCGGTAATCTCGGTTTCTTCGATCTCTTCGGCGCTCGGCAGTTCGCCCATCATCTGATTCATAGAATCGCGAAGCCCGTAATGCCGAGCAATCGCGCGTTGGAGTTCGTCCCGCGTGCAGATCGCCGGCTCGATCCGGAAGCCCGTGCTCATCCGCAAATCTTCGATCGCGAAGTAATCGAGCGGATCGGCCATGGCGACCATAAGCTTGCTGCCTTCTTTCATAAAAGGAAGCACTTGATATCGTTTAGCCATGCTTTCCGGAATAATCTGCGTGATCGCCGGATCGATCTGATATTTAAACAGGCTGACGTGCGGAATCCCCAGCTGGAATTCCAAAACTTCGATCAACTGCTGTTCGGTAATCGTGCCTTGCGCGATCAAGTGGTCGCCGAGCTTGCGTTTGGTTTCCCGCTGTTCGACGAGCGCCTGCTGCAATTGCTCTTCGGAAATAATGCCGTTCTCGACGAGCAGGTCTCCGAGCCGTTTTTTCACGATTGCCATTTCCGCTTCATCTCCGCCACTTTTTATTGAAATCAAGATTCAAACTTTGCTTCGTTCAGCCGAAAAAATAAATATTGAAGAAGTTCGTGAGCCCGAAGGTCCTTAAAAAGAACGACTTTCGACCGAAGCATCTTTGTTATATATCGAAGAAACGGGAGGGCTTTTTTAGAGAAAAATAAAAAAAACAAAAAATAACGCGCACAGCCATAATTTCATACAACTTATTTAGTACAACTGTGTAATTAGTATTGAGAACGTAAGGCTTATGACCTAAAATGATTATATACCATAAGCTTTTATTTTTGACAACGAATTCGAACAAGCCTTTCTTTTTTTGGTGCTTTGACTAGATAAATGGAATACGATGCGACACGTTTGCAGAAGCCTGGGACTTTTCTACTTTATTACTCGGCGAATCAGGGAGGAATCACATTGAGAAAGAAGTACATCGGCATTTGGAGCATCGTTCTCGCGCTCATTTTGGTCAGTGTGCCGTTCGGCGTCTGGAAAGCGATGGCCGATACGGAACCCGCTTACCAGATCAAAATTCTCGAAATCTCGGACAACGGGACGTTTGCGCTGCAAACAGCGCTTAAGACTACGACGAACGTCACGGTCGACACCATGCGCATGAAAACGTTCGTGGCGATGCGCGGAGAATTGAACGGCAAATACGACGCGATTTATTTCGGCAACGGAGCCTACAGTCCCAAGCTGCCCTCCGCGTTTACTTCCGGTCCTTCCAACGAGCAGCGCGCAGCGCACGATACCGCCGCAGTGATGAACGACATAACCAAACTCAAAGCAGCCGACGTCGAAAACTATTATATTCTCAAAGGTCTGCCGGTTATTTTCAATACCGCGATCGCGAATCAAACGCCTAACGGAAATTTGTTCGCGCTGTACAACAAATACGCTTCTTTGAGCAATCGGCCGAGCAACGCGCTGTTTGTCAACGACAGCCAATTGAACACGGTCGTGACCAATATCAAAAACGGAACAGCCCTGTACAAGCAGAGACCGCGCGTGGAAATCACGTCCAAACCGCAGGACTTCCTGAACAGTGCCTCCAAAATCTACACTACCGGCGATACGCTGACGTTTACGTTTAACGCCAACAACGTCAAAGATTTCAGCACCCCGGTCAATGCCAAGCTGTACGCCAGCGTAGACAAAGTTCTTCCTTTATCCAACGAGAACGTGGTCGCAAGTTCGACGCTTACCTCGCGTGCCGGAACCTTGACCTATAAACTGCCCCAGACTTTTTCGGGACCGGTCTATTGGAAATTGGAATTGACCGCAAACGGACAAAGCGATTATGCGGAAGGCGCCTTCCGCGTCCGCGACAAGCAAACCGTGATTCGCGTGCTTCAAGTCATGCCGAGCAACGATGCGAGCAGCCTGCTCAAAGCAGCCAACATGACGCAGTCGTATCTGAAAACGAACGATTACGATATTCAGATCACGCCGGTGTTGTTCAGCGAGTTCAATACGGCAAGCACCGTCAACTCTTACGCCAACTTGAACGGCAGATACGACATGATTATTTTCGGCTTCGTCGACAACTATAATTCGCAGACTGCCAGCAGCTTGACGGATGCGGCGGCGGCAGGCGTGAACGCCTTCATCAAGACCGGTCAAGCCGTCATGTTCACCCATGACACCATGATCGGCGATAAATGGAATCCTTGGATCAAAAATTTCCAAGCGACGACCGGACAAACCGGATTGTACACCAACCTAGGTTTGGGCGCGCCGAATCCGTCCACCCGAACCAAAGTCGTCAATACCGGCATGTTGACGCAGTTCCCGTTCGATCTTTCGCTTCCGCCAAGCAATACGAACGGTTACGTCGGCCAGATCGCTTTGACGCACGACCAGTATTATATGCTCGATCTCGAAGATCCGACGATCGTGCCGTGGTACAACATCGTCAGCGAAAACAACGACAATGCTTCATACAAGCGCGACAGCGACGACAGTTACGATCATTACTATACCTATTCCAAAGGAAACGTCACGTACTCCGGTACGGGTCATACCAATACCAATTTCCCGGAATGGGAACAAAAGCTGTTCGTCAATACGATGTTCCGCGCGTTTATCGGCTCCAACCATGCACCGAGCGTGACCGTCATCTCGCCGACCGCGGCCGAAACAACCAAACCTTCTTATTTGAAAGAACTGGTGTTCAGCTATCAGGTAGACGATCTCGATTTGAACGACCTGAACGTTTACTCTTCGGTCAAATTCAAAGTTAACGGTCAATACGTGGACAATATGGCGATCGCGGAGAAAAGCGTACCGAAAGGCACCGTAATCACCGAAAAATTCACGAATCCGCTGCAGCTGAAAGACGGCAAAATCCAGATCGAAATCACGGCGCGCGACAAACAAGGGGCAACCGCCGTCAAAACGATCGATCTGACGATTCAAAAGGTCTCGGCCAACCTGCTTACGGAACGTACGCTGGACACGATCCCGGCCAACTACGAGTTCCTGACCGGAAGCACGGTAGGCATGACGTACAAAGTGACGCCGCAGTCGATTCCGGCCGCCGATATTCGTTCGGGCGAAAACGGTCTGCAAACGTTGGAGATCTCGAATATCGCGTATACGGAAAAGCTTCCGGCCGGTCTTGAAATTTCCGGAACGCTTCCGCAGGGCATGACCAAAACGGGTACGGCAAGCACCGGTTATACGTTAAGCAAAACGTTCGACAAAATCACGTATACGTTAAACGGCAGTTCGTACGAGCCCAATAAAGGCAGCACGTTCTCGTTCCATCTCGATACGATTCCGACGCAAAAAGGAACGTATAATCTGAATCAAGCGCGGTTATCTTACGAAGATGTCCACTCGCCTTCCGCCTTTGCTTCGACGCTGCAACAGTTGAAAGATTACAGTCTGATCGTGCTGGGAAGTTCCGACTTAAAATTGGCCGAAGGTACGATTAAAGGCGGAGTTGCCATCAACGGAAATGTAGATACTTCGGCAACCGTAGGTGCAGATTTGAATGCCTCCAATATCGGCTTCGTTACCAGCGGAAATCTAACGATTACCAAAGGCAATATCTATAACGGAGCGATTTTGGCCAAAGGCAATTTGACGGCGCCCGGATTTAATTTCAACGAGTTCTCTCGGGCATTGATCGGCGGCGATTTGAAATTCGGTTATGCCAGCGGAAGCGCGGCGCAAACGTCTTACGGCGGTGCTTATAGCGGGCCTAATTATCTGAATCCGCAGCCGACGCAAAGAGATGCGACAGCTCTGAAAAACGAGATTTCTCAAGCATTCAATTTTGCCGATTCCAAAAGCAAGCTCGTTCAATTGTCGAACTCTTATGCCAATTTGACATCGAACGGAACCAAGCAACCCGCTTCGGGTACCGACAGCGGCGGAGTCATTACGTTAACCGGTTCGAATCCCGGGCTCAACGTATTCAATATTACAAGCGCGGATACGACAGACATGAATGATCTTAAAATTATCGTACCGGCCGGCGCTTCCGCAGTTGTCAATATTTCTGGAGGGACTTTGCGTTTATCGAACGTAGTCTCTGCCGATCCTTCCCGGACGCTGATCAACTATACGGGAACCGGAAATCTGTATGTAGGCAATGCTCCGACCAGCCTGTTCCCCAAAACCGGCGGTAACGGATCAAAGGTAGACAGCAGCGTATTGGCTCCAAATGCCATCGTCAATTATGCCAATGGTAACGGTTCTCTCTCCGGTTCCATTGTAGCCAATCAATTGGTATCTTCGGGAAGCATCACATTGAATCGGGCTGCATTTGCAGGTATAGAGCCGCCTTCGACTACAGCGCCTACACCGGGTGAAAGCCGCACAATCCAATTCCCGGACGTTTACTTCAACGCTATCATCAAAACGAAAAGCATCACGCTGGCGGATCAGTCGCTGTGGGTCGGGGATTCGACGGTCATCGTGCCGACGGTCACGATGACCGACGGCACGACCGATCTGACTCCGCTCCTGACTTGGTCGAGCAGCAAGCCTTCGGTAGCGAGTATCTCGTACCCGCTTGGAACGACAGGCGGTCAATCGGCCAGCGTCAGCGTAACCGGGGCGAGCGCCGGCACATCGACCATTACCGCGACGCTCAAAAATTCTGACGGTACGACTATCGTAGGCACCGCGCTCGTCACTGTCGAAGCTCCGGCATTGTCGATCGACGGAAGTTCGTCGGTCAATGTTGGTCAGACGATCAAAGATCTTAAAGCGGTAGTAAACGCGACGAATTTGAGAATCGACAACGTGACTTGGACCGTTATCAGCCCGAACACCGACAACGTGAAGCTGGCTCCGCAAGCCGATCCGACTTCGTTGTACGTGACCGGATCGAAAAGCGGAACGGTTAAAGTCCAAGCTACCGCAACGATTACCAATATAAGAACCAATACGGTTCGTACGTTGACCGCAACCAAAGACATCAGCATTATCGATAGCTTGAACAGCGTAGCCGTCAACGGACCGGATACGGTCAAAAAAGGAAGCAGCATCGACCTTAGCACCGTGATCCTTCCGGAAGCGGCCAACATCGGCAGTATCGTGTGGACGGTGACGGACGGAAACGGCAATGCGGTATTGACGCCGGGAAGTCCCGCTCCCGCCAAAACAGCGACCCTGCAAGGCGTTGCGCCGGGTCCGGTCACGATTAGCGTTACGGTCAAAACCGCCGGCGACAATCCGATCGAACGAACCGTCACCAAAACGATTTGGGTGCTTGATTTCGGAATGAACGGACCGGATACCGTGTATGTAGGCGATTCGATCAATTTCACTTCGTCGCTGCTCCCGACCAATTATCCTGGCGCTAAAGGCACCGTGAACTGGACGGTCTCCAACGTGAACGGTACCGGAGCGGGAATCGGGAACTATGCGAGTCTGGGAACCGCTACAACCAACGGTAACACCAGCACGACGACTTTAACCGGATCGAATGCGGGTCAAGTCAAATTGACCGCAACGATTACGACGCCCGCCGGCGATTTCACCGTCGACCGGATCGTAACCATCAAGCCGATCGTTACGGCTCTGCTCCTTCCTCCGACCGTTAAAGTCGAAAAAGGCGTTCCGTTCGATCTGATCGCAGGCGCGCCTTTACGGGTTAATCCGATCTCGATCGCGGTATCGGACATCCGAAATCAACTGGTTTGGACCAGCGCCGATCCTTCGGGCGTCAGCGTCAATCCGAACGGCGTGGTGACGGGACTTAAAGAAGGCAGCGAAGTGGTCGTGACCGTCACTTATCAACGGACGCCGACATCGCCGGCAATTACGGCGACCACCAAAGTCATCGTAGCCAAAGCGGCCGATCCTAACGCGCCGACAGACGGCGATCGCTACTGATTGACGCGTAAGCGATCCTTTCAAGACACAAAAAAGCTTCCGACCGTTCGCAAACGGTCGGAAGCTTTTTTTATATCATTTGCCCGGAATTTGCGATTCCTGAAGCAGCTCGATTTTGTCCGCTTTGACACTGATTTGATCGACCCGAGGCAAGGCCAATCCCTGATGCTCGAAGACCTGATCATTGTAATCGACTTTGAAGCGGCTCGTTTTGGATACGGTTTGATCGTCGAAAATGATATTTTGCCGGCTTGCGTCTTCTACCGAATTGCCGACTACCGCATTGACGGTCAGATTGCCTTTGGCGAAAAATCCGCCTTGCAAATCGAAGTTGGAACCGACCCCGTACAATTCGGCTGTCGCGTCGGTATAGAAAAATCCGCGCAGCGTCTGCGCTACATTGGCTTGAGTGAACGCATCGACCCGGTTCAACAAAATCGGCCCTTTGGAAATCAGTACGATTTCTTTGTCTCCGTTAGCTCCGGTAATGGTCGCGTCTTGGATTTTGGTATTGCCGAGCGTCAGCAGCGTCGAATCGACATTGATTTTACCGCCCAGATTCACCGCGCCGGTCACCAGTACGCTGCTGTACAGATTGAGCGGCGTATTATCTAACGTATTGTTGATCGTCAGATTACCGTTAACAATCAGCCAAGAAGAAGCGCTTCGCTGAGTCTGAATCAAGCCTTTGAGCCAATCGCCGTCCACATTCAGGTCGCCGTTGAACACGACGGTTCCGGTCATTGTAGTCAACGCCGTTTTCAAATCGTTTAACGCTTTTTGATAGTTCGGCAGTTCGACCTGAATATAATTCGTATATAGTTTCTCGTACGCATCGAGATCTTTTTTATATTGATCCTGTATGGTCTTGTCGCTGGACAGCGGATCGACCGGTTTAACGGGTTCCTTCGGCTTGATCGGCATTTTAAGCGCATTCGGAACATTGTTCAAATAGGCAGAGTAATCGGGAATGTCCACCGAATCGCTTATTCCGAGCGCTTGACCGAACTTGTCCCGGAAGGATTGATCGACATTTACCTGAACAAATTGTTCGTTTTTGCGTATCCGGACCTGGCTCAAATCGATATTCAACGCTTTGCGTACATTGGCGATCGTGAGATCTCCGCTTAATGCCGATCCGTCGGCTCCTCGGTTTACCGGCCTTGGCGCATAGCCGTTTTCCGACAGAGTAAACGCGTCCAAAGACTGGACGAAAGCGAGCGGCTGCGTTTTGTCCGCGCGTTCCACCATCCGGGGGAATAAGCTCGGCTTTTGCAAGTTTTGGCCTCGGTACGCGTAGTTCGCCACATTGCTGACGCGAAGCGTGTTGCCTGCGTAGATATTGCCTTTGATCGTCGGCGAACCGTTCAAGATCAGATCCTTTTCCGAACCGAACGCGTAATTCAGAAAGTCCGGGTATAAACTGACTTTGACGTCCTGCTTCAGAATTCGTTTAACGCCGTTGATATCGCTTTGCGCGATTAACGTTACGGTATAAGAGGAATTGCCTTTCAATCCGCTGCCTGCAAAATCGTCGCTGGCCGTAGCCGACAGCAGGCGGGTCGAAGCGAGTGCCAATTCCGTTTTGACGCCGGAACCGTTAGTCGCATTACTGGCCTGCAAAGCCGGAATCTGCGACAATACGTCTTGCAACGTCGAACCCAGCATATCGGCTTTCAACGTTTTGCCGTCCAGCTTGGAAGCGATATACGCCACCGACTCGTCCAGCGTTTTTTGCGTGAGCTGTAAGCTCTGAATATCGTTTTCTCGGGTGAGGGTCCGTCTTGCTCCGCCTACGGCCGCACTCAATACCGCGACGCCAAGCAGTGTAAGAATGAGCATCATAAACATGACCATAACGAGAGCGGAGCCTTTTTCTTCACGGAAACGTCTCATGCCAGCTTGTTCCCCTTTCTGTTCATTGAACCTTTAGAACCCGAATCGGCTTTCGAGTTGAAGCTGCGATTGCCCCGTGCCCGAACCGAGCGCAAGCACCAACTTAATATTGATCAGCCCGGTCGTGTAATAATTGAAGCCGCCGACTTTGCTGCCTTCGAGCGTAATCGAAGACAGTCCGTTGACGATACTTCCGTTAGCGATTCTTGTAGCTTCGTAGGGATCGACGGGCGGATTGCTCGAATTCAGAATTTGCGCTTTTTGGATCTGCAGCTGGCCTTGCTGCGGAAAATGTTCGGGGTCCGGCGTTACGATTCGGATCGTAACTTTGTCGTTGGTCTGCTCATTGCCCAGCTCATCCACATGCACCATATCGAAACCCGTTCCGTCCGCCAACGCATAAACGCGATCCGGCGCATAGGCATATAACTCCGTAATGATGGCGGACATCAGAATATCGCTTTCTTCGCGCAGACGATTTTCGACCGAGACTTGATTATAACTGCGAAATCCGAAAAAAATGGTAGTAGAAATGACGCCCAAAATGATCGCCATCAGCGATAATACGGCAAGCAGTTCGATCAGCGTCACGCCTTCTTCCCGCTTCCAAGCTTTAACGAATCGATTGCGCATTCACATATCCCTCCACGGTAACCGCATCCGCTCCCGGTCCTGCGGCTCCCGGCGAAACCGAAGTCACCGTCGCGCTGATCGGCAGCAGCAAAGCACCTCCGGTATCGTTCGAACGGTTCAGACTTTGCTGATATTCGATCACGATCCGATACTGAATCCCGTTGACGCTTGGTTGAAGCACCGCCATGGTAGGCTGCAAATTTCCGTTTTCGAAAATATTACGGAATTTGCACGCTCCTGTATCCGCGTTCGTGCAGCTTCCGAAGGTTTCCGGCGTAATGCCTACGCGCCGTTGGTTTAGCGCATCACCGGTTCGGACAACGGTAGCATCAGGCGAATCGAAATACTCTTTTAGCCGGGTGAAATCCTGTTTTTGCATATACACCAAAGCATTTCGAGCCAAATTGGACATAATCGTTTTATTTTGATTGGTTTTGGCAAACGTAAGGGCATTCCCGAAATAAGCCGTGAAAGCTAGCGCGACGATGGATACGATCAGCATAGCCGCCAATACTTCGATCAATGTAAAGCCCTGTTCTTTTTTGAGCCGCTCCAGCAACGAAATTCCTCCTTCAGGCGCGTCTAAGCAACGGTAACCCTTTACCAGCCGAAAAGACCATAGTTTCTTCTATATCGACCTTTTGTCCTTCTTTCATTATAGGTGCCTCGGGCAGCGACCGGCAACGATTATTTAGGTCTTTCGAACCTAGTTCGGAAGAGTTCGGCGGCGCAGGCAGGAAACGAGTCGGGAAGGACGAACTGTTAGAAAAGTAAAGCGTTTTCTATAAACGTTTCTATCGCGCTCATTTGAAGGAGGCATATTCAAACATGGCTTTGTTGTCCTGCAACTTTTTCTCCGAATCGTTAGGTCTTAGCACTTCGATGACCGTGATTCTGCCGCAGCAGACCCGTTCGCAGATCGGCTTGGAGAACGTCAAACGTCCCGGTCCGCATAAAACGCTGTATCTGCTGCACGGGCTGTCCGACGACGATACGATCTGGCTGCGCCGCACGTCGATCGAACGTTACGCCGCGGCTTACGGCATCGCGATCGTGATGCCGCAAGTTCATCGCAGCTTCTATACGGATATGGAATACGGCGAAAAATATTGGGAGTTTATCAGCGAAGAACTGCCGGAACTGGCCCGTTCGTTCTTCCCGCTGTCGGCCAAGCGCGAAGACAACTTCGCCGCCGGTCTGTCGATGGGCGGATACGGAGCGTTCAAACTGGCGCTGCGCCGTCCGGACCTGTTCGCGGCCGGCGCGAGTTTGTCGGGCGCTACGGATATCGCGGCCATGACCGAGAACCCGGAAAATCCGCGTTCGGGACTGCTGCAAACCATCTTCGGCGACCGGACCGTACGCGGCAGCGAAGACGATCTGCTGTTCCTGTTGGATCGCGTATCGAAATCGAACGGACCGAAACCGAAATTGTATCAATGCTGCGGCACGGAAGATTTCTTGTACGCGGACAATCAGACGTTCCGCAAAGCCGCGGAAGCCGGTACGCTCGATTTTACTTACGAAGAAGGCCCGGGCGAACACGAATGGGGCTATTGGGACAAAATGATCCAACGCGTCTTGGAATGGCTGCCGCTTGAGGCGGACGAGCCGAAGAAGTAATTCGTTTTTCGTTTCGGCCCTATAAAAAAGCTCCGAATCCGCCTGAGCGGAAACGGAGCTTTTTGGCGAGGCCGCATAGTCAGCAAACAAAAAACGGTCTTCAACGAGCAAGAGACATCACGTTTCCCGTCTCTTCCGATCCGGCTGCCGCTTTGGCGACTCGATTGCGGCCGGATTCTTTCGCCAGATACAAAGCGGAGTCCGCGCGTTGAAACAACGTTTTGGGCGAGCCTTCGTCCGACAATCCGTAGCCGAGCGAGACGGTCACGTCCAGACGCGTTCCGTCCTCGAGCAGGAACGGATGCCCTTCTATCGTCAATCGGATGCGCTCCGCCGTACGCGCGACGGTCTCTTCGTCCGGGCGGTCGACGATAACCACGAATTCTTCTCCTCCGCTGCGCGCGCAGTGCCCGCCGATCGGCGAACAAACCGACAGAATATTGCCCACTTGCCGCAGAACGACGTCGCCGGCAGGATGGCCGTACGTATCGTTAACCTTTTTGAAATGATCGATATCGAGCAGAATAAGACCGAAGCGGAACCCTTCTCGATCTTGCAGAGCCAGCTTGACACGACGTTCGTAAGCGAGCGAAAAAGCCCGCGGATTGTACAAACCGGTCAGAAAATCGCGATGCGCCGCGTCTTCCATGATCGCGAACGATCGGTTGGAATTTTGCAGATGGCGCAGCATCAAGAAAATGAACATCCCGGTTCCCGCCGTAATCAAAGCGATGAGCGGAGCGATCATCAATACCTGCGGTCCTACGGCAACATAAAGAGTGATCATAAGCACGATAAACTGCACGGCAAAAGCGGCTGTCCATCGTTGTCCGTTCAACTGTCCTTTTCGCAAAACGATCGCGATCAGAACGAAAGTCACGACCGCGTTCGCTGCTCCGATAACCGAAGACACTCCGAACGGACCGAAAAAAAACAAACGAAAAACCGCGATGACGGCCGTAGCGATGAATCCGCCGGGAATTCCTCCCGCGTAGATCGCGATAATGATCGCGCTCTGCCGCAGATCGACGATGGTATGGGAAGCCAGCGGAAACGAAAACTCCATCAGCATCATTCCCACTCCGCCTAGCGCAAGACCCGCCAAGCCGGGCATCCACAGAGCAGAATGCGCCGCAAGCGGCGAATGGCGAAAACGATTCAATAAGACGTTGCCGAAAAACAACATCGTCGCCAAAATCGTGAAATTCACGAATAACTCTTTCAACATAAACGGTACGCCTCGCAGTCCGCGGCAATCGTGCACCTTTAGCCCTGTTGCCGCTTTTTCGAGAGGAGCCGCCGCTTTGCTTACATTTTACTCTATCCGCGGATTTCTGCAAAGAATGTCGAAATTTTTCAGCTCGATATAAAGCGAAAAAGCGTCTCCTCGAAGGAGACGCCCCTATTCGCAAGCCGATCCGTAAAAGGCCAAGCCTGCCGAGCCCGAAGCCGGCTTATGCCGATAACCGCGGACGCGGAAATCAGAATCGGGCGTTACAGCCGGCCGTCCAGCCATTCCGTCGTCAATTCGAGCGTCTGCTGCGCGCGCCCGATCGCCGCTTCGACCTGCACGGTCGCCGTACCGCCGTAGACGTTGCGGGCGTTGACCACGTTCTCCGGCTGGAGCACGTCGTAGATCTTCTCGTCGAACAGATCGGAGAACGATTTGAACTCGTCCAAGCTGAGATCGAGCAGGTATTTTCCGTTCTCGATGCAGTACAGCACCGTCTTGCCGATGACTTCGTGCGCGTCGCGGAAAGGCAGGCCTTTGCCGACGAGGAAGTCCGCGATGTCGGTCGCGTTCGAGAAGTCTTTGTTCACGGCTTCGCGCATGCGGCCCGTGCGGACCTGCATCGTCGCGATCATCGGCGCGAACAAACGCAGCGCGCCGTCCAGCGTCGCGACCGTGTCGAACATGCCTTCTTTGTCTTCCTGCATGTCTTTGTTATACGCGAGCGGCAGCGACTTGAGCACCGTCAAGAGGCCCATGAGGTTGCCGTACACGCGTCCGGTCTTGCCGCGGACCAGTTCGGCCACGTCCGGATTTTTCTTCTGCGGCATGATGCTGCTGCCCGTGCAGAACGCGTCGTCCAGTTCGACGAAGCCGAACTCGGTGCTGCTCCACAGCACCAGCTCTTCGCAGAGGCGCGACATGTGCATCATCAGGATCGAAGCGCCGGACAAGAACTCCAGAATGAAGTCGCGGTCGCTGACCGCGTCCAGACTGTTCTCGTACACGCCGTCGAAACCGAGCTGCTCGGCCACGAAATGGCGGTCGATCGGGAACGTCGTGCCGGCAAGCGCGCCCGCGCCCAGCGGCAGGACGTTAATACGCTTGTAGCTGTCCATCAGACGCTCGGCGTCGCGTTGGAACATCGAGACGTAAGCGAGCAGATGATGCGCGAACAGGATCGGCTGCGCGCGCTGCAAGTGCGTATAGCCCGGAACGATGGTGCCCGTATGCTGCTTCGCTTGGTCGATCAGCGCCTGCTGCACGGCTTGTACGAGGCCCGTCAGTTCGACCACGCGTCCGCGCAGGTAAAGGTGCATATCGGTCGCCACTTGGTCGTTGCGGCTGCGGCCGGTATGCAGCTTGCCGCCGACCGGACCGACTTCCTGAATCAGGTGCTTCTCGATGTTCATGTGGATGTCTTCGTCGGATACGGAGAATTCGACTTCTCCGGCTTCGATCTTGTGCAGCACTTTCAGCAGACCTTCGGCGATCGTGTCGGCGTCGGCCTGCGGAATAATGCCGCATTTGCCGAGCATGGCAACGTGCGCCAAGCTGCCTTGGATGTCTTCTTCGGCGAGCGCTTTATCGAAATTGATGGAGGCGGTGTACTCTTCGACCAAACGGTCGGTCGGCTTGGTGAAACGGCCTCCCCATAGTTTACTCATATCGGCTCCTCCCCCTCCCAAACCCTCCCCCGAGGGGAGGGCCCCAAAGGGCAGCCGCCCTCTGGACACCCGGACGCGGCAGAGATTTTCTTCGCTGTCGGCGGGAGGTCTTTACTGTTTATTGGTGGTGTTGGCGGTTGGTGCCAGCCGCTTCGGCCTGCCTTCGGCGGCCGCGGCTTTCGGCTGGGTTCGGGTGCCTCGCGCGGGCAGCTGTTCGCTGCCTGGTGCGGCGCGTGGCGGGACTTAGGGCGGGTCGAAGGCGGGCCGCTTCGCTTGGCCCTGTTCGACCGAAACCCGGGGCCGCAGGCGGAGCGGCTTCGCGGCTCCTGTGCGGCCAGGTTCCCGTTCGGAGGGGAACCTTTTGGGCTTCGCAAGGTCCTGTGCGCAGGACCGGGTTTCCGCGGCGCGCTTTGTCCGGCTTAGCAACAAAGCCGGATGCTCTTCTCCTTTCTCCTCTCCCTTTTCAGGGGGAGAGGAGAAGTTTGTGCGCTTGGAAAAGGCCTAGTGGCGGAGGGAAAGATTCAGTGTAGGAGTGATAACGTTCGCCTTTGCAATCGGGAAGCCTCCTCTGCGTCTAATCCAGCTTCCCGATTGCAACAAGCGACCGAAACGAATCTTGCCCGTAAGCCAAGTCCAAGCCTTTTCCTCACTTGCGCACTGGGCTTTGTTTTCAAAGCCTACTTCTTCTGCTCGACCCCTGTGCCCACTTTCAGTCGAAGCGCGTTCAAGCGGATAAAGCCCGTCGCGTCTTTCTGGTCGTAAGCTTGGCTCGGATCGGCTTCCATCGTGGCGATGTCCGGGTTGTACAGGCTGACCGGACTTTTGACGCCGGCGCCGATGACGTTGCCTTTATACAGTTTCACCCGAACCGTACCCGTCACGTTTTTCTGGCTTTCCGTAACCAGCGCTTGCAGCGCGAGGCGTTCCGGCGCGAACCAGAAGCCGTTGTAGACCAGCGTGCTGTAACGGGTCAGCAGGGAATCGCGCAGGTTCATGACTTCGCGGTCCATCGTCAGGGATTCCATTTTGCGGTGAGCGGTGAACAGGATCGTGCCGCCCGGTGTCTCGTAGACGCCGCGGCTCTTCATGCCGACAAAACGGTTCTCGACCATGTCCACGCGGCCGATGCCGTGTTTGCCGCCGAGTTCGTTCAGTTTGTTCATCACTTCGAGCGGGCTGAGCTTCTCGCCGTTCAGCGATACCGCGTTGCCCTGCTCGAATTCGATTTCCAGCATTTCCGGCTCGTCCGGGGCGTCCTGCGGATCGGCGCTGAGCAGGAACATGTCTTTGTTTTCCGGAGCGCTCGGGTCGAACCACGGATCTTCCAACACGCCGCTCTCGTAGCTGATATGCAGCAGGTTGCGGTCGGTGGAGTACGGTTTCGCGGCGGATGCCGTGACCGGGATACCGTGTTTCTCGGCGTACGCGATCATCTCGGCGCGGCCCGGGAACGTGTCGCGGAACTCGTCGAGTCTCCACGGAGCGACGACTTTGATGTCAGGAGCAAGAGCGGCTACGCCGAGTTCGAAACGAACTTGGTCGTTGCCTTTGCCCGTCGCGCCGTGCGCGATCATCGTGGCGCCTTCGGCGCGCGCGATCTCGACCATGCGCTTGGCGATCAGCGGACGCGCGATGCTGGTGCCGAGCAGGTATTGGCCTTCATAGAGAGCCGCCGCTTGGAACATCGGGAAGATGAAGTCCGAAGCGAATTCGGCTTGCAGGTCGTCGATGTACACTTTCGAAGCGCCGGTGGCCAGAGCTTTTTCTTCGAGGCCGTCCAGTTCTTCTTTCTGTCCGATATCCGCCGTAAAAGCGATGATTTCCGCGTCGTACGTTTCTTTGAGCCACTTTAAGATGATCGACGTATCCAGTCCTCCGGAGTACGCGAGCACGATTTTTTCTTTTGCCATGATTCTTCATTCCCCCGCTCTAAAAATTCAAATTCGATCTATTCATGTTCGCCGCGCATGCCGCGTTCTCCTGCCTAACGTCGAAACGACTACGCCGTCGGCCGAACTCATTTACATAAAAACACTACCGGATCGGCAGCGGTTACGCCATCAGCGTCGCCATGACCGCTTTTTGCGCGTGCAGACGGTTCTCGGCTTCATCGAAAATGACGCTGTTTTTGCCGTCGATCACGCCCGCGCTCACTTCTTCGCCGCGGTGCGCCGGGAGACAGTGCAGGAACAGATAGTCGTTTTTCGCATACTGCACGAGTTCTTCGTTCACCTGATAATCTTTGAACGCCAGCTCGCGGACTTTCTGTTCTTCTTCGAAGCCCATGCTCGCCCAGACGTCCGTGTAGACGGCGTCGGCGTTCTCGATCGCTTCGCGCGCGTCGCGCACGATCGCGATCTTCGATCCGGTCTGCTCCGCGATCTCGCGCGCCTGACGCACGATATCGGCGTCCGATTCGTAGCCTTCGGGACTGGCGATGCTCACGTCCATGCCCATCTTCGCGCCGCCGAGCAGCAGCGAGTGGGCCATATTGTTGCCGTCGCCGATATAAGCCAGTTTTTTGCCGCGCAGCGCGCCTTTGTGCTCCTGAATCGTCTGAAGATCCGCGAGCACTTGGCACGGATGGCCGAGATCGCTCAGCGCGTTGATGACCGGGATATCCGCGTATTTCGCCAGCTCTGTCACGTTCTCGTGCCCGAAAGTACGGATCATGATGCCGTCAAGGTAGCGGGACAGCACGCCGGCCGTATCCGGAATCGCTTCGCCGCGGCCGAGCTGAATATCGTTTTTGCTGAGAAAAAGAGCGTGCCCGCCGAGTTGGAACATGCCGACTTCGAACGAAACGCGGGTGCGCGTGGACGACTTTTCGAAGATCATGCCCAGCGTCTTGCCTTCGAGCGGACGGAACGTCTCGCCCGCTTTCTGTTTGCGTTTGAGCTCGATCGCCAGATCCAGCAGGTATTGAATTTCTTCCGTCGTATAATCGGTCAGCTCGACGAGATCGCGTCCTCTGAGCGCGAGTCCGTGAGCTTGTTGGGTCAGGTCCATGTAAGTCGTCCTCCCGGTGTGTTGGATTTGTGGCAAAAAGAGAGAGCGTTTGGCGAACGACCCTAACGGCCGCGTTCCCAAAACGCTCCGAAGCGACTTGATTTTATGCTTGGGCATGAGTAGGGTCAGGCGTCGGAACTTTCTCTTCGATCAGGGAAGCGACGATCGAAACGGCCTGCTCGATCTCGTCTTCGGTCACGTACAGGTTCGGCAGCAGACGGATCACGTTCGGTCCGGCCGGTACGAACAGCAGCCCGCGTTTCTGGCCTTCCAAGACCAATTCGCCGATCGGCTCCGCGCATTCGATCCCGATCAGAAGACCCAGTCCGCGCACGCTTTTGACAAAAGGATTGCCGTTCAGTCTTTCGCGCAGTTTGCCCATCAGCAGCTCGCCCATCTCGGCGGCTCTTTGCGGCAGATTGTCTTCCTCCATCGTCTCGATCGTCGCGATGATCGCGGACGAAGCGAGCGGCGTGCCGCCGAACGTGGACGCGTGGCTGCCTGCGGTGAACGCTTCTTTGAGGTAAGCGCGTCCCAACATGGCGCCGGCCGGGAAGCCGGAAGCGACGCCTTTGGCGACGGTGAAGATGTCGGGCTTGATGCCGTAACGATGATGCGCGAACCAATCTCCGGCGCGGCCCATGCCGGTCTGCACTTCGTCGACGATCAGCAGGACGCCTTTGTCGCGGCAGAGCTGTTCGATCTGTTTGGCGTAAGTCTGATCCAGCGGATAGACGCCGCCTTCGGCCTGCACCATCTCGATCATGACGGCCGCGGTGCGTTCGTTGATCGCGTCTTCGATCGCTTGGATATCATGCGGAGGCACGGTCACGAAACCGGCCGGCAGCGGCAGGAAACCTTCTTTGACTTTGTCTTGTCCGGTCGCGGTCAGCGTCGCCAGCGTGCGGCCGTGGAACGATTTGCCGAGGGTGACGATCTCGTAGCGCTCTTCGCCTTTGACTTTCTGGAAATAACGGCGGGCCAGCTTGATCGCGGCTTCGTTGGCTTCGGCGCCGCTGTTGCAGAAGAACACGGCGTCGGCCTGCGCGACTTCGGCCAGTTTCTTGGCGGCTTCTTCCTGCTTCGGCACGATAAACAGGTTGGACGTGTGCCAGAGGGTGTCGATCTGCTCTTTGAGCTTGTCGGCGATCTTCTTCGGGGCGTGGCCGAGATTGGTTACGGCCAGACCGCTCATGAAGTCGAGGTATTGGTTGCCTTCCGCATCCCACAGCAGGCTGCCTTCGCCTTTGACGAAGGCGAGCGGGTATCTGGCGTAGGTTTGAAACAATGCGCTTTCTTGGGTCATGATTTTGCACGCTCCTTCCTGAGTTCGGCGAGAGGCTCCGGGAGAAGTCCGTTTCGGTCGCTTGTTGAAATCGGGAAACTTCATTAGAAATTTCAGTGGGGGTTTCCCGATTTCAAAGGCGAACGCTGGCGCTCCTACACTGGACTTCTCCCTCCGCTTGGTACGCTTGCACGTCGTGATCGGTCAAAATATTTTAATACGGGGACACAGAATCGATTCTATGTATCGATTCTCTTTCATTCACAGAACAACCAATGACCAACGACTTTAGCAGCTTCTTCGAAGTGAAAACTTACCGACTCTCTGCAAACTTCGTTTCATCGCTGCTTCAAAGTCTTTGCCTTAAAGTCCTTGCTTTCTATATCACCCGAGCTTCGGCTTCTGTACAAGAGGCTCGGCTCGAACGGTCGGGATAAAACCCTATTCGTAGGAGCTTTATCGTCGGATTACCGTTCCGATCTGTTCGCCGGACAGGAGGCGGCTCAGGACGCGGTTTTCGCTTCCGTCCACGATGACGACTTCCTGCACGTCGCCGTGGATGCATTTCATGGCGGCGCGGACCTTCGGGATCATGCCGCCGTAGATCTCGCCGCTCTCGATCATCGCCTCGATCTCGGCGAAGGTCACCGAAGGCAGGGCGGTCTTGACGCCGTCGATCGTCTTCAAGATGCCGGGCACGTCGGTGACCACGATCATCCGCTGCGCGCCGATGAAGGATGCCACCGCGCCGGCGGCGGTGTCGGCGTTGATGTTATAACGCTGCCCCGCCGCGTCGACGCCCAGCGGCGCGATGACCGGCATATAGCCCATGCCGAGAATGCCGGCGACGATGTCCGCTTCCACGCGGACGACGTCGCCCACGAGGCCGACCTCTGCCGCGTTCGCTACCGGTTCGGCCTCAATCAGCGAGCCGTCCGAACCGGACAGCCCGAGCGCCCGTCCGCCGGCGGACTGGATGCGCCTTACGATCAATTTGTTGATCGTTCCGGCGAGAACCATCTCGACGACGTCCAGCACGTCTTCGGTCGTGCGCCGCAGGCCGTTCACGAACTCGGTCGGAATCCCGAGCTTCTCCAGATTCTCGGAGATCGCCGGGCCTCCTCCGTGCACGATCACGGGCTTGACGCCGCTGGCCTGAAGCTCCGCCAGATCGGCGAAGAATGCTTCCGGCAGCGCGGCCAGCGTGCTGCCGCCGCACTTCATGACGAACGACGCGGTCGACGCGGACGTCGATCCGGCTTCGGGAGAAGCCGATCCGCTTTCGCCGCTTTTATAGAAATAAGGCTGCCTGTTCATGCTCGTCCTCCTTCGCCGTCTTAAGTCCGATACGCCGCGTTGATCCGCACGTAATCGTAAGTCAGGTCGCAGCCCCAAGCCGTCGCTTTTTCGCTGCCCATATTCAGTTCGACGAAGATCGAGACCGTGTCGCCTTTGAGATATTCCAACGCGACGTCTTCATCGAACGTTACCGGCTGGGAAGCCGTCAGCACGACGATGTCGCCGAGCTTGATATCCACGGTATGCGGATTCACCGGAACGCCCGCGCGCCCTACAGCGGCGATAATGCGTCCCCAGTTGGCGTCCGCGCCGTATACGGCCGTTTTGACCAAGCTGGACCCGATGACCGTCTTGGCGATCGCGCGGGCCGATTCGGCGCTCTCCGCGCCGCTCACGACGACTTCGACCAACTTGGTTGCGCCTTCGCCGTCGCGGGAGATCGCTTTGGCCAGATGCTCGCACACGGCCGCGAAAGCTTCCGCGAAAGCCGCCCAATCCGGATGCTCTTCGCTTAGTTCCTTCTTCTGATCGGACAATCCGCTCGCCATCGCGACCAACATGTCGTTGGTGCTGGTATCGCCGTCGACGGTAATCATGTTGAACGTATCGTCGGTCGTGCGCTTGAGCAGCGCATGCAGCGCCTCGCTACCGATCTTCGCGTCCGTCGTGACGAAAGCCAGCATGGTCGCCATGTTCGGATGAATCATGCCCGAGCCTTTGGCCGCGCCCGCGATCTTGACCGGAGAACCGTCGATCTGTACGGATACGCACAGCTCTTTTTTCACCAGATCGGTCGTCAGAATCGCTTGGCTGAACTGCTCGCCTCCGTCGGCTTCGCCGGTCAGCACGCCCGCGAGCCGGGAGATGCCGTCCCGTACGCGGTCCATTTTCAGATTCTCGCCGATGACGCCGGTCGAAGCTACCGCCACGTCGTTTTCTTCGACGCCGAAACTCCGAGCCGCCAGAGCGCGCATCTCGTACGCGTCCGCGTCGCCCTGCTTGCCCGTGCAGGCGTTGGCGTTGCCGCTGTTCACGATCACGGCGCGCAGCACGCCGTTAGCGAGGCTCTCGCGCGTGGTCTGGAGCGGAGCCGCTTGAAAGATATTCGTCGTATACACAGCCGCCGCTGCCGCCGGAACTTCGCAGACGATCGCGCCGATGTCGTTGCGCTCCGTTTTTTTGAGGCCGCAGTGCAGACCGGCCGCCCGGAATCCGCGCGGGGTGATGATCGAACCGCCTTCGACGACGGTGTAAGAAGGAACTGCCATGAGAGACTTCCGCCTTTCGCTATATAATCGTTCTGCCGATCAAGGATACATGGGAACGAAATTCAGGCCCGTCGCCTCGTCCCAGCCCATCATCAGATTCAAGTTCTGGATCGCCTGCCCTGCCGCGCCTTTGACCATGTTGTCGATCGCCGACACGACGGTAACGCGTCCCGTGCGCTCGTCGACGGAGAAGCCGAGATCGCAGTAGTTCGAACCCGTTACTTCTTTGGTCGCCGGAAGAACGCCGTTCTCCCGCACGCGCACGAAAGGTCTTCCTTTATAGAAGCTTCGGTACAGATCGACAAAGTCCTGCGTCGTTTTCGATCCGTTTACCGATGCGTACATCGTGCTCAGAATCCCGCGCGTCATCGGAATCAGATGCGTGGCGAACGTAACGACCACTTCCTGCCCCGCCGTTTCGCTCAGCGCCTGCTCGATCTCCGGAATATGCTGATGCGCGTTGACTTTATAAGCTTTCACGCTCTCGTTGATCTCGCTGTAATGCGTGCCGAGTCCGGTTCCGCGCCCTGCGCCGGATACGCCCGTTTTGGCGTCGATGATGATCGTCGCCGGATCGATCCAACCTTCTTTGACCGCCGGAATAAGGCCCAGCAGCGTCGCCGTCGGAAAACAGCCCGGATTGGAAATCGCCGTTTGACCCGCGACCTTTTCTCCGTATATTTCGCTCAACCCGTATACGGCCTGCGCCAGCACGTCGTCCGATGCGGGAGAACGTTTATACCATTTTTCGTAGACGGCTCCGTCTTTGAGACGAAGATCGCCCGACAGATCGATAATCTTCAGTCCTTGTTCCAGCAGCTTCGGCGTCAGCTCCGCGCTTACGCCGGCCGGCGTGGCAAGGAACACGACATCCGCTTTGGCTTTGATCGCTGCCGGTTCGATCGCTTCCAGATCCGACTCGATAATATTCGTCAAATGAGGAAAACTTCCGCTCAGCGGCGTGCCGCTGTTCGACGAAGACAATACGCAGCTCACTTCCGCATAAGGGTGCGCTTGAAGCAGCCGAACCAACTCTGCTCCGCCGTAACCGGTCGCTCCGACGATTGCCGCTCTGATCTTTGGATTACTCATCTTTCCGTCCCCCGTTCTTCCCGATTTCCGAATGAATCCGTGCATAGAATCAAAATAATATGTATTATTATACGTTCGGTATCATATAAATACAACCTTTCCGGTAAAAGTTCACATTCTGCGGGAGAAAGCTATTTTCACGGTAAATAAGAACCTATGTTCCCTATTCTCGAAAAAAGAGTTATAATGCTTACAAAGATCCTTCGCACATTGCCCAGGCGCGATCTTCTCTGTTAAAACTTCGCTTATTTCAACGAAAGAGAGGCGTCTGGGTATGAACAAAAAGTCGGAAATCGAAGTCCATCATCCGTACGATAAAGCTTACAAGCTTTTATTGTCCAGTCGAGAACTGTTTGCCGAGCTGCTGCATAGTTTCGTAGACAGCGAATGGGTCAAAAAGATTTCGGAAGAAGATCTGATCAGGGTCGACAAGTCTTATGTTTTAAGCGATTATATGGAAAAAGAGTCCGATATCGTTTACAAGGCCAGATTGCTCGGGCAAGAGTTTTATTTCTATGTGCTGTTGGAACTGCAATCCAAAGTCGATTTCGAAATGCCGCACCGCCTGCTTACGTATATGACGGAGATTTGGCGAGATGTCAAACGAAACGCGCAGGAAGGCGAAACCCGGCGAAAAGGCTATAAGCTGCCCGCGATCGTACCGATTGTCTTGTACAACGGGCAAGCGCCTTGGACGGCTGTTCGTTCTTTCCGCAACATGCAGGACGGCGAACAGTATTTCGGCGATGAGCTGCTGGACTTTCGTTATCTGCTGATTGATGTCAAACGGCTTGAAGAAGCTCATTTAGAAGCTCTCGAGAATCTGATGGCCCTTGTTTTTTTGGTTGAACAAGAACCCGACAGCCGAATGTTCACGGATCGTCTGCGGAAATCAAGTCGTGTGCTGAAAAACTTGAGTCCCGAACTTTTTCAACTGTTCAAGTCCTGGTTCAAAATGATCAATCCCAAAGAAACCGAGCAGGTCAATCGCATGCTGGATGAATTCAACGACCCGAAAGGAGCGGATATCATGATTTCTAATCTGACCAAGATTCTGCGCGATGAATATTATGAAATGAGACGCAAAGGCTTGGAAGACGGCTTGGCCGAAGGAATGGCTAAAGGCATCGATCAAGGTATTGCTCAGGGCATTTCTCAAGGCATTTCTCAAGGTATTGCTCAAGGTATTGCTCAAGGTATTTCTCAAGGCAGAGCCGAAGGAGAAACAGCCGCAAGGACGGAAATCGCCCGTAAGCTGCTGAAAGAGGGCATGTCTACGGAGCAAGCGGCACGGATCTCCGGGCTGACACTGTCTGAGATTGAACAGTTGGCAGCGGAAAAGGACGGATTATCGTAATCAAATAGAAAAAAACGGCTCCGGGCATATGCTTTGGAGCCGTTTCTGTTTATCATACTTTACGAGTTATCTTTACATCTGAATCTTAAACCCTTTGCCCAATACTTCCTGCGCGTTGCTGATGACGACGAAAGCTTCGGGATCGACGGAACGCACCAGCGTTTTCAGACGGCTGGTCTCGCTCTGTCCGATCACGACCATCAGCACGGGGCGCGATTCTCCGGTATATCCGCCTTTGCCGGTAAGCTCGGTCAATCCTCGATCCAAGTCTTTCAAGATCACCGAGGTCATTTCTTCTTTTTTATCGGTAATGATATAGGCGACTTTGGTATAGCTTGTCCCCATCTCCACCGCGTCGATGACTTTCCCCGTCACGTACAATCCGATCAGCGCATACAGGGCGTTCTCAAGCGACAGCGTAAAGCCCGCGAGCGCGATCACCGTTCCGTCGGTCAGCATCACGCACAGCGACAGACTGAGCCCGGTATACTTTTGCAGCAGCTGCGCCACGATCGATAATCCTCCGGTCGAACCGCGTCCGCGGAAAACCAGACCGAGGCCGAGACCCACGCCGATGCCGCCGTACAGCGAAGCGAGCAGCGGATTGGCGGTCGGAATCGGCCAGTCCCGCGTCAGATAGATCAGCAGCGGCAGGCACACCGTTCCGATCAGCGTCCGAACGCCGTATTGACGGCCCAGCAAGATCACCCCGGCGACGAACAGCGGAATATTGAACAACCACTGCGTAAAGGCCGGTTCGAGCCCGAACCATTCATGGATAATGATCGACAGCCCGGATACGCCGCCGGAAGCGATCTGATTGGGAAGCAAAAACAAATTGAATGCCAGAGCCGTAATAAAAGAGCCGACCGCAATAAGGACGACGTCGAGCACGTTGCGCTCGAGGCCGTCCACGGGAATCACAGGTTTTCTTCTGCTTGTCTGCATGCCGCCGTCTTACTCCGCCGTCTCGGTCTTCAACTGGCCGCGCAGGTAAGCGTCGATGAATCCGTCCAGTTCGCCGTCCATCACCGCGCCGATGTTGCCGGTCTCGTGCGTGGTACGGTGGTCTTTGACCATGCTGTACGGATGGAAAACGTAAGAACGGATCTGGCTGCCCCAGCCGATCTCCGATTGTTCGCCGCGAATTTCCGCCAGTTCGCGCTGCTGCTCTTCGATCTTGCGCTCGTAGAGCTTGGAACGCAGCATCGTCATGGCGCGCTCGCGGTTCTTGATCTGCGACCGTTCGTTCTGGCAGGTCACGACGACGCCGGTCGGAAGGTGGGTAATCCGTACCGCCGAGTCCGTCGTATTGATGTGCTGACCGCCGGCGCCGCTCGCGCGGTACGTATCGATCTTAAGATCTTCGGTGCGGATCTCGATCTCGATCGTATCGTCGATCTCCGGTACCACGTCGCAGGAGACGAACGACGTATGCCGTCTGCCCGACGAGTCGAACGGAGAGATGCGGACCAGACGATGCACGCCTTTTTCCGCTTTCAGGTAGCCGTAAGCGTTATAGCCTTTGATCAGCAGCGTCACGCTCTTGATGCCCGCTTCGTCGCCCGGCAGATAGTCGAGCGTCTCGACTTTGAAGCCGCGCTTCTCCGCCCAACGCGTATACATGCGAAGCAGCATCTGGCCCCAGTCCTGCGACTCGGTGCCGCCCGCGCCCGGGTGCAATTCGAGAATCGCGTTGAGTTTATCGTAAGGCTCGCTCAGCAGCAGCTGAAGTTCGAACTCGTTCAGCTTGCCGACCAGTTCAGCCACGCTGCCCGCGACTTCGTCCGCCATATCCTGATCGTTTTCTTCGTCGGCCAGCTCGGCCATCAAAGCCGCGTCGTCGTAGTCTTGTTGAAGTTTGGCATATTGGTCGACGGAACCTTTGACCGCGTTCATCTCGGCGATCACGGCCTGCGCTTTGTCGTTATCGTCCCAGAAATCGGGAGCGGACATTTTCTCTTCGAAGTTGGAGATCATCTCTTGTTTGAGATCTAAGTCAAAGAGACCCCCTAAGGTTGGTTAATTTCTGCGCCATCTCGCGCAGATCCTGTTTGACTTGCGGATCGATCATTTCGCGTCACCTCGTTGGTAGTTTGGGTCCGGAGCGCCTCTGCGGTCGCTCGCCCGTATTTTATCGAATTCTTTTTCTTTCGTCATGAACTTTTTAACGCCGGCCGCCGATCCCCGAACAGCCTTTCGGCCCGGCTCCCGGAAAACCTCCGGAAACCGGGCCGTATGCTGCCTAAAAAGAGAACGCCGATTACCGCTGGCTGCGGCGATCTTTGCGGGAAGCTTTTTTCTCCGGCGTCGGGCTGTTGGTGCTGATCTTCTTCTCGTCGATAACCGCTTCGCGCTGTTGGTTGGACTCGACGCGGGCTTTCATGATGTACGTCGAGACTTCCTCTTGAATGCTGGCGATCATCTGGTTGAACATCTCGAAACCTTCGAACTGATACTCGCGCAGCGGATCGGTACCGCCGTAAGCGCGAAGGTGGATGCCCTGACGAAGCTGATCCATCGCGTCGATATGGTCCATCCATTTCCGGTCGACCGCGCGCAGCGCGATGACTTTCTCGAACTCGCGGACCATCGCTTCTCCGAGCGAAGCTTCGCGGTCGTTATAACGCTGTTCGACTTTCTCGAACAGGTATTCCGTGATTTCCGAAGATTCTTTGCCCCACAGCTCGTCGCGCGTGATCTCGCCTTCTTCGAGCAGCTTGGCATTGATATAATCCGCCACTTGTTCCAATTCCCAGTTCTCCGGAATCTCGTCGCCGGTGTGCGCTTCGACCACGCGTTCGATCGTCGCGCGGATCATATCCAGAATGATCGGCTTCACGTTCTCGGAATCCAGCAGTTCTTGGCGCTGCTTGTAGATGACGCCGCGCTGTTGATTCATCACGTCATCGTATTGGAGAACGATTTTGCGCGTATCGAAGTTGTTGCCTTCGACGCGTTTCTGAGCCGATTCTACCGCGCGGGTGATCATGCGGCTCTCGATCGGTTGGTCTTCTTCGAAACCGAGACGTTCCATCATGTTCAGCACGTTGTCCGCGCCGAAACGCTTCATCAGCTCGTCGCCGAGGGAGAGATAGAACTGCGTCGAACCCGGATCGCCCTGACGGCCCGCGCGGCCGCGCAGCTGGTTATCGATCCGACGCGATTCGTGGCGTTCCGTACCGATGATATGAAGTCCGCCCAGATCCGAAACGCCTTCGCCCAGCGTGATGTCCGTTCCGCGTCCCGCCATGTTGGTCGCGATCGTCACCGAGCCCGGTTGGCCGGCGCTGGAGATGATCTCCGCTTCTTCGGCATGATACTTCGCGTTCAATACTTGGTGACGGATGCCTTTTTTCTTCAGCATTTCCGACAGCATTTCGGAGTTCTCGATCGAGACCGTACCGACCAGAATCGGCTGATTCTTGGCATGGCGCTCTTCGATTTCTTTCACGGCCGCGCGGAACTTGCTGGCTACGCTCTTATAGACGACGTCCGGCGCATCCACGCGCTGGTTCGGCCGGTTAGTCGGCACCTGCAGCACTTCGAGGCCGTAGATCTTCTTGAACTCTTCTTCTTCCGTTTTCGCCGTACCGGTCATGCCGGCCAGCTTGCGGTACATCCGGAAGTAGTTCTGGAAGGTAATCGTCGCCAGCGTCATGCTTTCGTTCTGAACCGTGATGCCTTCTTTGGCTTCGATCGCTTGGTGCAGGCCGTCGCTGTAACGACGACCGGCCATCAGACGGCCCGTAAACTCGTCGACGATCACGACTTCGTCTTCGACGACGACATAGTCGACGTCGCGGCGCATGATGACGTTCGCTTTGAGCGCCTGCACGATATGGTGGTTGAGCATGACGTGCTTCTGGTCGTACAAGTTGTCGATGCCGAAATCGCGCTCCGCTTTGGCGGCGCCTTTATCGGAGAGCGATACCGCTTTGACCTTGATATCGACGGTGTAATCTTCTTCCGCTTGCAGACGCTTCACGAAGCGATCCGCCAGGAAATACAGTTCGGTCGACTTCTGCGCTTGGCCGGAGATGATCAGCGGCGTACGCGCTTCGTCGATCAGAATGGAGTCCACTTCGTCGATGATGCAGAAATAGAGCGGACGCTGTACCATTTGTTCTTTGTACAGGACCATGTTGTCGCGCAGATAATCGAATCCGTACTCGTTGTTCGTGCCGTACGTGATATCGCAAGCGTAAGCCGCTTGTTTCTCCGCGTGTTCCATGCCGCTCAGGTTAAGGCCTACCGTGAGGCCGAGGAAGTTGTAGACCTGCGCCATTTCCTCGCTGTCGCGCTGCGCCAAATAGTCGTTGACCGTGACGACATGCACGCCTTTGCCGAGCAGCGCATTCAAATAGACCGGGAGAGTTCCGACCAGCGTCTTGCCTTCCCCGGTTTTCATTTCCGCGATCCGGCCGTTATGCAGGGCGATGCCGCCGATGAGCTGTACGTCATAGTGGCGCTTGCCAAGCGTACGCTTCGACGCTTCGCGCGTAGTGGCGAACGCTTCCGGCAGCAGGCTGTCAATCGATTCGCCTTTGGCCAGGCGCTCGCGGAACTCGACGGTTTTGTTCTTCAACTGCTCGTCCGTGAGTTTCTCGAAATCCGGTTCCATTTTATTGATGATGTCTACGGTACGCATGAACTTCTTGACGTCCCGTTCGTTCATATCCCCGAAGATTTTTTTGACAAGTCCTAACATGTTGTGCCCCTTTCGTGCAAAACGGATGGTTTGCCTAAATTGTACCAGCTTGAGCGTGCCCGGGCAACCGCGTACCCCCAGTACCTTGACCGCATTGAACGAACCTCTTAAGCGGTCAAAGTACGCGCTGCCGGGCTTACCGTAAATCCCCCAACATATTATATACGCAGAAAGAGCCTTATCCGGTGCGGACAAGGCTCATTTTCTTCAAAATTCATGATTTTTCTGTGAAAGTGAGTCGTTATTCTTGCTCGATCAAACCATATTTTCCATCATTTCGGCGATACACCACGTTTACCGTTTCGGTATCGATGTTGGAGAATACGAAGAAGTTGTGGCCGATCATGTTCATTTGCAGGATCGCTTCTTCCACATCCATCGGTTTGAGCAAGAAACGCTTGTTACGCACGACTTGGAGTTCTTCCTCGGCCTCCTCCTCGTCCGTGGACGGCGAGACGGAAGCGTTGACGCCCTCGTCGACGAACAATCCCTTCAGACTTTCGTCTTGACGGAA
This sequence comes from Saccharibacillus sp. O23, assembly GCF_002205895.1. Taxonomy (GTDB): domain Bacteria; phylum Bacillota; class Bacilli; order Paenibacillales; family Paenibacillaceae; genus Saccharibacillus. The sequence continues at coordinate 71,716 of NZ_NJDE01000022.1, forward strand.
TCTACGGTTCATCTTGGTTTTGTGTTTGCGAATTTGACGTTCGAGCTTCGACAGCACCGAGTCGATCGACGTGTACATATCGTCGCTCCGGTCTTCCGCGCGAAGGAAAATACCGCCTGGAAGAGGGATCGTCACCTCCACTTTATGAATGCCACGAGTTACGTTGAGCGTAACCGTACCTTCTGTAGCAGGGGGAATATCGAAGTACTTGTCGAGTCGGCTGAGTCTCTTGTCGACATAGTCTCTCAGAGCGTCAGTAACTTCAATTTGTTGTCCGCGAATCGCAAAATCCATAGGGCACTCCTCCTTATGTCACCATTATACCACAGCGTTAACGCGGAGTAAAAACCATGTTAACGCGCTAACGGCAATTCGGCTTGCAAGCTTCGCAATCTTCATCGAACCGCCGTTATTTCTTTCTTTTAACCGTAAAACGAGAAAGGCAAACGAGCATCGTCCCGGGGCAGGGAGCCAAACCGGAAAACCGCGGCGGACAGAAAAGCTTCCGGAACCGCGTGCACGGCCCGTCAGCTTTCGTTACTCGCCCGATCGCGCCGCGCGGCGTCGCAGCCATAAGCCGGCCAGCAGAAGCGCGGCTCCGGCCAACAGGTAAGGCGCTCTGCTCGATTCGCCGGTCTGCGGCAGCGTCGGCTGGCTTTCCGGCACGACCGTTCCCAGAACGACGGTGCCGGGAACGACCGGAGGCGTTCCCTGCGGCACGCCGTCGTCCGGCACGGACGTTTCCGGTTCGCCGGGCACGGCCGGCGGAACGGACGGAATTTCCGGCGTGCCTACCGGCGTGCCGTCGTCGGGAAGCGGAACATCGGGTTCGGAAGAGGACGGAACCTCGGGCGTTTCCGGCGAGCCCTGCGGGCCTCCTTCGTCCGGCACGGATACTTCCGGTTCCGTCGGCGTTCCGGAGTCGTCCGGAGGCGTCGAAACCGCTGGCGTTCCGTTATCCGACGGAGGCACGGACGGCGTGCCCGACGGAACGCCGTCGTCCGGCACCGGTGTTTCGGGCTCGGTCGTGCCCGGCGCGTCCGGGCTGCTCGGCGTACCGCCGTCAGTAGGCGGCGCGGTCGGCGTCGGCGGTTCCGTCGGCGGGATGTCCGGACCGCCCGGCGTTACCGGCGGGTCGGTCGGTCCCCCCGGCTCTCCGGGTCCGCCGCCGCCCGGAACTTCGGGCGGGCCGGACGGCTCCGGTACGGACGGCAGCGGCTCGTTTCGGACCGTCACGCTTTTGGGGCCGTTGGTACCGGAGGCATCGGAACCGACCACGACGGTCAAAGACGGCTGCATTTTATCCAGCGCATAGCCTTCCGGCGCACGGGTCTCCGTCAGCTCGTAGCTGCCGTAGAGCAGCTGTCCGAACAAGATGCGTCCGTCGGCATCCGTCGTACGCGTCACGGCCGGACGGCGCTTGTTCGTATCCTGCAGCGTGAAAGTAGCGCCTGCCAAACGCTTCGAGACGTCCTGCGCGTCGATTTTGATGACTTCAAGCGCGCCCCGAACGCCGCTGCCCGTTCCCGAGCCGGAAGACGCCCGGAACGTGACCGAACGGTCCGCTTCGGTCTGCCCGGTCGTGACGCCCGTTCCTTCGAAACGTACGGAGTTGCCGACCGCAGAGCGGTCCGGCGCGTAAACGGCCGTGGCGTAATCCAGAATGAACGCGCCGCGGATCGGCTGCGCGAATGTCAGCTCGAACCGTTCGCCCGTATCCGAAGACATCACGACGACGCCGTAGTCTCGGCCTTTGACCAGCGCTTCTCCGCGCGTCAGGGTTCCGTCCGAAGCGGCAGTCGCCTTATACAAACGGAAAGACGTTTCGTCCACGGACTGTTCGCCTGTCGGCGTATCGATCAATTTGGCATTTTCCACGTAAGACTGGCCGCGGTTGATCGTCACGCTCCAATCGATTCGGCTGCCTTTTTGGATGCCCGTTTTGGTCACGTATTCGCCGCCGCCGGGAATCGGCACTTCGGCGCTCCAGCTTTCGGGATTGGCGTCGGCGCTTGTCAGAACCGCTTCGTTGGAAACGGTTTTGCCGACGATCGCCCCGTCCACGGTCGTTTTGAACGTGATCCAATAAGGCGTGTTGATCGTTTTGGAGAACGCGATCCGCAGAACGCCGCCGTTATCCGCGCTCGGATAAGCGACGCTGTAATCGGCCGGATCGACCAGAGTTCCTTTTTGCGTACCGTTTTTCGCGCCGGTCTGAACCAGATTGTACACGTTCAGCGAATTTTCCACGTAGCGCTGGCCTGGACGAAGAGTGTCGGTCAACACGGCTTCGCTCAGCAGCAAATTATTGTAGTTGACTTTGACGTCCCAAGTCAGCTCTTTGCTCTGCGGATTATAGCTCCCGGACTTGGAACCGTTCTGCAGCGTCAGGCCGTCCGGCGTAAAACGCGCCGTAACGTCGCGGCTGCGCGCGGTTCCGTTTTCCGTCCAAGACAGCTTGGCCGCGTTGACGAAATCCGCCTGGCTGCGGTCGGTTTTCCACGTCTGGTTGAAGCTCGTGTTATACGTAACCGTGACTCGATCCGTCAGCGTCTGGTTGAACGAGATGACGAAGCCGGAGCGATTGCCGGCTGTAATGGACACCGCATAATCACTCGTGTTCATCGCCGTTCCGTTTGCTTTCAGCACCTTGAGCGTGCCCGGAACCAGCTCCAGCCCGCCATTCGGGAACGTATCGGTCAATACGGCGTTCTCCATGCGGAAATTGTCTTCGTTCACGATCGTGCGCCAAGAAGCCGTTTTGCTCTTGTAATTGACGCCGGTGTTCACCTTGGTCAACAGGCTGCGTTGGAGCGTCTGCGAAGCAGACTTGCTGACCGTGCCCGTCGTTACCGTATTCGTGATGCGATCGTTATTGTATACCGCATCCGCGGCCGTTGTCCGGTATGCAATCTCGTAAGCACCGGTCACGTCGGATAAAAACTGCAGATCGAAGCCGGTCCGCCCGCCGGACACCGGAACGGCGGTCCGCGTATAATCGGTTCCTTCGACCAATACTCGTCCTGTCGCCGATTCGGTTACGTTCAGCGAACCTTCGACCAGACGCTGACCGCTGTTGAAGCGGTCTTTCAGCAGCGCCTGATTGCGCGGAATCGACAGCATGCCGGCATTATAGCGGATCTTCCAGTCGATCGTCTGCGTAGACCGGTCGTACGCGCCGACCGATTTGTTCAGCAGCTCCCCGCGTTTTACGCTTACGGTCGCGGACGCCGTCACGGGCTCTTTGCCCGACGCCGTCAGAGCGGCCGTGTTCGTGAACTGCGTTTGCGTTCCGGTTCCGACCGTTGTCGCATACGTGACCCGATAAGCCCGGTCGATAGAAGCGGAATTGAAAGAAAGCTTCAGTCCCGAAGAACCGTCCCCGCTCAATGTATACTGTTCGGCAGACAGCTTCTCTCCCTGCGTACGTTCGCCGGAAGTCGAAACGCCGAGCTTATAAACGTTTACCGATTCGGGATCGAGCGTCAGCCCGTCGGGAATCGGATCGTTCAGCGAGACGCTATCCAACTTTTGCAGCGAAGTGTTCAGGTCCAACGTCCAATTGATGCGGCCCGCGGCATTATCCGCCTCGCCTTTCTTGTCGAGCAGCGAGCCCTGCTTCGGCTTCAGGTACAATACGAAGACCTGCTCGGATTCTCCGATCGCAAAAGGAATACGAACTTCCGTGCTCTCGCGCACGATCTCCTCCTTCAACTCGGAGCGTACCGTTATCGTTCCCGAAACGTTCGAATGATCTTCCACGAAACGGCCGAACACGACGGTCGCATGCCCGTTCGTGTCGACGCTGAACGAGCCTGCCGATTCGCCTTCGTCTCCGCCTGTCGTCAGCGGAACGTCGCGGATCTCCGTATAAATACGAAACGCCTGCGGAAGATCGAATTCGAACGTCGAACCTTCCTTATACGTATGGTCGTTCGGCAGTGCCCAATCGTAATTCAGATTGAGCGCTTGGTCGGGTTCGATCCGAATATCGGACGTACTTCCGTCTCCTACGGCATGGCCTTCGTCGTCGGTCAAAGATACGGAGGTCAAGATATTAGAAGGTTGAGCTTCCTCGTGCACGGTTTCGTCTTGTTCGGCTTCCTCGACAGAGATGTCGGTTTCCGTTTGTTCCTCGGAAGCTACGGCGCCGCTTTCTCCCTCTTCTTCGGCAGGCTGAAGCTGCGGCGCCGGTTCCGCGAGCGGCGCCGATTCTCCGGCGGCCGGTTCGGTTTCTTTTGCCTTACTTTCTTGTACCTCCGTCCGCGTTTCCGCGGCGGAATTCCCGCTTGCGGCTTCCGCCGACGATTGCATGCCTGCCTGAGGCTCGGCCGCCCAAGCGGTTCCTGTTCCGAACCCGAGCAGACTGTGCAGCATCAACACAACGGCAATCAAAGCTGCACCTAATCTTTTGTACACGTTGACCATCCCTCCAGTAATACCGGGTATTCGCGCAAGTTTATCGTTTTTCGCAAAAGCTTAAGCCTTCGCATAAAGCGGTCCCAAAAAGGCTCCGGACCCGCCCGATTCCAGTCTGCATGTCTACCGCAATTGTATGTTGATCGACAGCAAACCGCCGCAATCAAGAAGGCAATGCCTTCTTGATTAGTTAAACCTCTACCAAGCAGGATAAACTTATATATTTTTGTGACTAAAACCTTATTTATCCATTTATAAAACACAGCACAAATAACGTTCCTAAACACAAAAAAGGCCCCGCCTAAGCGGGGCCTTCCGGCTGAGCCTCGTGTAATCGCTAACCACCATAAATCATTAAAGCTTAATCATCTATGTAGGTCAGGTATACGGCTACGGCTTACAGAGGAGTGACGTTAGAAGCTTGCGGTCCGCGAGCGCCTTCAACGATGTCGAACTCAACGGATTGTCCTTCTTCCAGCGTTTTGAATCCTTCGATTTGGATCGCCGAGAAGTGAACGAAAACGTCGCCGCCTTCTTCCGTTTCGATGAAACCGTAACCTTTTTCTGCGTTAAACCATTTTACTTTACCTTGCATGCACGAACATTCCCTTCGTTATCAAATAAATAGGTTTGATCTACTCTTCGACTATACCACCGCTTCTTTCGAAATGTCAATTGGAATATAAAATGATTTCATGCAATTATATTCCAACATTTAATTTAAAAATAGAGCAGTAACCGAAGCCGGAATAATAGACTTGCTTTTTATTAAACCGGCTGCAGCATCATGAAACGACTCTCTGAATTTTTATTTTAAACTCGTGAAATATTCGCTCAACACCTGTAAAAAACGCTCGATATCCGTTTTGTCGATGGCTCCGATATTGGCGATTCGGAAAGACGCGATTTTGCCGATCTTTCCCGGATAAATCGTGATTCCTCGTTCATAAAGGAAGTCGTGCATGCGTTCGAAGTCGTAGCCGGGCAGATCAGGTTCTTTAATGGCGGTAATGATGCGCGAATGATACTCGGTCGGCACCAGACATTCCAATCCCAAGCGTTCGATCCCTTCGATCAATACGGCCCACGACTCGGAATACCTGCGATATCTCTGCTCGATTCCTTCGATCTGCGTTTCGACGATCGCCTGCTCCAGCGCGTAAAGGGTCTGCACGGGCGGCGTAAAGCGAAGTTGATGGGTTCTTTTCAAATATTCGTATTGCTTGTACAGATCCAGATAATAAGACTTGGGCGTATGCGTTCGGAGCTTCGTCAATCTTTCCCGATTAGCGACGACGAAACCGATTCCCGCCATGCCCTGCAAATTTTTGTTCGAGCTGGCGACGACGTACGAAATGTCGTGAGCCGCCATGTCGATCGGAATCGCTCCGTAGGAACTCATCGCGTCCACGATCAGCTGTACGTTGTATCTGACGCATATCTCGGCAATCGCCTCGATATCGTTCAGCACGCCGCTTGTCGTTTCGTTATGGACGACTGCCGCATGCGTAATCTTCCCTTCGCTTTGCCGAATCGCGGCTTCGATCGCGTCCGGAGATACAGGCAGCACCGGCGAGCTTGCCAGAACTTCATGATCGACTCGATAAACTTCGGCGATCTCCGCCATTCGCTCTCCGTAAGCGCCGTTGCTGATAATCAGCAGCTTGCCGTCGCCCACGACCGAGCTGATCACCGATTCTACCGCCGCCGTACCGGAACCTCCGAACAGTACCGTTTCGTAATCTTTTTTGGGCGCGACGAACAGCGTCAGCTGCTCCGCGATCCATTCCATCAGATCTCCGAATTCGCGTTCCCGCGGACAAATATCCGGAACGACTTGAGCCTGCTTGACCGTATCCGTCGTCGTCGCCGGCCCGGGGTTCAAGAGCACGTTGCGTTGGATCGAAAAAGGTCCTTTGCCCGATTCTCCGGCGATTCGCGGATAGATCTCGGCCGCCGCGCGTTCCAGATGTTCTTCCGTGTCGATTTCGCACCAAGCCAATTTTTCGATTTTTTTGACCGGAATCGGCTTATGCGCGGATACGGCCACAAGCGCGTATTCGTAATCCCATTTAGGTTGATCGCGCATCTCTCGTTCTGCCGCTTCGCACATCATCCGATACGTTTCTTTCGAAATCTTGGAGATTCCGACCAGTTCGGCATCGATACTCCGCAGTTCCTCCGGACGCTTCGACACCGCGCGCAGCATGCCATATTCGTCCGTCTCGATATAGACTTCGTCCTCCGAATGCGTCGTTCCGCTCGCCAAGACGATATCTTCGCGCGGGTCCGCGATCAGATTGCCCAAACATAGCGGATCGTAGAGCAGGTCCGACTCGAGCAGCAAAAAGTTCTCGTCGACCGCTTCGCGCAGCCCGTACAGCGTCCGCATGCTGCCGCTGTCGCGATATCGGTCATTAGGGATACAGAGGATCTGCGGATATCGAGTCGCGAGACGTTCATAGAACTCCGCCAGATATCCCGTGCCGATCACGATACGTTCGATCCCGTTGTCGATAAGCCGCTGCACGGAGCGCTCCACGATCGGTATCCCGCCGACCTCGACGAATCCTTTCGGCTTGTCGATTGTTCGTTCTTTCAAACGGCTGCCCAAGCCTGCCGCCAAAATAATCGCTGTTTTCACCATTTCTCGATCACCACATTAAATCGGAATTTGTTGTTGCCGTAATTCTCAATCCGCTGATCGTAAACCCGAACCGAAGCTTTTTGGCCGGCCAATACTTTCGCTACGAAATCCCGTTCGTAAAAAAGATGATTCAAGCCTGCATACTTCCGTTCGTACTCGCCTTCCGTTAGCGCGCCTCTGCGGATGCGAAGCGCTTCTTCTTCATGCGCCGAATCGTTCAGGTCCAGAATGCCTACGATTCGTTCGGCTTTGTGATACATTTTCAGAATCGTATCCTCCGCGTAATCGTAAGAAGGAAAATACTGAAACACGCTGTTCGCCACGACAAAATCGTACATAGGATCGGATTCCGTTTCCAAGGCTTCTTTCACTTCGAAATCCATACCGGGCATCGCGAACGCCGCAAGTTCGATCAACGACGGCGAATAATCGATGCCTCCGACCCGATGACCTTTTTTGTAGAATTCGTATAGAAACGCTCCGCTTCCGCAGCCGACTTCGAAGATCGAATCTCGCTCGCGCAAACCGGTTAGTTTCGCCACGGAAGAGACATACTTTAGCCAAGCCGCCGTCTCGATTTTGCCTGCGCCGGAATTGAAGCCGTCCGCTTCGATCAGAAATTCCAGGTTCGGTTTATCGTCCGGCACCTTACGCTCCCGAGACCAAATCTCTCTCCAATTAACCATGAAGAAAAGCCATCAACCGCTCTTTGACTTCATGAGGCTTGACCTTCGGACGGCTCAGGTCTTCTTTTGTCCCGGTCGAGATCGGCATTCGGATAAAGGTCAACTTCGGATATTGCTGCCACTTTCGAACGGCCTGCTCGAACTGTTCCGCGCTGCGCACTTCTTCGACATGTTCGTACCCGCACGCGGCCGCGATTGCCGCAAAATCGACGCCTGCGGACACTGTTTCCTGGCCTCCCGTCGAATCATGGGCATGATTGTCCAGCAGGATATGAAGCAGATTCGAAGGCCCGTATCGGCCCGTGGTCGCCATATTGCCCATTCGCATCAATAACGCGCCGTCACCGTCGATCGCGACGACTTTGCGACTGGTCTGGCTTAAAGCCAGCCCCAAACCCAACGAACTGATACAGCCCATCGAACCGACCATATACAGATTTTGCTTCGAATCCTCGACTTCGTACAGCTCTCTGCCCGTGAACCCGGTCGTTGCCAATTGCAGCGTCTGCGCGTCTTTAACGCGGTTCAGGATACTCAAGGCTTCGTAGCGGCTGAGAAGAGGGAGCTCCTCCGCCGGATGACGCCGGATATCGGCATAGTTGGCGCGAGACGCCGCATCGCCGCTTTTTAAGACTTCTTTGCTGAACGTCCCCTTTTTCACGACGAAGAAAAAAGGACGATCGGAGGCGATGATCCGGTCCGCCTGCTCGAGCTGCTCGCGAGCCTGCTCTATCTCATCCGATAAATAGGCCCATTCGACCTGCATCAATTCCAACATCTGCGTCGTAATCTGCCCCATCAGCTCGTGCTGAGGTTCGTCCGCCAGGCCGGCTTCGCCGCGCAGGCTGACGAATCCGAGCACCGGAAGTTTGAAGCAGTAATTGAGCGACGTCAGCGGAGATACGGCGTTGGTCAGACCGGAATTCTGCATCAACACCACGGATTTTCTGCCGCCGATCTGTGCCCCGGACGCGATCGCTACCGCGTCTCCTTCATTTGCCGCGCCTACGTAGTCGCAATCGTTGATCGCATAATTGATCAGATCTTTAAGAAAAGAACAAGGAACGCCCGTATAGAAGTCGAACCCTCGCGCTTTCATCGCTTCGCCGAACGCGCGCGTATCGATCATAAGAGCTCACCCGCTTTCTGCAAGTCGACGATCGAATCGATATCTAACCAATCCCCTTTGACGAATTTGACGGCGATCGTAGTCCGCTTGACCAATTCGTTGAACAGATCCACGACGGTCAACGCATCGAAATTCTCTTGAGCCGCCAGATGCTCCATTGCGGCCGTTACGTGCGCGGCGCCGGCCTCCGAGATCTTCCACAGCCCAATGAACTCGCCGTTTGCCGGTTGGCCGTCTTTGATATTTCTCGCGCTGAGCAATTTGGCGGTATTGGAATAGAGATTCCGGGAATACGGTTTATCCGTCACGATGATATCCTGCGTATCTTCGTTCAGTTCGGAATCGGCATCCGCTATGATCGTAATGTCGTTGTCGTCGTTCAGCAGATCGTTAAGGATGTAGTTTTTATAGACGATATCGCCGTAACTGACGACCGTCGTTCCTTTACCCAACTGATCTTTGGCCAAATACAACGAACTCAATTCTTTGGTCGCCGCATAACGATCGTTGTCGATAGTTTTGACGTTGCCCAAGGCGATTTTCTCTTTGGCGAATCCGCGAACGACCGAGATGTCTTTGACGCCTACTCGGTTCAGGTCGTCGATTTGCATGCTGAGCAGCGGTTTTCCGTTCACTTTGAGCATCGTTTTGGGAATGTCTTTCGTCAGATCCCCGAGATTCCCTTGACTGGCCGCCAAGATGATCGCATTGATCTTTTTGCCGGACGTCGGCAGGTATTTCTTTTCGGCCTCTTTCAGCTCGTCCGCGCCTTGCAGCCGGAATACTTCCGAGACGGTCGTGATCTTGCCTTCTACGTTGATCAGCGATTGATCGCGGTAAATCTGCTCGACCGTCTGCTGCATCGACTGAATCGCGGAACGCAGCGTATGATTGGCCCAGATGATCATGTTGATGCCCATTTCGCGGAACCGATCCGTAGGCGTAGAATAATATTTGGTCGGCACGATCACGACGGGATGGCGATTTCCCCATTCCTTCATAAAAGCTTCGATATCGGAGCTATCGGCTTTTTTGCTGTGTACCAGAATGGCATCGGCACCCGCTTTGCGATAAGCTTCGCCTCGGCGAAGCGCTTCGTCCAAGCCCCAACCGGCGATGAACGATTCCAAACGGGCGACTACGCAGAAATCGTCGTCGAGCTGCGTTTCTTTGGCCGCTTGGATCTTTCCGCAGAATTCGTCGATATCGGCCAGCGGCTGCGTCTCTCCCGAAATGAAGGAGTTCGTTTTCGGGAACAGTTTGTCTTCGATACAGACCCCGGCCACTCCTCGCTGCTCCAGCTTTCTGACCAGTCGGCGCATATTGTTGAAATTGCCGTAGCCCGTATCTCCGTCCAACAGAATCGGCAGCCGGCTCGCGTCGCTCATATATTCCATGACGTCAAGCACCTGAGTCCAAGAAGCTTCGTTGTTATCCCGCACTCCGAGCGATGCCGAGATGGTCAGCCCGCTCCCCCAAATACCTTGAAAACCGGCTTCTTCCACGATTTTGGCCGAAATTCCGTTATGGGCTTCCATGATGAAATCGAGTTCGGGACCGGTCAGCATTTGTCTGAGTTTTTGCGTTTTTTTCATGCTTTCTCTCCTTATTAAAAAGTTCAATACGAATTTATCGGACTCCTAGCTTAAGCCAAGGCTTTATATGTTCCCAGATCCTTTTCTCGTATATTTGCACTTTTTCAACCAAAGCTGCAGTTTCGTCTTTTCCGGTCGCTTTGTTAAACAATTGCACAGAATACGTATCGAGGTTGATCAGTCCGTCGTTGAGAATCGGCGAGCCGTTCTCGAATTGAAAAATATATTCATGATCGGAAATAACGGCTTTGTAAGTTTGGTTCGGATGGATCGCTTCAGTTAAAACGTATTCCCGTTCTTTCGTACCGCCCAGCCCTTTGGGAAGTTGTCCGTCAATATCGGAAGGGACTGACAACCCGCTTTTGTTCAGTAAAATAGGAAGCAAATCGGTCAATTCAATCAGCTCGTCGCTCGTCTTCGAAGCGCCGTCATTTTCCGGCATGCCTTTTATGAAAAGCGGAACTTTGCGACGACTTTCATGAAGAAAGATTTCGTGCTCTTCCAAAAAAGACTGTCCGTGATCGGATGTTAAAACAACGAGAACCTCTTCGTTTTTGTAATTATTCTCCACATAACCGTATAGCGATTGCAAAAGAGTATCTATTCTTTGAATTTCTAATAGGTACTTATGATGTTTATTTAGGTCGAAGCCGGTGAGCACTGTCGTTTGGCCTTTTTTCTGCTGATTCACCCGTTCTGAGATATCGATTTGACTTTGAAGAAGCAGATTCAGGTCGGTTTCGTCCGGAACGGAATGGATATCGCTTAACGAAATCCACAAGAAGTTATTTTTTTCTTTAAACGCTTCAAGATGTTCGATCGTTTCCATAATAATATTTCCGCTATCGAACTCTCCGCCTGCCATTTGATAAACGGTGCGATCGTTTCCTTTATGGTAACCATGCGCCGGAGTTACTCGCCAATCACCGCCGATTTGAGCCGTAAAATAACCCGCCTCTTTAAAGTACTCGGACAAGAGTTTGTTTTTCTCCGCAAAAGGATGATTGAAGCTTGGATGGAACATGCCGTGACGAGTCGTATATTTCCCCGTAAACATAGTGGCTACGCTCGGATAAGTCCATTCGCTCGTGGCATAACAATTTTCCGCTTTCCACCCTTTCTCAAAATAAGCATACGTATTCGGCATAGCGGTCTCGGCATGATTGTTCAGAAACTGCATAGATAGGCCGTCTACAAAGATAGTCAGAACTAAACGTTTGGGTAAGGGAGGATCTTGCAAAGGAATCTGCCGGCCCACGAAAATAGGCTTGGTGCCTTCAATCTTCAACTCTCCCGTTTCGTTAAACCGAATATAATGAAACCGATTGAAAGGAAGTTCTTGATTACCAAACGAATAATCCTTTCCATTCAGCTCAAATTCGATATAGCTGTCGCCATCCAACAAAGAAACCGGAACCAAACTAGGTCGATCAATAGACAAGACTGTTTCCGTATCGACGGTTTCGCCTTTCAACGTCTCTGTTTTATGAAAATAACGATCAATTGGCGTAACATCGGAGATCATTACCGTCTTATACATATTGGTCATGTAAGACTCGGAAGTACCCGGCTCGATTAATTTGCGAATTAAGCTGTTCCGATTAACATCCAAAGGGAAAAATCTTTGGTCGATCTCGTTCAATAAACGCTTGGCTTCGTTAATAATCGGAGCAAGCTCGTTTGAATGATCTTGATAAACTTCTTCGAGAAGACTGATCATCCGATTCACGTAATCTTCAGCTAAGCTTCTTTCTTCGTCGCTTGCGTATTTAAGGGCTTTAACATACGCGTACAAAGCGTCGTCTAATTTATTTTGCATTTCGAATACGATTCCGAGATTCAAATTCAAATCGAAATGAAAGGGATAATCTAACAGACCCTCTTGTATGATTTGTTGAGCCGATACATAATCTTGTCTGTAAAAAAAGTAGTTACTCTTAAACGAAACGAGTGCAGCGTCTTGATTCAAATTGGCATAATCGTCAATCAGCTGCTTTACTTTTTCCATCTCGTTATTGGCAAAAGCTTCGCGAATTTCTGTGTTCAGCCGACCTAAAGCTTCTACGCTTTCTTCAATCGAACTTGGACTCATCGTTTTCATCTCCTATGCTCTTCTTTAATCTACTACTACCCACAAAGGCTGATTTAAAAAAGGGGGTGACATGCTGCGGCGCAGAAGATCGAATACCAAAAAAGCGGCACTATTTAAATAAACATTGCCGCCTTAAGAAAAAAACTTATGCAAAGCTTACGTTTTTATAATGAAATCGAATAAAGCTTATTGCAATCCACTCTTTTTAACCAAAAATCTTGTTTCTCGGAGATGAATCCTTCAGTCGTTACAAAGGCTCCTTTATAACCTTCATTTATTAAAATACTTTTTAAGTCTTTTTTCATCCTTTGCGCTTCTACCCCTCCTCCAAAAGGAGGCGTGTACCATTCGGCTTTAATTTGCAATCGATCGGCCAGAAATTGAGCGCACGGTTCTATCTCGTTCTTATAATAATTCATTGCGTCATGACTAAATGGCTTGTGAGACACGCAGTGAACGCCTAAAGTCATGCCGGCCTTTCTCATTATTTCAAATTCATTAATATTGATATACATCTGTTCGATAAATTTATCGGAAGACCCAAACTCCGCAGCAATTATGTCTTCCAAAAATTTTCTGCTTTCTTGAGGAGTAAGCGTAAAATTTAATAGATATTTTATGTATCTTCGCAGTTCCGATTTTTCATATCCGTATATTTGATGAGCACCGATCAAATTCTCGAATTTACTTCTATCGAATCGGTCATTCAATTTCTCCCATAATTCAGAATCATTGAATAAAGAAAGCGCGGTATGTACTAAATGAAAAATAGGCACTTTTTTCTCGACCAAAGGGCCGGACATCACCGTAAAATAACCCGGCACCCCCTTTTTTTTCATAATTGCAAAAGCATTCTCGTACTGGTCTTTTGTGGCATCGTCAAAAGTAAGGACGCATTTAGGTTTAAGCGTTTTTTTCATCAACTCGTCCGGTGCTACAAATTCGAATTTTTTGGCCAATCTATCGATCTGGTTTTCGAACTCTTTGGGAGAAACGGGAACACTTCCTGTCCATTCGGCAGGTTCCTTTACATAATGATACATGACTGCTAAATTCATCTTTTCACCTTCAACAATGGATTGTAAGTTTCGCCGAACGATCTCTGCATTCCCTTCTGCAAGTAAAACAAGAGTTACCTGCAACAGTCTGAATGCTTTTTAAAATGCATGTTGAAAAATCTATTGGTTTATTTTTCTTTCTACCATCTTGATCAAAGAGCCGACGATTTGAAACTCCGAAGAAGAAATTTCTTCATCCGAAAAAGAGATATTGAATTCGTCTTCAAGCTCAACAATAAATTGAATCATTCCTAAAGAGTCCACGTATCCATTTTCCACATAATTGAATTCATCTAAGTTGGTCGAGCTATTAATCGAATACTCTTTTTGAAGAGCTTTCAAAATATAATCGGATACCTTCATCATCCACACTCCTATTCCGTTTGGTACGTTTTTTTATTTACGGGTTGCTAATTCGGATCTTACCAATTTGCCCATCGAATTTTTGGGAAGATCGTTCAGAAAAACAATTTCATGCGGTTGCTGAAAATCAGCTAGATTTTTCGCGCAATGGCTTCGAACTTCTTTTTCGCTTAATTCTCTGCCTTCTTTAAGGACTATGGCAAGCCCAACTACTTCCCCTAATCTCATGCTCGGAGAAGAAAAAGCAGCACTTTCGCTGACTGCGTCCACACGGTTCACGCATTCTTCTATATCTTGAGGATAAACATTGATTCCGCCGGTAATGATCACTTCTTTTTTGCGACCCGCAAAATAGAGATAACCCTCGTCATCCAGATAACCTACGTCTCCTGTTTTAAAATAATTTTTGAAAAAAGACTCTTCAAACGTTTGCGGCATATTGTAATAACTGTGACATAACAATTCCGTGGAGCAAGCAATTTCACCGATGGTATAGGGTTCGCATTCATTCTCATGCTCGTCCAAAATAATCAGGCTTACTCCAGAAAGAGGTTTGCCTACAGACTTTTTCTTGTGCATCGATTCTTTGAAATGGATACTCGTAGCTGTAGAAGTTTCAGAAGTTCCATACATTTCGTGAAAATCACAGTTTAACATAGGGATAAGCTTATTTTTTATTGTCGAATCCAATAATGCTGATGAGGAAACAAGACTTCTTAAGCTTTGGATTTCGATATGTTTATCATCATGTTGAAGCAAATAATTATAAATTTGATTTAATTGGGCAGATACAGCAATAGAAAAGGTCACTTGATTCGTTTTTACGCATTCCACCCATAATGCAGAAGTGAAGCGTGGCAGCAATACGGAGGTCCCGCCCAGCAATAGAGGTATAATGACCAACCTTTCAGCCAAGGAATGATACAACGGAGTTGCCGCAAGTACCTTATCTTGACTTGTAATGCCGTAAAGTCGGATATGAGCTAATGCCCGGCGATACTTATTATTTTGAGTCAAAGCAATAGGCTTAGGCTTTCCTGTCGATCCTGAAGTCATCGTGATGATAAGCACTTCTTCGCCTGAAATCTTTTCGTTGCTAGGTCGATCTTTGCTCATCTCATGAGCTTCTTGCAGCAAATAGCTATCTTTATAAGGAGCGTCCATGCTGATAACGACACCTTGAATATTCAGATGATTATTCACGTCATGCTGCGATAAAAAGTGTTCACGCGCAATTAGATGTTTGACGTCCGCCGCTTCGAATGCCGATACCATTGCCTCGAAAGGAAGTGTAGGATTGATAGGTACTAGAGCAACGCCAATATTTGCTGCCGCAAATATCAAGGCTACCGATAAAATGCTATTATTCATAGGAATCCCAATACGGTCTCCGTAAACGATGCCGTTTTCTAAAAGAAAATTCGAATATTGACTTACTAAATCTGCTAATTGGCCGTATGTGATCCGTTCATCATCACAACATACAGCGATTCTCTCGGCATGCTCGAAAGCTGTATCGTAAAAACAATCTGCTAGTGTTTTCATTTTTCACCTACAAGTTTATATTAATCGGTCAACTGTATTCTTTGACCGATTTCCGAAGATTTATACGCTGCATAAGTCACTTTGATTGTATCATAAGCAAGATCGAAACCTGATACAGGCTCACGATTATAATAAATAGCTTCCATAAAATCTTGCATTTCGTCCGTATATCCCCTAATCATTTCATCCGATATAAAAGGTTTATTCCAACCTAATTTCGAAGGAAGCATCTCAGAAAGATAAACATCTTCTAAGCCCTCTTCATCCAAAAAATAAGTCGACATCATATCGTTCATAGTCAAAGTACAATTAATATTGGCATCATTACAGTATAGTTCGACATAATTTTTGCTCCCTCCGAGACATACGTCGGTAGCAATAATAACTGCTTTGGAACCGTCCGAAAAATTCACTACTGCCGTTCCGTTATCTTCTACATCGTAAGGACGCGCCAAGATATGTCGATGTTGATGTTCCGTCAACGTCGGCGTTATTCTTCCCATTTCAGCAAAGACGCTTTCCGCATGAATCTCGATTCCATGCGCTGCGGCTTCTTGTTGCTTTAGCCACAAAATGGCAGAGAGCGGATGCGCACCTGTTCGCAAAAAAGTACCTCCGCCCGTTTTTTCCCACTCTCCCGCTACAGGGGAACTGGAACCTTTCAGGCTTTCTTCACCTTTCATATAAAGGATCCTGCTTTTTTTTGCTTTTATGATTTCCGCTGCCTTCACGACGGCCGGCGCATAAATAAAATTTTCGGCATACATAAATTTCGCTTCGGATTTATGAACGACCTGTTTTATTTCTTCCAGCGATTTTAACAACCCTTCATACATATCGACTTTCGAAACATTCAACCCGATCGCGTCTGTGCTTCCGTCTCCGAAATATCCGGATAAAGGCTTCTCGCAAATTACATGCTTATTCTCACTCATAGCTTGAATGATCATATCCTTATGCGCATAAGGGGGCGTACAGATATCTATAACGTCAATTTCAGGGTCTTCTAAAAGGTCTTCGAATCTGTACGAAGCTATTTCGAATCCATATCGCTCTTTTGCCGGGATCAATTGCTCCGAACGCTTTGCAACAATGGTTTTAAACCGTAATTTCAAACCGCTAACTCTTTTGAGAGCATTCATGTGTAATTCCGTCGCTCTTCCCGCTCCTACCATACCAATAACGATTTCATCCATCCTCTATTGCTCCTTACCTTTCTTGTATTTGATTCGGGCGATCCTGATCTCCGTCAGCCTTAAAGAATAAAGTCCCTTCTTCCTGATAGTGCGCCCAGATTTCTACATTTTCGCGCAAAAAGGGTTCGAAATAATTAGGAATGATATTAGGATCATATTCATCTTTGAGTTTAAAACCGGCTTCGACAATAAACTTTTTCTCAAAACCTAGTTCGTAAAAATCCAAATATTCGTAACCATTACTTTTCAACATACTTTGAAATGTTTTTCCTAACCCGGCAAACGCAGATTGATCCCCTATGTAATCGACGATTCTTAATACTTTGCTTCCTTCGCACAACACAGTTCTTGTCACCAAAATTGCCTCGATATTTCTGGATAACGATTGAACACCGTATACGTCGTATTCATAATAAGGATGATTAAAAAATCTTTTTTCGACATACCAACTGTCTTTGTAAGGGACAGCTTCTACGTTGTCGATGTCGAAACGGTCGTTCACCTCTTGCATGGATCCAAACTTCTCAAGTCGGGCGTGATCGGAGAAAAAGCCAGAGTCGTTCAATTCTTTCTGTTGAACGACTGCTATTTTGTATACTTTAATATCAGCGTTCAGCAGATAATAATGATTCATTCTAGCCACTTTCTCTTTGAAAAATATTTTCCTTAGCGGTATCGTCGTTTTGGGATTCGCCCCGTTTCCGATGTGCGCGCGGCATCCGGTCAATTCTTTTACTCGACGCGCCAGCTCGATCCCCAATAGCGGAAGGTTATCGTTTCCTTCTACGACTTTCCAAATACTTCCCCATACGTACTTTTTGGCAGCATCTTCATGATGCGAACAATTCAAAAATCCGAATATGGCTTCTATCGTTTTTTTCTCGCGTTCGATAGCGATAATAAAGTTTACATCGTTTCCGTTGACGTATTCATATTCGAATAGATCTCTGTCATGCGCCATGATATGTCCTGCTTTCCAATGACATTCAATGAATTGCATGATGTTCGCAATATCTTTTTTTTGCGCTAAACGTATTTCATATTTTGCATCGAATTTGTTCATACGTTCTCCTTTAAATGATTCGATAAAATATCAATCACTTCATCCTGTTCTTCATCCGTCATGTTCGTATCGGAAGGCAAACAAATCCCATGTTCAAACAAGTTTTTCCCTACATCTTCGTTTTTCTGGTGTGCATAATATGCGACTTCCTTAAATACAGGCTGCAAGTGAAGAGGTTTCCATACCGGGCGCGATTCAATGTTATAACTTTCAAGCAAGTCGATTATTTGTTCGGGTTGTATGTCCAATAGTGCCGTAGTTAACCAACAATTCGACTTTCCGTGAACGGCTTCCGTTGTTACACGAATTCCGGGCATCGAGTTCAGCCTTTCTGCATAACGACGGGCAATCCTGCGTTTCTGTTCAATACGTTCAGGAAGAATCTGCAATTGCCCTCGGCCGATTCCCGCCAAAACGTTGCTTAAGCGATAGTTGTATCCGATTTTTTCGTGTTGATAATGTTTGGCTTTTTCTCTAGCCTGAGTAGCATAAAACCGGGCTTTCTCAAGAGCAACGGTATCTTCGGACACCAACATGCCGCCGCCGGAAGTCGTGATGATTTTATTCCCGTTAAAAGAAAAAACTCCGAACTTACCGAAAGTTCCGCTCATCTTCCCGCCATACTCCGCCCCCAAAGATTCGGCGGCATCCTCGATGATCGGTACTTCGTACAAGGCGCAAATGGCCTGAAGTCGATTGTAATCCGCGCTTTGCCCGTATAGATTAACGATAATGACCGCCTTTGGCTTTTTGCCTTTGGCTGCATATTCTTTCATCGCTTTTTCCAAAGCTTCAGGCGACATATTCCAACTTTCCGGTTCCGAATCAATGAATACAGGAGTGGCATCTTGATAGAGAATAGGATTCGCGCTCGCAATGAAAGTCAAGGATGAACAAAATACGACATCATCTCGGCCGATATCGAGCAAAACTAATCCTAGATGAATTGCCGCAGTCCCGGAACTTAAAGCAACCGCGCCTTCAACTCCCGCATACCGGGCGATCTCCTTTTCGAATTGGTTCACATTATTCCCTAAAGGAGCAATCCAGTTTGTATCGAATGCCTCTTTTATGTATTGCTGTTCCAGGCCGCCCATATTCGGAGAAGACAGGTAGATTCTTTTGCGTTCTTCCATCAAGTTTCACTCCTCGTTCATGTTATTGATGTCGATGATCTTAGCGGGACAACCAACTGCAGTCACGCGATTCGGAAGGCTTCGAATCACGACAGCACCCGCGCCTACAATCGTTCTGCTTCCGATACGTATTCCGGGAATCGCGGAAGCTCCCGTACCGATATGAGACAAATCGTCAATCTCGACATTTCCGGCCAAATGAACGCCTGGAGAAAGGTGCACAAAGTTGCCTAGGCTGCAATCGTGATCCACGGTACCGCCCGTATTGACGATGCAATGCTCGCCGATTCGACTGTCTGCATTGACGATTGTTCCAGGCATCAGCACGCTGCCTGCTCCGATCGTTACATCAGATCCGATCGAGGCCGAAGGATGAACCGCAGTATGAAACTTCGCTCCGCTTCGCTCAAGAAGGCGGGCAATATGCTGCCGAATCTCATTATCTCCGATAGCCACCAAGAAGTTCGCCTGAGGATAATTGAGGATTATTTCATTCGCTTGTTTCAGATTCCCAAGATTCGGAATACCTCGCCAATGATCTTCCTCACGATAATCGTCCATGAATCCGATTACTCGCGTTCCCATTGCCTGCAAAATGTCTATTACGACTTTTGCATGACCGCCGGAACCGAATAAAATGCAATCCATCGGTCTCACCTGCTTAATATGTCATTTTTTTTTGAAGCCAATTTCCGGAAAGATCGACTTGGTTCAAAACACGAACAATCCGTTGACTGGTATCCGATTGCTCATACACGTTTGTTAATTCCTTCATACCGGAATCGAAATCCGCGGTCTCGCTGTATTCTAAAGCTTCGATCAAATCCCGAGCATTCGCTTCGATGTCGATGACGTTATTCGACCTTTCTCTCCCGCTTTGACGGCTGCCCACATTAATGACAGGAACTTGAAACGACGCCGCTTCGATAATGCCTGAAGAAGAATTTCCGATTAACAGTTCCGCATATTTCAACATGGTCAAATAATCCAACTGCTCGAAGCTGGTAATCCAATAAAGATTATCGTAATCCTCGAATTCCTCGTAAACTTCGGAAAGTTCTTCGGTCCCGGCATCGGCATTGGGGCGAATCGCGATTATGCTCCCTTTCGAATCGGCCAGCACACGAAGCATGGCTCGAAGCTCATCCAGATCCGCCTGTTCGGTCGTTACCGGATGATAAATAAACAGCTTGTACGTATCGATCTTTTCCAATCCGTATTTTAATTTTGTTGCGTTCAGCTCGGGAAGCGGCGTATTCAAGATCGTTTCGATTCGCGGAGCCCCCACAACATATACTCTTTTCGCCTCTTCTCCCATTCGAAGCAAACGTTCCTTGCTGCCTTCAGTAGCCGCGAAATGGATATGCGCAAGTTTGCTGATAGCATGGCGCACCGATTCGTCGATCGTGCCCGAGATCTCCCCCCCATGCAAGTGAGCCAACAAAATATTCATGTGCGAAGCAGCGATCGCCGCTGCCAACATCTCTCCGCGATCGCCGAGCACGAGAACGCAATCGGGCCCGAAAGTCTCGAATGCCTGCGTCATGCCTAAGATTCCTATAGCTATAGAACGAGCCATATTAGCATGCGTCGCGTTCTGGAACAGGCATTCTACTCGTGCCGTAATCGCAAATCCGTCATTTAAAATATACTGCTCGGTATTTCCGTACTGAGTCGATAAATGCATGCCTGTAACCAACAACTGCAATTCAAGCTTAGGATCCTTTTCGATAGCTTTGAGAATCGGATAATAGATACCGTAATCCGCACGCGTTCCGGTAACGACCATAATCTTTCTCATCGCACGTCGTCCCAGCTCAACAGCTGTTCTTCACGAATATCTTTCGTCAGTTCGCGCCCTAACAATTCGAAGTAATACTTGGGAGCTAAGCCTGTCCCGGGACGCTTGACGCTTAAATCTTCTTCGGCCAAAACTTCTCCCGCCTTTTTGTCCCTTGCTGCCACCACGCTTTTTCTGGCAACTTTGCGCGTGTTCTCCTCGGATGGCATGCAGCGTTTTTGTCCGTCCCCCCAGGCTAGCTCGATATGGCGAACTCCGGCAATCAACTGCCGCAGCTCTGCGGGTTCCAGCGAAGCTTGGTGATCCGGTCCCGGCAAGTTACGATCCACTGTAAAATGCTTTTCGATGATTCGGGCTCCCATCGCGACGGCCGCCAAAGTAATTTCGACTCCTTCGGTATGATCCGAATATCCGGTAACCCTATTAAACGTACGTTTCAAGGTTTGAATGGCTGCCAGATTAACGTCATGCAGAGGCGCCGGATAATCCGAAGTACAATGAAGAATCGCTACGTCGCATTGATCCAATTCGACCAGCGATTCTTGAATCTCTTCAAGATCGGCCATTCCCGTAGAAAGCAGCACAGGCCGTTTATAACGATTCAATTGTCTTAGCAGCGGAATATTATTCATATCGCCCGAACCTATTTTAAATGCATGAACATCAATGGAATCTAAGAAAGCCGCGCTTTCTTCATCGAAAGGAGTAGAAAGAAAATCTATTCCTTTTTGTTTGCAGTATTGCTTTAAATATGTGAAGTCTTCAAAACTCAATTCCAATTTTTTCAGCATCTCGAGTTGGGTTTCGGAAGAACCTGTATTTTCGGTCTGATAGTCTGCCTTCTGCGCTTGTTTGGTCACCAGCTTTTCGCTTTTGAAGGTCTGGAATTTTACTGCGTTTGCGCCGCAGTTCACAGCTTCGTCTATACAAGATTTGGCACGTTCCAACGAGCCGTTATGGTTAACTCCGATTTCTGCAATGATGTATACAGGCACTGAATGGTCGCCGGTTTTCCCAAATAAGGCCTCGATCGACATCCGTCAACTTCCTCCTTTTTTATTCCGATCTATATTTTCGAATCAAAATCTCCGCAATCTGAAAATCTAGCAGATCATCAATGTCGATAGATCGTTCTTTCGGCATAACATATCCGGTGTTGTGGTCGCCTACGATCGAATTCCGCTCCATAACCAAGTCGCGCTTCATAATATAAATCGCCCCGTTCAAAGCGTACACTTCTTGCAGGTCCTGTCTGCGAAGATGAGGCTGTTCGATCCAATAAGGACTCAAACGTCCTCCTTCGAACGTCCGCAATAGATACGGATGCGTAGCAGCCGGACATACGCTTTGCAGCGACTCGGCTCCGGAATCTTCGAACTGTTTGAAAGCTTTTCTGATGTCTGCTTGATCGCGTAAAGGAGACGTGGGTTGAAGCAGCAAAACAGACGAAAAAGTCCGATGAAGATTCTCTTCGTAAAAAGAAATCGCGTGACGCAGAACATCGATGCTTTTAGATTGATCGGAAGCCAAATGATCCGGTCTCATGAAAGGGATACGAGCTCCTGCCGATCGAGCAATATCTGCGATTGCCGGACTGTCCGTGGTCACCATCACTTCATCGACGCATCCGCTTAGAAGCGCGGCTTCGATGCTGTACACAATCAACGGCTTTCCATCAAGAGGACGAATATTTTTTCCCGGAAGGCCTTTCGAACCTCCGCGAGCCGGGATGATTGCCAAACAGCCTCCGCTTTTATTCATAGCAATAAACCTCCGAAGCCGAGTTGGTTTTGCTCGATCAGATTCCGAATGTCTTGCATGGACAGTTGAGGAGCGGTATGAGACGAATACTCTTGATGCGGAGCTTTGCTAAAGCCTTCGTAGTCGGCAATCTCATGATCAAAAGCAGAAGGAATGACATACATGCTTTCGTTTTCTACAGCTCTCTCGGATTCGTCCAGCGTCATCAGCTCTTCGTACAATTTTTCGCCGGGTCGGGTGCCGATTACGACGACGTCTCCGGCATAGCCGCGTCCTGAATGTTTTTCATAAGATTCGATCAGGCATTCCGCCAGCTCTGTGACTTTTAAGATCGGCATTTTGAGAACGAAAACTTCTCCGCCTTTGGAATAATATGCTGCATCAATGACCAGCTGCGCCGCTTGCGGAATAGACATCATAAAGCGGGTCATCTCGCTATGAGTAACCGTCACCGGTTTCCCTTGCAAGATCTGATTGCGAAACAGCGGAATGACCGAGCCGCGCGAGCCCATGACATTACCGAATCGTACGCAGGAAAAAATCGTTTTCTTACTTCCTTTATAAAAATTCGCAGCGGAAATCAAACGTTCGGAAAGCAACTTGGTTGCTCCCATCGTATTCGTCGGATTTACGACTTTATCCGTGCTGATCGCAACAACTTTTTCAACATTGTTTTCCAAAGCAGTTTCGATCAGATTCTGAACGCCGAATACATTCGTTTTTACGGCTTCCATCGGGTTATATTCGCAAGACGGCACATGCTTAAGCGCAGCCGCGTGGAAAATAAAATTCACGTCTTCCATAGCGTAACTCAAGCGCTGTTTATCCCGGATATCTCCGATTAAATAACGAACATTGGAATGCCTTTTAAGTTCTTGCTGCAATTCGAACTGCTTGCTTTCGTCTCTGCTGTAGATTCGAACGGCCTTAGGTCCATGCGCAAGCACTTTGCGCACGACTTCGCTCCCGATCGAGCCGGTCCCCCCCGTTACTAAAACAACTTTATCTTTAAACATCCCATGATCGCCCCTTTAAAGGTCTCATTTGAGGTCTGGATTAAATGCCTGATTCCATTCGTTTAATGGATTCTTCTATGATATCCTGCAAAGCAGGAAGTTGATCACGAATAGCTTTGAGCACCAGTGTCAGATGTTCTTCGATCAAGTCGCATTTTCGGACTATATTACTTTCGTTAACAATTTCGGGAAGCATCCGATCAAAAGCATGAATTTCCAGCGGAATAAGCGTTTCAAAAATTACCGCGAACCAGTCGCGCGAAGCAATCTGTGCCCATTGTTTCTCGATTTGCTCCAAGTTTTTTTGAGCTTTTACCGGCTTTGTTCGGCTTAAAGCGCGAATCTTTCCTAAGTCGTTCAGAAGCTTCATACTCTCTTGATTCACGTTCCCGACATCTTCGAATACCGATTTCAATTGGTTGAGCACTTGGTTTTTGTACTCCATTCCCGCAATCGGCTCCAAATTATGCAATAAATTCGGGATTACATGAGGATCGACCTTTAGATCTTTCAATTCTTCATACACTTTATCAATAGGTTGGAAAGGAGCTCCCGCGATTTCGGCACCATGGCGAGTCGTATTCACGAATCTAACCTCCGGAAACTTCTCGATTAGACTCTCAAGGCCGCTTTTCATCGCCAAGAAACCTTCATCGGTCGCATTATAGCTACCTTTGACGTTTAACACCTTTTCGGTGGCCGTAGCGACATTGTTTTCGGCATTTTTCGAATCGTGATGGGCAATGCCGGCCGAATAATATTCGTTATTCGAGAAAGACAGATCTTGCCCCGCGAAAATAATCTGATCTGCGCCGAAACAAATGGCTGCTTGCACAGCCGTTCCGGCAACCGTAGAGGTCGGTCTGATAAAGACCTGTTCGGTTTGCAACCCAAGAAAGTGTAAGGAAATATGGTCGCTTGACATGACGCTAAGTATTTTTTGATCCGCTTTGGAATCGGAAATTTTATAATAAGAAGAAGCCGCGTACAATAAAGGAGGCTGTAACGACTCCGGACTGGAAAATATCTTTTGATTAATGGAATGGCCGTCCATGATTACGGTCATATGAGGTTCGATTTGATTGGCGATTAACGCTTGGATGCTCGAACCTGCCGATATGATCAAAGCCCGATCTTTGATTTTGCGGATCCATTCAATATCCTCTTTCAGCGAGGGCCCCGAAGAGACGATCACTGCCGGTATTCCTTTCAACGTCCCATAAAGCTGCTCGATGGATACCTGTTCAAAAAAATCGTTGAGATGCAGCAGACTGTTTTGCGTCCATTCCATACGAAAACGGTGCTCGGTAAATTTATTAGAAAAGAAGGTTTTTCGATATTCCATGAATTCTTCTTTGATCTCGTCAATTACGTCTTCTTCTTGTTCCAAGTAATATCGAAGCGCCAAAAATCCGATTTTATTCTGCATATAACTGCACATGAGAGTAAAAGCCGTCTTAATCGTTTCTTCTCCTACTGCAAGCCAATACAGACTCGAATGTTCCAAAACCATGGATAGATCCATTTCCTCCAAAGAGTCGACAACAACATTCATATTCGGCTCATAAACAAAAAACCAGCGATCCGGATAACGATCGAGCAACTCTGCAATACTCAATCCTCTGCCGAAACCGTATACGAAAACAATTTTATTATCACCGATCGACTGAGTAACCGCTTCTAGCCATGCCGAGTCATAGTTGGATGATTCTTTCCATGAAGTCGACCTGCCTTGCTCCATTGAATCTTTGATGTGATGAAATGTTGCAGGGAATCGCTGTTCAATAATCTGCATATTGCGATTGATATAGGTCATAATCTCACCATTCCGGATTCAAAATTTGTCATCCTTATATATCGGATTTAACCCAATAGTAATGAACCTTCCTCAATAAAAAAACCCTTTTTGCGAATTTAAGCAAAAAAACCTTTATCCGCTATAACAGATAAAGGTTTTTTTATTAATCTTTAATTCCGATGGTCGAAAAACAGGCTGTTAGCCGCATAAGCATGTTGATAAGCATTTTTCTGAACTTTCACTTGGTTTTGATTTTGGATCCAATTCCCGGCTTGATCTTTCAGGATATGCATGCGATGAAGGATTGCTTGATCGAACGTCAAGATATTTTTGATTCGGCTCCGATCTTGATCAGTGATCGACCCTTTCATCTGCTCCAGTCGTTTTACAAGAAGTTCTCTGTGTTCCGCCATAGCTTCGAACTCTTCTTCCGTTACGATCGATAGACGATTCATAATCTCTTCGGTCATGAGTTCCAACTCATCCAATATACTGATGACAGAAGGATTCGACATCACGCTTCTCCTACGGCGCCAGGCATTTTAGTTACCTGCATCCATGTCTCGCGCAAGTCCACGATATATTCCAAAGCCTCTTCGGCCTTTTCTTTGTTCTTACGAATATTAGATTCAATCAAACAATGCAGCATATATTCGTACATAGTCAGAAGTTCTTTCGAAATCGGATAATCAAAGTTTAACGAAGAAATCAATTCATGAATGATAGCCTGTGCCTTGCAAAGGTTATTATTGGCTTTTTCGTAATTACGTTCTTCGATTCCTTCGATGCCAGCTTTTACGAACCGGATGGCTCCATCATACAGCATAATCAGAAGTTTCGATTTAGAAGCGGTCTGCGCCTGAGCCTGCTGATATTTCTGATAAGGTGAGTATATCAAATTTCATGCCTCCTCGAATCGGTTACATGCCGGTAAGGCTTGATGATGTCGTATTGTACTTGCTGATCGCCGTTTCCATCGCCGCAAACTTTTTATAATAGTTTGTCTCGATCGTATTCAACTTACTGGTAAAATCGCTGATTCTTCGATCTAACGAAGTCAATTGCTCGCCCATAACGCTGTTTCCCATGAATGAAGCCGTAATGTCTTTGCTCGAAGTCGACGTTCCCGCTGTATCTGCCATGCGTTTCAAGGCTGTTGTCGAAATCTTTCTCATCTTAGCCAACACGCCGTCAGATGTCGTATAGTTCGTATCCGAGAATGAGTTGGTATAGTTTTTGCCCAAGAAAGTCGATACGATTTCGGGATCTTTCTCCAAAGCTGCTTTAAGTTTATCCGTATCCAGCGACAACTTGCCTTTTGTCTGATAGTTTCCTGTAGTAATCCCGAGCTCTACCATGGTGAGAGGCTTGTTGTTTCCGTCGGCGTCTTTCCTGCCGATATCTACGCCTTGAATGATTGCCGTGCGCATGCTGGCGATCGTGTCCTGTAAAATGCTATCGTTTTTAAGCATACCGCTTTTGGCTTTATCGTTCCAGAGCTTTGCTTCCTCGTCGCTCATGGCTGCTCTTTCTTCAGTCGACAGCGGCGTATATTTTTTATAGCGTTCTTCGCCGACTTTGCTGTTCAGCGAGGAAAGAATATCGTTATACGCATTAACAAAGTCTTGAACGGCAGATACAATTTTGTCGGTATCTTTGTTTACGGAGATTCTCGTGGATTCGCCAGCCGGCGTTTTAGAGTTTAATGTCAAAGTCACGCCGTTTACATCGAATGTATTAGAAGCCTGTGTCACTTTAAGTCCGTTGATCGTCGCCTCTGCATTCGTTCCGGGAGTAAAGTCGAGCTTGAATGCGCTAGCCACTTTCGAATCTATGCCGAATGCCGTGCTTGGCGATGCCACAGACGCGAGACTGTTATCGGCGCCGGTCTTCTTGGAAGTAAAAGATATTCCGTTCGTCGCATCGTAAATCGCTGTTACCCCTGCATTTTTATCGCTATTGATTTTTTGTATGAACGTAGCGACGGTCTCGTCAGAGCCAATCGAGATATCCGAGTTTCCGATACGCACCGTACCGGACAGAGAAGGATCAATAGCACTCAATTTTGTATCCGCAGGAGTACTGGACCATGAGTCCGTCGGAGTGCTCTTTGTCGTCGCTCTAGACGAACTAGCCAGACTGTTTACGGTGACTTCCATGATTCCGCTAGCCGTAGAGGAAGCACTTGCGGTTACGGCCGATGTATTGCCGCTGACAGTGGCCACTTGAGCATTTAAGGATGCGGCTGTGCTCAAAGCACTGATTTTATCTTGTAAAAACGTAACCAGCTTAGAACTGGTGTCTCTGTAACTTTCTCTTTTCCACTCCATGAGCTGCTTCTGCTGATTCATCTTGGTGAGAGGAGCACTTTCGGCTTTCATCAGTTTTTTCACCATGGAGTCTACATCCATGCCTGATGCCATGCCTGTAATTCTTGTGACCATACTAGGTATCCTCCCTGCTTTTTATACTTTTTTGTCCATATGAATGCCTGTAAGTTCCATCATTTTCGCTACGACATCCAGTATTTTTTCAGAAGGTATTTCTCTGATGACATCTCCGGTTTCTTTATTCATGACCTTAATCATGATCGAATGCGTTTTCTCGTGAACCGAAAGCTGAACGGTTTTCTGCGGTCCTTGAACAGCTTCCATAGCAGCCTGAATCTCTTCTACAGCTTTTTTCTGCGCAGCATTGATCTGCGGGATGCTGATCGGAGCGGCAGCCGGTTCGGAGGACTGCGCCGATGATGTAGCAGCTTTTGGCTGAATCGGAGCACTCTTCAGGTTGGGGAGAGGAAGACCTCCTCCGCTGTTTGCAGAAATCGTAGAATCCATACGTATAACCTCCGCTTATTGACTGTTGTTATTCGGGCAAGCCGTTCATGATCGTTGAAGTTGTTATTTTATATATCGGCCTATATGACGAAAACTTTATGCGATATGCATAAAAAAATAAAAGACCCCCGCTTATAGCGGAGGTCGAATAGAGGCTTATCGAGATTAACGGAGCAGGGACAGAACGCCTTGCGGCGATTGGTTCGCTTGTGCCAGCATCGATTGCGAAGCTTGCAGCAAGATGTTGTTTTTCGACAGTGCGACCATTTCTTTCGCCATGTCGGTATCGCGGATACGCGACTCGGATGCCGTCAAGTTTTCCACTGTCGTTCCCAAGTTGTTCGACGTGTATTCCAGACGGTTCTGTACCGCACCGAGGTTCGAACGCTGCGTTGCCACCTTCTCGATTGCGCTGCTGATTGCCGAAAGCTTCGAAGAAGCGTTCAAGTTTTTGAAGCCGCTTGTGCTTACGCCTTTGATCGTGATTTGGAAGCTGTTATCGTCAGCTTGGATCTTCACGTCGGACGTGATGGCAATGTTGTTGAATTTCGTGTTCGTCATGATGCTGTCGATCTGCGAACCCAGCGCCTTCAACTCGGAGTCGATGTTTGCTGTGTCGCTTGTGCTGTACGTTCCGTTTTCTTTCTGTACGTTCAGTTCTTTCATGCGGCCGAGCATCGAGCTGACTTCGTTCATCGCGCCTTCAGCCGTTTGCGCGAACGAGATGCCGTCCTGCACGTTGCGCTGCGCTTGTTCCAGACCGCGGATTTGTCCGCGCATTTTTTCGGAGATCGACAGGCCCGCCGCGTCGTCGGCCGCGCGGTTGATCCGCAGACCCGAAGACAGTTT
>NZ_NJDE01000023.1 GCF_002205895.1 Saccharibacillus sp. O23
TCCATTAAAGTTGCGACCCGAAGGCCGGCTTATCAAGAAAGCACCATGTGCTCGTTTAAAACGTGGCGAGAATTTTCATTCTCTATATTCTCACGATAATCTTCATCATCGCGACTCACTTACTGTTCAGTTTTCAAGGAGCAAACTGTGTTTCTCTTGTTTCCGCCGCTCAGTTTTTCTCGCAGCAGCAACTCTTATATATTAGCATGTTCGTTTTCGTTTTGCAAGTCTTTTTTGAAATCTTTTTTCAGGCTCTTTCGAACCGTTCATCCGATTTCCTTTTTCGACTCGCTCGCTTTTTCGAACTGCACCGGCGCTCTCTCAAGGCCGTTCCTAGAATATATCATGCTGAGATGAAGAAAGCAAGCACTTTTTCCAAACTTATTCGATCACGCCAAAACGGACGTCGATAATCGCTTATCCGCAGTATCCCGTACGCTTTGGCATATCGGCTTATGCTTTCCCCATCTCTTTAGACTTTCTCGGCCATAACGTATAGCTGAAGCTTATAACGAAGTCGATCCCGAGTATGAACGCCCAACGAACGATCCATGACTTCAACGCCTCCGATCTCTCCGCGTCTCCGATCAATAGAATCATCCCGATCAACAAAACGCTGCCGACGACCCAAGCCAACAAATGTCTATACCACCCGTTTCTTTGCGCCGCGGCGTGCGCTCGGCCCGTTCTGGGTTGGGATACGGGTTCGGGCCCTCCAGCGAAACGATACGCGAACCTTTCGTCCGCCCACTTGATCATCCGATGTCCGAACGCTACGGTGGCTCCGATATAGACGGCAGCGAGACCATGCATGAAATTGGCTTCGGTACCCTGACGAATATCCAGAACGGTGGCGCCCAATAAGACCAGGTCGACGACGGGCGTCAATAGAAGCAGTACGGCTCCCGCTTTTTTCTTCTTCCATACATATCGCGTCATCAATCCCGCCAGCACGATCACCCAGAATCCGACTTCGCATATGACGATTAACCAACCGATCAATTCGACCCCTCCTTTTTAATACACTCGTATTATATAGGTCATGTTAACACAACTGTACCAAAAAGAAAACCTTTAAAAGTACGACCGTGCTATAATCGAGATATGCCAAAAATCGTCGATCACGAACAACAAAAAATCAAAGTCGCCGAAGCCGCTTGGAGAGTCATCCGACAATCCGGGATCGAAAACGCTTCGGTGCGCAACGTCGCTCAGGAGGCCGGCATCTCGCCGGGGTCGATGCGTCATTACTTTTCCACGCAATCCGAGCTGTTTCTGTTCTCCATGAATTTGGTCTCCGAAAGGGCCAATGCACGAATCGCCGCGTTATCTTTCGACCGCCCCATGCCGGAAGTCGTTCGAGACATGATGCGGGAGCTGCTTCCTCTCAATGAAGAAAAGCGTTCCGAGATGGAAGTCTGGCTTGCCTTCATGTCGAGGTCGATCTGGGATGCCGCGCTGCATGATCTGGCCAACCGCGTATACGAAGAAATGAATCAAGGAATGATCCGCACCGTCGCCGCTCTGGCGGAGCAGGGGTTGGTGAGAAAAGAGCTGGACGCCGAGGAAGAAGGACGGCGCATGCAGGTATTCGTCGACGGGATCGCGCTGCACGGGCTGCTCTATCCCGAACGCATGACGCCGGAATACATGGAACGACTGCTTGATCAGTATTTGGAGGAACTTTATCGAAAATGAACGGAACGGCTCGGAATTCGAATGACGCAGAAGCAGCAAAAAAAAGAGAAGGTGCGAAATGCACCTTCTCTTTTGTCTATCCCGAAAAGACTCGGACGTTCTACAGATTCCGCATATGCGGGAACAGCAGCACGTCGCGGATCGACGGAGCGTCGGTCAGCAGCATGACCAGACGGTCGATGCCGATCCCCAGACCGCCCGTAGGCGGCATGCCGAACTCCAGCGCGCGA
This sequence comes from Saccharibacillus sp. O23, assembly GCF_002205895.1. Classification (GTDB taxonomy): domain Bacteria; phylum Bacillota; class Bacilli; order Paenibacillales; family Paenibacillaceae; genus Saccharibacillus. The sequence goes on from NZ_NJDE01000023.1 coordinate 1,929, forward strand.
ATGAAGTCTTCGTCCATCTCGTGCGCTTCGTCGTTGCCCTGCTCTTTCTCCTGAAGTTGGGCTTCGAAACGTTCGCGTTGATCGATCGGGTCGTTCAGCTCGCTGAACGCGTTCGCATGCTCGCGCGCCACGATGAACAGCTCGAACCGGTCGGTAAAGCGCGGGTCCTGCTCGTTCTTTTTGGCAAGCGGAGAGATCTCGAGCGGGTGTCCCGTCACGAAGGTCGGCTGAATCAGCGTTTCTTCGACGAACTGCTCGAAGAAGGCGTTCAGGATGTGGCCGAACGTCATATGCTTCTCGACCGGAACTTTATGCTCCTTCGCCAGCGCGTGCGCTTCTTCGTCGGTCATCCGAACGCCGAAGTCCACGCCCGTTACTTCCTTGACCGCGTCGACCATCGATACTCTACGCCACTGCGGCGCGAGATCGATTTGCTGTCCTTGATACTCGATTGTCGTCGTACCGAGGACTTCCTGCGCGATATGCGACACCATGTTCTCGACCAGACTCATGATATCTTTGTAGTCGGCATAGGCTTCGTACAGCTCGATCATCGTGAATTCCGGGTTGTGGCGAGTCGACGTGCCTTCGTTGCGATAGACGCGGCCGATCTCGTAGACTTTCTCCAGACCGCCCACGATCAGGCGCTTCAGATGCAGCTCGATCGCGATCCGCATGTAGAGCTCCATATCGAGCGCGTTATGGTGCGTGATGAACGGACGCGCGGCAGCGCCGCCCGCGATGGAATGCAGCGTCGGCGTCTCGACTTCGAGATAGCCGAGCGAATCCAGATAACGGCGCATCGATTGAATGATCTTCGAACGCAAAATGAACGTCTGCTGCACTTCGGGATTCACGATCATATCGACGTAACGTTGGCGGTAGCGCAGCTCGACGTCTTTGAGACCGTGATATTTGTCCGGCAGCGGCTGCAGCGACTTGGTCAGAACCGTAAGTTCCGCGACTTTGACCGTCGTCTCGCCGGTCTTCGTCTTGAATACCGTTCCGCGCACGCCGACGATATCGCCGAGGTCGAGAATGGTAAAGGCATCGTACTGTTCTTCCGGAACGCTGTCTTTGCGTACATATAATTGAATACGGCCGGTCAGATCTTGAATATGCGCGAAGCTGGCTTTGCCCATAGCCCGTTTGGCCATGATGCGACCCGCCAATGTCACTTCGATCGCTTTCTCTTCCAGCTCTTCTTTGTCCATCGTATCGTATTTGGCAAGGATGCCCTTGGCCGTTTCGTTACGCTCGAACTTGGCGCCGAACGGATCGATGCCCAGCTCTTTCAGTTCACCCAGTTTCTCCCGGCGTACCTTGAGCAGTTCGCTCAATTCGATTTCCTGGTTTTCCTGGTTTGTATTTTCTTCAGACACGTGTGTTTCAGCTCCTGTCCTTGGCGATCGCCTGCGTTGTCTTGCCGTGCCGGCCCCGCTTATCGTCAACCTATATTATCGTTCCAATCCGTCCGGTTCGTCAACCGCGAAACCCGTCTGTTTGCCGAAGAAAACCGCACCGGGCGCGTATTCGGACATAAAAAAGCTTCCGCTGCCGCTCCGAAGAAGATCGAAGAGGCAGCAGGAAGCCTATAGCCTGCTTTTATTTTTTGATGTCGAGAATTTTGTATTGCATGACGCCGGCCGGAACGTTCACGTCGACCGTCGCTCCTTTGGACTTGCCGAGCAGCGCGCTGCCTACCGGACTCTCGTTGGAAATGCGGTATTCCAACGGATTCGACTCCGCCGAGCCGACGATCGTGTATTCGACTTCGTCGCCGAATTCCAGATCTTTGACCAATACCGTCGAACCTACGCTTACGGCATCCGTACCGATATCGTCGCTGTTGATGATCCGCGCGTTGCGCAGCATTTTCTCCAACGTGATAATGCGGCCTTCGATGAAGGCTTGTTCGTTCTTGGCGTCTTCGTACTCGGAGTTCTCGCTGATATCTCCGTAGCCGATCGCGACTTTGATCCGCTCCGCGACTTCGCGGCGCTTCACGGATTTCAGGTTCTCCAGCTCGTCTTCCAGCTTCTTCAGCCCGTCCTGGGTGAGAATGACCTCTTTATCGCTCATCTGTACCGATTCTCCTGTCATGTGAATAGTAGATTTTCGCACTCTCACATCCGGTTAATTACGAAATCCCTGTAAAGACGGCAACGGCAAAATAGAAACGACCACGCCTTAAACGCAATAGACGTGTTCCGCTTCTCGTTTTAAGAAATATAGTGACGTGCGGCCAGAGCCAAAGCCGTTATATCTCCAAGAACGTGGCGCGCAATCCGCTTATCTTGTTAAAGACTGCCCGAGACAAACAACCGGGCACCGTTCGCGTCTATCTTATGCCGCATCCAGGCAAAGCGTGAATATTCCGCATTTTGGAATTTATGCTGCTGAGGCGAATTTTATACTGACAAATTATAGGTTAAGCCTTACGAAAAGTCAATGCGTTTCCTTGCCCGATTGTAAACGTTTTATTTGGAAGAAAAAGGGCCGTCTAAACGGCCTCTTTTTCGTCGAAATCCTGCGAATTAACACGAAAAATGTTCCACGGGGAGCAATCAGGCTTCGGCGGCGGCGTACTGCGGCAGATTCGCAATGTAATCGTCCAGAATGCGCACCATCTCGTCGCGGCGCGTTCCTTCCATAATGGTATCTTTGATTCGCGCCGAACCTTTGAGTCCTTTGAGATACCAGGCCAAGTGCTTGCGCATCTCGCGCACCGCCACGTCTTCGCCGCGAAGCGCGATCAAGCGGTCCATATGCAGCACCGCGATCCGGATCTTCTCTTCCGGCGACGGATCTTCCACGAGCTCGCCGGTCTCCAGATAATGAATCGTGCTGTACAGCATCCACGGATTGCCGAGCGCGCCGCGTCCGATCATGACGCCGTCGCAGCCGGTCGTATCGAGCATGCGCTGCGCGTCTTCCGGCGTGGCGACGTCGCCGTTGCCGATGACCGGAATCTTGACCGATTCTTTGGCCAGCTTGATCCAGCTCCAATCGGCGGTGCCGGTATAGAGCTGTTCGCGGGTACGTCCGTGCACGCTGATCGCGCTCGCGCCCGCCGCTTCGGCGGCTTTGGCGTTCTGCTCGATAAAGATATGTTCGCTGTCCCAACCGATGCGCATCTTGACGGTGACCGGCTTCTGCACGGCGGCGGTCACTGCGGACACCATCTCGTAGATCTTGTCGGGGTTCAGCAGCCAACGGGCGCCGGCGTCGCATTTCGTGACTTTGGGAACCGGGCAGCCCATGTTGATGTCGATAATGTCGGCGTTGGTCTCCTGATCCACCACTTTGGCCGCTTCGACCAACGATTCCCGATTGCCGCCGAAAATTTGCAGGCTGAGCGGTTTCTCGCGTTCGTCGACGAACAGCATCTCGCGCGTGCGCTTGTTGCCGTGAAGAATGGCTTTGTCGCTGACCATCTCGGCGCAGACCAAACCCGTGCCGAACTCTTTGGCGATCAGGCGGAAAGCGGGATTGCAGACGCCGGCCATCGGAGCCAGCACCACGCGGTTTTTCAATTCGATATTGCCGATCTTCAGCATGGAAAAATCACCTCTTGGATGTGAAAAGTATCGCGCCGAAGCCCGGCATGGAGCCGCAAGCGCAGGACGCGGGATGTTTGCGGCGGGTCAAGGGAACAACGGAGGACCGAAACGAACGATGCCCGAAGCTTCGCCCAATTCGATCAACGAATCGTCTACCAGCGTCCGAAGACCCGAAGGTTCTTGTTCCGGCACGATATCGGCCAGCGGGATCAAGACGAAGAAGCGTTCGTGCATCCGCGGATGCGGCAGCGTCAAAGCTTCGCTGGCGATCGTCAGCCCTTCCATCCAGAGCAGGTCCAGATCGGCCGTGCGCGGACCGAAACGAATGTCTCTTACCCGGCCGAGCCGATCTTCGATATCCTGCATCGCTTCGAGCAGCTTATGCGGAGCAAGCGACGTGCCTACGGCCGCGGCCATATTCAGAAAAGGCGGCTGATCCGCGTAACCGACCGGATCGGTCTCGTATAAGTCGGAAACGCGCAGCACTTCGATCTCCGCATGGGCGTTCAACATCCGCAGCGCTTCGCGCAGCGTCTCTTCGCGCCGGCCGAGATTGGCCCCTAAAGCAATATAAGCCTCTGATCGCTCAGAGGTTGAATTCGAAGTCATGTCCGGAGTCATGTAAGGTCTCTCTTTCTGCTTCGCCGAATCTCCACCGTTACGCCTTCGAAATGAATATCGAACGGAGGATGCGGCTTGGTTACGCGTACCGTCGCCGCGTCCACCCTAGTATACGTGCCGAGCACCGCGGATGCAATACGCTCGGCCAGCGCTTCGATCAATCGAACGGACTCGCCTTCGACCACGCTTTTGACCGTCTCGTGCACTTCGGCATAATTGACGGCCTGCTCGAGATCGTCGGTCAGGCCCGCGGCCGACAAATCCATTTCCAATTCCAATCCCACATAGAACCGCTGACCCAACCGGCGTTCTTCTTCGAATACGCCGTGGCGTCCGTAATACTCCATGCGCGAGATGATCATTTTGTCCATAACTTAGATTCCGCCTTTTGATTAAAAGTCCGGCCGCCGCGCGGGGCAGGCAGCCGGCCGATAGGTTGACCAGTGTCGGTTGCGGCTGCCGATGCATCCGATCGAACGCGTTTTTCGGCAAACAGCGAAAAGATTACATCAGCGCCGTATAAGAACGGCCCGGTTCCGCGTACAGCATCGCGTCGCACATGGCGACGGTGCGTTTGATCGAAGCGACGTCGTGCACGCGCACGATCTGGCAGCCTTCGGCGATGCCGAAAGCGACGGTCGCCGCCGTGCCTTCCGTGACTTCGTTTACCGGAAGATCGAGCACTTCGCGGATAAAACGCTTGCGCGAAGTCCCGAGCAGCACCGGGAAACCGAGTTCGACCAAGCGGTCCAACTGCGTCATGAGCCGAAGATTCTCCTCGCCGTTCTTGGCGAAGCCGATGCCCGGATCGAGAATGATATGTTCGTCTTTGACTCCGGCGGCGCGCGCGATCTGCACGCTCTCCATCAGATCGGCGGCGACGTCGGCAAGCAGATCCGTGTAGTTCGAGTCCGGCCGATTATGCGTCAAAACGACCGGACACCCGGCTTCGGCGGCGACCTCGGCCATGCGGGTATCCGCTTTGCAGCCCCATACGTCGTTGATGATATGCGCGCCGGCCGCCAGCGACAGCCGGGCGACTTCGGCTTTGTATGTATCGACGGAGATCGGAATGCCGGGCAGTTCGCGCCGCAGCGCTTCGATGACCGGAATGACGCGCGACAACTCTTCGTCGAGCGAGACCGGATCGGCTCCCGGACGCGTCGATTCGCCTCCGATATCGATCAGATCGGCTCCGGCCAATACCATCTCGCGCGCATGGCGCACCGCGGAATCCGCGTCGATATAACGGCCTCCGTCCGAGAACGAATCGGGCGTCGTGTTCAGAATCCCCATAATTCGAGTCGCCCGCCCCAGATCGAGGCGGACGTCTCCCCAAGCGTAATGCCGAATATGAAGGGTTGGCTTCATGGTTCAGTTCTCCGTTTCTCTCGTGTAATGGCGGTAGTCTAAGATCAAAGCGGCGGTCAGCGGTCCGGGACGGCCTTCGCCTATAACCTGCTCCGTTCCGTCCGGCTGCCGCAGCAGGCGAACCGGAACGATCTCTTGGACCGATCCGGTCAGGAAAATCTCGTCCGCCCGCTGCAAGTCTTCCGGCGTATAGAACCCTTCTTCGGTCGGAATGCCGGCGCGCTCCGCCAGTTCCAACACGAAGGCGCGGGTGATGCCGGGCAGGATGCCCGTCTCGACGGACGGCGTATGCAGCCTGCCTCCGGCTGCGAAAAAGAGATTGCTGACGATGCCTTCGGCGACGAAACCTTCCCGGGTCAGCATGAGCCCTTCGGCGCCGGCCGCCCCGGGAATGCCGCCGAGTTCGCGGCGGCCGAGGATGCCGTTCATATAGTGGAGCGATTTCAGACGCTCCGCGCCTTCGGGCGTGTTGCGGCGGGTGCGCAGCACCTGAAGCGCGCGCCCTTCGGTATGCCAGAAGGCCGGCGGTTCCGGGACGGCCTTGACGTAGACGATGCGGCGCGGCCGCTCGTAAAGTCCGGCCGGCAGGCCCAGCTCGCCTTCGCCGGCGGTCAGCGTCAAGCGGACATAGCCGTCGGCGAGGCCGTTCGCCGCCAGCAGAGCGGCGATCTCCGCGCGAAGCGCGGCGGGATCGAGATCGTACGCGATCCCGAGCTCCCGCGCGCCGCGGGCCATCCGTTCCAGATGTCGGTCCAAAAGGAACGGTTCGCCGCCGTACGTGCGGAAGGTCTCGAACAGGCCCATGCCGTACATCAGTCCGTGATCCATCACGGACACGACGGCGCGGGCTTGTTCCACGATCTCGCCGTCCAAGCCGAGATAGCCGCCCGCAGGGCGCGGCGCTTCGGCTTCGGAAGCGCGGCCGGTCATGACCGCGCCTCCGCCGCGTAGACTTCACGGCCGCGACTCAAGAAGCGAGCCAGCATTCGGTGACCGTATTCGGTCACGATCGATTCCGGATGGAACTGCACGCCTTCGATCGGATACTCCCGATGGCGCAGTCCCATAATCTCGCCTTCGGCCGTCCAAGCCGTGATCTCCAAGCAGTCGGGCAGACTGTCCCGCTCGACGATCAAGGAGTGGTAACGCGCCGCCGTCAACGGCGAAGGCAGTTCTTCGAATACGGACGTTCCGTCGTGCAGCACCGGCGAAGTCTTGCCGTGCATCAAGCGCTGCGCGCGAACGACGCGGCCGCCGAAAGCTTGGCCGATCGCCTGATGGCCCAGACAGACGCCGAGAATCGGGATTTCGCTTTTGAACGTTCGAATGACGTCAAGGGTGATTCCCGCTTCGTTCGGCGTGCATGGGCCCGGAGACAACAGCAGATGATCGGGTGCCAGTTCCCGGATCTGTTCGAGGTCGATCTCGTCGTTGCGCCGCACGATCACTTCTTCGCCGAGCTCGCCCAGATACTGCACCAGATTATAGGTAAACGAATCATAGTTGTCGATGACCAGAATCAATAGGTTTTTCCCTCCTCCGCTTGCTCGGCGGCAGAAGCCGCGGCACGCTCCGCGCACCAGACGGCACGGCCTACGGAGCGGGCTTTGTTATGGCATTCCCGATACTCCCGATACGGGTCGGAATCGATGACGATTCCCGCTCCCGCCTGCATATGACCGACGCCGCTTTGCACGACGAGGGTACGGATAATAATGTTCAATTCCATATTCCCGCCGTAGTCGATCCAGCCCATCGAGCCGGTATAAGGCCCTCGGCGCACCGGTTCCAGCTCTTCGACGATCTGCATGGTGCGTACCTTCGGCGCGCCGGTGATCGTTCCGCCGGGAAATACGCCGGCGATCACGTCGTACGCGGATTTGCCGGGCGCGAGATCGGCTTCGACTTGAGAGACCAAATGCATGACGTGCGCGTAGCGCTCGATGGTCATCAGTTCCGGCACGGTAACGGAACCGTAAGCGGCGACCCGTCCCAAGTCGTTGCGCTGAAGATCGACCAGCATGATATGCTCGGCCCGTTCTTTGTCGCTGCCCGTCAGTTCTTCGGCCATGCGCCGGTCTTCTTCGCCGTTCGCGCCCCGTCTGCGCGTTCCGGCGATCGGACGCGCGGCCAATCGGCCGTCTTCGAGCCGAACGAGCAGTTCCGGAGAACCGGACACCAACTGAAAATCCGGAAAACGCAGGAAGCCCATATACGGCGAAGGATTCACGAGGCGCATCCATTCGTAGATCTCTTCCGGCGGCGCGGTCAGTTTCCGCTGCTTGCGCAGCGACAGATTGACCTGAAACACGTCGCCGCTGCGAATATATTCTTGGATGCTGCGCACGGCATCTTCGAAAGCTTCCTGCCCGAACGCCGTGGCGAAACCGTCCACGTCGCTGCGTCCGGCCATATGTTCTTCCGCTTCGGCCGCGATCTCGCCCTGCCGCTCCCGGCTCCAAGGCAGCGCGGCGCGCTCGAACTCCCGCCAGCGCGCAAGCATGCGCCGCGCTTCTTCCGCGGCCTGCGCATAAGCCGCGTCCAGCCCCGCTCCGGCGCGCGAAGCCGCCTGCGCCTCTTGCGAACCGTCAGCCCCCGGCGCGAACTCGCCGGCCGGTACGGACACCGAGCAGTACACCGTCTGCTCCTGATGATCCAGTATCCACAGGCGCCTTAGCCGCATGAAGGCGTAATCCGGCAGCCCGTCCTTGGCCAGATCGTCGTCGGCCAGCGCCGGCAGCCTCTCCAGCGAACGCGCGACATCGTACGCGAGAAAGCCCACCGCGCCGCCGCAGAACTTCGGCGCGCCGGGAACGCGGGGCGCCCGGTGCGGCTCCATCCAGCCGCGAAGAGCGTCGAGCGGCGAAGCTTCGAACCGCCGCTCGGCGCCGTGCCTGATCGAAGCGGCTTCGCCCGCTCCCGACGGCGATTCATGCGAATCGCCGTTCGAACCTGCCGCCTGTTCGCGTTCCGCGCGGGCATAAGCCGCGCCCTGCCCCGCTTCGCCGGCTGCTCCCGCGAAGTCCGTCACCGATCCTTCTCCGCCGGTTCCGCGAATCACCGATTCGGCTTCCAAGCCGAGAAACGTGTAGCGGCCTTCTTTGCCGCTCTCCAACACGAAAGCGTACGGCGAAGCTTCCTTCCAAGCTTGAAGCCAAGATTCCGGCCGCCTCTCCAAACGATCGCGCAGAATATAAGGAAAACGGGTATGCTTCTGCCCGTTCTCCGGTTCCGCCCACTGCGCCCACTGCGCGCGGGATGTTAATATTTCGCTCAAGCTGCCGCACTCCTTCCCGCCTGCTCGGGCACGTCGCCCGGCTCCCGCGAAGCGCGTCCGTTCGAATGACGGACCCCCGCTTCGTCAGGCCGTATACGCTTTGCGCCGCGATTTTGGACAACGTAACCTTTCAAATTTTCAGTATCGATTTTTGTCCATTATACGCTGTAGCTTTTCAATCGGATAGCGCAAAAATAGACGGGAAACAGATAAAACCGCCGAGTCCGTCCAAACCATGCCATTCTCCGTCCGTGTTTTCCGCCTCCGGCGTCTGACGCGCAAAAAGCCCCCGCCGATGCGATTGCACGGGAGGGGGCTGTTCGAAGTTCGGTTCGATCGCAAGATCGACGATTAAGATTCGAAGTTGTAAAGCGGCGTGCTGAGGTAACGTTCGCCGTTGCTCGGCACGATCACGACGATGCGTTTGCCCGGACCGAGGTCTTTGGCGATCTTGAGAGCCGCGAAGACCGCCGCGCCCGAAGAGATGCCGGACAGAATGCCTTCTTCTTTGGCGACCGCGCGAGCCGTCTCGAACGCTTCGTCGTTCTCGACATGGATGATCTCGTCATAGATGTTCTGGTTTAGGATCTCCGGAACGAAGTTCGCGCCGATGCCTTGGATCTTATGCGGACCCGGTTTGCCGCCGGCCAGAATCGGGGAAGCCGCCGGTTCGACCGCATAGATTTTCACTTCCGGGAAATTGGACTTGAGCACTTCGCCCGCTCCGGAGATCGTGCCGCCCGTACCGATACCCGCAACGAAAGCGTCCAGCGAACCGCCGATCGATTGAATCGCTTCGACGATCTCCGGCCCCGTCGTTTCGCGATGGATCTTCACGTTCGCTTCGTTCTTGAACTGTTCGGCCATGAAGTAGTCCGGATTTTCTTTGAGCAGTTCTTCCGCTTTGCGTACCGCGCCGTTCATGCCTTCCGCTCCCGGCGTCAGTACCAGTTCCGCTCCGTAGGCGCGCAGCAGGTTGCGGCGTTCCAAGCTCATCGTTTCCGGCATGACGATAACCGACTTGTATCCTTTTGCCGCCGCGACCATGGCCAAGCCGATGCCCGTGTTGCCGCTTGTCGCTTCGATGATCGTACCGCCCGGCTTCAGACGTCCGTCCGCTTCAGCGGCTTCGACCATGCTGATCGCGATCCGGTCCTTGACGCTCGCGCCCGGATTCTGGTATTCCAATTTGACGTAAATCTCCGCGCTGCCTTCCGGCACGATTCGGTTCAAACGGACGAGCGGCGTGCCTCCGATCAGATCGGTGATGCTGTTAACGACTTTGGCCATGGTAAATCCTCCTTCGGAAGTGGGTAAACTGCGGCGTATGCGTCCGTAACGAGCGAGTGGTTCCGTCCGTCGGGCGCGTCGCCAGAAAAGGAAAAGCGGCACCGGCGCTGCTTACCGTACGAGCCGCAAGATTAGCCGAGCGACGTCTGCGGTCCGCTGCCGAACAAGCGCCGTTGCTCACTTAATCCGAGTAGAAAAGTAGGTTTTTAACTTCCTTTATCTTAGCAAATCCCTACGCCTGCTGTCAACGAACGCGGAGCGCGCGCGAACCGCGATATTGAGCAGCGAAACCGGCGCGGTCGGGCGAACGTCGATCTTGCCCGACCCGTTTCGGATTTCGGAGATCGGGTAATTTGAAAATAAGCTCAACCGTTATCAACCCTAAAGGTAATTTATCCGTACATTATGAAGGAGGACGACATCATGAAACGGAAAAACACACTGCTTGGAGTCGCTGTAGGTCTGGGAGCCGCTTATCTGCTGCGGAACAAGGATTCGCGCGGCAAGTTGATGAATCAGCTGCAATCGATGGGAAGAAGCAAGGACGACAAAGCCAGCAACAGCACGGTGATCTGACCGTCGCCGGCGCTGCTCCGACAAAAGCCGTTAAATATTCGAACGATAAACGAAAAAGCCCTTTCCGACAGGTCGATCCAGAGGCTTCTGCCTCGTGACGCTGCCTACCGGAAAGCGGCTTTTTTGCTGTGCTTCTTATCTGACTGCGCTTCTTATTTGCGAGTCTGTTCCAAAATATGTTCCAGATCTTCGCGTTCGAACTGATAAGCCTCGTTGCAGAAATGGCAGACGACTTCGGCCACGCCCTGCTCTTCGATAATCGCTTGAATCTCGTCGTAGCCCAGACTGATCAGCGTCCGCTCCACGCGCTCGCGCGAGCATTCGCAGCGGAACACGATATCCATCGTTTCTTGAATCTGCACGTCCGGGAGCACCCACTTGATCAACTCTTCGGGCGACAGCCCTTGATCGATCAGCGCCGAGACCGGCGGCAGCGTCGAGATCGCGCGTTCGATGGCATCGATCTCGTCGTCGGACAAGCCCGGCAGAAGCTGCACGATCAGACCGCCGGCGCTGATAACCGAATTGTCCGGCGCGACCAGCACGCCGAGTCCGACCGCGGAAGGCGTTTGTTCGGATGCCGCGAAGTAGTAGGTGAAGTCGTCGCCCAGCTCGCCCGAGACGATCGGAACGCTGCCGCGATACGGTTCTTTCAAGCCCAGGTCTTTGATGACGTACAAGAAACCTTCGGTGCCCACGGCTCCGGCCACGTCCAGTTTGCCCATCGCGTTGCTCGGCAGATGGACATGCGGATGATCCACGTAACCGCGTACTTCGCCTTTCGCGTTGGCATCGGCTACGATCTGGCCGAGCGGTCCATTGCCTTTGACTTGAATCGTGAGCTTCTCTTCGCCTTTGAGCATCGCGCCCATCATGGCCGCCGTCGTCAACGTACGTCCCAATGCGGCCGTCGCCGTCGGATACGTGTCATGTCTTTGACGCAGTTCTTCGACCAACTTCGTGCTGCGCACCGCGAACGCGCGGACTTTGCCTTCGAGCGCCGTGCCTCTGACCAGATAATCGCGTTCTTCCGTATGTTCGGCATGAACGTGTTCGTTGTGATGATGCTCTTGATTTTCCATGAGTCGATTCCTCCGCTTCCGGCCGATATTCGCGCGCTTCTCGGCGCGCTTTCGGTCCGTATCTATTTGGATGTTCGGGCTTCCGTTTATCGTTTGCTTCTTATTCGCTTGCCGCTCTTGCGCTTAAGCACGACCGAAACGATTTCGCTCGTAAATCAAACGCAGTCCTTCGAGCGTCAGCAGCGGATTGACCTCTTGCACCGATTCCGTCTCCGCGCAGATCAGCGGCGCGAGGCCTCCGGTCGCCACGACTTTCAAATCGGTATCCATTTCCAGACGGATTCGCTTGACGATGCCGTCTACCTGTCCCGCGTACCCGTAGATGATCCCGGCCTGCATGGCATGAACGGTATTGCGCCCGATCACTTTCTTCGGTTTCTCGAGTTCGATGCGCGGCAGCTTCGAAGCCCGTTGGTACAGCGCTTCGGTCGAGATTCCGATACCGGGAACGATCGCTCCGCCCAGATAATTCCCTTGCGCGTCGATGCAATCGAACGTCGTCGCCGTGCCGAAATCGACGACGACCAGCGGACCTCCGTACAGCTCGACGGCCGCGACGGCATTGACGATCCGATCGGCTCCGATCTCTCTCGGATTTTCGTAACGCAGATTCAGCCCCGTCTTGATGCCGGGTCCGACGACCAGAGGCGTCTTCTTCAAGTACGTGCGGCACATCTGCTCGATAACGCTGACGATCGGAGGCACGACGGAAGAGATCATGACGCCTTCGATCTTCTCGGCATCCACATGGGACATACGAAACAGATTATAGATCATTACCCCGTATTCGTCGCTTGTCGCCTGCCGATTGGTGCTGATTCGAAAATGATGCAGAAGCGTTTCCCCTTCGTACATGCCCAGCACAATATTGGTATTCCCGATATCCACCACAAGAATCACGCCGTTGTTATCCTCCTTTGCAGCCGCTTCGAGAATCTCCGACTGCCCGGCCCTTTCGACCGCCTTCTGCATTGTACCACTATCCGCAAAAACGGACACTACTTCGCGGATCTTCTTGCTTATAACAAAAGACCGGAAAACGAAAAATCGTTTTCCGGTCTCGACCGTGTCGAACAAACCAGCACGCTGACCGCTTAAAATGCGGTCAACTCATTAGCTTGAGAAGAGGTGGTCCGACGATCTCGGGGCGCGAGCTTCAATCCGTTTAGGATTGAGTCGTTCCGCCGCCGGAATCTCCGCGCTTGCTCATCGGATCGTTCGGGATATCGCCGTCTTTGCCGAGATCCACAGGATCGGACTCGTCCAGACGCACGTTCGTTTGGCCGATGCTGTCGAACGTCGGCTCGGAAGCCGGTTCGGAACCTTCGCCTTCCGGCGCGTTCGTCTTGCCGCCGGCCGGAGCTTCGAGCGAACCGTATTCGATCAGGTTGCGGATCTGATCGATCTCCAGCGTCTCGACTTCAAGCAGCGTATTGGCGATCAGATGCACTTCTTTGGCGTGATCGGTAAGAACCTGACGGGCTCTCTCGTACGATTCGTTGATGAAGCGCTGCATTTCCTGATCGATCTCGTGCGCTACGGCATCGCTGTAATTCGGCTCGTGTCCGAGGTCGCGTCCCAAGAAGACTTGGCCTTGACCGGTACCGAACTGCATCGGACCGAGCTTCTCGCTCATGCCGTATTCCATGATCATGCTGCGCACGATGCCGGTCGCTTGTTGGAAGTCGCTGTAAGCGCCGGTGCCGATCTCGCCGATAAACAGTTCCTCGGATACGCGTCCGCCCAAGAGGCCGGTTACGCGGTCGAGCAGTTCCTGCTTGGTGACGAGCATGCGGTCTTCCTTCGGCAGCATGATGACGTATCCGCCCGCGCGTCCGCGCGGAATGATCGTAACCTTATGCACCATATCGGCATGTTCGAGGAAGTAGCCGACGATCGTGTGACCCGCTTCGTGGTAAGCCACGATGCGTTTCTCGCGTTCGCTGATGACGCGGCTCTTCTTCTCGGTACCGACGATGACGCGGTCGATCGCTTCGTCGATTTCTTTCATCGAGATATCTTTGCGGTCGCGGCGAGCCGCGATCAGAGCCGCTTCGTTCAGCAGGTTCTGAAGATCCGCTCCGGAGAAGCCGGTCGTGCGCTTCGCGATCTTGTCGAGCTGAACGTCTTTGGTCAGCGGCTTGTTGCGCGCGTGAACGTGCAGCACCGCTTCGCGTCCCTTGACGTCCGGACGGTCGACCGTAATCTGACGGTCGAAGCGTCCCGGGCGCAGCAGGGCCGGGTCGAGAATATCCGCGCGGTTGGTCGCCGCGATGATGATAATGCCTTCGTTTTCGCCGAAGCCGTCCATCTCGACGAGCAATTGGTTGAGCGTCTGCTCGCGTTCGTCGTGTCCGCCGCCGAGGCCCGCGCCCCGTTGACGACCGACGGCGTCGATTTCGTCGATGAAGATGATACAAGGCGAATTCTTCTTCGCGTTCTCGAACAAGTCGCGAACCCGGGATGCGCCGACGCCGACGAACATTTCGACGAAGTCGGAACCGGAGATGCTGAAGAAGGCTACGCCCGCTTCGCCGGCTACCGCGCGGGCCAGCAAGGTTTTACCGGTACCCGGAGGGCCTACGAGCAGGACGCCTTTCGGAATCCGTGCGCCCAGCGCCGCGAATTTGCGCGGATCTTTGAGGAATTCCACGACTTCGACCAGCTCTTGCTTCTCTTCGTCGGCACCCGCAACGTCGTTGAAGGTGACTTTCTTCTTCTCTTCGTTATAGAGCCGCGCGCGGCTTTTGCCGAAGTTCATCACTTTACCGCCGCCGCCTTGGGCTTGGTTAAAGAGGAAGAAGAACAAGACGAACATCAGAATGAGCGGAATGAACGAAGTCAGCAGCGTGACCCAGATGCTGGTTCCCTGCATCGGTTTCCACGAGACCTGCACCCCGTTTTGCTTCATTTGAGCCGTAAGATCGTTAACCACCTGTTCGGTGGAAGGAATATACGTCGAGAACGTTTTGGGACCGTCTTTTTCTACGGGGTCCTTATACGTACCGGTCACCAAATACGCATAGTTGTCGAATTGGAACGTGGCTTTCTCCACGTTATTCGCTTCAACCTGCTGGACCAGTTCGTCGTATCTTGGAGCTTGGGCCGTATCCCGGCCGCCGTTCAAGAATTGAATAATGCCTACCACGACAAGAAAAAGAATTAAATAAAAGCCAGAATTCCGGATGAACCGATTCATCCCCAACCTCCTCTCAAGACACTGAAGTTATTTTAACATAGTCGGTTCGCACATCACAAATTCGGAACCCCGCAGCATCAGGCATGTTCGAGGTCGAGTTCGCGATCGGACAGCAATCTTTTCCCGAAGGAAACAATCGCGGGATCGTCCGGCCGAAAATCCGGCTTCGGTCCCGCCCGAACGGTCCGGCTTTTCCGCCCGGGCAGAAAGCCCGTTCGGAGTCCGGCCGCCGAATCAGTTCGTGTACACTTCCGGCTTAAGCACGCCGATATACGGCAGGTTGCGGTAATGCTCGGCATAGTCCAATCCGTAACCGACGACGAAAGCGTCCGGCAGCACGAATCCGGTATAATCGGCTTCCATGTCGACCGAACGGCCCGAAGGTTTGTCGAACAGCGTGACAACCTTCACGCTCTTGGCATTGCGGTTCTTCAGCAGCTCGATCAGATGACTGAGCGTCAAGCCGCTGTCGATGATGTCTTCCACGATCAATACGTCCCGACCTTCCACCGTGTTGTCCAAGTCTTTGATGATCTTGACGACGCCCGAAGATTTCGTGGCCGCCCCGTAGCTCGATACCGCCATGAAATCCAGTTCGATCGGCACCGTGATGCGTTTGACCAAGTCCGCCATGAAGATGAACGCGCCTTTGAGCACGCAGATGACGAGCGGATCGCGGCCTTCGTATTCGGCGCTCAGCACCTCGCCCAATTCCTTAATCTTGTTTTGCAGTTCTTCCTCGCTGATCAGCACTTCTTGAATGTCGTTTTGCAACGTGCTTGCCCCTCCTACAATTCTGAATGTTCTTCTATCTTAATAACCCAAAACCGTCAACAAAGAGCCCGATCTATCCGAATATATAGAATCTTATCGCTCCGGGCGTCCACCCATGCATGATCGGAGCGACGCAGGCCCGCGATCCAGAGAACTTGTCCCCGCGCGTCGCATACGACCGGAATGAGGCCGCGCTCGGACGGAGCGATTTTTTCGTCGATCAGCAGATCTTTGACTTTCTTCGTGCCGGCTCCGCGCGGAAGCTCGATCCGGTCTCCCGGAAGGCGCGAACGAACGGTTAACGGGTAGTCGAGACGATCCGCGTCGAAGGCGGCTTCCTCCCGGTCCAGAGCCTTAAGCGCGCTCGAATCCGGAATTCCCTGCTCTTCCCTGAAAATCATCCCGAGACTTTCTCCGAACCGCAAAGTTCGGATGCCCGGCTGCCTGTCGAACGTTTCGGCTCGTAAGAACGCCGGTTCAGGTCTGCCAAGACGGAAAAACGCACGAGTATATTCGCGCGTACAGGTCCGGCCGTATCCGAGGTCCAGCGTCCAAGTCGAATCTTCCGGAGAGAGCAGCTTTCGGCGGATTTGTTCCACCTTAGCAAAATCGGTTTCCGCTCCCGGTTCCGACAGGTAATTTAATATTAATTTAACGAGCCTGCGTTGTAAAGCGAACGGGAGCGCCGCAAAGGCCGCCGTATCAAGCTCGGTACCTCGTTCATCGGACGAACAGCATTTCCCGAAAGCCAGATCGGTCTGTTCCCGAAGATAATCGTCCTCCGAAGCGAGCGTATCGGCCAAACGGTTCAAGGCCTCGACCAAACGTCCGTTATAGGTTTGCAGTTCGGGCAGCGTCTCCAGCCGAAGCCGGTTGCGCGCGTAATCCGTGTGGGCATTGCTGCTGTCGACGACATACCGAATGCCTTCCCGGTCGCAAAAAGAAACCAGCTTCTCTTTCGAAAAACGCAGCAGCGGTCTCACCAACCGCGCGCCTTCCTGTTCGCGTACCCGGCGCATGCCGGACAACCCGCCCGAGCCGCTTCCGCGAAGCAGATGCAGCAGAACCGTCTCCGCCTGATCGTCGGCATGATGCGCCAGAGCGATCGAAGCAGCGCCGCGACGCCGGGCGACTTCGATCAAAAAACGATAGCGCAGCTCGCGCGCGGCCGCCTGCGTGCCGAGCCCGTGCCGCTTCTTGTAGCCGATCACGTCGGGTTCGCCCAATTCGAACGGAATTCCGAGCCGCTCCGCGGCGGCACGCACGTATTCGGCTTCTCCCGCCGACTCTTCGGGCCGCAGGCCGTGGTTGACATGCGCGCAGATCAGACGCAGCTCCTGCTTGAGCGACAGCTTATGCAGCAGATGGAGCAGCGCCATCGAGTCGGGTCCTCCGGACACGGCCGCTACGATCGTCTCGCCTTCCGCCCACATCGCGTATTGGTCGGCTTCTTCTTGCATTCCGTTCATCAATCCATCGACATCGTTCATTGACTAGCCTCCATTATGACTGCCGCCCGTCTCCGGGCGTACTTTCGCTTACAGCGACAGCGCGGCATAGACGACGGCGCCGAGCAGCAGCAGCGAAGCGCAGAACGCGGCGGTCAGCATCCTCGAGGCTTTTCTCGCTCTTCTGCTGCCGTGTCCGGCTGCCGGATATGCCCGGCCGAGCGCTTTCCACTGCGCGTAAGCTTCGCGCGAGCTGCCGAAGCCGCCGCGCAGCGCGCGCCGAAGCCACGGCTCGAACGGCTGCAAAGCGGGAATCCGCCCGGCGAGCTGCACGAGATCTTCCGCTCCGCGCGTCTGCGGCAGCAGAGCGGCGTCCAGCCGCCTAAGCCCCTGCTCGTCGAAGACATGCAGACAAAGCACGGCGAAAGCGAACAAATCATAACCGGGATCGGCCGTACGCGTCCCCGCATTCCAGTATTTCCGGTCGTACCAGCCGCTGTACTGCTTGACGCCGCTGCCGATTCGGCTCGCTCCGCCGTAATCGACCAGTTCTACCGAACCGCTCTCTTCCACCAACACATGGCACGGCTTAAGGTCTCCGAAGATGAATCCTGCCCGGTGCAAGCCGGACAGACGTTCCAACAGTCCGAGTCCCGCGGCGGCGATCTGGCGATACCCGTATTTGCGGATATAAGCGTCGATCGGTACGCCCCGTACAAACTTCATCACGTAAAAAGGAACCGCTCGCCCGTCCGCTTTGAATCGGTCGGCATCCAGCAGGAACGAACGCTGAATGCCGCTTTCCAACTCCCGCTTTCTTAATTCCGCCAGCACTTCGACTTCCTCTTTCAATTCCGGCTTCTCCGGGCCCGCTTTCAGCGCCGCCTGCTGACCGCTCGCCGTTCGAACCAAATAGACGTTGCCGTTGGCGCCGCGGCCGATCAGCGATTGAATCGTATATTGTCCGCCCTGGGACGCCCCGGTCACGACCGTTCCCGGCGTAAATCCCGGCAGATCTGGTGCAGCCACTCGGCATCCCTCCCTTCGGGTGCGATTCCGGCGGATCGATTTGCCCGCATCCCCGCTTGCCGCTGCTTTCGCGGGGATAAACGTTGTCATTTCCGCTATTCGCATCCAGTGTACCATAACGTTTCCAGCCCGACATCCCGCCGAAACGAAGTCGGCGAAGATCTCCTTTCTTTTTATCGGAAAAGCACGGAAATTCGCTGAATCCGCCGAAAAAACACGGCAAAAAACCGCGAACGGCAAGGCCGTTCGCGGTATTCGCAATTATAAGCATCAAACGGACAGCAAATTCGGACGAACTCGCCGGGTTCCGGTTTAAATTACGATCTTTTGGCGCCACGGCCTCCGCGTTTGGATTCCGTGTTTTTCTTGATGGAAGAAATTCTTTCTTCGCTGTCCTTAAGGAAACGAGTCAATTTATCATCGAACGAAGGCTTACCGAACGCGGGCTTGCTACCGAATCCAGGTTTACCGCCAGGAGGTCTCGAAGGTCTGCCGCCGCTTGGGCCGCGATCACGGTTAAATCCACCGCCGCCACCGCCGCTGAAGCGTTCTCCGCTACCGCCACCACTTGGGCCACGATCTTGTCTAGGCGGACGAGAAGATGGTGCAGGCGCAGAGCCAGCCGGTCTGTCCACGGTTTGCTTGATGGACAAGCCAATCTTGCCATCCTTGTCTACGTTAATGACTTTAACCGTCACGACATCGCCGATCTTCAGGTGGTCATTCACGTCTTTTACGTAGTTGTCGGCGATCTCCGAGATGTGAACGAGACCCGTGACACCTCCGGACAAATCCACAAATGCTCCAAAATGCGTGATGCCTGTCACTTTGCCCTCTAATTTGGTGCCCACTTCAATTGCCATAGAATAAAATGATCCTCCCTTAAAAATATACAGCCGGATCTGTCAAATTCCGGCCTGCGGTGATTTGATTATAACGGAAGCGTTAACGCCGGTCAACAAACAAAACCGCATGAAACCGGGGAAAAACTACTCTCCTCCGCCTTCTCCGGTCACCTTGATCGGGATCTCTTCCGGTTTATACATATTGTATTCTTTGCGTGCGATTTCCGAGACATATTCCGGATCTTGCAGACGTTTGATTTCCGCTTGCACGTCGCTCAGTTTGGCTTGGGTTTCGGCTTTGACGCCCTGGCTGGCTTCGAGCTGCGAAGATTTGTTCGCGATGGCGGTCGATTGGCCGATCCATGTATACCCGCCCCAAACGAACAGCACGAGCATCAAGACGGCCCATAAGCGCAGGCGCTTTTTCCCGCTCTGCTGCCGATTCGAAGACGTACGACGGACCTCGGTCCGGGCCTGCTGTTTTCGTTCAGTCTGTTGTTTGTGAGTTTGTTTTGCTGCGGAAGTCGCTCTCATGGAACCCTCCTTCACCGGATCAGACCGGCTGTTATGTATGATTACGGCTGCGAGCCGCTGCGTTTTCGGGAAAAAGAAAATCGGCGCACGGCTCCATTATCTTTATCGGTATGTAAGCAGGCATGCTGGATAGAGCGCCGGAACTATAATTTTTCGACAAAAATCCGGTCAATAGTCTTTACTGCCTAACTCCTCGACCTATCTTAAACATTAACACAAAAAAGTCGCGGCTGACGCGGAAAAATCGAAAATCGTAAAGCAAAAAGACGTTTTTGCCGAAGCAAAAACGCCTTGGTTTGCGAGATCAGAAGTCGAATCCCTCTTCGCGAGGAATCGGCTCTTCTTTCACGACGGTATACATGCCTGCGGCTTCGTCCTTGCGGGTCGTATCGGCAATGCGTTCGACGCGAACGGTGACGAGCTTCTGGCCGAACTGCACGGTAATTTCATCGCCGATTTTCACCGAAGCGCTGGGCTTGGCCTCGCGGCCGTTGATCAGCACGCGCCCTTGTTCGGACACGTCCTTCGCCACGGTACGCCGCTTGATCAGCCTGGACACTTTCAGGAATTTATCGACACGCATAATTACTTAACCGCGTCTTTGAGTTTGTTGCCCGCTTTGAAAGCAGGAACGCTCGATTCCGGAATCGTGATCGGCTCGCCCGTTTGCGGGTTGCGGCCCGTGCGGCCTGCGCGCTTGCGAGTTTCGAACGTGCCGAAACCGATCAGTTGAACTTTGTCGCCGGCAGCCAGAGCTTCGCTCACGCCGTCCATGAAGCCGTTCAGTACCGCTTCGACTTCTTTTTTGCCTACGCCGCTTTTTTCCGAGATGCTGTTGATCAGTTCTGTTTTATTCATTGGTTTCATTCCTCCCAGGATTTTAAGGTCGCGTCTTCCCGCTCCCCGCAGGGAACAGAGCGCTCAATAATAATGATAAGCGGAGCACGGGGATATCCCTTGCTGCCGCGATTATCCGTTCGTCGACTTGCCGAATCGGCAGAGGCTTGACTCGACGGCATCGGCACGCTGTCGATTCCGCTGCCCGTTTCGCTCGGCCGTTCGCCTAACGCCGTCCCTTATCCCTCATATTCTGGATATCGGTCCGGATTCCTGTTGGGCGATCGGCCGCTTTGAAAATTTTGTCACTCCGCGGTTTTGGCTTCGTTCCAAAGCGCGTCCATCTCTTCGAGCGTGCTCTCCCGAGGCGATCGGCCTTGTTCGCGCAGCCGGTCTTCGATATAACCGAATCGGCGTCTGAACTTGAGGTTGACCAGAGACAGCGCTTCTTCCGGATCGATATCGAGGAAGCGCGCGGCGTTGACCGCGGAGAACAACAAATCGCCCAGTTCCAGCTTCAACGATTCGGAATCGGCCCCCTCGGCCAATCCCTGCTTCAGTTCGCCCAGTTCTTCTTCGATCTTGGCGAACACGCTGGAGATCTCTTCCCAGTCGAATCCGACTTTGGCCGCCTTCTTCTGAAGTTTGTAAGCTTTCATCAGAGCCGGCAGATCTTTCGGCACGCCGTCGAGCTGCGAAGCTTCCGCTTCGGAGAGGCCTTTGCGCTTCTTCTCCTCGGCTTTCATGGCGTCCCAGTTCTTGAGCGCTTCTTCGGCGTTTCCGGCCGCTTCGTCGCCGAAGACGTGCGGATGGCGGAACAACAGTTTCTCGTTCAGCCCGCGAATGACGTCGTACACGGTGAACGTGCCGACTTCTTCTTCCATTCGGGAATGGAGCATGACTTGCAGCAGCAGATCGCCCAGTTCTTCGCGCATGTGGTCCGGATCGTCTTCGTCGATCGTCTCCAGCACTTCGTAAGTCTCTTCGATCAGATTCTTGCGAAGCGAAGCATGCGTCTGCTCGATGTCCCACGGACAGCCGCCCGGACTGCGCAGGATCCCGACGATCTCGTGCAATCTGGCGAAACTTCCCGAACGCAGCGAGTCGTCGTCGCTTCGGGGTATGTAGACCAGCGAAAGATTGCCGTACCCTTCCAGCCGGTCAAGCTCGAACAGCGGAACGCGCAGGATCTGCTCCTCGCCCTCCACGCCGAGCGCATGTCCCACGACGACGGGATGATCGTCAGGATACACTTCCATCAATCCGAGTTTAACCTCGGAAGCGGTAAGCGAATCGTAGACCTGACCGATCAGCGTATGCAGGGAAGGACGGATATGCTCCGCCGTCACGTCGGAAGAGTCCAACAGTTGGAACCCTTCGATCGGATCGAAGCCCAGCCGAACGAAAGCTTGGTCGAGGAAACTCTCCCCGCCCAGCACCTTCAGCGGGATTCCCGCTTCCTGCGCGTATTCGCGCAGCAGCAGCACGGTCTTCTCCGCGACCATCGGATGTCCGGGAACGGCGTACACCAGCTCGCCGGCGCTCCCCAGCTCGATGACCCGACGGGCGATCGTCTCGTAGACGTCGCCGAACGAGTCGTTCTGTTCGTAGATCGAATCGAACGATTCGAACGAAATCCCCGCTTCGGCGATTCGGTCCATCACCGGATGTTCCTTGGTTCGCACGTATACGCGCTTCTCGCCCTGAAGAAGTTTCCATATGCCCAGCGTCAGTTGATCCGGGTCGCCCGAACCCAGTCCGACGACCGTAATACCGCTACTCATTGCCTTACCCTCTCCTTCCGCTGCACCTCGCATTTTACCACTATATCACGGGTTTCGGCGAATTGCGAATCCAAAATGCGCACAAGCGTTCCCGCACGCAAAAAAAGAGCGGGACCCGGCAAAATCGGTCGCTTTCGGGCCTGTCCGGGTCGCCGAACCCGGCGGCGGCGAAGGCTTCTCCCCCGAAGCCGCTTCAGTTCTCGCGGCGAAGGCGCCGCGCCAGAGCGGCGAGTCTCGCGCCGCCGGGCAGGGCGGACAGCTCCGCGTCCGATACCGCGCGGGTATAGACCAGCGCGGCGGCGAAGGCGAGCACGCCCGCGGCGACGCCGGCGACGCTCGTCAAGAGCGCGCCCGCGCGGCCGCCCAGTCCCGCGGCGGAGAGCAGCCCGCCGCACAGCAGGCGGGCGGCATAAGCGGCCAGCGCCGTCAGCCCCGCCAGCAGCAGGGGCTGAAGCAGCGCAGCGCGCGCGCCGCCGCGCAGCCCGGTCAACCGGGCGAGCAGCAGGACGCCGAGCAGCGCGGCGACCATGTACGAGATCGCGCCGGACAAAGCGGCGCCGGAGATGCCCATCTGCGGCACCAGCAGCAGATTGAGGGCCAGCTTCAGCGCGGCCGAGACGAGCAGGAACAGCGCGGGGGCGCGGACGGCGCCCATGCCTTGCAGCAGCGCGGCGGACACGATGCCGAGCGTGCCGCCCGCGGCGGACAGCGCGGTCCAGCGCAGCGCGTCCGTGCCCTGCGCGTCGGCGTACAGCATGACGTTGACCGGTCCGGCCAATACGGCGAGACCGGCGGAAGCGGTCAAGCCGAGCAGCCACAGCCAGCGCAGCGCGATGCCCGCGGACGAAGCGATCCGCGCTTCTTCGCCCCGCGCTTTGGCGTCCGCGATCGCGGGCAGCAGAAGCGTGGACAGCGAGGTCGCCAGCATGAAGACGAGCTGGACGAGCGGGATGCCGCGATTGTAGATGCCGAACTGCTCCATCGCCTCCAGATCGCCCCAACCCGCGCCTTGAAGCAGCCGCGGCACGGTCAACGTATCGACCAGCCCCAGCAGCGGCTGGGAAAGAGAACCGACGAATACCGGAACCGCGTAGATCAGCAGCAGCTTGATCCAGCCGCGGGTTCCCGACGCGGAGCGGCGGGGACCGCCGTCCAGGCTTTCGTCCTGCGATCGCCGAGCCGAATCGGCGCTTTCGCCTTCGCGAAGATCGTTCTCGCCCGGGCGCGCCTCCAGAACGCCGCCGCTTCGGGCATTCCCGGCGTCGAATCCGCCGGAAGCTTGTTCGCGCCCGAAGGCTGCCTCGGATGCTTCGGCCGCTTCCAGCCGCGTCATGCCGGCCGCCGGCTCCAGGCCGGCCTTACCGGCCCGCGAACGCGCGTAGCGCCGCCAGAACAGCAGCATGACGCTCAGCCCCGCGATGCCGCCCGCAAGCGATCCGAGCGCCGCGCCCGCGGCGATCCGCTCGTCGGAAGCCCCGGCCGCGCTCAAAGTCAACAGCAGCGCCACCATGACGCCGACCCGCATGATCTGCTCGGACACCTGCGAGATCGCCGTCGGCAGCGCCTGCTGCATGCCTTGGAAGAAGCCGCGCATCGCGGCCATCGGCGGCACGACGAGCAGCGCGAGCGACACGGCCCGAAGCGGCAGCAGCGTATGTTCGCTGCCGATCCAGCGCGAGAGCATCGGCGCGAGCAGCCACATCGCCAGCGCCATGACGAGCCCCGCGGAGCAGGCCGTCAGCAGGCCCGCCCGCAGCACGCGGCGCGTGCCGCGTTCGTCGGCGTTCGCCGTCCGCTCGGCCACGTATTTGGAGATGGCCGCGGGCAGCGCGGCCGTCACGAACACGGCCAAGAACGTATAGAACGAATACACCGTCGTATAGATCCCGAATACGCCGTCTCCGCCGATATTTTGCAGCGGAATCTTCTGGATCGTGCCGATCAGCTTGGACAGAATAGCTGCCGTTCCGAGAATAAAAGCGCCTCGGAGCAGTCCCGACGACTTGGACGTTTTCATGCCGCGACCTCCTTTCCCGCCGATTTCAGGCTCAAAAAAATAGCGCGTATGCCCGCGCTATTTCGAAGGGTGCCTTCGCCTCGCCCCTGTACGAGAGCGCAGGCACCGTATAATGCTGCAAAATCCTCATTTGCCGTCCGTCTTGGTCTCCGTCGAAGTTCCGGCTTCGCCCGATTCGTCGGTCGCGGCGCCTTGATCCGGCGTCGCCGCTTTGTCGGCATCGTCCGTAACCGCGCCGTCCGTCGAAGCGTCTCCGGCAGCCGGCGTTTCTTCGTCCACGAATTCTTCTTTGCTTTTCGTGACTTTCGCCAGCTCGTTCTCCATGAACGCGCTCAGTTTCTCGGAAGCCAGTTCTTTGCGGATCTTCTCTTTCACTTCGTCGGTCAGCGTATCCGTTCTGGATTCGACTTTGATGACGTGGTAGCCGTAATCCGTTTTGACCGGATCGCCGACGACGCCGATCTTCTGTTCCATAGCCGCTTTCTTGAACGGCTCTACCCATTGGCTGACCGCGGCGTCTTCGTACAGGCCGCCGTTCGAAGCCGAACCCGGATCTTCCGACATTTCTTCCGCGACTTTCGCGAAATCTTCGCCGCCGTCGATCTTGGCTTTGGCTTCTTTGGCCAGTTTGAGCGCTTCGGCGTCGGTACGTTCTTTGCCTTCGGCGTCTTTGAGTCCGATCAGCACGTGACGAACGCTGGCCGTCAGGTACGTTTCTTTGTTCTCGTCGAATTTCTTCTGAATATCCGCGTCCGTGATGCCGGATTCGTAATACTCGGCCGCCACGAACGATTTCACCATATAATCGCGAATTTGGGCTTCGGTCACGCCCGCTTCGTCCATAAGCGTTTGAAGTTGCTCTTTTTGGTCGGCGTCGCCGAAGCTTTTCTTCATCCACTCTTCGGCTTGCTTCGTGCCGGCTTCTTTCTGCTCGGCCGTCGCTTTGTTGTTCAGATATCCGTATTCGATCTGGATATCGAGCATGTAGTTCTTGAAGTCGCTGACTTCCTTATACGCGGCATAATCCGGTCTAAGGAATCCGAAGACATTCAGATCGTTGTTGAACTGCTCCTCGGTAATTTGTCCCCCGTCGTACGTAGCCAATACTTTGCTGTCGTCGTTGACTTTCGCGGTATCGTCGGCTTTATCGCCGCAGGCCGCGAGTACGGAGAAAGACAACACCGCTACCGCCCCGAGCGATGCCAGTTTTCCCCATTTTTTATGACTTGACTGCATCATGAAGTTCTCCCTTCGATTTGAACGCTTCTTGTAAGGCGTCCAGAACCCGTTCCAGCGTCTCGAGACGCTCGGATTCCGGCATCCCCTTGCCCCGGATCGTAAACGCAAGCGGCGTGCCCTGTTTGAATTGTACACTTCTTTCGAACTGATTTCCAATCTCCGCGAGCTTGGCCGGGTCGGCCGCTTTCTCCTGACCCTCGTGGAAAGCGACGGTAAAGTCGTCTCCTTTGCGCGCGATGCTCTCGATGCCGTACATCCGTCCGTAGATCTTGAAGCGGGCGACCTGCATCAGGCGCACGACGGCTTCCGGCAGTTCGCCGAACCGGTCGAGCAGCTCGTCTTCGAGCTCGAGCACTTCTTCGAACGTCGTGGCCGCGGCCACTTTCTTGTAGATCTCGATCTTCTGGATGCTGTCGTAAATATAATCGGACGGCAGGTAAGCGTCGATCGACAGGTCGATCATCGTGCTCCAGTTCTTGTCGTCCGCCGGCGCTTCGCCCAGCATCGAGATCTTGCGTTTCTGGATTTCTTCGGCCAGCATCTGCGAATAGAGATCGAAACCGACCGACGCGATGAAGCCCGACTGTTCCGCGCCGAGCAGGTTGCCCGCGCCGCGGATCGACAAGTCGCGCATGGCGATCTTGAAGCCGGAGCCGAGCTCCGTGAACTCTTTGATCGACTGCAGACGTTTCTCGGCGACTTCGGTCAAGACCTTGTCTTTTTGATAAGAGAAATACGCATACGCGATCCGGTTGGAACGTCCGACCCGGCCTCTCATCTGATAGAGCTGCGACAGGCCCATCTTGTCCGCGTCGTGCACGATCAGCGTATTGACGTTCGGAATGTCCACGCCGGTCTCGATGATGCTGGTGCTGACGAGCACGTCCGATTCGCCTTCCAAGAAGTCGAGAATGGTGCGCTCCAGCTCCTGCTCCGTCATCTGGCCGTGACCCACGCTGACGCGCGCGTCCGGCACGAGATCGGAGATCTCCGCCGCTTTTTCGTGGATGCCCTGCACCCGGTTGTACAGATAATAGACCTGACCGCCTCGGGCAAGCTCCCGTTCGATCGCTTCGCGCACGAGCGTCGGGCTGTATTCGACCACGTAAGTCTGCACCGGGAAACGGTTCTCCGGCGGCGTCTCGATGACCGACAGATCGCGCACGCCCAGCATGGACATATGCAGCGTGCGCGGAATCGGCGTCGCCGTCAGCGTCAGCACGTCCACGTTGGTCTTGAGGCGCTTGAGCTTCTCTTTATGCGTCACGCCGAACCGCTGTTCTTCGTCGACGATCAAGAGACCGAGGTCTTTGAACACGAGGTCCTGCGACAAGATGCGGTGCGTGCCGATGATGATATCGATCGTTCCCTGTTTGACGCCTTTGATCGTCTCGTTCTGCTCTTTGCGCGAACGAAAACGGCTGAGAACGCCGATGCTGAACGGATACCCTTCGAAACGTTCGCGGAACGTCTCGTAGTGCTGCTGCGCCAAGATGGTCGTCGGCACGAGGATCGCGACCTGTTTGCCTTCGATCGCCGCTTTGAACGCCGCGCGGATCGCGACTTCCGTTTTGCCGTAGCCCACGTCTCCGCACAGCAGGCGGTCCATCGGACGGCTCATTTCCATATCCTGCTTGATCTCTTCGATCGCCCGCAGTTGGTCGCGCGTCTCTTCGTACGGGAACGTGTTCTCGAACTCGTGCTGCTCCGGCGTGTCTTTGTCGAAACTGTAACCGGCCGAAGCTTGACGTTCCGCGTACAGTTTGATCAGATCGTCGGCGATATCCTGCACGGAAGAGCGGACTTTCGTTTTGACTCTGGTCCATTCGTTGCCGCCGAGCTTGTAGACTTTCGGTTCTTTGTCTTCGGCGCCGACGTATTTCTGGATCAGATCGATCTGCTCGATCGGCACGGACAGCTTATCTCCGCCCGCGTACATGATATGCATGTAGTCTTTATGGATGCCGGCGACTTCGAGCGTGCCGATGCCCAGATACTTGCCGATCCCGTGGTTCTGGTGCACGACGTAATCGCCGACTTTCAGTTCGGTGTAGCTTTTGATCCGTTCGGCGTTGTCGATCTGCTTGGTGCTGCTGCCTTTGCGCATCTTGCGCTGCTTCTGCGCGAACAGCTCGCTCTCGGTGATGACGATCAGATGCGCGGACGGCAGTTCGAAACCGCCTTGGAGATGGCCTTTCATGATCTCCGGCGCTTCGATCTCGTAATCGTCCAGCACGCGGCGAATCCGCTCGGCGCGTTCGTCGTCGCCGGCCAGCATGATCACCCGCATATTGGATTTTTTCCAGCGTTCCATCTCGGCTTTGAGCACGTTCATCTGGCCGTGGAAATCCTGCATGGTCCGGCTGACCACATTGACGACCTGACCCGGATGGGTACGCGGAATCTGGCGGACGAACAGCGACAGGAACAACGTCTGGAACGGACGATGATAGATCGACTCGTCGCCTTCCAGCGCCAGCGGCAGATCCGGCAGGCTTTTGCCGCTCTGAAGCAGATGCAGGTTCCATTCGGCCTCGTCGCGTTCGAGCTGCGCCGCGGTGTCGAGCAAACGCGAAGGTTCGTCCATCAGCAGCAGCGTATTTTCCGGCATATAGTCGTACAGCGTGCGGTTCTCCGGATAGATCAACGAGACGTATTTGTACATCTCCGGGAAATGCACCTGCTCGCGCAGCATCTCGATCTCCCGTCCGATCTCCTGCTGCAAAGCGGCTTTGGCTTTGCGGTCGGTCATGCGTTCGAGCTGTTTCTCCAAGCGCACGGCCGTGAGATCGGCCGCTTTGCGCATCCGTTCGCCGCTCGCGATCAATTCTCGGCTCGGCAGAATGCGGACGCTTTTGACTTTGTCGATCGAACGTTGGTCGTTCGGATCGAAAGTGCGGATCGAGTCGACTTCGTCGTCGAACAGTTCGATCCGGTAAGCGAGCGCGGACGTCATCGGGAAAAAGTCGACGATGCCGCCGCGCACGCTCATCTCGCCCCGCGTCTCGACGCGTTCCACGCGCGAGTAGCCGAGCTCGACCATTCGCGTCAAGAACGATTCCATATCCAGCGTGCCGCCTTCTTCGATCGCGAACTGAGCTTCGCGGATCGACGCCGGGTCCGGCACGAAGCGGCGCAGGCCGGAGAACGGCACGACCAAGACGCCCTTGAATCCTTCGGCGCAGCGAGTCAGCACTTCGATTCGTTGAGCGACGGTCTCGGGGCTCGAGATCGCGGACTCGGCCGCGACCAGTTCGTTGGCCGGGTAGAACAGGACGCTTCCTTCGGGAAGCGCTTCCTGAAGATCATCCGCGATTTTCTGGGCGGAGAAAATATTATGAGTCACGATCAGCAGCGGACGTTCCAGCTCTTGATGCAGGCCCGCCATCATCAACTGGCGCGCCGAGCCTGACAGTCCGGCGACCAACTGCTCCTTCATCCCTGCCGAAACGGCATCTTTGATCGAGACGAAGTCGTGGTCACGGGCTACTTCCTTGATAAGCGCGTTTAACAAAGGGGGCACCTCTCTTATGCTTGTGGAATGAATGGATACAACATAAAGGCCCCGCCGCGCGCCGCGGCACGCGGCGAACGAGGCCTTTGTTTATCCGTTGAACCGGGCCATCGTTTGTTCGAACGTATGGTCCAGACTGTATTCGAGCGCGTCGCACGTCTTCTCGATCATTTCGTCCAACAGCGTCTGCTCGGCTTTGGCGAACGGCGCCAGCACGTAATCCACGACGGCCATTCCGCCTTGCGGACGGGAGATGCCCATGCGCACGCGATCGAACGTCTGCGTGCCGGTGTGCTGAATGATCGACTTGATGCCGTTATGTCCGCCGGCGCTGCCTTGATAACGCAGGCGAATACGGCCGACTTCGGTGTCCAGATCATCGTAGACGACGATCAGGTCTTTCAATTCGACTTTGTAGTAATCCATATACGCGCGCACCGATTCGCCGGACAAGTTCATGAACGTCATCGGCTTGATCAGCACGACTTTCTCGCGTCCGACGAAACCTTCGCCGACCAGCGCTTTGCATTTGCTTTGCGTAATCGAAATGCCGTGCTTCTGCGCCAGACGGTCCAGAGCCATGAAACCGACGTTATGGCGCGTCTTCTCGTAGTTTTTGCCGGGATTGCCCAGCCCAACGATCCATTTCATTTTTCGATAGACTCCTCGCCTGCAATCGTTATGGTACTGATGCTTATTTTTGTTACAATATAAGGATAAAACGCTCGACGCTTCTTATTTCGCGTCGGTACGCCAGCCAGTCCAGCAAAGGAGCTGTAGAAACGACATGTACGAATTCGGAGCCGTGCTCAAAGACAACCGCCATTTCCATGACCACATGAACGCAGGAGTACCGGTCGAAGTCTATCACCAAGATGTGCCGGTAGACATCGGACTGGTAACCGGAATTCACGAAAGCTTTATCGAGATCGGGCAAGCGCTGTATCATCGGGGACGCTACGTTTTTCTTTCCCGTCCCGGATATTGAACCGCTTGTCCTCGCTTGCAGACGCCCGCACGATTCACGCCGAGAAGGGTTACGCTCCTTACGGGAAGGAGGCGTAACCCGCGGCAAGCTTTATCGTAAAGAGCCGTTTCCGGAAGCGTATCTCGGTCCGGCGGGACCCTGTACTAAATTTCGAACAACTTGCTGATCGACAGTTCTTCATGGACGCGAATGATCGCTTCGCCCAGCAGCGGAGCAACGGACAGCACTTTCAGCTTGTTCGTCGGATTCGGGTGCGTGATCGGAATCGTGTCGGTCACGATGACTTCTTTAAGCGGCGAATTCTCCAGACGATCCATCGCCGGTCCCGACAGGACCGGGTGCGTGCAGCAGGCGAAGACTTCTTTGGCTCCGCCTTCCACCAACGCGTTGGCTCCGAGCACGATCGTGCCGGCCGTATCGATGATGTCGTCGATGAGGATCGCCGTTTTGCCTTCGATGTTGCCGATAATGTTCATGACTTCGCTAACGTTCGGTTCCGGACGGCGCTTGTCGATGATTGCCAGCGGAGCGTTCAGCAGATCCGCCAATTTGCGCGCGCGCACGACGCCGCCGTGGTCCGGCGAGACGACGATCGGATTTTCGATCTGCTTCGAGCGGAAATATTGCGCCAGAATCGGCACGCCGAGCAGATGATCGACCGGAATATCGAAAAAGCCCTGAATCTGCATGGCGTGCAGGTCCATCGCGATGACGCGGTGAGCGCCGGCTTTCTCGATCAAATCGGCGACCAGCTTGGCCGTGATCGGATCCCGGGAACGCGCTTTGCGGTCTTGACGCGCATAGCCGTAATACGGAATAACGACGTTGATGCTTTTGGCGGAAGCGCGTTTGAGCGCATCGACCATGACCAGCAGCTCCATCAGGTTATCGTTGACGGGCGCGCAAGTCGACTGGATGATGTAGACGTGGCTGCCGCGAACGCTTTCGGACAATTTGACCTGGATCTCTCCGTCGCTAAAGCTCGTCGTGTGCGATTCCCCCATCGGAATCCCGATATAATCGGCGATTTGGTTCGCCAGCTTAGGGTTCGAATTGCACGTGAATATTTTCAGCTTTGAATCGCAATAAGTCATGTTTTGTAAACCCTCCGTGCTGGTCATTAGTGAGCAGACGCGCCCTGAGCGCCCTGCGTCCCGGTTCTTTGCCGGGCAAAGAACAGATGATGCGGATATCGGCCTGCGTGTCGTCGAATTACCGAAACGGAACGTTCCGGCCTTATGCCGAACGTTCCGTTTTCGTTATTTGCTTCGGTTTGCTTCTTTTTTGGCTTTCGCGCGGGCTTTGATCTTGTCGGCATAACCCGGCTTGTTCTCCTGACGTGCCCGTCCGATCGCCAGATCGCCTTCCGGCACCTGCTTGGTGATCGTGGAGCCGGCGACGACGTAAGCGCCTTTGCCGACATGAACCGGAGCGATCAGGTTGACGTTGCTTCCGACGAACGCGTCGTCTTCGATCTCGGTCAACGATTTGTTGAAGCCGTCGTAGTTGACGGTGATCGCGCCGCAGCCGATATTGACGCGGCTGCCGACTTTGGCGTCGCCGACATAGCTGAGGTGGGAGACTTTGGAGTCCTGCCCGATATCGGCGTTTTTCACTTCGACGAAATTGCCGACTTTGACGCCGTCGGCCAAGTTGGCTCCCGGACGCAGATGCGCGAACGGTCCGACCGACACATGCGCTCCGACTCGGGAATCGCGCACGACGGAATGGGAAACGGACGTGCCGTCGCCGATCTCGGCGTTCTCGAGTTCGCAGTTCGGCCCGATCTTGCAGTCTTCGCCGATCACCGTGCGGCCCGTAAGGACGTTACCCGGCAACAGCACCGTGTCGGCACCGATGACGACGTCGGCGCCGATGTAAGTCGATGCCGGATCGATGACGGTCACGCCGCCGAGCATATGCTCGCGAACGATGCGCTCGCGCATGGCCGCTTCGGCTTGGGACAGCACGACGCGGTCGTTGACGCCGATCGATTCGGTGAGGTCGTTCGTCGCGTAAGCGGCGACTTTCTCGCCTTCGCCGCGCAGGATGCCGACGACGTCCGTGATGTAATATTCGCCCTGAGCATTGTCGTTCGTGACTTTGGACAGCGCGTCGAACAATTTGCGGTTGTCGAAGCAGTAAGTTCCCGTATTGATCTCTTTCACGGCCGCTTCTTCCGGCGTGCAGTCTTTCTGTTCGACGATTCGCAGCACGCCGCCGTCTTCGCCGCGGATGATGCGTCCGAGACCGGTAGGGTCTTCCGGAATCGCCGTCAGAATCGTGGCTGCCGCGCCTTCGCTTTCGTGCAGCGCGATCATCGCTTCGATCGTCTCCGCGCGCACGAGCGGCGTGTCGCCGCAGATCAGAATCGTCGTCCCTTCTTCTTTACCCAGAAGTTCCTCCGCTTGACGTACGGCATGGCCGGTACCGAGCTGCTGCTCTTGAAGCACGTATTCCGCCTGATCGCCCAGATAAGCCTTCACGTCTTCGGCGCCGTGGCCGACGATAACCACCGTACGCTCGCTGTTCGTTCGGCGTACCGTATCCACGACATGCCCGACCATCGGTTTGCCGCATACCGGATGCAGCACCTTATACAGCTTCGACTTCATTCGTTTGCCCTTGCCGGCGGCAAGAACAATCGCCATCCTTTTCAATGCTCCGCCTCCTCTTCGTTTACCCGGAAATAACCGTTGCCTGTGGAGGCGACGGTTATGATGGGTTCGGCCTTAAAACCTTATCCATACGAAAGGTTATTAGAACCGTTTATTTCTGCGTCTTCTGCTGCGTCTATGTCATTCATCCGCCCGCGAAAAACGTCCGCATGCGGCACAAATGCGAATATCGTCCCGATTTCCTTCAAGGGATAACAATCTACCCTACTGAATATATCGCATTCCCGGCAAAAAGAAAAGGGAACCGCGTGTCGGCTCCCCGTTCTGCTGGATTATGTGTGACTTACGCGCCTTCTTCGATCGCTTCTTCCACTTCGGAGCCTTCCACGCCGGCACGTTCGTATTCTTCAAGAACGGCGGCTTGGATCTTCTCTCGGGTTCCGGAAGAGATCGGATGGGCGATATCCCGGAACTCGCCGTCCGGTGTACGCTTGCTTGGCATAGCGACAAACATTCCGTTATTGCCATCGATCACCCGAATGTCGTGAACGACGAACTCGTCGTCGATGGTAATCGAAGCGATTGCCTTCATTCTACCTTCGGAGTTGACGCGGCGGAGTCTCACAGCCGTAATTTGCATCTAGGTTCACCACCTTTATCGTTAGAAGACTTGGTGTATTATTCCACACCTGCGGCCAAAATCCTTCTTTTTGCGGGCACAAATTCGGGAATTTCGGAATTGTTTTTGCTTTTATTCACGAAATCGACAGATAACGTCGGTTTTCGTTGAAACTCATTTTCAATACGGTTCAGCCTACTTAAAGTTTCATTATTTTAGAAGGCATTTAAGCTTTTTTACCTTCATTATGAAGGAGCTGCTCAAATATGCAAAAAAAGGCATATCTCTAAAAGAGAATGCCTTTTGCCGGTTAGACCGAAGCCTGCGTTTTTTTGCGATCGAAATAATTGCCCGGCTTCACGCCGACCGTCCGATTCTTGGAATCGACCGTCTCGAGCGTCGCGAGCGATACGTACTCTTCGACCTGCCGTTCGTCCGAATCCACCGATCCGGAATCGAGCAGCACGCCTACGCCGGCCACTTCCGCGTCGAATTCGGCGAGCAGGTCGATCATGCCGCGCACGGTTCCGCCCGCTTTCATGAAGTCGTCCACGATCAAGACGCGGGACTTCTCCTTCAGCGCCCGCCGCGACAGCGTCATCGTATGGATGCTCTTATGCGAACCGGAGACGTAATTGATGCTGACCGCCGAACCTTCCGTCACCTGATGGTCGCGGCGCACCAGCACCACCGGCAGATTCAGTTTGGCTCCCGTCGCGTAAGCGATCGGAATCCCTTTGGTCTCGACCGTCATGACGACGTCGATATTCTTGCCGCCGAAGATGGTCGCGAAAATATCCCCGATCTCGTTCACCAGGTGCGGCTGTCCGAGCAGGTCCGACATATACAGGTATCCGCCGGGCAGGATGCGTCCCGGTTCTTCCAGCTTGGCGCAGATCTCTTGAATAATGCCTTGCGCTTTCTCGTCCGATACGCGCGGAATATACTTGACCCCGCCCGCGGCGCCTGCCAGCGTCTGAAGCTCGCCCATGCCTTCTTCTTCGAAGACTTCTTTGATGATCGCCAAGTCTTCGCTGATCGACGACTTCGCCGCCCCGTACCGTTCCGCGAAAGTGGTCAACGGAATCAGGGAATGAGGTCTGGCCAGCAGAAACTGGGTTAACTCTACCAATCTTGCACTACGTTTTAATTTTTTCACTAAGGTTTCCTCGCTAAATCCGAATATTTTATAAAAAATATATCACTTATGTACGGGTTTGTACAAGGAGTGTTTGAATGTTTTATAAAATATCCCCAAAAAAGCCCTTATTCCAGCGTCCGCACCGCGTATACTTCTTCGCAGAACCCGCGCAGCCCGTTGCAGATCCGTTTGGCTTTCTCTTCTTTCGCCGCCAACCCGAATACCGTCGGCCCGCTGCCGGACATGAGCACGCCGTCCGCGCCGAGGCGCTGCATGACTTCTTTCAGCCGCCCCACCTGCGGGTACAGCTTCAACGTCACGTCTTCCAGCACGTTGCCCAGACCGCCGCACACGTCCTTGAACGCGCCGCGTTCCAGCGCGTCTCTCATGCCGGACGCCGACGGATGAACGTCGATCTGCGCCGCCCGCAGATTGCCGTACACGTCCGCCGTGGACACGTTGATCGGCGGCTTCGCCAGAATCACCCAGCAGCGCGGCGGATTCGGAAGGCTCTCCAGCTTCTCTCCCCGCCCGGTCGCGAGGGCCGTGCCTCCGCGCACGCAGAACGGCACGTCGGAGCCGATCTCCGCGCCCAATTCCTCCAGCTCGGCCGTGGACAGCCCAAGCTCCCATAACCGGTTCAGGCCGCGCAGCGCCGCGGCCGCGTCGCTGCTTCCGCCGGCCAAGCCCGCCGCGACCGGAATCCGCTTCTCCAGACGGATATGCGCGCCGCGGGTCACGCCGCAGCGCTGCTTGAGCAGGCGGGCGGCGCGCACCGCGAGATTCTTGTCGTCGTGCGGAATATGGCCCGCCTGGGTCGATAAGGAGATCCGGCCGGTTCCCGGATCGCTTAACGTTAACCGATCGGCCAAGTCGACCATCGTCATGACCATCTCGACTTCGTGGAATCCGTCGTTTCGTTTATGTAGAACGTCCAGCATCAGATTGATCTTCGCCGGCGCTTTTTCGTAAATATACAAGCTCTTCACCGCCCCTGCGTTCTGACCGGAGATCCGGCCGCCCTCTCTAAACAGCTTTAGCTATTATATGCAATATAAAGGTCGAAGTCCATTTACCGCAGCCCGCCCCACGCACAAAAGCGGCCCCCGCGAGAGCGAGGACCGCCTGTCTAATCAACGTGCGAATCAGGCGCCGGCGTAAGCGATCGGAGTCTCCGAATCTTCTTCCACCAGCGAGAGTTCAACCGTTTCCGTCAAAACATCGGCATAACTATAAGACACTCGGCCCGAAGCGTGTTCGGCCTCTTCTTCCAGCATGACGGTAAATACCGCCGGATACGTACCTTCGAGGACTCCGGTTTGCTCGACCGTCTTGCGCCGGCCTCCATTGGCACGGAGCATGATGCGGTGTCCTACATGAGCGTCGAGACTGCGTTTGATATCCGATAGCGTTTGATGTGCCATTTTTCTCAACCACCTCTCTCATACACTCAATTGTAACATTTTGAGAGAAAGATGTCAAGGCAAATTAATCATTATATCAATATCAATTATTTATTGTCAACAGGGGTTTTTTGAGAAAAATGACCTTCTTCCGAGCTTAGCGAATCTCTTCCCGAATAAAGATGCCGCTGAGGCGCGCATACTCTTCCATCGACAGCGTTTCGGCCCGCCGCGACGGTTCGATCCCCGCTTCGGCGAGCAGGCTTTCCATGCGCTCGCGTCCTTCTTGAGAGAAGTAACGGGCTTTGAGGTTATTGGCGATCGTCTTGCGGCGCTGCGTGAAAGAAGCCTGCACGAGCGTGAAGAAGTGCTCTTCGTCCGCGACGTCGACCGGCGGCTTCTCGCGCACCTTGAGACGGATCACGGCCGATTCCACGTTAGGCTGCGGAATGAACACCGTGCGCGGCACGATGCAGACCAGTTCCGGCTCGCTGTAATACTGCACGGCGATGCTGAGGCTGCCGTATTCTTTGCCGCCCGGCGAAGCCGACATCCGTTCCGCCACTTCTTTCTGGATCATGACGACGATGTTCTCGAGCGGAAGTTTCTCTTCGAGCAGCTTCATCAAGATCGGCGTAGTCACGTAATACGGCAGGTTGGCGACGACGCTGACCTTCTCGCTGCGAACGAACACCTCTTCGAAAAAGGCTTTTAGATCGACCTTGAGCACGTCCGCCTCGCGTACGGTCACGTTGCCGTACGGCCCCAGCACGTCTTTGAGGATCGGGATCAGGCGGCGGTCGATCTCGATCGCCGCGACCTCGCCCGCGCCCAAAGCCAGCTTCTCGGTCAGCGCGCCGATTCCGGGACCGATCTCGAGCGCGCCTTTGTTCGGAGCCAGATCGGCCGCTTCCACGATTTTGTTCAGGATATTTTGATCGATCAGAAAGTTCTGACCGAGGCTTTTTTTGAATGAAAAGTTATGTTTGGCGATAATCTCTTTGGTTCGCTTCGGCGAAGCGATTCCTTCTCTGTCGTTCATGGGTTCACGATCCTTCTTTGTCGATTTGGGCCAGAGCGTCGGCGAATTCACGGGGAGAGATCTGGAACATGCGCAGCCGGTTATGGAACTGCTTGCCGTTGCAGTACCCGATGCCGAGCAGATTGCCCATCGCCATCCGGCGCGCCGCCGCGTTCGGATGCACGATCAGTCCGGCTTCGATCAGATCCTGCCAATCGATCAAGCTGTCTTTGCCCGGCATCTCCGTGTGCACGCGTTCCAGCGCGCGGCGGATCGCTTCGGGAGAAGCGTTCTCCACGCCGATATCCCCTTTGCGCGTGGCGTCGGCTTCCGGAATAAACGCGTGCTTGCAGCCCGGCACTTTCTGCGCGACGATCTTCCGGATCCGCTCGCCCGCGAAATCCGGGTCCGTCAAGATGATGACGCCCCGGCGTTCCATCGCCATCTGCACGCGCCGGATCACCGATGCGCCGATCGCCGATCCGCCCGTCTCGATCGTATCCGCTTCGACCGCCCGCTTGACCGCTACCGTATCGTCGCGCCCTTCCACGACAATGACCTCTTTAATCATGTTTCCTCTCCTTCGCCTCTCATAACAAAAAGAAGAGGAGAACCTCCTCTTCTTATCTCGTTCATGCTTATGCGGTTAAGTATACCATCCTGCGGCCGTCAGCGTAAACGTCCGCGTCGGAGGAATCGCGATCCGACTGTCGTCGGACCGCGTACCGGCACAGCGCGTTACGGCTTGTTCGGCCCGATCACGTACACCGTCATGCCGGACTTGCGTCCGAAATTCAGCGCCGTTTGCAGGCTGTCGTAGTATACGTCGATCTTTTTGCCTTTGATGGCGCCGCCCGTATCTTCCGCTTTGCGGTAGCCGATGCCTTCGATGTAGACCCACCATCCCAGCGGGATTACGTTAGGGTCGACGGCGATCGTGCGTCCTTCGGTTACGGTCGTGCCTGTTGCCGTACGGGTTCCGATGCCCGGCTCCTGCGAAGAGTAAGCCGTCATGGAGACGCCGGTCAGCACTTTCTTATATTCAAACCCCGTAGAGGAAGCCGGAGCCGCCTCCAGCTTGGCGAACGTCTTCTCGACAACCGGCTCTTTGGTGCCGATCGCGACGATTTCGTCCTGCTTCTCGGTCTTTACCTTTTTGTCCACGACGTATTTCGTAACGAATTCGCCGTCTTGGTAGACTTTCTCGACCGTGTGGACCGTTACGCCGTTGACGCCGGCTTGGACGGTCTTCTTCTTGCCTTTGAGCAGCGCCGAGTCTTCCTTCTCGATCGTCGAGTAAGGAACGACCACTTCCTGCTCCGCGGTGAATTTGTTGATGCGGTATACCGACACGTCGAGGTTCTCCGTCAGCGGAGTCGTCGTACCCGGATAGACTTTATCGTCCGACCCGAGCTTGATGCCCCAATCCGCAAGCGCGGCTTCCACCGTTCTTGCCGTCGTGTAGGTCGTTTTGGCTTCCCCGTCCGCTTTGAGGTTGACAGGGATTGCGGTGTCGATCGCGATCTTGCCGCCTTCTTGGATGTTCGAGCTCAGCGGCACCGAGATTTTGTCGTGTGCGCCGAAATCGATATTCCAGCTTGCGAGCGCGGCTTCGACCGTTTTTTCCGCCGTATAGGCCTGTTTGCTTTTGCCGTCGACCTCCAGCGTAACCGGCACGGCCGTGGTGATGTTGACTGCCGCTCCGTTCTGAATCGCCGAGCTTACCGGAACCGAGATCTTATCGAACTGTCCCAGCTTCACGTTCCAGCCTTCGAGCGCGGCGCCGACCGTTCTTCCGGTCGTGTAACGCTGCTCGCTTTTGCCGTCGACGTTCAGGTTAACGGCGATCGCCGTCGTGATGGCGATGCGATCGCCGTCTTGAATCGAAGCGCCGAGCGCTCTCGATACCGCGTCCTGCGGCTTCACGCTGACCGAATGTTCGTTCAAGAATTCTTGGAGATTGCCTTTATGCGTGGTCAACGTCTGCTCTTTGCCGTCGACGACCAGCACGATCGATTTCTCCGCTTTGGCATACAAGCCCAGCAGAATCATCGTGACCAGCGCGACGACGAATAATGCGACACCCAAAATCTGAAGCCCGTTCTGGCGTTTCCAACGCCAAGCGTAAGTCATGCTGGATGATCGTGAACCATGGGTGTCTTCTTTCGTGAAAATGCCCACTCTTCCGTCCTCCTCCATAGCCCCGCCGTCAAGTAGATCCATAGAAAAGTTGACGTGACTAATTGCTATTTTTTCGTAAAAACGAGCAGCACAAAAAGGCTGTGCCCCGGCATTGCCGGTCGCGTCGTTCCTACGTTCATCCCGTTCTAAAAGCTCAGCCCGTGTTTCACACTTATGTACGCTGTTCCCTCCGGCTTATGTGCCTAAAACAAAAGAAGCCTGGGAAGAGTGCTCAGATCAAAATCTGTAGAGGACTCTTCCGCGGCTTCCCTCTTATTCCAATCGACAAGTTGACGATTCTGAGGAAAACATAAGGCGCGTGGCTGCCTCTCTCTTATTTGTGCGCTTACGAGGTTAGCTGTCGGGTTCGGACGAAGAGAGTCGTCC
Source organism: Saccharibacillus sp. O23 (assembly GCF_002205895.1). GTDB lineage: Bacteria > Bacillota > Bacilli > Paenibacillales > Paenibacillaceae > Saccharibacillus. The sequence goes on from NZ_NJDE01000023.1 coordinate 41,287, forward strand.
TATGCCGGTTCTTCCGCTCATGGCGAGAAGACCTGCAATTCACCCCGTAGACCCATGTAAAAAGGAATCGACCACGGCGGTTTACCGACTCGCGAAATCTTTCGTCGGTTCGACCTGCCGCTTCGGGTTCCCCCGTTCTTCGTCTTGATCGACGAAGATTCAGCGAGACGGTTCATGAATTTATCGGATTAACCGAACATACGGCCGATTAATCACTGACAAGATAATAGCTTTTTTCGGAGCGCTTTGTAAAGTCGGAGAGTTTCGCGTTTTAGAGTTCAAAAGGTTAAAACTTTGTAATCTTCTACCCTTTTTTGTAACAAAGAGATTAATATCTCGTAAATCCTCGCTTTTTCGACGCTTTTCCTCGCTTTTTCACTTGATACCAAAAAGCAGTTTCGCGTTTTTCGTTGTCTGATCGGCAATTTCTTCCAGAGAAACGCCTTTTAACTGGGCTGCCGTCTCGGCGACGAGGCGAACGTAACCGGTCTCGTTCCGCTTCCCTCGATAAGGATGCGGAGTCAGGTAAGGAGCATCGGTTTCGATCAGCAAACGGTCCATCGGCGTCTTCTCGAGCACCTCTTTGGGCTGCTTGGCGTTCTTGAACGTGACCGGTCCTCCGAACGACAGATGGAAACCCATATCGAGGCAAATTTTGGCCGTTTCCCAGCTTCCCGAAAAAGCATGCATGATCCCGCCGACCTCGGACGCGTTTTCTTCTTTGAGGATGCGGATCGTGTCTTCGTGCGCTTCGCGGTTATGGATCACGATCGGCAGTTTGACGCGTTTCGCCAACGCGATCTGTTCGCGCAGCACGCGGTGCTGGACGTCTTTGGGCGATTTATCCCAATGATAATCCAGTCCGATCTCGCCGATCGCCACCACTTTCTCGTGACTGCATAGAGACTCGATCCATTCGAGGTCGCCGGGCTGCATATCGATCGCGTCGACGGGGTGCCAACCGATCGCCGCGCAGACGAAAGGATACTTTTCCGCCAACGCGAGCGTCGTCGGAATCGTTTCCCGGTTGAAGCCGATATTGACGAAATGGCCGACGCCTGCTTCGACCGCTCGCGCGATCGTTTCGTCCCGATCTTCTTCGAATTCCGGCGCGTCCATATGGGTATGAGTATCGAATAACATGAAATTCCTCCTTATTTCTTCCGGTTGGGCGAAAACCGCTCGATTCCTTGATCGTTTTCAATATTTTTTTGACTGTTTTTCACATTTGCAAAAAGGCAAAACAGTCGAATTTTTTAGCGAAAAAAACGGATTTTAGCCTTTAATCGGCCGAAATCGGGAAAATTTCCGCAATATCGGCCGGAAGCTGCGAGTGAATGGCACCGACTTTATGATGCGGATAATAGAGGTGATATTTTCCGCGATGCAGCCCGCTGATCGACCTGATGATATCGGAAACTTCGGAAATTTCTCTCAATTTATCCTGTTTTCCGAGCAGCATGATCCGATTCTCGCGTTTCGCTCCGTCGGGACGGAACACGTCGTAAGGAAGGTCGGTCGGGAAGTCGATTTCGAAGTCGTATTCGGGGTGCAGACCGGCTTTGCCGAAGCTCTCGCGAATCCGGTCGATCATCTCCATATCGATCGAATCCACTTCTACATATTTATACAATCGGCGATGGAGGAATCGGCAGCAGAGCTCGCTCAGGATAGGGTCTTTCTCGTCCGTCCACTGCATGAATACCGTCTGAATCAAAGCTTCATCCAGTTTCAGATATTCTTTGACCGTCAGATCGTTGCGGAACAGTCCCGGCAGCGGCTGAGGCAAAAAGGCGAATGCGTAACCTTCCCGGTACAGCTCGCCCGCCCGGCGCAGAATCTGCCGCAGAATGATCTCCGAACTGCGCGTGACCGGATGGAAATAGACCTGCCAATACATCTGGTAACGCGACATCAGATAATCTTCCACGGCATGCATCCCCGACTCTTTGACCACGATTCTTCCATTATAAGGCCGCAGCATGCGCAGGATTCGATCGATATCGATCGTCCCGTAGTCGACTCCGGTAAAATAGGCGTCGCGCAGCAGATAATCCATGCGATCCGCATCGAGCGGACTGGTAATCAGATTGACCACGATCTCTTTCTCGTAGTCTTTGCGGATTACCGAAGCGACCCGGTCCGGCAGATCGGCCGACACTTCCCGCAGCACGCGGTTTACGTCCGTATCTCCCAGAATGATCTTGCAGGTCCATTCTTCGTGGTCCATCTCGAACGCTTCTTCGATCGAATGGGAAAAAGGACCGTGGCCCAGATCGTGCAGCAGCGCCGCGCACATGGCGACCATATTTTCTTCGACCGGCCAATCCGGATAATTGTTGCGCTCGAATTGGGAAATGATGCGCCGGGTGATCTCGTAGACGCCGAGCGAATGGGAGAAGCGGCTGTGTTCCGCGCCGTGGAAAGTCAGATAAGTCGTTCCGAGCTGGCGAATACGGCGCAGACGCTGGAATTCCGCCGTATTGATCAACGACCAGATCGTCCGATCCTGAACGTGAACATAGTTATGCACGGGGTCTTTGAACACTTTTTCTTCGCGCAGCGGCTTGATATAGTTCGGCATGATTTTCACTCCTTTTATGAGAAATAACGCGAAATCAAACGGTTGTCGAATTTTGTCTCAGTACGTTCACAAGTTTCTAATTCCTTGTTTTCCGAAAATTTGCAAGCTGATGTACATTTTCAGCTTAATTTTGACACAAAATCCAAAAGAATTTCATTTTTTATCAAAATTTAAGCAAAATATTGCTTTTCCCCGGTTGACTGTTCTGGGAAACATTGTTATTATGAGGAACATAAAAGCTAGAACAATGTCGAAAATTGACACTTACCTTTTAAATTCACACTTCTGGGAGGCAATATATTATGATGAAATCGACAGGTATCGTAAGAAAAGTAGACGAATTGGGCCGTGTCGTCATTCCGATCGAATTGCGCCGTACGCTGGGAATCGGCGAGAAAGACGCGCTGGAAATTTACGTGGACGGCGAACGCATCATGCTGAAAAAATACGAGCCCGCTTGTATCTTCTGCGGCAACGCCGATAACGTGACTTATTTCAAAGGCAAGATCGTCTGCTACGACTGCGTCTCGGAAATCCCTGCTCCAATTGCAAAATAAGACGATAAAATGATCGTATTCTTTTGCAATCAGGTTGCGAAGTAACTGGAAACGAATTTCTTCCCGTCACTTCGCAACATCGATTTCAAAATACAAGGAACGCCCTACCCTTTTATTTTGAAATCGTACCTTTAAATTTTTAAGTTTTTTGCTTTTAAGTTTTTATTTTTTCGCTTTAAAGGTTTTAAGTTTTTCGCTTTCAATCTTTTCGCTTTTTCCCTTTCAAGCTTTTCCCCTTTACGTTATAATGAAAAAAAGCCTTACCCAAAAACCAACCTTAACACCGTTAATTCTAACCTTTTTTATATCTCCTTGCACCCCGAAGCGCCCTGCACCGGCGTTTCGGGGTCTTTTTTTATCTCTTTTCACTGATTTTCTGAAATTCTTTCCAACTAACTCAGCAGCGCATTATACACATCGCGTTTGGATAATCCCCGATCGGCTGCCGCTTTTTTCATGGCGTCTTTGCGCGACAATCCTTCCTGCTGCTCGTAATGCGCCACGTGATCTTCAAGCTCCAATTCCTGCCACCACGCGTCTTTGCGTTCCTGCGCCTGCTCCGCGCTCTCGCCTTCCACCGCGATGCAGTATTCGCCGAGCGGCGGATGTTCGTTCAGCAGTCCCAGCAGCTCTTCCAACGTTCCCCGCGCAACTTCTTCGTGCCGTTTGGTCAGCTCGCGGGCCAAAGCCGCGCGGCGCGGTCCCCATGCTTCGAGCATCGCCTCGACGGTCTTCATGACCCGGTGCGGCGATTCGTAGAACAGCAGCGTCCCTTCGAGCTGTCCTAACGATTCCAGCGCGGCGCGGCGATCTTTGTTTTCGCGCGGCAGGAATCCGGCGAAAGTAAACCGTTCCGTCGACAGCCCCGACACGATCAGGGCCGAGAGCGCGGCATTCGCGCCCGGTACCGGAACGACCGGAATCCCGGCTTCGACGGCAAGTTTCACCAAGTCCGCTCCGGGGTCGGAAACCGCCGGCAGACCGGCATCGCTGACGAGCGCCAGATTTTTTCCTTCTATTATATAGCGTATCAATTCGGGACCGCTGGCGGCCTTATTATGCTCGTGGTAGCTGAACAATTTCTGCGGCACGATCTCGAAGTGGGTCAACAGCTTGCGCGTCTGCCGCGTATCTTCGGCGGCGATCAGTTCGCACTCCCGAAGCGTGCGCACCGCGCGATACGTCATGTCTTCCAGATTGCCGATCGGCGTCGCGACCAAATACAGCGTTCCGAAGCCGTCCGTTCTGGACTCGAAGCTTTTCTGTACCTGCAACTTAAGCGCCCTCCCCCGGTTTGCCGTAATAAATCGTCATGATTTCTTCGCAATATTCGCCTTTTTCGTTATACACGATCAGCGGCGGCATGATCCGCATCTCCGGCTTCCCGTCCCGCAGCCCTTCGACCAGCACCATATTGGCTTCCATGCCCGCGCGCGGGTGAACGAAGCGGATCCGTTTCGGCTCGATCTTGTACTGCCGCATCAGCGTCAGGATATCGGCCAGGCGATGCGGACGATGTACCATCGACACTTTGCCGCCCTGCTTGACCAATCTTGCGCAAGCTTGAACGACGTCTTCCAGCGTGCAGTGGATCTCGTGCCGGGCGATCGCTTCGTGCAGATTGGCTTTGATATCGCTTCCGGTCAGCGGCGTATACGGCGGATTGACCGTTACCGCGTCGTACATGCCGTGTCCGGCCGTCTCGTGAAACGTCTTCAAGTCGGCGTTATGGACGAGAATGCGCTCTTGCAGCCCGTTCATCGCGACGCTGCGCTGCGCCATGTCGGCCAGCCGCTCTTGGATCTCCACGCCTTCGATCGTCGCTTTGGTCCGGGTAGAGAGCAGAAGCGGGATCACGCCGTTGCCCGTGCACAGATCGAGTACGCGTCCTCGTGCGGGAACCGAAGCGAAACGGCCGAGCAGCACGGCATCCATCGAGAAGCTGAACACCTCGGGACTTTGAATAATATGCAAATTTTGCGTGAGCAGATCGTCGATCCGTTCGCCCTCGCGCAGCGGGATATCGATTTGTTTTTCCATTCTGAACGCTCCTCTTTCAAAAAAAAGCCGCTGGCAAAAAACGCCGCGGCTTTCAGGCTGATCCGTTACCCGACTGGCTCGCAGACGGGCAACGCGGTAACACCGAATTATTTATTCAAAAAAGACAGGCAGAACAAGCAGTCGCCTTCCGTGCGAAGATGGCCGTAGTACACGTTGCAGATATGGAATCCTTCGTGATACAAACGGGCCAGATTATCATAGCCTTCGCCGACCATATCGCTGGCTTCCTCGTTCTTCTTTGCCGGTTCGCTAAGGACGTTGAACGGTTCGGGTTTGGCCGCAGCCGCAACTTCGACTTGGGCTTCCCTTTTCAAAATCTTCCGCAGACGTTCGTTTTCGGTAAGCAGCCGTTGGTTATCTTCCATCAGCTCTTTGACCGCCTGCTTCATTGTACCGAGCTCGTCTTTGAAGCTTTCCACTTGCGTTTCCATCTCGTGTATTTGCGCGAAGACATTTTTCTTCTCCAAGTAAACTCCACCCCAGAGCGGTTCCGATTGACTTACTTGACGACGATGTCGTCCATGGACAATTCTTTGACCTTATTGATCTCGAACAACTGAACGTGTACCATGCGTTTACCCGCATGGATGCCGACGACTTTGCCGTCTCCGAGCGACGTGACGACCAACTTGCCGATCGCCGGAAGCTCTTCCTTGCTGCTCTCGTAATTATCGTGCTCGAATTTCAAGCAGCACATCAATCTGCCGCACAAGCCCGAAATCTTGGTCGGATTGAGCGAGAGATTCTGATCTTTGGCCATCTTGATGGATACCGGTTCGAAATCGCCCAGCCACGACGAGCAGCATAAGACGCGCCCGCACGGTCCGATGCCTCCGAGCATCTTCGCTTCGTCCCGTACCCCGATCTGTCTCAGCTCGATCCGCGTACGGAAGATGCTGGCGAGATCTTTGACCAATTCGCGGAAATCGACCCGGCCTTCGGCCGTGAAGTAGAAGATGATCTTGTTGCGGTCGAACGTATACTCCACGTCCACCAGTTTCATCTTCAATCCGTGATCCTTGATTTTATTCAAACAGGTAGCGAAAGCTTTGCGTGCAGCTTCTTTGTTTTCTTCCACGACGCGCGCGTCCGAATCGCCGGCGATCCGGATGACCCGCTTCAGCGGAAGAACGACGTCGCTTTCTTGCACCTGCTTTTTGCCTACGACGACCTTGCCGTATTCGACGCCTCGGGCCGTCTCTACAATTACGCACTGTTCCTGCTCGACGGCGAATTCCAGAGGGTCGAAATAATACACTTTGCCCGCCTTCTTAAAACGGACTCCGACTACACTGTACAAAGCTAAACCTCCCTTGCGCGCATTCAAAACGTTGGGTCCCAGCTTCTTGTCCCTTCATCTCCCGATCAAGGAACCAGCTCGACTAAGAACTGCTCAAGACAGAGCTGGTTGTTCATGTTGGACTTGAGCTTCTTCTTGCTCTCTGCGGTCATGGACATGCAAGATATCCAATAATCCGTGCTGCGGGAACCTGCCACTTGGGAGATAAACTCCAGTTGATCTATGAAAACGATGTGCTCGCGCCGTTCGGAGTGAACGTAGATCATATCTCTGAACCACAAATGGAAAAGATCGAACAGGCTGTCCAAGTGCTCGCCGAGTCCCGCCTTGAACACTTGCTGTTGGGCGGTAACCAGGCTTGCGCCGTTTCGGCCGATCGACTCCTTCCCTAATTGTATCACTACATTTCTTATTTCTGCAAACCAATTCTCTGCTGCAAGCGCCGCGCATTCTTCCGGTCCCGGCGTCAAATAAGCGGCGCAGCGGGCGGCCGGGGTCGCCAATCCTTGAACGGCAAGATCGGCCAGAATATCTTCCGCGCCCATGGCCGTAAAAGGCACGAGCTGGGTACGGGAGCGAATGGTCGGCAGCAGCGACTGCGCGTTTTCGGCCAACAAAATGGCGACTGCCGGAGCCGGCGGCTCCTCCAGGAATTTCAACAAGCTGTTGGACGCTTGAACGGTCATTTTATCGGCTTCGTCGATGATATATACTTTGCGGCCGCTCGTGCCCGAGCGGTAGGAGAACATCTTCTGGAGTTCGCGGATCTGTTCGATCTTGATCGAGGCTCCGTCCGGTCCGATCGCTTGAAGATCCGGATGGTTGCCGTGTTCGACCTTGCGGCAGCTCAGACACTCGCCGCAGGCGTCGCCCAGCTCCGCGCCGCGTTCGCACAGCAGCGCTTTGGCGAAAGCGTCCGCGGCTCTGCGCCGCGCTCCGCCGCCGGGTCCGCTGAACAGATAGGCATGCGAGACCCGCCCGCCGCGCAGACTGCCGCCGAGCATGCGTTTGGCCGTCTCCTGACCGCTGATCGCGTGTAAGGACATGGGGACAGCTCCTTATTGAATAGAATAATAGCGGACTGCCTGCTGACTCGTCCGCTGACTGCACGGAAGCCGGGAACCTGTGTCGGCTCCCGGCTCTCCGGTAAAATTCGGTTTCCGATGCATCGTCTGCGATCAGTATAACAGATTGATCAGCAGACCGCGTATCTCTCCGATTCGATGCAGCAGATCGATTCGGCCTTCTTCGCTGTTCAGCAGGTCGTCGGCCATGGCAAGCAGTTGGCCGTCGACCTCGTCAAGCAGCTTATAACGTTTGGTTCGGCCGAGCCGATCCCAGCCTTTGGTGTCTTTCATGCCTACGCCTCGGCGAACCGTATCTTCCAGAAACCGCTTGACCATCGTGCGGTAAGATTTCAATTCGCGCACCGTCATCGAACGAGCCAAACGGTCGCCTTGACGGTTGATCTCTTCCATGCGGCGGCCCAGCTCGTCCTGCGTCGCTTTGGCTTCCTGATGTCGGATCGCGTCGGAGAAGCTGCGCTGTTCGACGGGGCGCGTCCCGCTATCCTGCGTAACGGGCGTATTGTTCAAGGGCCTGAATCCCGGGTTGATCTTCATCTTGTATCCCTGCCTTTATGTCCGTGAAGACGAGCGGTCTCCGATTCGGAGACCCCGACTCTTCTTCAGGCCGGCTGTCCGCCGGTGGAATGGTCGTGCAGACAAAACGTCCGGCGGGACAACTTGCGATCCGGCACGCTCCCGGACGGGAGCGCCCGGCTTAGGCCGCGCGAGGCCTAAAAGTGTTCGAAACGGTCGACCGGAAGCACGAATACCGTCGCGCCGCCGACTTGCACTTCGACCGGAAGCGGCAGATAAGAATCCGTCGTTCCGCTCATCGGCGTAACCGGCGTCACAAGCTGTTCGCGCACTTTACAGCTGTTGCGAATGACGCTCATCACGGCTTCAACCTGGCTGTCATCGACACCGATCAGAAAAGTCGTATTCCCTGCTCGCAGGAAGCCGCCCGTACTGGCAAGCTTCGTCGCCCGGAAATTCGATTTGACCAGCTCGCCCGACAAGCGGTTGCTGTCTTTATCCTGTACGATCGCGATAATCAGTTTCATCCGTGTTCCCTCCTTTTCGATAGGTTCTTTCCGCCGAAAGGCGAAAGGATCCGTAACAAAGCTTATTCGACGCGAATCAAGAAAAATCCTGCTCGCTCTCGGCGAAAAGAAGGCGGTCCAGTACACTTTTTATATCGGCAAATACAAGCTCTTCGCTTTGCGAAGCGTCGATCCGCGTGAACTGTCCTTCGTATTCTTCGATCAAACGCAAATACCCTTCGCGCACTTTCCGGTGGAAATCTTCTTCTTCCAGATCGAGGCGATTGATCTCCCGATCGGTCTGCTTCGCGTGAATGCGTCCGAGTCCGACTTCCGGCGTCACGTCGAGATAGATGTTCATATCCGGCCAATATTCCATGCCGTTCCAAGAGATCGCGCGTTTATTGATGTCGAGCACGTCTTGCCCCAGTCCGCGCCCGTAGCCTTGATAACTGAGCGAAGACATGACGTAACGGTCGCATACGACGATCTTGCCCTGCTCGAGTGCCGGAACGACTTTGTTCAGCAGATGCTCCCGCCGCGCCGCCGCGTACAGCAGGCATTCGGTCAGCCCGCTCATCGCGTTGTCCACGTCCAAGATCACGCGGCGAATCTTCTCCGCCACGGCGACCCCGCCCGGTTCGCGCGTCGAGACGAAATCGGCTCCGCGCTGACGCAGGTATTGTTCGATTTTCGCGATCTGCGTCGTTTTGCCGCTGCCGTCCGGCCCTTCCAGCACTATAAATTTACCCGAATATTTCATGTTTGGTTACCGTCCTTCGTTATTTTGTTGCCGAATAGATCTGTATGGTCCTTAACGAAGCGTCGGCGGCCCCTTGAAAACGCGCTCCGGCTTCCCTAAGCCGAAGCAGCCGCGACGCCGCGGACGCCGTTATCCGTTCCCCCGCATAGATCAGCGGAATGCCGGGGGGATAAGGCACGATCATTTCCGCCGAGACGCGTCCTTCCGCATCTTCCGGACGGATCGGCTCCGATTCGCCCGGCGGCCGAAGATCGAACGGCACCGGTTCGGAGACGAGCGACTCGGCCAGGGATTCCGTTTCGGGCGGCTCGACTTTGTCGGCTTCATGATCCGACGGCAATCTTGCTCCGTCGGAGCAAGAAGCCGGATCAGCAGTCGGACGAGCTTCTTCGGACCCGGCAGCCGAAGACGCCGACGACTCTGCGGCGGCGTCCTGTTCATCCAGTTCGCGCTGCAGTTCTTGCAGCGCGGCGATCAATCGTCCGGCGTCTGCCGCGCCGGACCCGATTCCGAGCGCCAGCACCGTGCGGCGCTCGTCGCTCATCTCCGCAATGCAGCCCGCGGCCGCCAGCCGCTGCTGCAGCGCGTAGCCGCTCAAGACTCGCCGTCGGTCATAGACGGCGATCTTGAGCGGGTCTTGTTCGGCGTAGGCGCCGCTCGCGCCGCCGCCGAACGCCGGGTCGTGCCCGTGCGAAGCGGGCACGGGAAGTTCGACGCGGCTTCCCGAAGCCGCCGCGTCTGCCGCAAGGCCGTCCGGCGTCTCCGGCCGGACGAAGCCGAACCTCGGCAGCCGCTCCAGCTCGCGGCGAATCTGCGCCGCGGCTTGCAGAGCCGGGGCGAAAGCCGCTTCGCCCCGGCTCTGCGTCACGCTTCGCGCCAGATCGAGCGAAGCCATGATCGGATACGAAGGGCTGGAACTCTGCACCATCGCGAGACGCCTGCGAAGCAGGCCGCGATCGAGCAGGCCGCCCTGCACATGCAGCATCGCCCCCATCGTCATGGCGGCGAGCATCTTATGCGTCGATTGCACGACGCCGTCCGCGCCTTCGGCCAGCGCGGAAGCCGGCAGCGCCGGATGCAGCCCGTAGTGAGCGCCGTGCGCTTCGTCCACGAGCAGCGGAATCCCGTACGTATGACAGATCCGGGCCGTTTCCCGGATACTGCGACCCATGCCGTAATAATTCGGCCGGGTCACGAACACCCCGCGCGCTTCCGGGTAGCGCGCCAGCGCCGCCTCCAGCGTGCTTTCGCCGGGCAGCACCGCAAGTCCGGTGCCCGGATCGCTTTCCGGGGCAACGAAGACCGCCCGCGCCCCCGCCAGCATCAAGCCGTTCAAGACCGATTTGTGCACGTTGCGCTGCACGATCAGAATGTCGCCCGGCTCCCGGCACACCGTCAAGATCAGCGCCAGATTGCCGACCGTGCTTCCCCCGACGAGGAAGAAAGTCTCTTCCGCGCCGAAAAACGCCGCCGCTTTCCGCTGCGCTTCAAGAATCACGCTTTCCGGATCATGCAGGTCGTCCGTGCCTTCGATCTCCGTCGCGTCGATGTTGAGCACCTCGCCGAACCCGTTCGGCAGTTCTCCCGCGCCGTTTGAATAATAATGCCCGTCTTTGTGGCCGGGCACGTGAAAAGAAGCTTCTTTACGCGCGGCGTAACGAAGCAGCTCCGCATAGAGCGGAGCGTCATTCGGATCGAACCCGTTCATGCCGCGCCTCCCGCATCTGCATTTTTCTTATCTATTGTACCTGATTGTAGGGTATTTCCGACACCCGATTTTCATGCTCCTTCGCAAGACCCAAAAGGCATTTTGATTCTTCCGGTTGACGCTTCGATCAGTTATGATATAAACAGCAGAATTCCCAAATCCGGGAATGCTTGATCAGGAATCAGGAAGGAAGGTCGGACATGCTGGAGCAACAACGCGAGAACGGCAACGCCACGATCTATCAATACCAGCTCATACGCAAATTCTATATCCCCCGGCCTTTACTGTTCGTCTATTGGTTGGTTCCTCTCCCCGTGTTGGCGGTCGGCGTCGTTTTGTTTTCTTGGCTTGCTTTCGTGTATATGGCGGCTGCGTTTTTATTCGTCTTGTGGATTCACTTCGTCGTCTCCAACTCGGTTCTATTGATTCGAGGATCCGTATATCGCAAAAAATGGCGGCTGCGTTTCTCCGGCCCATGGTTCGGTTATCTCCCCGACCAGCATACCGGGTTTTCTATTCTCCGTCAGGTTCTGCTGCAAAGTCTTTGGATCGGATTCGTTTTCATCGGCATCATGGTCGCGTGGATCCCTCTTCCGTTCACGGCAGCTCTGCTGTTCTGGCATTTCTGGTTGATGGCTCCGAGACTGTCCATTCTTATGGGTATGCGGGGGCAGCGCCGCGACGTCATGATCAAGCTTAACGAACAAGACATTTCTTACTACGTCCAATAACATCTTTTCGGCTTAAACAAAGAAAGACCGGCTTCGACGCATTCGTCGAGACACCGGTCTTTTTATTCGACTTTCGTTCTTTTGCTGCCGTCCTCAGTTTTCCCTCGGAACCAATACGGTCAGATAATTGCCTTCCAGCGATAAATGTACCGTCGTTCCGCCTTTTGAAAAAATAAAAATCGGATTAGGTTCTTCGAGATTTTCCTGATCTGTCTGCTCCGTCCAACCCCACGCTTTGATCGTCTCCAGATAAGCTTCCGGAATCTGATCCAGACTGTCGAGCCCCGGTACCGAATAGCGGACATAACTCATCTTTGTATTATTGGCTGTTACGTCTGTTTTGCTGGCTTCTTTAGGCACGGGAAAACTTTCTTCAACCGTTGCACCGTCGTAGACCGCCCAGGACGAAGGCTCTTCCGATGTGCATCCCGTTAGAAGAAGAAGTGAACTGCAGAATAGGCAAAAGGCAAACAAAGCTACCTTCCGCTTCATATTCAATTCCCCCTTACATCGTTCTGCGCGATTCATGAACCCCCATATAGTTCTTCTCTCCCGGTTCTAAATTCCCTGCTTAAAACCGAAAGTCCCCTAGAAAAACCGACGATCCTGCTGTGCAGACTTTGACTTTTCCCTGAGTCGCTCGGCTCCCAGAGCCGTTCAACCCATTTCATCATTATACCGAGGTTGGAAAAGTGAACGGTTACAAAAATGTTACCTAGTCAGAAGCCTCCGGCCTCCTTTTTTCGACACAAAAAGCCCTGACTGTATAAACAGCAGGGCTCGAGCACGCTGACTTAACGACGTGCATCCTTAGCCGCCTTTTTGCCCTCTGCCCTCTACTAGGTCAGCGCCCCTTGAGGGGCCCCGGCAAGCTTTCGGAACCCTTCCATTGGCGTTTTAGGTATCCGTCGTGACATAATCCCATTCTTGATCCATGTAACGGATCAACCAATTCAACGAACGATGGCGCTCGTACACGACTCCGGCGTCCAATCCGGCAGGCGCTTCAAGATTTTGGATCCGGGCATCTACGCATGCCCAATCGTAGCGATAGATGAGATCGGCTTCATCCATAATCTCCTGTTTGCTGCGTATGCGGGAAGCCCGCAGAAAACCTTCGAAATCCTCATGCTGCTGAAGAACGGATACCGAATGGCCGACATCGCAAATTCGATCCGGCCGCTCCAACTTCTCGATAAAACCGAGCGCCCACAGCATGACCCAATACGATTCGTATCCCCAAGAGAAGGCAGCGATCTGCGATCTTTCGGGAGCAGATTCGTTCAGATAAGCCCGTTCGCGTTCGGTGAAAAAAGCTTGGGCTTCGTATTGGTTCGTGATCCGGGCAATCAAATCGCTCGTCTCTTCGGGATTTTCGCCGGCTCCGTCGGATTCGCCTTTGACAGCCGCGATGCAAAGCGCGATGGCGCGCGACGCGACTTCTTCGACGCTTCGAATCCGGGTCTGATCTTCTTCTTCGATGACCGGCAGATGCGCGTTGACCGGGACTCCTTCTTCGCGAAGCCTGCGTTCGGAGCGATCTTTGCGCGCCGAAGCGGAAGCAGACGGCATTGGTTCGTCGTGAAGCAGGCTGCTGTGAGCCGTCACGATAAAATCGTCGACTTCCGAATATCCGTCCAGATCCAGCAGCAGCTTACCTTCCTGAGTCATCAAGTTCCGCGCTCCCATCAGCACGATCGCATTCAGCTTACGAGCCAATTCATAGAGCTGCTGCTGAAACGCTGCCGAAAAAGCTTTGTCCGATTCGACGCCGATCACCATATTCAGCGTCGTGATCTGAATCAGCAGCTTTTCGTGGACTGTCGGTTTCTGCGCCGGAACTTGAGCGAAAAAATGATACATGCCGTTTTTCATTTCTTCGAATTTGTCCGGTTCGGTCTTGCCGGTCATAATACGAAATCCGTATTCCGATTTGCCCAGCCAACTTCCCGTTTTTGCTTTCGCGTATGTACTTTCTTGCTGCATGTTGACCGATTTGGCGCCGAACACTTCGTTCAGAGCTTCGATCACGGCTTCCAGATCAAAGTTCGGGCTGTAAAGCGCCGCGTTTCGAATCACTTCCGTCGTTGATGACATAAGCATATCCTCCTCGCTACAGACAATTGCTCTCGCAAATAGTAGGTTTATGATTGTATCATATCATAACACGTACATTTGTTCTTATTATATTTGTTCAAAAAAAAAAAAAATACATACCACAATTCTATTCTCAAAAACATCATAACATGTACAGTAGCTCTCTAGCCACTACGTCCTGACTCCAGTGTATAGCACCACCGACTCTACTCATATA
>NZ_NJDE01000024.1 GCF_002205895.1 Saccharibacillus sp. O23
GGCGGACAGGGTTCCGCCCGGCGGCGCGCTTGCGGCGCGCCCGACGGGCGAACCGCCGCTCGGCGCGAAGTGCGCGGCGCGGTCGAACTCCCGCGCCGTGAAGCGCAGCGCTTCGAGGCCGATGCGGTAGCCGCTGCCTTCGTCGCCGAGCAGATGGCCCCAGCCGCCTGCGCGTACCCGGGGTTCGCCCGGCAGAAAGCCGTAGACGATCGAGCCGGTTCCGGCGATGACCTGAAGGCCGTAAGGCCGGCCGAGCGCGGCGGTCAGCGCGATCTCGCCTTCGGTTCGAATCTCGAACGGCACGTTTGCGCCGAAACGGATCAGCTCTTCTTTTAAATAAGAAGAGAGCTTGGAACGTTCGTCGGAACTGTCTATACCTGACATGCCCAGACAGATACCGAGGCATTTCTTGGATTGAAGCTGCGGATGATCAAAGAAAATCCTGAAAATGGATGTAAGCTCCATGAACGCTTTCTCGAAGCCGACGGCGTGCGGATTGGTCGATTTGCCGCGAACGCGGCAGAGCAGGACGCCTTGTTCGTCGATCGCCGCCGCTTCGGTCTTCGTGCCGCCTCCGTCGATTCCCGCATAGAAATTCATCGCTTTCCCCACTTTATTTTTTTCTCAGTATAGGCGAAATGACAAAGGATGTAAAACAAAATTTCAGAAATAAAAAATATATTGAAATTTTATTTCACCAATTCTATAATGGACACATTCAAACATCTGGCAGGTAAGAAAACCTGTTGTGTAAGTTTTAGTAACGTAATGCCATTTTGCAGAAAACGGGTTGAAAAGGTTTCGCGGCATCCGGAGAAACCTTCATTTCGAAGCACGGGGGAGGAACGGACATGAACGGCGGCTTGATCCGTCTGCGGGAAGGACTTGAAGGCTTGAATCCTTCCGAACGCAAGATTGCGGAGTTCATATTGAAAGAACCGGGAGAAGCCATTCAGTACTCGATCGCCGAGCTGGCCTCGCGCAGCGGAGCCAGTCAAGCCGCGATCGTGCGCTTGTGCAAGACGATGGGCTTCAAAGGCTACCAAGATCTCAAGATCAAAGTGGCGGGCGATCTTCAAGGATCGGGCGAAACGCAGGGGTATCAGGAGATCCGGCCCGGAGACAGCGTCTCGGCGATCATCCGCAGCGTATCGTCGAACAATATTCAATCGATTCGCGACACGCTGAAAATTTTGGACGAGGAGATGGTGGAGAAGGCCGCGGATTGTCTCGCTTCGGCGCGCAACTTGTACTTTTTCGGCGTCGGCGCTTCGAACCTGATCGCGATGGACGCGCAGCAGAAGTTTCTCCGCATCGACAAACGCAGCTTTTCTTTCGCCGATCCCCATGTGCAGTTGACGGCGGCGCTCACGGCTTCGCCGGAAGACGCGGTCGTGTGCATCTCGTACTCGGGCGAGACCAAAGAAGTGCTCAAAGCGGCGAAGCTGGCGAGAGAAAACGGCTGTCCCGTCATCGGCATCACGAAATACGGCCATTCCTCGTTGACTCAAGCGTCGGATATTCCGCTCTGCACGGCGTCGACGGAAAACGAGATTCGCAGCGGCGCGATGGCGTCGCGGATCACGCAGCTCAATCTGATCGATATTCTGTATCTCAGCGTCGCCAGCCGGGACTACGAGCATTCGGTCCGTTATCTGGACAAGAGCCGCCGGGCGATCAAGGAATTGTAAGCAGGCCGAAGAACAGCCGAACGGACGGGAGCCGCGCGCGGATTCCGCCGATCGTTGCATATGCATGGCCGTTCGACGAAATTCCGAAAGGGAGGGCATAAAGATGAAAAGAAAAAGTTTGCTGTTATCGATGGCGCTGCTGATGGGAGTCACGACCGCTTGCGGAGGCGGAGGAGGTTCCAAAACCGCCGGACCGGACGACAAAGACACGGTCACGGTCTGGACGTATCCGGTCTACGGGGAATACGAGACCGAACTCAAAGACCGCGTGGCGAAGTTCCAGAACGAACATCCGAACATCACCGTGCAGACGGAAATGCTCTCCTGGGCCGAAGGCCCGCAGAAATTCGACGTGGCGCTGAACGCGGGCAATCCGCCGGATCTGTATTTCCACAGCGTCGACGGCACTTACGTCAATACCAAGCTCGCGCTTGACCTGACGCCGTACATGACCGACGAGATCAAGAACGATTATCTGCCGGGCACGCTGGAACTCGGACAGATCCAAGGCGTGCAGTACGGTCTGCCGCTGTACCAATTCCAATGGGGCTGGGGCGGCAACAAACGGATTCTCGACGAAGCCGGCATCGATTGGAAAAAGATCCAGAGCGAAGGTTGGACGTGGTCCGAGTTCGAAGCGGCGGCGGCCAAGCTGACCGGCAAGACCGCCGACGGCGCGCCGCAGTACGCGCTGGTGACGGACGGCAGTTCGCTCGACTTCATCGAGATGCTGTCGCGCAACAACGGCATGCCGGACGTGCTCGACGACGGCGGCAAGTTCCAATGGAACGACCAGCGCATCCTCGACACGATGAGCTTCATCAAAGGGCTGCTCGACTCCGGCTACATGCCGAAAGAAACGGCCGCGCTCGATCCGACCAAACGCACGGACATGTTCTACGCCGGACAAGCGGCGATCATCTCCAAAGCGATTCCTTACTACGACGTGATGCTCGCGACGCGCAACAAAGACATCGACGCGGGCACGGTCAAAGGCGAGAAGATCAATTTCGTCTATCTGCCGGTGCCGCATAACGACAACGCTCCGGCCAAGACGACGACCGGCGGCGAAGGGTACGTGGCGTTCAAGCAGAAGAACGACAAAGGCGAGCAGCATGCCAAAAACACGTTCATGGTCATGGAATACCTGAGCGATGCCGAAGCCGGCAGCGCGTCCAACCAGCTCGCGCTTCCGTTCGTTCGCAAATCGCAGGCCGAAGCGTTCGCGGGCAAAGAATTGGGCAGCGAAACGACATTGGCCGCCGCCGAGAAGATGGCCGCGAACGCCGAAATGCCGGTGACGCTCAAACTCGACGCCGCTTTGGCCGCCAAACAGAAGCAGTTCAAAGAGCAGGTCGTCAAGCCGAACATGCAGGCGCTCTACTCGGGCGAGAAGACGCCGGAGCAGATCGCGGACGACTTCAAATCCAAAGGTTCGCAGTCGTTCGGGCAATAAGGCCGCCGGCTTTAGAGCGTCGAGCCTAATGCGTCGAGAAAGTTCAACGTAGCTAGAAGCGAGCCGGCGGAGAGAGAAATTCAGTGAAGGAGCGCTAGCGTTCGCCTTTGAAATCGAGAAAATTCCGCTGAAAATTCAAACCTTTTCTCGATTTCAACACGCGACCGGAACGAAATTCTCTCGGAGCCGGATCGCTTCTAGTGCCTACGTGACTTTTTCGACAGCTTAAGCCCGCCGCTTCGGCGGCGGGCCTTTTCACATGAAGGAGGGAACCCGCTTGCAAACCACCGCTTCGCCCAAACGAGCCCCTTCCGGCTCCGGCCGATTCTGGCGCGAATACGGCTGGGCATACCTGTTCATTCTGGCTCCGGTGCTGCTGTTTCTGGTGTTCACGCTCTATCCGGTCGCTTCGGCGTTCGTGATGAGCTTCCAGCAGTATCAAGTCATGGGTTCGACCTGGATCGGATTCGACAACTATAAGCACATGATCGGCGACGACGTCTTCTGGAAATCGATCCGCAACACCGTCGTCTTCACGATCGCCACCGTGCCGGTCAACATTCTGATTACGTTCGTGCTGGCGTATCTCATTTTCCAGATGAAAAACAAAGCGCAAACGTTCTTCAAAGCCACGCTTTACCTGCCGGCCGTCGCGTCGGGCGTCACGATCTCGGTCGTCTGGCTGGCGATCTTCGATCCGACCGACTCGGGCCTGCTTAACCGGTTCCTCGGGCTGCTCGGCATCGATCCGGTAATCTGGTTGGGACAATCGAGCACGGCGCTGTTCTCGCTGATCCTGATGAACTGGCTCGGCTCGCACGGCGCGGGCATCATCTTGTATCTGGCCTCGATGGGCGGGGTGCCGAAGTCGCTGTACGAAGCGGCCGATATCGACCACGCCAGCGGTTGGACGAAGTTCGCCCGCATCACTTGGCCGCTGCTCAAGCCGACGACGCTGTACCTGCTCGTCACGGGCATCATCACGTCGTTTCAGGTGTTCATCTCGGTGTACCTGATGACGCAGGGCGGCCCGAACTTCGCCACGACGACGATCGCGTACCTGATCTATCAGACGGCGTTCCAATTCTACGAATTCGGCCTCGCGTCCGCGCAGTCGTTCGTGCTGGCGCTGCTGATCATCATCGTCTCGGTGCTTCAATTCAAAGCTTTTTCGAGCGACGTCGAATATTAAGGCGCTTCGTACGTCGATTCGATGGTGCAAAATAACGGATTTTCATGCGCGGAGGTGAGTTCTTTTGCAATCCCATCCACAAGCCCGTTCCCGGAATATGTTATTGGCGGTCGCCGGCGTTCTCCTGCTGCTGTGGACGATCTTGACGATCATCCCGCTGTATTGGATGCTGGTCGGCTCGCTGCAAGATTCGGCGGCTTCGGCTTCGTTCCGTCCGGCGATGATTCCGGAAGCTTTGTCGCTGGCGCCGTACGAGCGATTCTTCGCCAAAACGGCCGCTTGGCGCTGGCTGTTCAACTCGCTGCTCGTCTCGTCGGTGCTGACCGTCACGAACGTGTTCTTCGCTTCGCTGGCCGGTTACGCGTTCGCGAAACTCAAATTTCCCGGCAGCAACGCGATCTTCTGGATTCTGCTCAGCACCATGATGATTCCGGCTCAAGTCACCCTGATTCCGCTGTACATCCTGATGGTCAACACGCTTCAGCTTCAGGACACGTATACGGCGATCATTCTGCCGACGGCGGTCAGCGTGGGCAACATCTTCTTGATGAAGCAGTACATGTCCTCGCTGCCGACCTCGCTGATCCATGCGGCGCGGATCGACGCCTGCGGCGAATTCCGCATCTTCTGGCGCGTGATCCTGCCGCTGGCGAAGCCGGGACTCGCGGTGCTCGCGATCTTTACGTTCGTGGCGTCGTGGAACGAATTCTTCTGGCCGTTCCTGATCACCAGCTCGACCGATATGCGCACCATTCAAGTCGGCCTCGCTTCGTTCGTGTTCGCGGAATCGACCGATTTCGGCGCGATGATGGCGGGCGCGACGATCGGGGCGCTGCCGATGATGATCCTGTTCTTCTCGCTGCAGCGCTACTTCCTGCAGGGCATCACGATCGGCGCGGTCAAAGGCTGAACGGATTTCTATACTCGCTTGGACAAAAACGTCGCCCGGCGCGCGGCGTTCCCGCAGTCAGGTCGCGAGGAACGCCCGGCGCCGGGCAAAGGTTCACTATCAATCACGGGCCGTGCCCGCTCCGCGCCGCATTCGGGCGGCGAAGCGGACGGCAAGCCGGCCACGGGCAGGAGGCAGATTATGGCACGCGTCGAATTTCGCAACGTACGCAAAGAATTTCAGGACCACAGCAAAGAAAGCTTTACCGCCGTCGCCGGTTCCGACTTCGTGATCAACGACAAAGAGTTCGTCGTGTTCGTCGGCCCTTCGGGCTGCGGCAAGACCACTTCGCTGCGCATGATCGCCGGCCTGGAACACCAGACGAGCGGCGATATCCTGATCGGCGATCGGGTCGTCAACAATCTTCATCCCAAAGACCGCGATATCGCGATGGTCTTCCAAGATTACGCGCTGTATCCGCACATGACGATCCGCGACAATCTCTCGTTCGGACTGAAGAACCTCAAGAAACCCAAAGAATATATCGACCAGAAGGTCAAAGAAGCGGCGTCGATCCTCGATATGGAGCCGATGCTCGGGCGCAAGCCGCGCGAACTGTCCGGCGGGCAGCGCCAGCGCGTAGCGCTCGGCCGCGCGATCGTGCGCGATCCGCAGGTCTTCTTGTTCGACGAACCGCTGTCGAACCTCGACGCCAAGCTGCGCGTGCAGATGCGCGTCGAACTGAGCGAGCTGCATAAGCGCCTCGGCGCGACGATCGTCTACGTCACGCACGATCAGGTCGAAGCGATGACGCTCGGCGAGCGGATCGTCGTCATGAACCGCGGCATCATTCAACAGATCGCCAATCCGACCGAATTGTACGCCAAGCCGCGGAACATGTTCGTAGCCGGATTTATCGGCTCGCCGCCGATGAACTTCATCGACGCTTCGATCGAAGGCGGCCGCGTCGTCGTCGAAGGCGGTTCGTTCGAACTTCCGGAAGCGAAGCTGGCCGCGCTCGCGCCGTACGCCGGCCGCAAGCTGATTCTCGGCATCCGTCCGGAAGACATCCACGGCGAAGATTACGCGCCGGGGCTGGAGACGTCGCCGCACCGCATGGACACGCATATTCAGGTGGTCGAGCATCTCGGTTCCGAGAATCTGCTGTATTTCCATATCGGCAGCCGCCTCGTCACCGCGAAAGTCCACCCGGAGACCCGCGCTTACCCGGGCCTCGACAAGCCGTTCATTTTCGACATGCGCAAAGTCCATTTCTTCGACCCGGACAGCGAACAGCGGATCGAGATGTAGCGCAAGCCTATTTTCCACAAGGACACAAGGAGGTTCCGACATGCGCAAACTGAACGATATTCTGGTCAAAACGGGACGGGAGGCGTTCTACGAGATCGTGCCGGCGGTCGTGCATACGCTGATCGGTTCGGCGATTCTGGTTCCCGCGCTGATCTTCCTGCCGGTGGCCGTCTCGATGATCCTGCTGCCGCTGATCTATATGCCGCTCGTCTACGGGGCGTTCTACGCTTACCATATGCGAACGCTGGGCGAGCCGAACGGCGTGCGCGCCGTGTTCCGGGGAGCGGTCAAAGGATTCGTTCCGTCGGCGGTGTTCGGATTCTTCTGCTCGCTGCTGGCTTTGATCCTCGTCTCGACGTGGTGGTATTACGGCGGCAAAAGCGGGGTGCTGTACATGGCGATCGCGGTGTTCCAGACGTATTTCGTCGCGATGGCGCTGGTATCCCAGTTCTATGCGCTTCAATTGGTCCTGCAAAAAGACATGGGCATCTTCCGCGCGATGGGCGAAAGCGTCAAGCTGATGCTGCGCCATCCGGGGTATACGATCGGCGCTTTTTTCCAAGCGTTCTTCCTCGGACTGCTGCTGACGGTTACGGTCGTGGGCGTGCTGGCGATCTATTCCGGCGTGCTCGCGGTGTATCTGCATCAGGCGGCGGATAACGTGCTGAATCCCGATCGAGACAAAGACGAAGAAACGAAGCAGGCGCAAGGTCTGGGCACGCTGCCGGGGAACGCGGGATGAGCGGGACCTCTGCGGCCGAAGGAAAAGTTCGCGTGCGCACCGGGCTGGATCGTTTGGCGGACGGAGAGACCCATCCGCTGCTGCAGGGCCGCCGAATCGGATTGATCACCAATCCGACCGGAATCACGGCCGATTTCCGCACGGCGGTAGACGTATGCGCTTCGCTGCCGGATGCGCGGTTGACCGCTTTGTTCGCGGCAGAACACGGGTTGTACGGCCAGCGGCAGGCGGGCGAACGTTTCGGCGACGAAGTTCATCCGCAGCTCGGCATTCCCGTGTTCAGCCTGTACGGCGAGCGGAAAAAGCCGACGCCGGAGCTGCTCGAAACGGTCGATACGCTGGTGTTCGATATGCAGGATCTCGGCGTGCGTTTCTATACGTATCTGTCCACGCTGCTGTACGCGATCGAAGCCTGCGCGGCTTGCGGCAAAGCGCTGCTCGTCCTCGACCGCCCCAATCCGCTCGGCGGATCGAAAGCGGAAGGCGGCTTGCTGCGCGAAGGCTACGAGTCGATGGTGGGGGCTTGGCGGATGCCGATCCGCACCGGAATGACGATCGGCGAACTGGCGAGGATGGCGGGCGATCTCACAGGCAGCGGCTGCGAACTCGGCGTGATGGAGATGGACGGGTGGAACCGAAGCATGGAATTCGGCGATACCGGCCAGCCGTGGATGCTGCCTTCGCCGAACATGCCGACGATCGACACGGTCAGAGTGTACGCGGGAACTTGCTTTTTCGAAGGGACCAATATGTCGGAAGGCCGGGGCACGACCCGGCCGTTCGAGTGGATCGGCGCGCCGTGGCTGGACGGATCTCGGCTGGCGGACGCGATGAACGAAGAAAAGCTGCCCGGCGTCCGTTTTCACGCGGTGTATCAGACGCCGACTTTCTCGAAACATGCCGGGGAATTGTGCGGAGGCGTGCGGTTGTTCGTGACGGATCGGCAGGCGTTCGATTCGGTCGAGACCGGGCTGCGTCTGCTGCGAGCGGCGATGCGGCTGCACCCCGACCGCTTCCGCTGGCTGGAACCTCCGCCCGGAGGCCGGCGTCCATTTATCGATCTGCTCGCCGGAGGACACGAACTGCGCGAACGGATCGGACAGCCGGACGGTGTGGAGCAATTATCGGCGGCGTGGCGCGAAGAGTCGGCAGAATGGCTGCGGCGAAGACGGGCCTATTTGCTGTATGAAGCACAGGATGAACAGAAGGAAGGGAGTGGATCGGCATGACGCGGCAATCATTCGAAGAGGAACCGAGGGTTTCCGCAGCGGCGAATCCGATCGACGCGGAAGCGTCGGCGGCGATCGAGCGGCTGCTCGGCGGCATGGACCTGCAAAGCAAGCTCGGGCAGATGCTGCTCGGCGGTTTCGACGGCACGAAGATGACTACCGAAGCGATGAAGCTGATCGCGGCGTACCGGACGGGCGGCATCATCTATTTCTCGCGCAACGTATCGTCGCCCGGGCAGCTCGCCGATTTGACGCGGGAACTTCAGGAAGCGGCCGCCGCGAACGGAGTGCCGCCGCTGTGGATCTCGATCGACCAAGAAGGCGGCATGGTGGCGCGGATCACCGAAGGCGTCACGTTGATGCCGGGCCAGATGGCGATCGCCGCTGCCGGGTCGGCGCAGGAAGCGTACCGCGCCGCTTACGTCAGCGGCAGCGAACTGCGGCGGATCGGCATCAATCTGAACTATGCGCCGGTGCTGGACGTGAACAACAATCCGCTGAATCCCGTGATCGGCGTGCGCTCGTTCGGCGAATCGCCGGAAGCGGCGGCCGAATTCGGAGCCGCGGCCGTGCGGGGGTATCAAGACGCGGGCGTGGCGGCGACGGCCAAGCATTTTCCGGGGCACGGCGATACCGACGTCGATTCGCATCTGGATCTGCCGACCGTGCCGCATGACCGGGCGCGGATGGACAAGGTGGAGCTGGTGCCGTTCAAGCGGGCGTTCGCCGAAGGGGTGGATGCCGTGATGTCGGCGCATATTTATTTTCCGGCGCTGGAGAAAGAGAAGCTGCCGGTGACGCTGTCGCCTGCGGTACTCACCGGACTGCTGCGCGAAGAATTGGGCTTCGAAGGGATCATCACGACGGACTGCATGGAGATGAACGCGATCGCCGAACATTACGGCGTGGCGGAAGCTTCCGTGCTGGCCGTATTGGCCGGAGCGGATCAGATTCTGGTCAGCCATCGTTCCGACCGGCAGGGCGCGGCGCTGGCGGCTCTCGAAGCGGCCGTGCACGAAGGCCGCATTTCCGAAGCGCGCATCGACGATTCGGTCCGCCGGCTGCTGCGGATGAAATGGAAACGCGGCATCTTGACGCGCGGATCGGCGGCGCGGCTGCTTGGGGAAGCGGCGACGGAAACCGGTACGCGAACGGACGGAGAAAAAGCAAGGGAAGAAGAACGCCAAAGCGGGGAATTCGAACCGATCGAGGTCAAGTCCGGGGGGACGGGGATCGGAAGTACGGCGGGGGAACTGCCGAGTGAATCGGAGCCGCTTCGCTGGAGCGCGGAGCAGGAGACGGCATCGGGGGACGCCGCCGATGTCTCGGGCGCGGGCGAAGGGGATCTTGTCGACGGCAGTCGGCAGAAGGCGGTCGCGGTCGGGCTTGCCGGATTGCGCGCGCCGGAAGCGCTCGACACGGCGCGCCGCATCAGCGAAGCGAGCGCGACGCTCGTTCGCAACGAGCGGAAGATCGTGCCGCTGCGCCCGGCGCGGACGCTGGCGATCACCTGCTCGGCGAACGTCACGGCGTTCGTCGACGAATCGATCGCGAGCACGCGCGGACTCGGGCGCGAATTGGCGGAACTGGGACTCGACGTGGTCGACCGCGTGGTGGACGCTGGTCAAGTGGCGGCGCATCTCGAAGCGCTGCTGGCCGAAGCGGAGCGCGAAGACGTGAAGCAGATCGTCGTCGGAACGTACAACGCGCAGTTCAATCCGGCGCAGGCGGAACTGGTCCGGCGGCTGCAAGCGCTGGGAAGACCGCTTGCGGTCGTGGCGCTGCGCGATCCGTACGATCTGCTGGCTTTCCCGGACGTGCCGGCTTACGCGGCCGTCTACGAGAGCCGCCCGCTGGCGCTGCGAAGCGCGGCGGCGGCGCTGCTCGGCCGGATTCCGTTCCGAGGACGCCTGCCGGTATCGGTCGGACCGGATTATCCGGCGGGCTGGGGGCTGCGCACATGATCCGGCTGAGTTTCGAAGGCGATTCCGCGCTGGCGGTCGGTCTGATGTCCGGCACGTCGCTCGACGGGGTCGACGCGGCCGTCGTCCGGATCGAAGGCAGCGGCCTTACGGCGCGAGCGGAACTGCTGCACGCGTACAGCCGACCTTACGGAGACGCGCTGCGCGAGCGGCTCAAAGACCTGTGCGTGCCGGAACGCTCGCGCGTCGACGAGATCTGCGGCATGAACGCGCTGCTGGCGGAGATCTTCGCCGAAGCGGCGTTCTCGGCGGTTCGCGAAGCCGGGATGTCGATGGCGGACATCGATTTCGTCAGTTCGCACGGGCAGACGATCTGGCATATTCCGGGCGAACGGGAGCCGGAGCTTTTCGGCCGGTCGGATCGCGGAACTTCTTCGAAGACGGGAGCCGCTCGGGAGGTTACGTCCGACGGAAGCTCCGATCGAGGGGAGAAGGCTCCGGGCGCGGCAGATTCGTCGGGTCTGGAATCCGTCGATCCCACGCGTTTTCGCTCCACGCTTCAGATCGGCGACCTCTCTATGCTCGCGAAGCGCGTGGGCGTGCCGGTCGTCGGCGATTTTCGTCCCGCCGATATGGCGGTCGGCGGGCAAGGCGCGCCGCTTGCGCCTTACGGCGATCTGATCTTGTTCCGGGACGAGCGTCTCGGACGGCTGCTTCAGAATATCGGCGGCATCGGGAACTGCACGGCGCTGCCAGCCGCCGCGAAGCCGGAAGAGACGTTCGCTTTCGATACGGGACCGGGCAACATGGTCATCGATCAGACGGTATGGCTGCTGAGCGAAGGAGCCCGCGCTTACGACGAAGGCGGGAAATGGGCGGCTTCCGGCACGCCGGACGAGTCGCTGGTCGACGAGATGATGGAACATCCGTATTTCCGGCTGGCTCCGCCGAAGTCGACCGGACGCGAAGTATTCGGCAAAGTCTATACGGCCGAATTCGTGGATCGGGCGCGGGGGCGCGGCCTGGCCGATGCCGATATCGTGGCGACGGCCTCGTCGTTTACCGCCCGTTCGATCGCGGCGGCTTACCGGGACTTCGTCTTCCCGCGCTGCCGGATCGACGAGGTCATCGTCTCCGGAGGCGGCGCGCGCAACGGTACTTTGATGAAGATGCTGGCAGAGCTGCTGCCGGAGCAGCGGGTCTGTTCGTCGGCCGAGTTCGGCGTGGACGACGACGCCAAAGAAGCCGTGATCTTCGCGCTGCTCGGCAGCGATTTCCTGCGGGGCGTGCCGAATAACCTGCCGTCCGCCACGGGCGCTTCCCGTCCGACGGTCATGGGCAAGTTGGCGCTGCCTTGACCCGTATTTTCGCCCGTCGCTTAACGGTTGAATGCGCGGTCGGGATGCAAGATTACGAATGTTCGCCGCACAGAAAAAAGGCCTTCTTTTCCGCCGATCGCGGAGAGGAAGGCCTTTTGACGTGAGCGGCGCGTTGAAGCCGCGGAATTTCCGGTCCGGTCTGCCCGAAAGCGGAACCGGAACGGATTATTTGCGCGCGGAATCCGGCATTACCGAAGGAGCGGCTTGCTCGGAAGCCGAGCGTTCCGCGGGAGCGGGTTCGGTCGATGCGGCACTCGGCACCGTGCGCGATTCGGAAGACGTCGCGGCCGGTCGTACCGGCGAAGCTTCTGCGATCGCCTGATCGGAAGCGGAGCCGCGCGTCTCGGACGGAACCGGCGCCGGTTCGCTCGCGGAGCGCGATCCGCTGTCGTTAGCGCGCGCTGCGGGTTCGGCCGCGACGGAGTCTTCGCTGCTGCTCGCGCGCGTTGCAGGTTCGACAGAAATCGAATCTTCGCTGCCGCTGGCGCGTGTTGCGGGTTCGACGGAGATCGAGTCTTCGCTGCCGCTCGCGCGCGTTGCGGGTTCGACGGAGGTCGAGTCTTCGCTGCCGCTCGCACGCGTTGCGGGTTCGACGGAGATCGAATCCTCGCTGCTGCTGGCGCGCGTTGCGGGTTCGACGGAAATCGAATCTTCGCTGATGTTAACGCCTTTTTCAGGTACGGAGGCGACCGGCACGGCTTCCGAAACGGTCGGCGTATTCTCCGAAGCCCAAGCGGCGGCGGTCGTGCCGAGCGCGGCGATCGCCAATACGGCGGCCGTGCTGATAACGGCGGTTTTTTTCTTGATCTTCGTGACGTTTAACATAAGGGATAGTCTCCTTTGCAGTTGGTGACCGTCTCCGGACAGAGGAGCGACGAAGCGCGAAGGTCGGCCTTCCGGGCCGCCCGCTGCTCCGATCAAAGCCAATCCGTAAAGTTTGCGTTCTTCCCGGGACATGTTCGCTACCGCTTCGGCGTCGCAAGCCAGTTCGCTCCACAGACCCAGATCGCGCCGCGCGAGATGCGCGAGCGGATTGAACCAATGAAGCGCGCAGGCGGCCAGCGCCAACAGCTTGACCCGAAGGTCGCCGCGCCGCAGATGGATCAGCTCGTGGCGAAGCGCCATATCCAGCGCCGCGCCCGAGATCGCGCCGCGCTCCGGCGTCGGCAGATACACCGCCGGCCGCAGCAGCCCGGCCAAGATCGGTCCGCGCAGCATCGGGCTGTACGCCAGCGCCACTTCGCGCTTCAGCCCCAGCTCGCGTCGAACCCGGCGCAGCCGGGCATGCGCTTCGTCGCCCGCCGGAACCGGCAGGCTTGACGCGCGCAGCAGCCGCGCGAACTTCCTGTACGCGATCAGCTGCCAAGCGGCGTAGCCGAGCGCGCCGGCTGCCCAGATGCCGAGCAGCCCGGCGGCCGCCCAGAGCGGCAGCTCCGGTCCCGTGCGATTGATCCCCGCCGCCGCTTCGGAGGCGGCTCCCGCGAAGGCCGCCGCATCGGAGGCGGCCGGCGAAGCCGAAGGCGGCGTCAGCCTCGCCGCCAAGAGCGAGATCGGCAGCAGGTAGAAAGCCAGCGCCAGCTTGCCGAGCCGATAACGCCAGCGGGCCGACATCGCTTCGTCGGGAAGCGTGCGCAGCAGCAGCAAGCAGAGCGTCACGGCGCTTCCGGCCGCGGTAAGGGCGAGCAGCAGTTCAAGCATGATGTTCAATGCGTTCATGTTCGGCACCTACTTTTCGGAAAACCATTTGCGCAGCTCGTCCAGATCGTCGCCCGACAGCTTTTTGCCGTCGTACATGGCGGCGACCAGATTCTTGACGGAACCTTGATACAGGCCGTCCAAGACGTGCTGCGTCTCCAGCAGTTTGTATTCCTCCGGCGAGACGATCGGCACGTAGCGGTTGGTCCGTCCGTGCCGGGTGGCTTCGAGCGCGCCTTTTTCCACCAATCGGGAAAGGAAAGTCGACATCGTTTGACCTTTCCATTCCCGGCCTTTTTCCGCGAAGATTCGCAGCAGATCGGCAGAAGTGACCGGCGGCTCGCACGACCAGATTTCTCTCATCAATTCCAATTCGGTCTCCGACAATTTTTGGACCCGGGTCATCGTTCGACACTCCTTATGCGTGGGGATGCCGAGCCGCGCGTCCGCGGCAGGCTTAATAACTACAGCTTGTAGTGATATAAAACTACTACACGACGTAGTGAATGTCAAGAAGGCTTCGGCTTATGCGGATTTCGTTTCGTCGAATGCTTCGCAAAACGCTTTCCGCGGATCTCGAATCGGCTTCGAAAGCGCGGTTTGCAGAAAAAATCGGCTTTTTTCGCGATATTCGGGCTTCGGCTTGCGTTTGTCCCTATAGAGAGCCCGATCGGCGCGCTCCGCCTGTCCGGCGAGCGACTGCCGGACTCGAACGGAAGGAGCGTTCAAGTTGAATCGTGAACAACATGGCTTGGCTCTGCAAGACTCGCTGTTTATCGAACACGCGAGATCGGAAGGGCCTGCTCAAGCCGCTTTTCATTTTCATGACGATTACGAAATTTATCTGTTTCTCGGCGGCGACGTCGAATTCTACGTGGAACAATCGATGCATCGCCTGCGGCGGGGGCATCTGATTCTGTGCAACGACAAAGAGCTGCATCGGATCTGCCATTTCGGCAAGGTTCCGTACGAGCGGATGACGATCCGTTTCGATCAACGGCTCGTTCGCGGCTTGTCGACTTCGTTTACCAATCTGCTCGGCTGTTTCCAGAATCGGCCTCCGGGCCATCGGAACGTGGTGCGAATCGACGAAGAACAGATCGCGTACATGCGGGAGACGGGGCGCAAGCTGCAAGAAGTCTCGCGGAACCGGCGTTACGGCAGCGACGTGCTGACGATCGCTTATCTGACGGAATTGTTGGTCTGGATCAATCAGCGGTTCGGCGAGAACGAGCACGACCCGGCCGGACGTCCCGCGCACGCGATGGTGGCGGAGATCATGGCCTATATCGACGAACGGCTGTCGGACGAGTTATCGCTCGGACAGATCGCCGAACATTTCGCCGTCGATCCGTCGCATTTGAGCCATCAGTTCAAAAGGCGGACGGGCAGCACGCTGTACCAATACGTGCTGATCAAACGAATCGCGGCGGCCAAGCGGCATCTGTCGCAAGGAGCGTCCGTTACCGAAGCCTGCGGCTTATCGGGTTTTAACGATTACAGCAACTTTATCCGCACGTTCAAGAAGCTGACCGGCGTCTCGCCGGGCAAATACGAAGCGACCCGGCGGGCTTGAAGCGAAGAACGACGACATTTGCCCCATACGCAAAAAAGAACCGCAGCGACGCCCGGATCGGCGAGGCTGCGGTTCTTTTATTCGACGAGTCGATGCGGCGCAAGGGTCCGCAAAACGGAATTATTCGGCGGTTTCGGCTTCGACCACCGGGAACCAGCCCGGCAGGCCCATGATCATGCCCCAGAGTTGATCCGGAACGACCAGGCGCTCTTGATCGGCCGAAGTCAGGCTGAGCGCGATATCGGCTTCGCGGCCGGATTCGACCTTTTCCACCCAATCCGGTTCGACGATCAGCTCGCGGCCCAGCGCGACCATCGCGGCGCCGAGTTCGATCGCTTCGACGGCCTGCTCCGGCGTGTGCACGGAACCGACGCCGATGACCGGCGCGGATGCGGCTTCCACGATCTGCTCCAGACGGGTACGGTTCAGGTCGCCGCCGCGGCGCGGCTTGGACGCGTATTCCATCAGCGAGACGTGCAGGTAGCTCAGGTTCTTGTCGTTCAGCGCTTTGATGAGGGCAAACGTGTGCTCCATCGTCAAACCTTCTTCTTGCGGTTCTTCCGGCGAGAAGCGGTAGCCGACGATGAACGGTTCTTTGGTTCCTTCGGCAGCGGCGCGCTGCACTTCGTCGACGACGGCCAGCGGGAAGGTCAGGCGAGCTTCGACGCTGCCGCCCCATTTGTCTTGACGACGGTTGGACCAACCGGAGAAGAATTGTTGAATCAAGTAGCCGTTGGCGCCGTGAATCTCTACGCCGTCGAAGCCCGCGCGGATCGCAAGCTTGGTCGCGCTGCCGAAATCGGTCACGATCGATTCGATCTCTTCGTTCGTCAGTTCGCGGGACTGCGATCCGTCTTTCAGCTCGATCGCGCTCGGTCCGACGACGTCGCCGTTCGGAACGAGGGCGCGAGGGCCTTGAATGCCGGCGTGGAAGATTTGCAGCACGGCTTTGGCTCCGCCTTTTTTGAGGGAAGCAGCCAATTTGGTCAGGCCCGGCAGATTTTCTTCACCGAAAGCGGCGAATTGGTTCTGGAAGCCGATGCCTCCCGGCATAACGTGGGCAACCGCGGTGATCGCGAGGCCGAGTTTGTCGGTACGGCGCTCGTAGTAGCTCAATTCGGCGTCGGATACGCTCAGGTCCGGATTGGACGAAGAATGCGTCATCGGCGCAAGAACGATACGGTTTTGCAGCTTGATGCCGTCATGAAGTTCGACTTGTTCGAACAGCTTGGCGAATTTGGCGTTGGTCACGGAAAAACATCCTCTCGTTTGTAAAGTTATGGGGTTCGATCATTCGTTATCAAAAGCACATAAGTATATTATAGTAACAAGGTTTCGGATTTTCAATGCCTAACGAGACGATTCGCGAAAGAAATTTCAAAAAACTTAATTACGATCAATTTAAAATAAAAAATAATGATTCTTAAGCAAGATAACGCTTTAAATTTCCAGTAGGAGACGACAAAGCTTGAAGAATTCTTTCATTATAAATTAGAGAAACATTCAAGCGATTTCGTTATATTATGCAAAGTCTCGGCAAATGTAAAGATGAACATATGATATTCATGCAGAAAAAGGGATAAAAACGTGCAGAATCGATGCTGACCTTATCTTTTTCCGTATCCAAGTTACATAGCATGTCACCTAATGGTTCGCCGGATATGCATTAACGCTTTTTATGCCGCTTATTAAAATTTTTAATGGATAAGCGTAGTCAATAGTTCACAGGTCATGTAAAATGGAGAGAAAATTCTAAAGCCGCGCGAAGCGACTGGAGGAAATTATGCGTATTCAGAAAAAAATTACGGGGTTTATGGTTCTCTTGCTGTTCTTCTTCTCCTTCGTGGGAAGTTTGGTGCCATCGGCGCACGCATCGGACGCGAAAAAAACGTACGTCATCGGGACGGATACGACGTTCGCGCCGTTTGAATTCCAGGATGTGAATGGTGATTTCGTCGGGATCGACATCGACCTCATGAAGGCCATCGCCAAAGATCAAGGATTTGAGGTCACCATCAAGTCGCTTGGATTCAATGCGGCACTTCAAGCTCTGCAATCCGGTAATGTGGACGGCGTAATCGCCGGCATGAGCATTACAGACGAGCGCAAGCAAACTTTTGATTTCTCCGATCCTTATTTTGATGCAGGTCCGACAATGGGGATCAAAGCGGATAATAACACGATCAAGAGTTATGAAGATCTGCGCGGCAAGCGTGTCGCAGTCAAGACCGGAACAGAAGGCGCGACATTCGCGGCTTCCATCAAGGACAAATACGGATTCACGATTGCCACGTTCGACGACTCCACGCAGCTGGTTGACGATGTAAAAGCAGGCGGTTCGGTCGCTTATTTCGAGGATTATCCGGTACTCGCTTACGGCGTGGCACAGGGTAACGGAATGAAGACCGTGACGGATAAAGAAGCGGGCGGCTCTTACGGTTTTGCCGTTAACAAAGGCAAGAATCAAGAACTGCTGCAAATGTTCAACAAAGGCTTGGCAAATCTGAAAGCAAACGGAGAATATCAGAAGATCCGTGATAAATACCTGGATGAAACGGCTAGTGCTCCCAAGACCAAATGGGAGGTCATCACAAGCTCGATGCCTGCTTTCCTCAAGGGTATGGGATGGACGCTGTATTACACGATCGTTTCATTGTTCTTCGCTTTCATCATCGGTTTGATCTTTGGCTCGATGAAAGTCAGCCACAACAAGTTCTTGAGAGGCATAGCGACCGTATTCGTCGATATTTTCCGGGGGATCCCGCTGCTGCTGCTCGTCTCGTTCGTCTACTTCGCGATTCCGCAGGCGTTCGGGTTTACGATGCAAGTATGGCTCGCCTCCATTATCGCTCTGTCGCTGAACGCGGGCGCCTACGTGACCGAGATCATTCGCGGCGGCATTCAGTCGATCGACAAAGGGCAGATGGAAGCGGCTCGCTCGCTCGGCGTTCCTTACGGCACGGCGATGCGCAAGATCATCCTGCCGCAGGCAATCAAAGTTATGGTTCCTTCGTTCATCAATCAGATGGTCATCACGCTCAAAGATACGTCGATCATGTCCGTTATCGGTTTGGTGGAATTGATGCAGTCCGGCAAGCTGGTCGTGGCGCGTACTTACGATACGTTTACCGTATATCTGGTATTGGCCATCATGTACCTGATCGTCATTACGATCCTCACGAAGATTGCGGATCGTCTCGAAAGGAGAGTAAGCCGTGGATAAAGTTAAAGTGACCGGTCTTAAAAAGAGCTACGGCAGCAACGAGGTTCTCAAAGGCATCGATATGGAAGTTCAAGAAGGCGAAGTGGTATGCGTCATCGGTCCTTCCGGTTCGGGCAAGAGTACGTTCCTACGCTGCTTGAACCTGCTCGAAGAGATCAGCGCGGGCAAAGTGGTCGTGGACGATCACGACCTCAGCAATAAAGGCGCGGATCTCAACAAGATTCGCGAAAACATCGGCATGGTGTTCCAGCATTTCAATCTGTTCCCGCATATGAGCGTGCTCAAAAATATCACGTTCGCTCCGGTCGAGCTGAAAAAGCAAACGCCGGCGGAAGCCGAGAAACAGGCGCTTCAACTGCTCGAACGCGTCGGTCTGGCCGACAAAGCGAACGCCTATCCGGCTTCGCTCTCGGGCGGACAGAAGCAGCGCGTGGCGATCGCCCGCGCGCTGGCGATGAATCCGGATATCATGCTGTTCGACGAACCGACGTCCGCGCTCGACCCGGAGATGGTCGGCGAAGTACTCGGCGTCATGCAGGATCTGGCGCGCGAAGGCATGACGATGATCATCGTCACGCACGAGATGGGCTTCGCCCGCGAAGTCGGCAGCCGCGTGATCTTTATGGACGGCGGCTATATCGTGGAAGAAGGAACGCCGGAAGAAGTGTTCGGCAATCCGAAGCACGAGCGCACGATCAGTTTCCTCGAGAAAGTGTTGTAATCGTACACGAAAGCCGGCTTCGCATCATGCGGAGCCGGCTTTTTTTGCGCGTATCGGAGTCGCTTTAATCGGCGAACGGCACGCTGCGACGCCCGAAGCCGCTCCCGTTAACGTCCGGCCGGCCGAGAAGCGGCGAGCGTTCCGGCAGACTCGACCGCGCTCCGTTCCCGTTCCCGCTGGCGTTTGACTTCCCGAAGCGTAAGGACGAGTCCGTATACGGCCGGGATCATCGGGAAGAGCGCCGTCCACATGCCGGAGAAATAAGCGTAACCGCCGCCCTGCGCGCTCTGCACGACGGGGAACACCAGATAATGCGTCGGTTCGCCGATCAGCATTCCGAAAAAGACGAACCAAGCCAGATAATACCCGATCGGATTGCGGTAATACAGGCCGATCGCGCCGCCGATCCAGATCGCGGGGCCGAGCAGGGCGATCAGCAGCGCGAAATCGCGCATCGTCCAGACGGAACCGAAGACCGAATTGATGCCGCCGGGGAAATCGGTGATGAACTCTTCGGCGATATGCAGGAAAAACAAGGAGAGGGTCAATAGATAAACGGGAAGAAGGCGGGAAGTCTCTACGGGCGTGCGGAACGTCGTTTTGAGCCACAGCACCAGACCGCCGACCATCGAGCCGCATACGATCAGCATCGGCCGCAGCCCGGCTTGAGAAGCGAATAGAACGGCATATACGGCGATGAACAGCGCGATGCCGGCGATGTACGTTTTTCTGCTGGCTTTTCTCGTCTCATTCATGGGAACGGCCTCCTCGGCGCGGGGAATTTCCGAAAGGACGGCACAGCCGGAACAATCCGTACAAGCCGATCGCGAGCGGCAGCCAAGCGAGAAGCTGAACGGGCGCGTGCGCGTAATGTCCGGATGCGGCGATCGGATACGCGTAATGGGCGAGGCTTTGCAGCACGCTCCACGCGCAGACCAGCCAAGCGGCCCAATCGCCGAGAGGATGCCTCAAGGTCAGAGCGGAAGCGCCGAGCATGAACGCCGCGGCCGCTCCGATCGAGTAGACGGCGAACCCCGATACGCTGAACGGAGCCGAAGCTTCCGCCGCGCGTCCGGCGAATTCCGCCGCTTGTTGGGCAAGCAGGCTCATGACCAGCAGTAGATAAGGGACGACGAACGAGACCGGCACGCGAATGTTTCGCGCCTCCGCCGACTGCCAACCGGCCGCGGCGAGCAGGCCGGCCAAGCCGACCGGCACGGCCCAGATCGGACCCGCGAGTTCGTAGACGGCGGCGGTTCCGGTGACGAGCAGGCAGAGCGCGCAAGTCAGCCAAGTCAGCCGTTCGGCGGTTCCCGCGAACTCTCCGGCGTTTTGCTTAGACTGGGGGTTCTCCGTAATTTCGCCGTCTTTGCCGACGGCGGTTCGTATCGTGTTCATGATCGATCTTCTCCTTTCGGATCGGAAGCTCCGCTAAGATTGTCGAAAATTTTGCGCAGCGTGCGCACGGTCGTATCCAAGTCTTCCCGGGCAATATCGGCCGAACCGGCCGCGATCACGGCCATGACCTGCGGCAGCAGCACGGGCTTGAGCGATTTTCCTTCCTCCGTCAGATAGAGGCGGTAATTGCGCCGGTCGCGCTCGTCGGTTCTTTTTTCGATCCAATTGCGCATGATCATGCCGCCGAGCAGCCGGGTGACGCGCGTTTTGTCTTTCAACGTCTGCTCGACCACGTCGGATTGGAACATGCCGTCTTCGGCCCACAAACGGGCCAAGATCACGAATTCTTCGGTCGACATCTCGTAACCGACGGCGCGAAACCGAGCGGCGAGCCGCTGGCGCATGACGATCGCGGTACGGTTGACGACGAATCCGAGCGCTTGATCGATATCGAAAGCGTCCAGCGCCGGATCGGAGACGTTCGAAAAAGGCGGCGCATCCTGCCGATCGCGATCATTCGGATGGTTATTCATAAAAATCTCTCCTTGTTTCGGATTTTCGTTAATGGTTGTCTTTTGCAACTAATATAAACCCAATGGTTGCGGAAATCAACTATTATTTCATAAAAAAAAGACCTTCCGGACGGAAGGTCTTGCCGGTATATCGGATTCAGTCGACGCGCGAGCGGTCGGCTCCGTTCGAGAGCCGTCCGTCCAGCCGCGCTTTTTTGCGCAGACGCCGGTAGACGTGCCGGATCAGATCCATGCTCCAATCGGGCATCGGGAACGTGCGCTTTTTGGGCATCAGCGGTTTGTACAGCTTGAAGTAAGCTTTCTTGAAGTCTTTCCACATCACGCAAGGGCCTTCCTGAAGAAAGTCCGAGATGTCCACGACCAGACCGCGTCCGTCTTTGAGCATGACGTTTTTGCCGTGGACGTCTTTGGGATTCAGACCGCGGGAGCGGGCGTAATCCAGCGCCTGCTCGACGTCGCGCACCGCTTTGGACGGAATGTAGACGCCGTCGCGCAGACAGTTATAGAAAGTCTTGCCTTCGAGTTTTTTGAGCACGAGATAGGATTTGTCGCCGAAGACGTCCGCCGCGTACAGCGCGGAATAGGCCGGATGCGAGCCGAGTTTCTCGTAGACGTCGCATTCTTCCCGCCAACCGGGACGTCCGGGGGCGTAGATCTTGACGACTTTGCCGGGCAGCGAAGGATGTTCGAACACCGCGGCATAATTGCCGGCTCCGAGCAGTTTCCAGCCCGGCGGCGTATGACGAACGACTACCGGATCGAACGGATCGACGCTTTCGATCACGACGTCCGGCAGCAGCGTTTCTTCGATCAATCGAATCGCCGGTTCTTGTTCGACGCTGCGAATCATGCGATCACTCCTTGATGAGGTTGGGCGATAGAGTCCGCCTGCGGGCTTTTTCCTATCATAGTCTGCCGGAACCTCCGAGACAACCGTCTTAAGACGGAGACCGCGACGCCGCATCGTACGGCGGACGGATCGGCGGTTCGGCCTCGCGAATGGATTTTTGGGAAAGCGTTTGGTAAATTAGAGGGTACATCGGAAACGGACAAGGAGGCGAGGCGGTGCATCATCATTCGATTCGGCTCAAACGATTGAAAGCGGAAGAGAGCGACGAAATTCGGGACATGATCCGCGAGATCGGCCCGGGCGAGAACGGCTTCGTCAACGGCCTGTACGCGGAGAGCGAAGAAGCATACCGGCAGAAGCTGGCGGATAACGTTCGGATCGCGAGCGGAGAAAATCTGCCCGAAGGGTATGTGCGCCAGCAGGTCTATTGGCTGTACGACGGAGACCGTCCGGTCGGCTGCGGCAAACTGCGCTATTGGTTGACCGACGCGCTGCGCCTGCACGGCGGGCATATCGGCTATACGATCCGCCCGTCCGAACGCGGTCACGGTTACGGCACCGCGATGCTTCGAGAACTGTCGGAAGAAGCGGCGGCGGCCGGAATCGACGAAGTCATGCTGACCTGCAACGCGGACAATACGGCTTCGCGGCGGGTGATCGAGCGCTGCGGCGGCCGGTTGGAGAAGCTTGAAGAAGGTTCCTGCACGTATTGGATCAAGACCGGCGAGCAGCGCCCGCGTCATACATAGGCACTCGGCTTCGGAACGAACCCATCTATCAGACATCGGGGAGATTAAGCGATGAACATCGGCAACGTAGAGATCAGAAAAGCGCGTCCCTCGGAACGAGGGTTGTTCGAACAGCTCTGGCAGCTGTATTTGTACGATTTTAGCGAGTTCACGAATATGGATTTGCGCTTGGACGGGAAGTACCCGTATTTCCCGGAATTCGAGCTGTATTGGAGAAAATGGGGCGGCAACTTCGCGTACCTGATTCTCGCGGACGGACAGATTGCCGGATTCGCGATGGTGCACGAGTTCTGGGAGAACGAAGCGGCTTACCTCTCGCAGTTCTTCGTCATGCGCAAATACCGCCGCTCCGGCGTCGGCATAAGAGCGGCCAAGCTCGTATTCCGTACCAAAAAAGGCCGCTGGGGCCTGCATCAACTGGCGAACAATTTCCCGGCACAGAAGTTCTGGGACAAAGTGATTCTGGACCTGACCGGCGCGCCTCCGCTGCTTCAGCAGATGGAGGAAGACCGGCGGTTTCAGATGTTCGAGACGAAATAAAAGGAAGGTCAGAGCGTGGGCGGACGCAGATTCCGCAGCAGCGAAGCCAACAGCGCGTAATCTTTGACCATCCAGGGAAGCGTGTACCGGCCGCCGGGATAAATCAGCATCAGAAAATCCCGACGCTCCGCAAGTTCCAACTGCCGAAACGGAACTTCGGTCCATGCGCCGAGGTTTCGGAAACGAACGCGGTCTTCATACACGACGAAAACGAAGCGGCGAGCGAGCACGAAAAAATAAGCGGAGAAGGCCAGAGCGAGCACGCCGACAATGATCCAGACCGCCGGGCGAGCGGCGGCTTCGTCGGAAGACGGCAGCCCACTGCCGATCGCGAAGCTTCCCGCGGCCGCTCCGGCCGCGATTAATAGATAAATACCGCGAGAGATGCGAAATTCCGCCGGCAGGCTGATGCGCATAGAATCGTGCGAGAAAGACATGTGCAAGGCTCCTTTCGAATATCGAACGAAATAACGGCAAAGCGCCCAAAATTCAATCCTGCGCGACTCGAACAAGCCCGAACAGCCGTTTTTCGGCGCGCGGGCTTGTTTTCGTACGTTTTTAACGCAGCCAATCGAGGCAAGCGGACTTGTTCCGAGAAAAGGTTCTTACTCCGCTTTCAGCACGACGTATCCGTAAGCCGGCAGCTCGATCGTCAGCCGTTCTCCGGAAGCCTTCAGCTTTTTGTCTTGCTGCGCTTCCGCTTCGCCCGTATGCAGGACTTCCCAAGCCGAAGCGGTTCCCGCGTCGATCTCGATCGTTTCTGCCCGGTCCGACGCGTTCAGCGCGACGATCAGCGTCGCTTCGTCGTCTTCGCGGCGGTACGCCAGCGTCCGCTCGCCTTCTTCGGCATGCAGGATGTCGAAACGTCCGGTGCGAAGCGCGGCGTATTCGTGGCGCAAAGCGATCATCTGTTTATAGAAGCCGCGCAGCTCCAGATCCTGCTTCGACTCGTCCCATTCCATGCATTTGCGGCAGTCCGGGTCCGCGCCGCCGTCGATGCCGATCTCGTCGCCGTAATACACGCACGGCGTGCCGGGATAAGTCATCTGAATAGCGACGGCGAGCTTGAGCTTGTTTTTGTCGCCGTCGGCTACGGTCAGCATGCGCTCGGTGTCGTGGCTGTCCAGCAGGTTGAACGCCGCGTGGCTGACCGGCTGCGGATACC
The DNA here is from genome assembly GCF_002205895.1 of Saccharibacillus sp. O23. Lineage (GTDB taxonomy): Bacteria > Bacillota > Bacilli > Paenibacillales > Paenibacillaceae > Saccharibacillus. The sequence goes on from NZ_NJDE01000024.1 coordinate 24,262, forward strand.
GAGCGAGCTGCGCGGACAACGAATAAGAGAATTTGCGCGCATCGGTCTTGCCGAGCGCGACGAAATCGCGGACCGCGTAAGTGAACGGGTAGTTCATCGCGGAATCGAATTGGTCGCCTTGCAGCCACGGCGTCGCTTCGTGCCACAGTTCGCCGACGATGTACGCGTCCGGTTTGGCTTCTTTGACGACGGTCTGGAATTCGCGCCAGAAGCGGTGATCCACTTCGTCCGCCACGTCGAGCCGCCAGCCGTCGAAGCCGACTTCGCCGATCCAATAACGGGCCGCTTCGAGCAGATACTTTTTGACTTCGGGATGTCCGGTATTGAATTTCGGCATGTTCGGCTCGAAACTGAACGTCTCGTACGTCGGGATGCCGTCTTTGACGTCGATCGGATATTCGCGCACGTGGAACCAATCGGCATAAACGGAATCGGCGCCGTTTTCTTTGACGTCGACGAACGGTTTGAACGTTTTGCCCGAATGGTTGAATACCGCGTCGAGCAGCACCCGGATGCCGCGTCCGTGACATTCTTCGATCAGCTTCTTGAGCGTGTCGATATCGCCGAAGTGCGGATCGAGCTGCAAATAATCTTCCGTATCGTATTTATGGTTGCTCGGCGCTTTGAAGATCGGGGTAAAATAAATCGCGTTCACGCCCAGATCCTGAATGTAATCGAGATGCTGCCGCACGCCTTCCAGATCGCCGCCGAAAAAGCTGTCCACTTCCGGTTTGCCGCCCCACGGCTGCACGTTCTCCGGGTCGCGCGACGGATCGCCGTTGGCGAAACGCTCGGGGAAAATCTGATAAAACACGGCGTTTTTGGCCCATTCCGGCGTCTTGATGACGTCTTCCGGATTGATATAAGCGATCTCGTAGAAATCGTCGGAATTCTTGCGCTCCGTGAAATGGAAGCCGTCTTCGTTCATCCAGACCGTGTCGCCGCCGCCTTGCAGCTTAAACCCGTATTTGAAGCGGCGATAAGGAGGCTTGACCTCGCATTCCCAGTAGTCGAACAGCGCGTCGGACGCGAAGACCCGCATCGGAATCTCCGTTTTGGTGCGATCCCACGCATATTTGTCTCCGCCGACGACATCCACGTGCTCCACGTCGTTTTTTTTCGTGCGCAGGCGCAGGTGGATCGTTTCTTTGTCGACCGTGTAAGCCCAGTTCATCTTCGGCCGGTGTTCAATCGCTTCAAGCAGCATCGGTTGGTCCCCCTCGAGTGTTGGTTGGTGGAATAATGAAATCGTTTGTGCAAGCGACCGGTCTTATTGACGTCGAGACAAGTCGCGGACGGCCGTGCGCGGCCGCATACCGACAAGAACGTATACCCTTGAAGCGGGAAACGAGAAACAGAAACGGCAGGGAAAACGTTCGGCGCGCAAAAAAAGCCCGTTTCCCGCAAGGCGCAGGGGAAGCGGGCCGCTTGTCCGTCTTACGAAGACGAGGCGGAAAAAGTTTCACGTGAAGCGAAACGCGACGCCGAGCCGATCGACCGCTCAAAGCGGCATCAAGTCGCGGTTCTTGGCCGCTTTGCGGCATTCTTTGCAGACGCCGACCAGATGGCCGTACTCGTCGACGAAAAAGCCGACCGAATCGCTCTTCTTCTGGCAGCGGGAACAAGAGTGTACGCGTCCGTCGCCGGTCTTCGGAACGAACTTGCGGATCTCCGCGCCGCCCGGCGGCGAAAGAGGACGTTTGCGGTCGGCGGCCGCTTCGGACGGAGCCTTGCCGGAAGCTTCTCTCAGTTTGCGGCGGCGCGCCGAAGCGAGATCGACGAGGTTGCTGCGAACCAGACGGCGCCGCTTGGAACGGACGGCAAACAGCAAGGCGGCCGCGCCCGCCAATACGGCGGCTCCGAGCGTCAGCGCGAGAACGATAGGCATCATAACGTGTTCCTCCTCGATGAGATGATTGGATTGGACAAGCTATATTCAAGCGGCTGAAAAAGCTGCGACGGATTGAAAGGGACCCGAATCGTATCCCTTATTACCCGTATGCAGGGCGGCAAGAAACGGGACTTTTTGCGCCGGGAAGCCTTCAATGAGAGCGTTCGTACTATGCCTTGCGGTAAGGAAGCTGGTATCATGAACGCTAAGACGGATACGGGCGGAACCGGCCTTCGCCGTGCGGCATCCGGAAGCTGGAGGACTGGACGAATGACGAAAAAAAAGGTGTTGTACATCGAAGACGAGCGGCAGATCGGCGAATGGGTCGTACGGAATCTGGAAGAACGCGGGTATGACGTCGTGTGGCTGGAAAGCGGCGACGGCGCGTCGGAAGCGGCCGGCGGATGCGACGTCGCGGTGTTGGACATCATGCTGCCGGGCTTGGACGGATTTACGGTGGGGCAGAGACTCAAACGCGATCATGCGTCGCTGCCTGTAATGATGTTATCGGCACGAACGGCCCTTGACGATAAGCTCGAAGCGTTGAAATTCGCCGACGATTATCTGACCAAACCGTTTCACCCGGACGAATTGGCCGCGCGGATCGAAGTGATGCTGCGCCGCAGCGCGCCCGCCGAACCCGAAGCGCGCCGGATCGGACATCTGCTCGTCTACGAACGCGAGAATCGCGTCGCGGACGCGGACAGCGGCGAAGAGATCGCGCTGACGGGCAAGCAGTTTCATATCTTCATGTATTTCCTGCGCCACCTCGGTCAGATCCTGACCAAAGAGCAGATCTACGAAGCGGTCTGGGGCGAGCCGTATCTTGAAGGAGATAAGACCTTGATGGTTCATATCCGCTATCTGCGCGAGAAGATCGAACGCGATCCCGGCAATCCGCAGATCGTGGAGACCATCCGGGGGATCGGTTATCGGGTGCGGGGATGAAACGGCGCGAACGCAAAAACAAAGCCGGCGGCGTCAAGTTCCGCCAATCGTTGATGGCTCGTTATTTGATGCTGGTCGGCTCCGCCATTTTTCTGCTGCCTTTGATTCTGATCGTGGTGATGCTCTTCTATCTGGGCTATACCTATTTGGTCTGGCTGCCGACTCAACCGAAGGCCGTTCCCGAAGGAACCGTCTCTACGTCGGATCTGGCCGATGATTGGCATAAGCTGGCGGCTTCGCTGGACGGCGCATCGGCCGAAGAGATCGTGCAGGCGATGAAGACGTTTCGCGCCGGCCATCCGCTGGTCTCCGTCGCGGCCGTTGATGCGCAAGGGAAGACGCTGTTTCGGGAGCCGATAACGTCCAATCTGCCCGAAACGTGGACGCCCGGCCGGATGGCGGAGTACATGAAGCAGGCGACGGCTTACGGCGCGCCGAACTTTTCGGTCGTGGCGTTCGTCGGCGAAAAAGAAGACGACACGCGGGACCGCGGTCAAGGTCTGCTGATCGCGGAAGTCTCCCGGGCGCAGACGGTCTCGGCGGTGCCGGATCAAGAGGCGCGTTTCTCGCAGGTCGCCGCCGTGCTGATCTTCCTGCTGCTGTTCCTGCTGTTCGCCTTCATGTCTTGGACGTTCTTCTATCGAATCCGCAAACGGCTGATCAGGCTTCAGCGAGCGATGACCGCTTACGACGAAGCCGGCATGCCGATGCCGATCGGACCGGGCAAGCAGCGGGACGAAGTCGCCGCGCTCGAAGTGACGTTCAACGAGATGGTCGGCAAGCTGCGCGACAGCCGTGAGCGGGAGCGCGAAGAAGAAGAACTGCGCAAGAAGCTGATCGCGAATCTGTCTCACGATCTGCGCACGCCGCTGACGGTGATCCGCAGCCATGCGTATTCGCTGGAAAGCGAACCGCTCGGCGAGCGCGGACGCGAGTCGCTCGCGCTGATGGCGGGCAAGCTCGACGATCTCGGCGGATTGATCGACAACCTGCTGTCGTATACGCTGATCGCGGCCGGGCGCTATCCGATGCGTTTGGAAGAAACGGACGTGCTGCGCATCGTGCGCGCCGCCGCCGCGCAGTGGTATCCCGTGTTCGAGAAAGCCGGCATGGAAGTCGATGCCGATCTGCCCGACGAAGCGCTGATCTGGCGCGTCGACCGCGAATGGCTGGTCCGCATCTTGGACAATCTGTTCCAGAACGCGGTGCGCCACGCCAAAGCCGGCCGTTATATCGGCTTGTCGCTCGGGCCGGAAGGGCCGGGCGGGCGGCGCTCGCTTCAGGTCCGGGACAAAGGGCCGGGGCTTCGGGTTGCCCGGACGGAGACTCGGCCGGCCACGGTAGGGCCAGAGGGGCCGTCGGCTGCGGAGGCGGGGAAGGCGGGCGGAGCGCCGAGTGCGGAGGCGGATAGAGCGAACAAGCGGGAGGAGTCGGCGGGTTCGCTGCCGCGGAGCGGACTGCCGGGCGGATCAAGCCCGGCGGGGAATTCCGGCGCGGACTCAAGCGACAGCCGAGCGAAAGCCGGAGGTCTTAGCCCGGCCGCCGGAGCCGGCATCGGCTTGTCGATCGTGGATCTGATGATCCGCGAGATGGGGATGAGCTGGAGCATCGACAGCGGAGAGACCGGAACGGTCATCACGATTCGGCCGCCCGGCGAGTGACACGCCTAACCTAAGTGCTGAGCGAAGAAAAAGTGCGAACCCCAAGCTCCCATGTAATCCCCGGGAGGTTCGCACCCCGCGCCGCATCAGGGTTTATGGGATTTTGGTTGCGTTTTTGTCCGGTTTTCGATAGGCTGATTTCGAGGTTCGCACTTTTGATGTTTGCAGCCCTTATGTGGTAAGGGCTGAGAGGGTGAACAGTCGCTCTCCGTGCGGGAGCGTGGATTGAAACACAGGAACTTTTGACGATCCGGATCAAGGCGGGGAAGTCGCTCTCCGTGCGGGAGCGTGGATTGAAACGTCGAAGACGTTGCTGTAAATTCGACTTTGCCGAGTCGCTCTCCGTGCGGGAGCGTGGATTGAAACGTAAACCGAAAAAGCGACACAATTTTGTGGGCCGGTCGCTCTCCGTGCGGGAGCGTGGATTGAAACCAGTCTTTTGATGTGGGATCGCATCGCTGGTGTTTGTCGCTCTCCGTGCGGGAGCGTGGATTGAAACCACTCGACGTTCTAAGGCCAGATAACCCGTGCGCATTTGTCGCTCCCCGCGCGGGAGCGTGGATTGAAACATAATTAATGAGCGTCTTTCGGTCTGTACCCAAGTCGCTCCCCGCGCGGGAGCGTGGATTGAAACCTGGGCATTTACGGATCCTGGATCCTGCTCGTCCGTCGCTCCCCGTGCGGGAGCGTGGATTGAAACAGATCGAGGCGTCAGGGATTCAGAGTACCGACAAGTCGCTCCCCATGCGGGAGCGTGGATTGAAACGGTGATTACGGTGTTCAGGCGGTCTATTTCCTCAAGTCGCCCCCACGCAGGAGCGTCCAACACCACCCCAACACCCCCTAACGGAACACCAATCCGTTACAGCCCGTTTTCAGGGCTGTTTTTATTTTTAACGGAACGTATAACCGTTAGCCGTCTCCGAAAGGCCGAAAAGCCGGATGAAAGTGCGCTTTTCTCGTTCTAAGCGTCAGCTCGTTCCGTTAGCGTGCCCATGCGGCGGGAATATTCGTTCTAAGCGTCGCCTCGTTCCGTTAGAGCGAGAAGCAAGCGGATCGACAGCGATTCGGTCCGGCGAACGTATCGGAGCGGGTTGCCTGGCCGACGTTTTTTCGGAAATATAAAGACATGGATCGGCAATCCGACCCGCTCATCGACCGATCGTCAAATCCGCATAGATTCGGACCGCGTTCGAGCCGGCGTCCGGCGCTTCGACCGCTTTGAACGCTTCGAACAGCCGAAACGACTCTTTGGAGTCGGCTTCGGCTTTTTTGCATATCTGCTTTTCGATCATCGGCTGCGTCCGCTCGCCTAACTCTCGAACCGCCAAGCGCATCTGCGCACACCGATAGACGTCGCCTAAGCACACCTCTATACACACCTAAGCACACCTCGCACAGTCCGGATTTGCTCATTAAGCACACTTTCCGCAGTTTTCTCTCTGCACCCTCCCCCTTAGATTTAGCTGCTCAAAACCCCGCAACCACGCGCTTTTCTCTCCTTTCCGCGCCGCCTGGATCCCACCCGCCGAAATCTTTTTCCGCCCAAACCGTTGACAAAATCCCCCTCCTGCAAATATAGTGTGCATATAGACATACACACTAATCACTGTTCATACACACTTCAATTGCATCTATACACGGCACGGCGCGGCATCGCGTTCGCAAGATTCGAAGGGAGAGATCAGGATGACATTGGAAATCAAACATCTGGGCAAGCACTACGGGGACAAGAAAGTCGTGGACGACGTATCGCTGACTGTGAAGGCGGGCGAAGCGTTCGGGCTGCTGGGCGGCAACGGGGCGGGCAAAACGACGACGATCCGTTCGGTGCTGGGACTGCTGGAATACGATCAAGGCGAAGTGCTGTGGAACGGTCGTCCTTTTCTCGAGAATCGGCCGAGCATCGGTTATCTGCCGGAAGAACGCGGATTATATCCCAAAGAAACGGTCAGCGAGCAGTTGATCTATCTGGCCCGTCTGGAAGGAATGAAGCGCGGCGACGCGCACAAAGCGCTCAAGACTTGGCTGGAACGTCTCGGCATCGCCGAGCACGAGAACAAGCGGGTCGAGCAGTTGTCCAAAGGCAATCAGCAGAAGGTGCAGATCATCTCGGCGCTGATTCACGATCCCGAGCTGGTGATCTTGGACGAACCGTTCAGCGGTCTCGATCCGGTCAACGCGGACCTGCTCGCTTCGGTGGTCAAGGAACAGATCGCGCTCGGCAAAGCTCTCGTGTTCTCCAGCCACCAGATGATGCAGGTCGAGCAGTTCTGCGAGAACATCTGCATCCTCAAAAGAGGCCGGGCGCAAATCGGCGGACGGTTGGCGGATATCAAGCGTTCGTACGGACGCAGCAACCTGATTCTGCGCAGCGAAGCGGATCTGACGTCGCTGCTCGAAGGGCGCGGACTCGCGGACATCCGGCGGGACGCGCAGGAATGGACGCTCAAAGTGAAAGACGAAGCGCAGGCGCACGAACTGATGCGGGCGCTCGGCCAAGCCGGAGTGCCGGTGCTCAAGTTCGAATTGAAAGAGCCGTCGCTGCACGAGATCTTTATTGAAAAGGTGGGAGAAGCGGTATGAAAACTTTCGGAATCGTCTTCGGTTATTCGTTCAAGGAACGCATTCGCTCCAAATCGTTTATGTGGATGACGCTGCTGCTGGTCGCGATCGTCGCCGCGATCGTGCTGATCCCGAGATTCACGGGCGGCCAAGCGGTAACGAACGGCAAAGTCGCCGTCGTCAACACGTCCGGCCTGCCGATCGACGCGCAAGGGTTGAAGACCGCCGTTTCTCCCGTTTACGACTGGGAGATCGTGCCGGAGAGCGAGCTTGCCGCCAAGACGCAGCAGCTCCGCGAGGAAGATCTGACGGCGGTCGTCGCGATCGCGCCGGGTACGGAAGCGGCACCCGCTCCGAGCATCGAATTGTCGGTCAATCATAAAGAAGACGGAAGTTTCGCGCAGAATCTGAATGCTTACGTGGACCGTCTGAACGTGAACGCGCAGGTCGGCACACTGGGGTTGACGGCGCAGCAGAGCGGAACTTTGACGGCGCAGCCGACGTTTGAATGGAAAGAACTGAACGCCGGCGGCAAATCGACCGCGGAGACGTTCATGCCGGTGTACGCGCTGCTGATGGTCATGTTCTTCATGATCTACCTGTTCGCGGGCAACGTCGCCACGTCGGTCGCGGTCGAGAAAGGCTCGCGCATTCAAGAGATTCTCATCACCAAAGTCAGCCCGGGACAGCTGCTCGCCGGCAAAGTCGTGGGAGTAGGGATGGCCGGCATGCTGCAATTCGGGATCGTAGTCGCCTTTGCAGCGCTGCTGATGAATGTCGGAGGAACCGGAGAAGCGTTGACGATCGGCAGCATCACGTTCGATCTGTCGATTCTCGGCGGGCAAACGTTGATCGTCTGCGCGATTCTGTACGTGCTCGGCTACTTCTTCTATGCGACGCTGTTCGCGGCCGCCGGTTCGATCGTGAGCCGCAGCGAAGAGTTGAACCAATCCATGATGCCGGTATCCATGCTGCTGATGGCCGCGTTCTTCCTGTCCATGATCGTGCTGAACGATCCGAACGGTACGCTGGCCACGGTCGGTTCGTACATTCCGTTCCTGACTCCGATGGTGCTGCTGACCCGAGTCGGCGCAGGCGATCCGGCGCTGATGGAGATCGCGATTCCGATCGCCATTCTGGCCGTCTCGACACTGATCGTCGGCTGGTTGTCTTCGAAGATCTACCGCGGCGGCGTGCTGCTCTACGGGCAGAAGCCTTCGGTCGGCACGATGCTGAAGATGTTGGGCACGTCCGGCAAAAAGGTTCATTCGCAAGCCAAGCCGGGTACAAAAGGAGCTAACGGCGCGGCATAAAGGAGAAGCTTGCGGGCGCAATCCCGAAGCCGCGCATATCGAAAAAAAGGAGGCGCACGCGATGTTCAAGAAGATCATGCCGCTGTTGATCGGAGCGGCGGCAGGAGGCGCCGCGGCTTGGGCCGCGGTCGAATTGTCGGTAAACCGGAGAGCCGGAGCTTCGCTGACGGACCGGATCGGCGAAGGGATTCCCGCGGTGTCCGGGTTCGGTCCGGCCGTTCTGCTGATCTTGGGTCTGGCGCTGCTCGTCATGTTCACGATCCTGCTGCACGAATTCGGCCATATGCTGGGCGCGGTCGTCGTCGGCAGCCGGATTACCCGTTTGTATTGGGGACCGTGGATCTTCCTGTTTCCGGAACGCCGCGTGCGCTTCGATTTCCGCAGCAAATTTTTCTTCGGCGCGATGCAGTGCGAGATTCGGCCATACGCCGACGACGCGTCGTTCGCTCGGGCGATCCGGGCGCAGCGAATCGTCTATGGCGCGGGACCCGCGTTCAGTCTGGCGACGGGCGCGGCCGCTTGGATCTTGGCGCCGGGCTTGTGGAGCATCGCAGGAGGCTACGGGTTGATCTCCGTCGGGATCGGTCTGGCGACGTTGGTCAGCGACGGCGCGGCGGCTGTCATGCTGGGCAAACGCAATTTCGCGTTGGTAACGGCTTGGAGCTTATTGATTCAAGAAGCGAGGCTGGACGAGAAGCGCCGCGCGTTCCTGACGGAAGCGAGCCTGCGGTATCTGGCCGAAGCGGCCGCATCCGCTCCTGCTTCGTCCCAAGGATCGAATAAAGGAGCAAAAGGAAGAGACCTCTACGATCTGTATCTGCTCTATTACGTCAAACTGATGCGGGAAGAACATGAGGTATCCGAGCCGGAGATCGCGTTGACCGAAGAAGCCGCAGCGGAACGGAGCCGAGAAGGGAAGCTTGCCAAGATGCGGCGCGACGCGCTGGACATGGCGCTGAGCGAGGAAGTGGTACGTCTCTGCGAATCGGGAGAACGGGAAGCGGCGGAAGAATTATACGCGAAGATCGGCGGCTCGCAAAGCAAACGTTCGCCGCTGCTGCTGAAAGCTCGGGCTTATATCGAACGCTCGGAAGAAGCGATTCGCGAGTACGAAGCTTCGGTGGACGCTTTGTCGAGCGATGCCGCTTCGTTCGGAGCGCTTCGCCAACTGGATCGGAAACGCCTGCAGCAAGCGGGCTTGGCCTAAAACGAATAACGCATCGAAAAAATTTCGAAAGAGGAGAACAAGAATGTATGAATACGATATTGTCCAGATCGAGATGAGCGGCTGGAAAGGCAAACCGAAGCAGGATCACCACGAGATCGTTCATGCTCACGCCCGCGAAGGTTGGCGGCTGGTGCATCTGTTCGCTCCGCCCGCGGCCGGTTACGGCACGGCGACGTTCATGGAGCTGTATTTCGAACGCGAGATCAAAAAGTAAAGAAACGCAAAAGAAAAAGCCCTGTCTGCCTCTCTAAGGCAAACGGGGCTTTTTTTATGGGCCGACCGTAGGCTGGCTAAGCGCAACGAGCCGAGCCTTTAACGCGCGTCTTACGCTTCGTCTTTGCTAGTCTGCGCACGATCCGCATAAGGGAAGATCGGATCTTGCAGCTTGAATTCGTACGTCAGTCCGTCTACGATGCCGACGACTTTATTGCTGTCGTACAGGTCCAGCAGGAAGCCGGCCATCTCGGCGGCGGTATGGAACTTTGCGACGGAAGTGCCGTACTCGAACCCGTCGAGATCGAATGCGTGCTGCGCGAATTCGGTCTCCGTCGCGGCGGGAGCGAGCACTTTGGCCTGCATCGGGAGCTTTTTGCTCCGAAGTTCCTGCGCGAGTCCTTCGGTAAAGGCGCTCACGTAGAACTTGGTCGCGCAGTACGTGACCGCGTTCGCCACGATCGTATAGCCGCCGCCCGACGAAATATTGAGAATCTGCGTGCCTTCTTTGTCCGCGTAATCGCGAACGTAGAGCGAGGAGAGAATGGTCAGCGCTTCGATATTCAGATGAAGCATCTGCTCGATCTTCGGCAGGTGCTGCTCGCCGACGGAAGCGAAGTTGCCGAACCCCGCGTTGTTGATCCACGTTTCGACGTCATAGCCTTGAAGACTCTCGTAGAACTCGTGAACGCGTTCGGCGACGGACAGATCGACCGTGCGGATCACCACGTCCAGACTGCCGTCGATCTCGGCGATTTTGCTTTTCAGCGCTTCCAGTTCTTCCGTGCGCCGCGCCGCCAGTACCAGATTCTTGCCGCGTGCCGCAAACGCCAAGGCCGCTTCGTAACCGATTCCGGAACTCGCGCCGGTAATCACCGTATACTTCATCTCGATTCCTCCTGTATGCATCCATAGAATAGTTGCCGTCGGTCCATGAGTCGATTATATTGATTAGAGCGTACTCTAAGTCAAGTCGGACAAGAAAGAAGGCATACGACCATGCTCACCATCGGCGAAACGGCGGAATTGTTAGGCATCAGCGCTCATACTTTACGGTATTACGAGAAAGAACAGATCGTCGTGCCGCACCGGGAACCGGGCGGAGATCGGCGTTACGACGAATCGCATATCGGCTGGCTGAAGTTCGTCATCAAGCTCAAAGAAACGCAGATGCCGATCGCGGCGATCCGGAAATACGCCGCGCTTGCGGCGGAAGGCGACCATACGTCCGAAGACCGCCTGAATCTGCTGGCCGAACATAAGCGTTCGATCCGCGCCCAGCTCGAGACGCTTCAAGCGGCGGACGAGATGCTGGAACGCAAGATCGCCGGCTACCGGACTTTTATCCATTCGTGAACGGAGTAGACCGCACCTAACCGATCGCAAGATTCTAAAAGACGTTTCCTTTTAAATACCTTCTCAACGTTAGCTGTAGGTTTACGCTCGACTAAACCGCCCTTGAAGCATGAGCGTTTTAGTCGAATGTAAACCTTGGCTTAAGAGTTGACAAGGTATCGGGAAACGTCTTTTTTTTAAACGGAATTTAAACTTGAGGTCGCTCTCCCTTTAACCTGGCGTCTCTATCATATAAAGCAACGAGACCAACGCGAGAGGTGAGGGACATGAACGAAATGATGATCGAGACCCGAAATTTGACGAAAAAGTATAAAGGGACCCGCGCGGTGGACGCGCTGAATCTGGCGATTCCCCGCGGCGAAATCTACGGCTTCCTCGGACCGAACGGAGCCGGCAAAACGACGACGATCCGCATGCTGCTGGGCCTGATCCGGCCGTCGAGCGGCGTGGTGCAGATCTTCGGGCAGGACTTGAAGCGCGACCGGATCAAGATTCTGCGCCGCGTCGGTTCGCTGGTCGAATATCCGTCGTATTACGGACATCTGAACGCGGTCGAGAATCTGGAGACGATTCGCCGGATTCTGAACGTGCCGAAGACCCGGATCGACGAAGTGTTACATACCGTCGGACTGACGAAGGACGCGAAGCGCCATGTCAAAGGCTATTCGCTCGGCATGAAGCAGCGTCTAGGGATCGCGGCGGCGCTGCTCGGCAGCCCGGAACTGCTGATTCTGGACGAACCGACGAACGGGCTGGACCCGTCGGGGATCTTGGAGATTCGCGAATTGATCAAAAAAATGCCGCAAGAGCAGGGCATTACCGTGTTGGTATCCAGCCACCTGCTGAGCGAGATCGAACAGATGGCGAGCAGCGTCGGAATCGTCAATCAAGGCAAAATGATCTTCCAAGACAGCATCTCGAATCTTCAGCGCAAAGCGGGCAGCGAGATTCATATCGCGTTGTCGGACGCGGAAGCGGCGATGATCACGGTGCGCGAGCAGGGCTGCTTCGCCCGCCTCGATCAAGGCAAGCTGATCTTCAAAGGCATCGACGACGGACAGATCGCCCGTCTGGTATCGGCTCTGGTCGACGCGCGTCACAGCATCTACCGGGTCGAAGAACGGCGCAAATCGCTGGAAGACTTGTTCCTGACGATGACGTCGGGAGCAAGCGGAAGCGCATCGGAGATCGCGGCGATCGGCAGCGGCGCGCCGCGCGGAGCCGGGCTGCGGAAGGAGGTCGCGCAATGATCGGCAAACTATTGTCGACAGACCTGCTCAAGATGCGGCGTACCGGCATCTGGTGGGTGGTCTTTATCGGACCTGTCGGCCTTGCGGCCATGCAGGCGCTCAATTTCGGGCTGCGTTACGACTATCTGGTGCAAGACCGTTACGCGTCCGATCCATGGGCCGGGTTGATCGGCGAGACGGGGATGTTCGTCCCGATCGCCATCTATCTGGCGATGACGCTGTTGATGGCGATGATCGCCAATATCGAGAACCGGCAGAATGCGTGGAAGCAGACGCTCGCGCTGCCGGTGCGGCGTTCGCAAGTGTTCGCGTCGAAGTTTCTGGCCTGCTTGATCCAACTGTTGGTCGCCTGCGTGCTGCTGGCCGCATCGGTCGCGATCGTCGGACTGGTTCTGAAATTCGAAGGCCCGGTGCCGATCATCGATCTGCTGACGCTCGGCGCGTATCCGATGTTGGCTTCGCTGCCGATGCTCGGCTTGATGCTCTGGATGACGCTCACGCTGCGCAATCAGGCGATTCCGATCTCGCTCGGCATCGCGGCTTCGTTGGTATCGGTATTCGGGGCTTCGATGCCGGAGATCGTGCCGCTCGCGTGGCCGGCGGTCGTCTTGGCCAACGGCGAAGCCGCGCTGCGGTACTCGGGCTTCGGCATTGCCCTGTTCGCGGTGCTCTATCTGCTCGGCTCGATTCATTTCTCGAGAAAGGACGTGGCTTGATATGAATACTTGGATCTCGGCGCTTCGCAGCGAACGGATCAAGCTGGGGCGCTCGCAGATTCTGCTGCTTGCCGTATTCGCGCCGCTGATTAGCATGCTGATCGGATTTCTGGCGAATCTGGACAGCGCGGGCAGCGAAGCGGAAGCTTGGGAAGGGCTGCTGCTGGCGATGTCGATGCTGCACGCCATGTTCTTTTTGCCGATGATGACGGGCATATTCTCGGCGTTCGTCTGCCGCTACGAACACGCGGGCGGAGGATGGAAGCAGATCTTGTCGCTGCCGGTATCCCGTTCGGCGCTGTATATGGCGAAACTGCTCACCGTGGCCGGCGCGCTGGCTCTGTCTCAATTGTTGTTCTCGGTCGGACTGCTGATCGTGGGCGCGGTCAAAGGCTTCGATCTCGGAAGCGTGCCGTGGGACGTGCTGTCTGCCCGATTGATCGGCGGATTCGTGGCTTGCCTGCCGCTCGCGGCGCTGCAATTGTTCGTCTCGACGATGTGGAGCAGCTTCGCCGCGCCGCTCGTACTGAACATGATCTTTACCGTGCCGAATATCCTGATCGCCAATTCCGCGACTTTCGGTCCTTATTATCCGTGGGTGCAGCCGCTGCTGGCGATGCTTCCGAGCGGCGGAGGTTACGATTTCGGAGCCTTTTCGCTGCCGTTCGAGAATCTGATGATCACGGTCGGAGGAAGCTTCGTGCTGTTCTTGGCCGCGGGACTGATTTATTTCGTAAGGAAACCGGTATAAGGGCCCAAACGTATGATAAACGGACATATAAAAAACACAAGTCGAACGCATAATAGGACTTGAAAAGAAAACGCAGGGGAAATTCGTCGGGATTCGTCCATAAGGATGAGCGAAAGCAGGACTTTATCCGATATAAGGTTCAGAAGGAAAAAATATGTTCAAGCGGGGACCTCATCGAATCCAACTATCGTGCTCCCGCTGCGTTTATAGCATAAGGAGGCGTAATTCATGATTCGAGAAGGGATAACCAAACGGGCAGCGGTCGCGGCGTTCGCCGCCGCGCTGCTGATTACGGGAACGACGAGTCAGGCGTCCGCATCGGAAGCGGAGATGTCGGGAACCTACGCGGTCGTCGAAGGAGCGGTTCCCGCCGCTGTGCAGACGGCGGCCGCGGAGACGCAGACGCTTCGCGCGGCGAACGGCGAGATCGTCGGCGAAGAAGCGAGCATCGCGAATCTGTTGGAATCGAACGGTGCCGAAGGCAAAGGATTTTCGGTATTCTGCATCTCGCTCGCCGTCTCGCTGGCTCTGATGCTCGGCATCTTCGGATTGACGCTGCGCAGAAAGAAGCATCGCGGACATTGAGCGGAAGACAGCCGCATTCACGCAAAAAAGCCCCGAACTCGGCATGAGACTGCCGAACATTCGGGGCTTTTTGCTATGGACGAGAAGCGATTAACCGACAGCAGGCGCTTGAGCGACGACGTCGAGACCTGCGCGAATGATCTCGCAAGAACGTTCGAACGAACTTTTTTCGTCGTCGCTCAGATTGAATTCGATCAGTTCTTCGATGCCGTCCGCTCCGATGATGGCCGGCACGCCGACGCAGACGTCGCGCTGGCCGTATTCGCCGTCCAGAATCGCCGAGACCGCGATGATCCGGTGATCGTCGTTCAAGATGGAACGGGTGATATAGGCGATCGCGCTGCCGATGCCGAACTGGGTCGAGCCTTTGCGGGTGAAGATTTCCCAACCGGCGTCTTTGGTCTTGCGGGCGATATCTTGAAGATCCAGATTCGGGAAACGCAGCTTATGCTCTTCCGCGATATGCAGAATCGGCTTGCCGCCGATGGTGACATGCGACCAAGCGACGAACTGCGACTCGCCGTGCTCGCCCATCGCATAACCGTGAACGCTGCGCGGATCGACTTGGAACACGTCGGCCAGCAGCGTCTTGAGGCGGGCGGAGTCGATCGAAGTGCCCGTGCCGATCACCCGGTGGCGCGGCAGTCCCGAGACTTGGGCGGTGATATGCGTGACCACGTCGACCGGATTGGCCGCGACGACGAAGATGCCGTCGAATCCGCTCTCCATGACGGAAGTCGTCACTTCGCGCGTGATCGCCGCCGCGTCGGCGATGATGTCCATGCGCGTCTGTCCGGCTTTGACGTTGGCTCCGGCCGTCATCACCACGATGTCCGCATCCGCGCAGTCCGCGTAATGTCCGGCGCGCACGCGCGTCCGCGTGGAGGTGAAGTCCGCGCAGTGGGACAGATCCAGCGCTTGCGCGAGCGCGTGTTCATGGTTGCGGCTGACGATGACGATCTCGTCGCAGATCGATTGGTTAATCATGGCGTAAGCGCAGCTCGATCCGACCAGACCCGATCCGATAATCGCGACTTTTCGATTTTTTCTGCCCATGTTCGCACTCCCTGTCATCAGAAATTTGTATCACTTTATATAAGAGTGAAAGAAATTATCGTTTACATGCTTACATGAAAAAATATAGAAACTTTTAACCTTTTTCATTTTAACGGAAAAAAGAACGGTTGTCAGCTTAAAAATCGGCGAATATGTTACGATACATGACATGTTTGTCGATCCGAAGAACGCAGATGACAGAGAACAGAACAACGGCGCAAAAACGAGCGAGCTGAGCGGATCGGCCGCGAACGGGTAAAAAGATGAAGGAAGCGCGATGAAAGAGTAGGATAGAAAGACAAACTTAGCGGAGGTGCAAGATCGAATGACGCAAAAACAAAAATTCGTATTGGCGAGCCGTCCGAAAGGCGCGCCTACGCCCGAAAACTTCGAACTCAAAACGGAAGAACTCGGATCGCCGAGCGAAGGCGAGATCGCGGTCGAGACCTTGTATCTGTCGGTCGACCCTTATATGCGCGGCCGGATGAAAGACGCCAAGTCTTATTCCAAACCTTTTGAAATTGGCGGCGTCATCACGGGCGGATCGGTCGGACGCGTGATCGAAAGCCGTCACGAACGCTACAAAGAAGGCGATATCGTCCTCGGCGGTTGGGGTTGGCAGACGCACGCGATCCTTAAAGGCGAAGAAGCGAATCCGGTCGATCCGGACTTGGCTCCGATCCAGACGGCGCTCGGCGTGCTGGGCATGACGGGCATGACCGCTTACTTCGGCCTGCTGGATATCGGCCAGCCGAAACCGGGCGAGACGGTCGTCGTCTCCGGCGCGGGCGGAGCGGTCGGCATGATCGTCGGCCAGATCGCGAAGATCAAAGGCGCGCGGGCCGTCGGCATCTCCGGTTCGGAAGAGAAAAACCGCTACCTGCTCGAAGAACTCGGGTTCGACGCGGTCATCAACTACAAGACGGAGAATGTCAAAGAAGCGCTGGAGAAAGCTTGCCCGGACGGCGTGGACGTGTATTTCGACAACGTCGGCGGCACGATCAGCGATGCGGTGCTCGAGCAGTTGAATCCGAACGCGCGAATTCCGCTCTGCGGACAGATTTCTCTCTATAATGAAGAGAATCCCGAACCGGGCCCGCGTTTCCTTCCGCTGCTGCTGACCCGTACGGCTCTGGTCAAAGGATTCTTGGTCGGTCAATACGCGGAACGTTACGGCGAAGCGGTTCCCGAGATGGCCAAATGGCTGCAAGAAGGCAAATTGAAATACCGCGAGAACATTATCGAAGGATTCGAACGCACGCCGGAAGCGTTTATCGGGCTGTTCAGCGGCGAGAATCTGGGCAAGCAGTTGGTTAAGGCGTAAAAAGAACAAACGGCTCGGACCGCGGAAAAACGATCGGATGCGGTCGCTGCAAAAGCAGGCATATCGATCGACGAAGCGAGGTTCGAACGCTGCACGGCGGCACAATAGATCACGAAAAAGCAGCTTGTCCGCTATCGGACAAGCTGCTTTTTTGATGCGTTTTATTCGGACGATGCGCGTAGACTTGCGGAAAAGCACCGGAAGCGGCGAGTTCGTTCGTTATGAGATGGCCGATGTCGAACATCATTTGGCCGACAAATATTTCTGCTTCAACGCGACGATGCGCGCGGCGCTCTCGTCGATGCGCTGCTCGCTGATCTGACCGGATTCGACCGCTTTCTTGATCGCTCGGATCGTCTCGATCGCGTTATCCGCGCCGTGCGCGACCAGCACGATATCGCTGCCCGCTTGAACGGAACGGACGGCCGCGTCGCCGAGTCCGTAGTTCTCGGCAATCGCGCCCATCGTCATATCGTCGGTCATCACCACGCCTTCGAACCCGAGTTTGCCGCGCAGCAAGTCGGTGATGACGGCTTTCGACATCGAAGACGGATACTTCCCGTCCAGCTTCGGCAGCAGGATATGCGCGATCATGACGACGTCCGCGCCGTCCGCGATCGCCTTCTTGAACGGGATCAATTCCAGCTTCTCCAATTGGGCGAGGCTCTTGTTCACGACCGGAAGCGCGATATGCGAATCGACGGAAGTGTCGCCGTGTCCCGGGAAATGCTTGACCACCGGAATGATCTGCTTGGATTCCAGCCCTTCCATCACGGGCAGGGCGATCTTCGAGACCCGGTTCGCGTCGCTGCCGAACGAGCGGTCGCCGATCACCGGGTTATCCGGGTTGCTGTTCACGTCCAGCACCGGCGCATAATCGAGATTGAAGCCCTGCGAGCGAAGCTGCTCGCCCAGCTGTTCGCCGATCGACCGGGCGTAAGCCGGATCGTTCTTCGCGCCGATCGCGGCGGCGGTAGGCACTTTGTCGACGCCTTTGAGCCGGGCGACGCGGCCGCCTTCCTGATCGACGCTGACGAAGAGCGGCAGATCGCCGCGCGGATTCGCGGCTCGGACTTCGGCGGCGAACTGCTTGGTCTGCGCCGCCGAGCGGATATTGTCGGCGTAGAAGATCACGCCGCCGACGCCGTAATCGCGGATCAGGGCGCGGTCGGCTTCGCGCAGCGAAGTGCCTTCGAGGCCGGCGATCACCATCTGGCCGATCTTCTGGTCGAGCGTCATGCCGGCGAGCAGGTCGTCGGCCGCGCCGTTCGGCGTCGAAGTTTCGCTGTCCGGCGTCGACGGCTCCGCGGGAGCCTGCGGCGAGGCGGACGGACTCGAAGACGGAGCGTTCGGCGAAGTCTGGCCTGCGGCGCTGCCGCCATCGCCCGCTTGCGCGCTCTCCGTCCGAACGGGACCGATCAGCGAGAGATGATCGAGCGCCGGGTTGTCGCGATTCTCGTCTTTGCTGCCGGAGCCGCTGCCTGCGGCGGCGCTTGCGCCGGAAGTCGGCAGCGGACCGGACAGAATCCAGCGCAGCGTATAGCCGTTCGGCAGCTTGTAGCCGAGGATCGCTTGATCCACGTCGTTGTCCCGGTACGATTTGACGCTGTCGGCATCGCCCAGCTTATCGACGATGTCGCGGTAACGGATCTCTTGCAGATCGTCGCGATCCGAACGCAGATCGACGACGATGCCTTTCTTGTAGCCGACGGTGGCATCCTGCGCCGGGTAATCGGCATAGACGGAACCGCCGCTTTGCGACGTCCGCTTCGGTGCCTGCCACAGCGATTCGACTTCTTGTTCGCGGGTGAGTCCTACGACGAAGTCCGAGCCTTCGATCTTGCCCTGCTTCGCCAGCGCCGCGATCGCGGCCACGCGGTCCGCCGCCGAAGCGTTCGCGGTCTCGTCCGCGGCGGAATCTTGCGCGCCGCTCGTAGCCGGATCTTGTTCGGCCGAATTCTGGGTCGCGTTCTGCTGAGCCGGAGAATCCGCGGACTGCGGCTCGGACGTACGGTCCGACGGGTTAAGAATCAGAAAAATGCCTGCGACGATCAGCGCCAGCAGGATGCCGCATACGGCGAACCAAGTTCCGGTAAATTTACGGTTCGAACGGTTCTTGCGGGAATGTCGGGTACTGCGGGCGGTACGGGGCATAGCTATAGTGCTCCTTTCGATGAAGCGGATAAAATTCGAATAAGCGAAGCTTGAGCGCTGCGATATCGTTGACGTCGCGAAGCGGCGAATGGTTGCACGGGCGGAAGACGCAGAGCGGAAAATCCGATCGCGAACCCAACATACCCGGAAATACGATTCCGATCTGATCGGATTCGGCGGACCGATCTCTTCCGTCAGGTCGTCTCGCGCTTCACCAGCCCGAACGTTAACGGCTTGAGCGCGATCTGCCGTCCGAGCAGGCCGGGCGAGAGCAGAGCGAAAGCGTTATACGCCTGATCGCGGATCGGGTTCTGCACGCTGGTCAAGCCGAGCGTCTCGGCGATCTGCATATTGTCGAAGCTGACGATCCGCAGCTTCCCGGGCACGTCCCAGCCCAGACGCCGAGCTTCGCTCAACACGCCCGCCGCGACATAATCGTTCGCGCAGACGATCGCCTGCGGCAGCTCGCCCGGCTCCGGCGCTTCGTCGGCGTAAGGCCGTACGGGGCCGCCGCTCACGGCGTCTTCGTGCGGCCCGCCGAACGCTTCCGCCGGCGCGGCCTCGGCTTCCGGGCTTTCCAGCCTCGGCCGGAAAGCCCGCTCGTCCGCCGAGCGGCCGTCGCCTGCCGCTTCGCCCGGCAGGCTTCCCGCGGAAGCGCCGCTCCGCGCGAGACCTTCGGCTTCGCCGGCCGCGAGCATGCCCGGCTCGCCCGCGAACGCTTCGCGCCGCGCCGGGCTCTGCGCGGCGGAAGGCCCCGCCGGCAAGCCGAGCAGCCGGCGGACCACTGTCTGGCCGTCTTCCAGATGGTAGACGGCCTTGAAGTACCAGTCCCGGCGCGCCGCGAGGCCGCGCGCGGACATCAGGTCCTCGTAAGCTTGAATCCGGCGATGCGTATTCAAGCTGCTCGGACGGCCGAACGCGTTGGCGATCTTCGTGACGCCGAGCGAGAGCAAATGCTCGACGGCCAATTTGTAGCCGTCGTATTGATCCATCGCCACGGACGGGATATCCGGGTGGTCCATGCGCTGCCACGAGACGATGGGGCCGTATTTGCCGTAAGAGCTGACCACGGCCGAATCGTTGACGCAGGTCAAGATCAGCAGGCCGTCGACCCTTTTCTGCTTGAGGTCTTCGAATGCCAACAGTTCCCGCGACCGGTCGGAATCCGACGTGTAGATGATCGTCTGGAAGCCGTATTCGGCCGCGACTTCGACGAAGCTGGTCATGAACGGCAGAATGACTTCCGTGATGCCCGACGTGATCATGCCGAGCTGCATCGTGCGCCCTTTGGACAACGAGACGGCGTTGCGGTTCGGCACGTAGTCCATTTCGCGGATGACACGCAGGATTTTCTCCCGAGTCTCGGGGCTGACATGGCGGGATTTATTGAGCACGCGCGAGACCGTGGCTTTGGAGAAGCCCGACAATTTCGCAATTTCTTCAAGATTGGACATGGAATCGCTCCTTGGGGTTGACGTGGAACGCGTTTCACGATTTATGCTGGATTCAGGGCAGTTCGCCGGGCGCTCGAACGAGGCGGCGGAAGACCTGTCCGGGCAGTTCTTTTCCATTCTACCATACAGGAGTGAATCGATAATGAGCACACGGTTTCCGGAGAACTTTTTGTGGGGCGGCGCGGTAGCGGCGAACCAACTCGAGGGCGCGTATCAGACGGACGGCAAAGGCTGGTCGATCCAAGACGTGACGCCGCGAGGCGGAATCGGCGTAAACGGACACGACAGCGACCCGCTGATCACGGAAGTCCCGACCGAAGACAATATGAAGCTGATCGGCATCGATTTCTATAACCGTTATAAAGAAGACGTGAAGCTGTTCGCGGAAATGGGCTTCAAAGTCTTCCGCACGTCTATCGCTTGGTCGCGCATTTTCCCGAAAGGCGACGAAGCCGAGCCGAACGAAGCGGGTCTGCAATTCTACGACGACCTGTTCGACGAATGCCGCAAATACGGCATCGAGCCGCTCGTCACCATTTCCCACTACGAGACGCCGCTGCACTTGTCGCGCGAATACGACGGTTGGGTCAACCGCAAACTGGTCGACTTCTACGTGCATTACGCGACGACCGTGTTCAAGCGCTACAAAGACAAAGTCAAATACTGGCTGACGTTCAACGAGATCAACTCGATCCTCGAAGCGCCGTTCATGAGCGGAGGCATCTCCACGCCGAAGAAGCAGCTCAGCAAGCAGGATCTGTATCAAGCGATCCACCACGAGCTGGTCGCGAGCGCCAAGACGGTCAAAGTCGGACACGAGATCAATCCGGACTTCAAGATCGGCTGCATGGTCCTCAGCATGCCGATCTATCCGCTGACGCCGAATCCGGACGACGTGATTCAAGCGATGGAATCGGATCATAAGAACATGGCGTTCGCCGATATCCACGTGCGCGGCGCTTACCCGGGCTACATGAAACGTTACCTGCGCGAGAATAATATCACGATCAAGTTCGAAGAAGGCGACGAAGAAGCGCTGAAGCATACCGTCGATTTCGTATCGTTCAGCTACTACATGAGCATCTGCGAGACGGCCGACCCCGCGATGAAAGCCAGAGGCGCGGGCAACCTGCTCGGCGGCGTGCCGAACCCGCATCTGCAAGCGAGCGAGTGGGGCTGGCAGATCGACCCCAAAGGACTGCGTTACGTGCTGAACTATTTCTGGGACAGATACCAGAAACCGCTGTTCATCGTGGAAAACGGTCTGGGCGCGGTCGACGAACTGATCACGAACGAGCAGGGCGAGAAGACGGTCGAAGACGATTACCGCATCAACTACCTGAACGATCACCTCGTTCAAGTCGGCGAAGCGATCGAAGACGGCGTCGAAGTGATGGGCTACACGACTTGGGGCTGCATCGACCTCGTCAGCGCCTCCACGGCGCAGCTCAAGAAACGTTACGGCTTCATCTACGTCGACCGTCACGACGACGGCAGCGGCACGCTGGAACGTTACAAGAAAAAATCGTTCGATTGGTACAAAGAAGTCATCGCGACGAACGGCAAAAGTTTGAAGCGTTAAGACGCTTCAAGCGCCTTGCGTCACGAACTGCATAAAGCGAAGCCGCCGGATCTTGTCCGGCGGCTTTTTCGCGTCTTGTTCGATAAGCGGCGATGAAACGAAAAAAGACGTCTCCCGAAAGGAAGGCGTCCTGAAGCCGCGTTCGAAAGTCGCGCAGGCTGTAAAAGAGAGTCGACTCGGAGAACAGTTCGTTTCCGTAAGCTCGCGAAGGGCTTAGGTAACGCTCTAAAGGATCGTAGATTCGTTAGAACCGCCAAACAACCCTTTTCGAAATTCTAACGGATCGTCGATTCCTTAGCCGTCCGATTGCCCTCTTTTCCGGACGAAAACCCGCCTATTTTCATTCTAAGCGTCATCTGGTTCCGTTAGAATTTCAAAACTGTTCGAAATGCCCGCTAAGCGTCACCTCGATCCGTTAGAAACCGAAGGTCGATCTCACCGATCTTTTCGCGAAAAGGCATGGACTGTCGAGAATTTTTCGATAAAAAGGACGCCTCCTCTACGGGAGCCGTCCTTTTCGTTACCGCCCTTCGGCGATCAACCGCCGCAGCAGTTCTGTGCTGGCGGCGTCTTTGCCGCGTCTGGGGCGGCCGCTACGCTTTCGCCGCTCCGCTCTCCGTCTCGCCGCCGGCCGAACCGCCCGTCATGCGTTTGAAACGCAGCAGCATGTTCAAGCGCCAATGCAGGATCATGCCGAAAGCGAGGATAAAGAACACGCCGCCGGTCTGCGGCAGGGTGACGAAGCGTTCCACATACCCGTGCAGCGCGAGGCGGATCGCGATCAGCACGACGAGAATGACCAAGAACGCTTTGGAACGTCTGACGAACAGATCGCTGCCGACCTGCTCGAATTTGGTGCCGAGAATCAGCGGGTAAGCGAACAAGAACCAGCCGACCAGGAAGGCCGAGAGCGCGCCGATCCACGGGATCTGGATATCGCGGATCACGAACATGAAGAAGCCGGTCGCCATGCCGATCGGCGGCATCATGATCTTGCGGGCGCTAAGCGGCCGTTTGCTGGCTTTCATCCGCATGAACAGCGCCATGAACGCCATTCCGGCGAAGAACAAAGTGAACAATACGCTGAGCAGAATGGGATTCAACGAAAAAAAGCGATCGAAGATCGAGTTGATCCAGTCTATCATCTATAGGCCTCTTCTCTGTAAGGAATCGAAAAACGCGCCGAACGGTCTGTTCGAACGTCGCGGCGGCGATTTCAGTATACCACAAGGTGCCCCTCCTTTTTAAAGCGCCCGGGCGCGAAGCCGCCATTTTAGGGTAAGATTAAGATAAGATAGAGAATGGAAACAAATCCCGACGGCTTCCAGCCGTGGAATCTTTCACCGAACGGAGTGGCCGAGATGCCTAACAAAAAAATTCTGATTGCTGAAGACGAAATGGTGCTGCGGTTTTTGCTGACGGAAACGCTCGAGGACGAAGGCTACGACATCGACGAAGCGGAAGACGGAAAGCTCGCGATGGACAGTCTGCGTTACGGCGACTACGATCTGATCATTCTCGACTACATGATGCCCGAAGCGACAGGGATCGAAGTCTGCCGCTGGCTGCGCAGCGAAGGCGGCGTCAACGCGAACAAACCCGTGATTCTGCTGACGGCGAAAGCCGAAGAGAAAGATCGGAATCTGGCGATGCAGGTCGGGGTGTCCAAATTCATCTCCAAGCCTTTTAGTCCGATGGAACTGGCCGACGTCGTGCGCGATCTGGTCGAAGGCGGCGTTTTATGAGAAGCGCGTCTTCCGGAGGAATGTCGCGCCGGATCGCTTACCGAACGCTGGCTTTTTTCTTGATTCTCGGCGTATTGCTCGGGACGGCCGAATTGACGGTGCATCGGCAGTACGCCTCGTTATCGGGAGAGCTTGAGGAACGGATCGAACATATGAACCAGCTGCGGGAAGCGGAGCGGGCTTTTCTGGAATCGGTCTCGTATCTTCGCGCTTACGCGGCTTACGGACGGGAGGATCTGCAAGACCAGGCGATGTCGGCCCGTACGGATTACGATCGGCTGTTCGGTCAGCTTCGCGATGTCTATAAAGGCGAATCCGAGATCGGCGAATTGGAGGAGCTGAACGCGAATTTCGATAGCTACTCCATTCAGATGATGCGTTGGATCGCGACCGGGGATCGAGAGCGCATGGCCGATTTGTCGGCCTCTCAAGGAAGTTCGTTGGTGCGGCAGATGGAAACGGAATTTTCGGATCTGGTCGATCAGCAGCGCAGCCGGATTCTGGAAGTGACGGATCATATCCGTACGTTAGGACGTCTCGTGCTGATCGTGCCCGTTCTCGCGCTGATCGCGGCGCTCGTGGCGGCTTTCCTGCTGATTCGTTATCTGAAGAAAGCTTTTATCGCGCCCGTCGTGGCCGCGGAAGCGGCGGTAGGCCGCATCGAACGCGGAGACCTCGTCGATCCGGGCGACGGCGTTCGGCGCGACGACGAGATCGGACGGCTGCTCGGCGGGATCGGACGGATGGCGGAAGGCATTCGCAGCCGCCAATCGGAGCTTGAGAACAATCTGCTTCAGATGGAAGAACAGCGCGAAGAATTGGAAGCGCAGAACGACGAGTTGGAAGCGCAGAACGAGCAAATTCTCGATCAGCGAAGCCGGTTGGAGCAGGCGCTCCAGCGTTTGACCAGCCGAGAGCGTCAGTTGGAAGCGATCAACGTGTACCAGCAGTCTTTGGTCGGGCTGACGGACTTGAACGATTTTCTGAAACGGGCGATCGGGCAGCTCTTGTTGGTTACCGAGCGCGATGCCGCCATGCTCGTCATGCGGGACGGCAAGCGCGGCGAACCTGCCGCACGCGAGAAGGGCGAGGCTTCGCGGGATTTCGGGGCGCGGGATGCGCTCCGCGGCGATTCGATTCGTTCGCGCTTCGGCGAAGAAGGATACGAAATGCTGTACAGCAGCGGGTACCCGCTGGAGGCGCTGGAGAACTTTACCGGCGAGCCGGCGGGCCCCGCGCTGCAAGCGATGTTGGCCAATCGTCCTTTGACCCGCCGGCGTCCGGCGTCGGGCGCGGAGGTCGGCGCGCACGGAGCGTATTCGGTCGCCATCGATACGTATTATCCGGTATACAGCGGAGACGGAGAAGACCGTCCGGCCGGCTTCCTGCTGCTGACGACTTACGGGGATCGCCCCGCGCTGGCAGGGGAAGAAGAGTTGGCGGACGGCATGGTCCGCCAATTCCTCGGCGCTTTGTTCGCGCAGCTGACCCAATCGGAACGCCAGCGTCAGAGCCGCGAATTGGAACGGCTGAATCGGGAATTGGAGCAGGAGAAACGCAATCTGAGCCATCAACGCGACGCTACCCAACAGGTGATCGATTCGATCTACGAAGCGCTGGTCGTCTGCTTGCCGTCGGGCGAGATCCTGATGAGCAACCGGGTAACGGCCGAATTGTTGGACCCGGCCTTCTCGGCGGGAGCCAACTTCGTGGAGGTCATGGAAGAAGTCAACCGGCGTTACGGCATCGAGAGCGATGCCGGAAAACGAATCCGAGCGGCGCTGGATAACGGCTTGAACGGTACCAAAGCGCGCTACACGTTCGATCCTCCCGGCCGAACGACCCGTCATTTCGAAGTCTACGTGCAGCGAATCGAAGACGTGGTCTGGGGGGACGTTCGATTGTTCGTGTTCCGCGACCGGACCGAGGAAGAAGAGAGCAATCGGCTGCGCGACGAATTCGTCAGCGTCGTCTCTCACGAACTGCGAACGCCGCTCGCGAGCATTCTGGGATTTGCCGAAATCATGCTTCACCGCACGGTCAAACCGGAACGGGCGCAGAAATATCTCAGCACGATTCACGGCGAGGCGACGCGTTTGTCGGGATTGATCGGCGATTTCCTCGATCTCCAGCGGATCGAAGCCGGCAAGCAGACTTACCGGATGCTGCCGATCGATCTCAAGGCGCTGACGCGGGACGTGGCGGCTCAGTGGGACGGACGTTCGGGCCACGCCGTTCGCCTGCATCTGCCGCAAGAAGTCTGCGCGGCACGCAGCGACGGCGATCGCTTGAAGCAGGTGCTGCATAACCTGCTCAGCAACGCGATCAAATATTCGCCGGGCCGGGAGTTCGTCGACTGTTCGATCCGATACGAGCCGGCCGACGAACAGAGCGGCGGTTCGCAGCCGGAGTCCGCTTCGGGGGATTCGGCCGCCGACGCCGGACGCTGGATCGTCGAAGTCCGAGATTACGGGCTGGGAATTCCCGAAGAAGCCAAGCCGAAGCTGTTCGGCAAGTTCTATCGGGTAGACAATTCCGACAGGCGGCAGATCGGAGGCACGGGACTTGGACTTGCGATCGTCAAGGAGATGGTCGAAGCGCTCGGCGGCGAAATCTCGTTCGATTCCGAGCTCGGCGAAGGCAGCACGTTCCGGTTCTCGCTGCCGGAGCTGCATTTGCCGTCGCCGGCCGGAACCGTACTGGTATTGGAAGACGATGCCAGCTTGGGGCGGTTGGTCGAAGATTCGTTCGTCGGGGAAGGGTTGCGCGTGTGCCGATTCGACGAGGCGGAGAGCGCGCTGCTCGCTCTGGAAGCCGCGAAAGAGCAGGGAACGCCTCTGCTGTGCATCGTCGATCTGTCTTTGGCCGGCGACCTGAACGGATGGGACTTCATCCGCCGGCTCGCGGCGGACGGAAATCTTCGTCAGGTTCCCGTCATCGTCTCGTCGGCGCTCGACCCGCCGGCCGATTACGCGGAAAGCGAAGCAGAGAAGTACCTGCGCAAGCCGTTCAGCGTGCGCGAACTGCTCGAAGTGGGCCTGCGGTTGACCGAGAAACCGACCGAGGCTTTGTCGCTTGCGCTCCCCGTGCCGAGCGAATCGTTGGCAAGAGCCGCGCTTCGAACGAACGGACTGGATGCGCAGCAGATCGAAGTAAGACCGGACTTCGCGATTATAGAAGTCCGAACGGACGAGTAGTACTCTGTACCAAGCAAAGGTAAGGTTACGCTCGTCCAAAACGCGCTAGACCCGTGCGCATTTCGTCCAAACGTAAGCCTATTATTTGACCTGATACAGAGTACTAGGGAGGACCCTTATGAATAAATACCAGAAGATGTTTATCGACCAGACGGGAGAAAATCTGGAGCGCATTTTGCGTCCCGGCGTTCGGACGGACGAGCGGACGGTATATCGCATGATCCATTCGATCAAAGGCACGTCGGGAACGATCGATCTGCATGAATGGTATCAAGCTTCCCTGAGATTGTTGGAGCGATTCGACGAACACGGCGATCGCGTTTTCGCGGGGGAAGACTTACACCGGGAGCTGCATGAATTCGAGGTACTGTTGGAGAAGGCCAGGCAAGAGCGCGCTCGGGAAGACGGGGGATTGCTGCCGCTTCGCGCCGACCGTCCGGATACCAGTCCTGCCGCCGGAACGGCCGCTTCGAAGCCGGATACGGCGGCAGGAACGGACGAAGAGCGCCGGCCGGCCGTCAGCCTGCGCGAATCGTTGAGCAGGCGCCTCGGAGCGTCGGATCGTCCGCAGACGCCGAGCGATGGAGAAGCGGCTGCCGCTTCGTCCGCTGCCGCTGCGCCTGCGGCGCAGCCGGGATCGGCAGGCGGCGCCGCTCAGGTCGGCGGGACCCGCCCCGATCTCGCGGCGCCTGATGCGAATCCGATGAATCCGAGAACGGAGAGTTCGGAATCCGAAGGCACCGTGCTGCTGCTCGACGACGATGTCGGGCTGCTCGCGTGGCTCAAAGACGTGCTGGAAGAACGAGGATTTACCGTGCTGGCGACGCCCCGCTTCGACAAAGCGGTCGAATGGTTCTACGAAAGACTGCCGGATTGCGCGGTGTTGGACGTGTTGATGCCGGAACAGAGCGGCTTCGATCTGATGGAGCGTATCCGCGAATTGTGCGACCGTTACATGATTCCGGTCGCGTTGATGACGGGCAAGACCGACAGCGCGACCCGCATTCGCGCTTACGAGAGCGGCGTCGACGATTTTCTGACCAAGCCGGTGAATCCCGACGAATTCGTCGTGCGGATTCGCCGTTTGATCCGCCGCCGCCGCCGGCTTACCGGACAGCTGCTGCTCGATCAGACGACGGGCGCTTACGGCATGCCTTTTCTGGAGCGCGAATTGTCCCGGCAGATCGAACTTCTGGACGGTCGGGAAGAGAAGCTTGCGGTCGCGGCGGTCCAACTGGACGGCCTGCGGCGCCTCAACGAGCGCACGGGCTATCGCAAAGGAGACCGGCTGCTGAAGACTTTCTCGGACGAAGTGCGCAAGCGGCTGCGTCCGCAGGATATTTGGGCGCGCGACCGGGCCAATCAATTTTTCCTTCTTCAGCCTGGAATCGATCAGGCGCGAAGCAGGGCGTGGTTGAGCGGAATTCTGGAAAATCCGGAACTGCGGGCCGCGCTCGATGCCGAAGACGTAAGCTGCGTGTACGGCGTAACGGACGCCGGGCCCGGCATGTCCCGGCAGCAGGTGCTGGCCGGGGCGGTCCGCTCGATCGCCGGCGCAAGAAGAGCAGCCGAAACGGCAGAAGCGCCGGTTTCCGAGGCTTCGCGTCAACTCCGGCTGGCGATCGTGGACGACGACCCGTTGATTCGCAGCATTTTGGAGAACCAGCTTCAGAGTCTGGAAGAAGAATACGAGTTGGAGATCCGTTCTTTCGCGGACGGCGAAGAGTTCTTGAGCGATCCTTGGCATACGGGGGGAGCCCGATATCTGCTCATCCTTGATCGGATGATGCCGAGAATGAACGGAATGGAAGTGCTGACGCGACTTCACGGCGGCGGGTACGAATCGATCTATACGGTGCTGATGCTGACCGGCGTCGGCGACGAACGAGGAATCGCGGAAGCGATGCGAGCGGGTACCGACGATTATATGACCAAACCTTTCAGTCTGGTCGAACTCGAAGCGCGGGTTCGCCGCCTGCTCGGAAAGGCGGGCGGCCCGACATGAGTGACGCCGGTATGGCTCGCCTGCTCGCGACGGCAGCCGCGGTCTTGATCCTGCTGATCGCGCTCATCTTGTTCTATCTGGTCGAACGCAAGCTTCTGCGCGCCCGCTATCGGCAGGAAGTGGCTCAAGCGGTCGAATGGTTCGCGCTGCCGGATTCGCCGCTGTCGGATTATCTCGGCAGCGGCGAACGGACCCGACGGCTGCAAGCTTCGGGCGACGGGCTGCGCCGGGAAGCGCTGGAAGAAGCGCTGTTGAAGCGCCTGACGGTCAGCGCTTCGCAGACCGAACGCGAACGGATCTATGCGTTCGCGGCGGACTATTTCGGCGAAGAGTACGAAGGTTTGTTGAACAAGCGCCGTTGGAGCGATCGGATGAACGTGCTGCTGCACATCGAGAAATTCAAGATGTCCGGAGCCAAAGATTCGCTTCTGCGCAGGCTTGAGCGGCTTCCGGAAAGCCCCAAGCACGACGACGAGCGTTTTCTGCTGATTCGTACGCTGGCATCTCTGCATGCGGAAGAAGCGCTCGACTATCTGGAAGTCGCGTCGCGAAGGTTCTCCGAACTTCAGCTGCTGCAGATGCTGCGTCCGCTGGACGGAGAGATGCTGGAACGGTTGCTGCGCGATTTCGATCGACTTCCGATCCGGATTCGCCGCTGCTTGCTGGACACGCTGAGAATCGGCAACGTGCGTACGACCGAAGTCTTGGCGCTGTTCGAGCGCTGCATCCGTTCGGAAGACCGCGAGACGCGGATCCGGGCATTCAAGGCGTTGGCGAATTTCGGCTATATGACCGAGGAAGCCGCCGATTGGCTGGAGTCTTCGATGGCCCGAAGCGCGGAATTCGAATGGCCCGAGCGCCTGATGCATGCCCGTTTGGCCGGAGCGGTACGCGAAGAACGATTCGCTCCGCATCTCGAACGCCTGATGGCGGACCCTTCTTACGAAGTGCGCCGCGAAGCGGCTTCTGCCTTGGCGCAGTATCGCGGCGGCATGGATCGGATCGCCGGAATCGCGAAGGAACATCCGGACCGCTTCGCGCGGGACATGGCGGTGGAAACGCTGGAAAGGAGGGCATATGAGCGGAACGTGGGTTGACGCATTGGTGGAAATCCACCGTGTTTTCGGCATAGTCATCATCGTCTACGTGGCGATGTCGGCTGCCGTATACTTATTCTTGACCGCTGCCGCAGCGTTCAGCTTATGGCGCGACCGGGACTTGAGCGAGATTCAATACAGCGCCGTGCTGGAGACGGAACTTGTTCCGCCGCTCAGCATTATCGTGCCTGCCTACAACGAAGAGATCAATATCGTCGGCAGCGTACGCTCCCTTCTGAGCATCAACTACAAGCAGTTCGAGATCGTCGTCGTCAACGACGGGTCCAAAGACAAGACGGTAGACATCATGCTGCAGGAGTTCGACATGACGGAAGTGAAAGGGCGGGTGCCTTTTTCCGGACTCAAAAAAGAAACCAAACCGATCCGCGCCGTGTACCGTTCGCTGCGCCATCCCAATCTGGTTCTGGTCGACAAAGAAAACGGCGGCAAAGCCGACGCGCTCAACGTGGGGATCAACGTCTGCCGTTATCCGTATTTCGTTTCGCTCGACGGCGATACGGTGCTCGATACGGACGCGTTTATCAAAGTCGTCAAACCGATCATGGATGCGCGTCCCGGCGAAGAGATCGTGGCGACCGGCGGCAGCGTCGGAATCGCCAACGGAAGCACCGTGGACAGCGGCTACCTGAACAGCGCCAGCGTCCGCTTGTCGAACAAACCGCTGGTCGTGATGCAGGTCGTGGAGTATCTGCGGGCCTTCCTGATGGGGAGAATCGGTCTCAGCCGCTACAACATGCTGCTGCTCGTCTCGGGCGCGTTCGGCGTGTTCAAGAAGAGTTGGGTCGTCGAAGCCGGCGGTTACGAGACGGGAACGATCGGCGAAGACATGGAGCTGACGGTGCGCCTGCACGAGCTGATCCGCCGCAAGAAAAGCAAAGCGAGAATCGTCTACGTGCCCGAGCCGGTCTGCTGGACGGAAGCGCCCGAGAGCCTGACGATCTTGAAAAGGCAGCGGACGAGATGGCATCGGGGCTTGTACGAGAGCCTGCGGTCGCACAAAAACATGATTTTGAATCCCCGGTACGGACGGGTGGGACTGGGTTCGATGCCCTTCTTCTTGTTCATCGAGCTGCTCGGGCCGTTGGTGGAATTGTTGGGATACGCCACGGTCCTGCTGGGATTTTTCCTCGACCGGATCAACGTGGAGATCTCGCTGATGCTGGCGCTCGTCATGCTGCTGTTCGGTTCGCTGATGTCCACGATGAGCGTTCTGTTCGAAGAATGGCGGTTCCATAACTACAATCGGATCTCGGATACGTTCCGGCTGTTCTTCTACGCGCTGTCCGAATCGTTCTGGTATCGTCCGCTCATGACATGGTGGCGGACGGTCGGCTTGTTCCAAGCGATTCGCGGCAAAAAGCACGGCTGGGGCGAAATGACCCGCGTCAACGTGCTGGGCGCGAACAAAAAGCCGGCGATCGGTCCGGGCGCAAGCCCGATCGCCGTTCCCGCGGAAGTCGTGTCGGCGCAGCCGGAGAACCCGGCCGAGCAAACCGCGGAAAGCGAAAAAAAAGCGGCGGCTCCGACGGCCGAAACGCCGCAGCTTCCGCTTAAAGCTCCGGCCAAAGCCAAAAAGCCCGTTCCGCGTTTCTGGGCCGGACTTGCCGCTTCGATGCTGCTTCTCTTGACGCCTTGGATCGTCTGGGAAGCTTCTCCGGCCAAAACGCTGTCGATCGCCGTGCTGGACAAGACGGTCAACGACGACGGCTACCGCGAGCACAAAGGATTGTTTTGGATCTTGAATCAACAGAAATACCGGATGCCCGGCGGCGGCAAATATTTGTACGACCGCGATTATTACGGATACGATCCGGCCGTGATGGGCGAACGTCCGGAGGAACGAACGATGGCTAACCTCAGCCCGGACACGCAGTTGATCTATGTCGCGGACACCTACGGCCCGGCCGAGACCGGCATCGCGGACGATCCCGATGCCGGAGTTCCGACCAACGCGGGCGGACAGGAACCGACGGCGCGGCAGGGCGGCATGAAGACGCTCGACGTCAACGTGTTGGAAACGGCCGCTTCGCGCGGCTCGATGCTGGTGGCGGAGTTCAATTCCGTGGCCGCGCCGACCGAAGAGCCGGTGCGCAACCGCGCGGGCGCGCTGCTCGGTATGAAATGGACCGGCTGGACGGCCAGATATTTCCCGAACTTGGCGCAGGGCGGGGAGATTCCCGACTGGGTTCCGAGCCGCTACCGCGAGATTACCGGGCAGACTTGGGATTATACGGGAGGCGGATTCTTGTTCGTTCACGAATCGGGCGACGTGTTCGTGCTGCGCGACGGCGAAGAGTCCGACGGAGGCGCGCGGATCTCGTTCACGGAAGCCGGACGCGAACGCTTCGGCCTCGACGCGAAGACTCGATATAATTATTGGTTCGATATCGTGACGGCGTCGGGCGGCAGCGAGGTGTTGGCGGAATACGATCTGCCGCTGACGGCCAACGGCCGCGCGGTGCTTGCCGAGCGAGGCGTGCCCGAGCAGTTCCCGGCCGTTATTCGCCGGGAAGCCTCGGCGGAAGCGGCAGAGGCTTCGCTACCGTTCGGGGCGACCGCTTCGCCTGCGGCCGGGCAGGTCAGCTACTATTTCGCCGGAGACTACGCCGACCGTACCAGTTATCCGTTTTGGCGGCGTTACGCCGGTTGGCCGACGTTCAAGAGCTGGTTCACGCTCGATACGCGCAACAGCGAAGATGCTTTCTATTGGCATGTCTATGTGCCGATGATGGATAAAGTCTTAGCCGAAGCGGCCGATCTCAAGGTCGAGGCGGAGTAGGTTGGTTATGGTAAGGCCGCCCCGCGTCCGCAAGGCACGGGTGCGCGAGCCTTTTAATACAGGTAATTTCCAAACGAATATCGAAAAAGACATTCTTTTTTGCGTTTTTCCGTCAACGCGTAAAAGTTCGTCCTCGTTTTGGTAAAATAGGGATTCACAAAACGGCGAAAGGCCCTTATAATGCAAGTGTAAGCCCTTTCAATACAACCCTGACTTGGAGTCTTCACCTTGGTGGAGGCTCTCTTTTTATGCTTTCGTGCGCCCGTGCATCCGGTCTTTTCCCTGCCGGAGTTACTTACCCCGAGCCGAGTGGGTAATAAAACGGGAGTCTGTGCAATCGAGAACCGATGGGAATGGGAGGAAAAGATATGAAGCATTCATCCGACGGACCGATCTATGCGTACGAACCGTGGACGGTAACCGAACATACGCTGGATACCGAACAGAATCTGCGCGACGAGACGATCTTTGCGGTGGCGAACGGGTATATCGGCGTCCGGGCCAATTTCGAAGAAGGGTATTACGGACCGCTCGGCACTTCGCTGCGGGGAACCTACATCAACGGGTTCTACGAATCGGCTCCGATCGTCTACGGCGAAGAAACGTACGGCTCGGCCCATCAGCGCGAGACGATGCTGAACGTCGCCGACGGGCAGATCATCCGGATCTGGCTGGAAGACGAACCGGTGCATATGTTCCAAGGCACGCTGTTCGGTTATTGGCGGCAGCTCGACATGCGCAAAGGGACCGTGACCCGCACCATCCAGTGGCGTTCGCTCGAAGGCCGCGAAGTCGAGATCACGTTCGAACGGATGGCTTCGCTGGACGATCCGCACTTGTTCCTGCTGCGCTGCACGGTCAAGCCGATGAACTTCGACGGGAAGATCCGCTTCGAGTCGGAGATCGACGGCAACGTGGTCAACCAATCTTCGTCGGGCGATCCCCGTTCGGGTTCTTCGTTCTCGGGTCCCGTGCTGACGACGCTCGAGATGCGCGAGAACCAGACCTATATCGGCATCATGCAGCGTACGCGGGTCACCGGCTTCCATGTGTCCTGCGCGGCGGAACATAAGCTGACGGGCGGCGAATACGAGCTGGAGACCGATTCGTCGAGCGGGCGCGTCGAGAAGCGGTTTACCGTATCGGCGCAAGCCGGCGAATCGTACGCGCTGGAGAAATACGTCGCGTACCATGCTTCGGAAGAGCCGAATACCGGCGATCTGTGGAAAGAAGGCATCCGCCAGCTCGACGAAGCTTGGCAGCGCGGGTACGACAGCTACGCGGCGATTCAAGAAGGCATCCTCGACGAATTCTGGATGTCGGCCGATATCATCGTCGAAGGCGACGAAGCGCTTCAGCAGGGGCTGCGGTTCAGCGCCTACCATATGTTCCAGTCGGTCGGCCGCGACGGCCGTACGAACATGGCCGCCAAAGGTCTGACGGGCGAAGGCTACGAAGGCCATTATTTCTGGGATACGGAGATGTACGTGCTGCCGTTCTTCCTCTATACGGAACCGGAGATCGCGCGCAAGCTGCTGGATTATCGCCATTATATTCTTCCGGAAGCGAGGGAATGGGCGGAGAAGCTGAATTTCAAAGGCGCGTTGTTCCCGTGGCGGACGATCAGCGGCAAAGAAACGTCGGCGTATTTCCCGGCGGGCACCGCGCAGCTTCATATCAACGCGGATATCGCGCACGCGATCAAGATCTATAACGAAGCGGTGGACGACGCCGATTACAAATACGGAGACGGCCTGGAGATTCTGATCGAGACGAGCCGATTCTTCGCGGATTACGGCAGCTTCATTCCGGGCCGCGGTTTCTGCATCAACGGCGTGACCGGACCGGACGAGTACACGGCGCTCGTGAACAACAACGCGTATACGAACGTAATGGTCAAAGACATGTTCGAATACACCGTGCAGCTGCTGGAAGAAATGAAAGAGATGCACGAAGGCCGGTGCGAAGAGTTGTGCGACCGGATGCAGGTGAATGACGCGGAGATCGGTTCGTGGCGCAAAATGGCCGAAGAGATGTTCATCTACCGCGAGCAGGGCATGATCGGTCAAGACGATACGTTCCTGCACAAAGCGCCGTGGAATTTCGCGGACACCCCGAAAGACAAATACCCGCTGCTGCTGCATTATCATCCGATGGACATCTACCGCCATCAAGTGCTGAAGCAGGCCGATCTGGTGCTGGCGTTCCACGTGCAGCCCGACCGGTTTACCCGCGCGGAGAAAGCTCGGGCTTACCTGTATTACGAAGGCTTGACCACGCACGACTCTTCGCTGTCCGCCTGCGTGCATTCGATGGTCGCTTCGGAACTGGGCTATATGGATCAGGCTTACGAGTTCTTCATGGAAACGGCGCGGCTCGACCTCGACGACACGCACGGCAACGTCAAAGACGGGATTCATGCCGCCGCGATGGCCGGCAGCCGTCTGGCGATCGTCAGCGGTTTCGCCGGCATGAAGCAGGATGCGGATAAGCTGAGTTTCCGTCCGGTA
This sequence comes from Saccharibacillus sp. O23, assembly GCF_002205895.1. Classification (GTDB taxonomy): domain Bacteria; phylum Bacillota; class Bacilli; order Paenibacillales; family Paenibacillaceae; genus Saccharibacillus. The sequence continues at coordinate 59,663 of NZ_NJDE01000024.1, forward strand.
CTGCCCGGCCAATGGGAACGGTGCAGCTTCGCGCTCAAATGGAAAGGACGCCGTCTCTACGTCAGCATCACCCAAGAGTCGACGACCTACCGCGTGCTGGAAGGCGATCCGGTCAAGATCGAACACTTCGGCGTGGAAGCGGAACTGGAATCCGAACTGACGCTGCCCAATCGCGTGCTCGCCGGCGTGCTGTTCGATCTCGACGGCGTGATCACCGATACGGCGGAACTGCATTATCAAGCGTGGAAAGAACTGGCCGACGAGCTGAACATTCCGTTCGACCGCGCGTATAACGAGAAGCTCAAAGGCGTCGACCGCATGGCTTCGCTGAAGCTGATCCTGCAAAACGGCGACCGCAAGTTCTCGATCGACGAGATGCAGAAGCTGGCCGACAAGAAAAACGAACGCTACAAAGAGCTGCTGCTGACCTTGACTCCGGACGCGCTGCTGCCGGGCACGCGCAAGCTGCTGAAGGCGCTGCGGCGCGACGGCATCCGTACGGCGCTGGCTTCGGCCAGCCGCAACGCGCCGACCGTGCTCGATCGCCTCGGCGTGACCGATCTGTTCGATTACGTGGCCGACGCGGGCGCGGTGGCGCTTCAGAAGCCGGACGCGGAGATTTTCCTGAACGCCGCGGAAGGTCTGGGCGTCCATCCGCTGCGCTGCATCGGCATCGAAGACGCGGAAGCGGGCGTCGTGGCGATCCACCGCGCGGGCATGCAGGCCGTGGGCATCGGCACGGAAGAAACGCTGCCGGACGCCGATCATCACGTCGCGTCGCTCGCCGAACTGAATCCGGCGCTGCTGCGGGAATGGATGAACGAGTTTCCGAAACGCGAATTGAAAGGCTGAAGACATTGAAGAAAGGCCGCACCGGTTATCCCGAAAAGGAGACCGTGCGGTCTTTTTTTTTGCGTTTTTGCTAAAATGAAACTTTTCGCGGGGAGCGATCCGTCATAGCGGTGCAAGGAACGAGAGAGGGGAGAGAAGGTGGCCGAGACGTTGAGATGGGAAGAAACGGAGCAGCGGGCGAGCCAGCGGGAAGAAGAACGTTTCTTCGAACGGATCGACAGGCAGAGCGCCAAGCTGTACAACATTGCTTACAGTTATTTGCGAAGCGATGCGGACGCGTTGGAGATGCTTCAGGAAGCTTCGTACCGGGCATGGTCGAAGCGCGCGTCGCTCAAAGACGGGAAGCTGTTCGACTCTTGGCTGATCCGCATTCTGATCAACTGCTGCATGGACGAGCTGAGGCGTCGCAAACGGGTGATTCCGTCCGACCGCGCCGAGCAAATCCGAAGCGAGCTTCCGGCGGCGGAAATGCAAAGTTCGACCCGGCTCGACGTGGAGCGGGCGATGGAGAAGATGCCGAAGAAATACCGGCACGTGCTGGTCTTGAGGTTCTATCACGATATGACGCTAGCGGAGATTGCCCAAATCCTGAACAAGCCGGAGAGCACGGTCAAAAGTCGATTATATCGGGCATTGAAGCAGATGCGAATCCGATTGGAGCAGGAGCGTTAACAAGCGGGGAGGGATAAGGAAATGGATGCATACCGCAAAGAAGAACGGATGTTGACGGAAGCGTCGGAAGAGAGGCGTCGGGAGCGGCGGATGCCTTCGGCGGCTCAGCGCAGCGCAGCGATTCGCAGAGGCATGAACCGGGCGCAGAGCGATACGCGTCGAAGAAAAGGGGTTGTTTTCGCGGGAGCCGGAGCGGCGATTCTGGCGGCCGGCGCGCTGCTGCTCGGATACGGCGGAGGGTCGGAAGAAAGCCCGATGCCGCAGGAACCGACGAAGCAAATTCGGGCGGAAGACATGTTGAAGCTCGATCAGACGTTGGAGCCTTTTTACAAGCTGGTCTCGCGCAACGATCCGACATTGAGCGGCGCGATGCAGAGAAAAGCGGTCATGGCCGCGAATATCGTCGACGAACGCGACGGATTCGCGTTGGCGGTACGCGGCATGGTCAGGGACAGCCGCAGCGTATCTCTGTTCTATACGCTCAAAAGTCCCAACGGCGACCGGTTGTCGCTGGCCGATCCCGAGCTGCTGAACGCCGCCGACGGCGGGCAAGCGACGTTCGACGACTATTCCCGTCCGAGCGAAGAATTCGACGTATTCGAACAAGCGCAGTACGGCGTAATCACGCTGCCGCTGCTGCCGAAATACGGCGAATCCGAACGGTTTACGTTAAAAGCGCGGGCGGTATCGGGCCGCTCGGACGCGGACGACCGCAGTTTGCAGACGTTCGAGGTGCCGTTGACGTTGGCTTCGACCGCTTCGGAAGAAGAACAGCTCGTTTTCGAGCAGCCGAAAATGTTCGAAGTCGGCGGCCGGAAGTTCGCGATCGACCGGGTATTGATCACGCCGCTGCAAATTTATTTGTCTGTCGACGAAGAAAAAGGAGAGTCGTTCTCCTGGTTGGTCAATCCGCGTCTGGTCGTCACGAACGGCGGACAAGAACAGCCTTTGACGAAAAGCGCATTGTGGCTCTACCCCGGCTGGCAGCAAAACGAACGTTACGATCTGGTCTATGCCAACGTGTCGGGTACGGGTCATCCCGATTCGCTCAAACTGAGCGCGCAGGGCGTCGCGAAAGCTCCGGAGGCGGGCAGCGTGCTGGTCGTCGATACGGATAAGTCGGAAGTGCTGAAAGCCCCGGACGAAGGCTATGCAATAAATTGGGCTCCGAACGAATCCGGAAGCCGGAACTTGACGGTCACTTATCCGATCTCTTCTACAGAATGGAAGGAGGGGCAATATCTATTCTTGGATTTTTCTTTTAAAGACGGCAGCGGCAAAGAGCATCCTATTCAGCTCAATCAGAACGGAGGGGTCAGCGAGAGCATGAGCAACGGGGACGGCACCGCATATACCTTGGTTCGCCTCGAGAAATCCGATTACCCGCAGCCTCTCACCTTTAAAGTCAAAGAGGCCCCCGGATGGACGGAAGACGAGCAAGAGATTAAGCTGAAATAAGCCGGACAGCCATAAGGGAACGAAGCAGCAGCATGCCGAAGCAAAAGCGAGCGCAGCCGGACGGTCGGAAGACCGCCGGCTTTTTGCCGTGCTTTTCCGACGAAATCAAAACCGTTCGCCTACTCCGCTCCGTCTACTGTACATAATCGATTAGAAACGAAACACGTGTGAACGCATAGAGGAGGGCTGCAGGTGGGAACACCGCTAGAAATCAAACAAGACAGCGCGCGCGCGGCGGAGCTTAACGAAGAAACGTTTGTTCGAAAGATCGCGGAACACCGGCGAAAATTGTACGGAATCGCGTTCAGCTATCTGCATAACGAAGCGGACGCGCTCGAAGCGCTGCAAGAAGCGTCGTGCAAAGCATGGATCAAACGCAAAATGCTCAAAGAAGACGCGGCTTTTCTGCCGTGGATGATCCGCATTCTGATCAACTGCTGCATGGACGAACTGAGAAAGCGCAAACGGGTCGTGCCGTCCGACACCGCGGGCGAAGAACGGTTCGAAGAAAGTCGGATGGTCAGTTCCCGGCGGATCGATCTCGACCGGGCGTTGGCGCGGCTGCCGGATAAATACCGCCACGTCATCATTCTGAAATACTACCACGACATGACGCTGACCGAGGTCGCGCGCGTCTTGAAGAAGCCGGAAGGTACGGTCAAGACCTGGCTGCACAAGGCGCTCAAGCGAATGCGGGAACTGCTGTAACGCATAAACGAACAGAAAAGGAGGAAGCAGGCATGGAAAACAAACGCGAAGAACAGCTTTTCCGGCAGGAAGCGGAGCGCGAGTCTCGCGAGACGGCGAATATCGACGACGCGAAGCTGATGCGGGCGATCCGCAGCGGCGTCAAACGCGGCAGCGCCTCATCGGGACGGCGGCTGTATCGCTACGTCGGAGCGGGCGCGGCGGGTCTGGCGTTGGCGGCCGGCGTATTCATGGCGACGAACGGGTACTTGCGCCATACGGCCGTGGTCGAAGCGCCGGCCGCGGTTCAAGCGTCGGGCAACGAAGCAAGCTGGGGAGAATACGAGAATTTCCGTTCCAGCGTATCGGGAGAGCCGATTCTCGAAGACGCGCTGAGCAAAGGGGCGGTAGAGCCGCTTAAAGTCAAGACCGAAGCCGGAGGCTACGAGCTGGAATTGTACGGTGCGGTCGGAGACAGCCGAAAGTTGACGCTGCTGTACGCGATCGGAGGAGAAGACGTGCGTTCCACCGCGCTCAGCCAAGGACGGCTGATCGACGCATCGGGTACGGTCATCGGTACGCAGGAATCGCGCCGGGACTTCTACAAAGACGGCCGTTTGTACGGATACGCGACGTTCGCGCTCGAACAACCGCCGCAGGAAGAGCAGGAGAAGTCGGCGCTCGAGTTCAAGCTGGAAGCGCCGGTGTACAGCCGGACGCCGAATCCCGGTTACGACAAAGACAGCGAGAAGCTGGCGGTCTTGACGGCGGACGTCGAATTGAATCGCGAATCCGCGGCAGGCGGAATCGGTTCGTTCGAACGGGAGCTGGCCGATCGGCAGACGTTGACCGTGGACGGACAGGTGCTGCATATCGAGCAGGCGCTGATCACGCCGCAGCGCGGCTACGTCGTGCTGGTGCCCGATCCGAACAACGACAAGAACATTTCGCGGTTGGTCGGCGCCCGTTTGACGGTGACCAAAGACGGCAAGAAGACGGTGTCCGAAGGTGGCCCCGGCGTCGGGATCGTACTGACGGAGAAAGACGGTTCGAAGCGGTTCGAGTTTACGTTCAATCGGGTACCGCTGCCGAAAAATCCGGATTCCGTCACGTTCAGCGTAGAAGGCATCGAGGCGTTAAGCCGCGAAGAACAGAAACTGATCATCGATACCGCTGCCAACAAAGTCGTCCAAGCGCCGGACCCGAAAATCTCGGCGGAGCTCGAAGCGGCAGCAGACGGAACCCAGACGCTCAAAGTGAATTATCCGATCGATTCCGAGCGCGTGTTCGGCGGCGACCCGCCTTCCATGATGAATCTTGATCTGAGCTTCACCGACGCGAAAGGGAAAAAGTACCCGCTGTCGTATCCGGTCTCGGAAGACGGCATGACGGTCATGGGCGAAGTGGAACCGGGCAGCACGTCGACGTTCGCGTCGTACGTGATGGAGAAGCGGGACTATGCTCAGCCGCTGACGTTCAAGATTCTGGCTTACCCGCGAGAAATCATCGAACCCCATAGCATCGAACTGAACAGCACGGAAACCGGAATAACGGACAAAAAATAAAAAATCCATTTTGCCGAATCCGTTTGGGGGTCCCGCTCCGTCAATACTTTGATTGATTCTTTTATTATCCAGAGGAGGATGAAAATGAGAAAAAGACTTCAAGCAGCAAAACGGTTGACGGGCGCGGGAACGGCGGTTGCTTTGGCTTCGGGCATTCTGTTTACCTTGTCGGGAACGGCAGCGGTTCCGGCGCAGGCGGCTTCTGCTCCGTCCGCGGCAGCCGTCAAAGCGCCGACGGCGGAGAACAAAGATTGGGGAGCGTTCGAGAACTTCCGCAAAGCGATCGGCCAAAGCGACCCGGTACTGTCGGCCGCTTTGGATCAAGGTTACGTCGAAGCGCTGAACGATTCGGCAAGCGGAGCGGGCTATACGTTGAACGTTAAAGGCGTGATTCGAGACAGCCGCAGCCTGACGCTGCTGTACGAACTGAGCGGAGACCAAGCGTCCAAAGCGGCGGCGGCCCGGTTCGCGCTGCAAGAAGGCGGCCGGGATCTGGTAAAAGCGCAGGGACTGTCGAATTCGGTCGTGATCGGCGGCAAAGTGTACGGCTACGCTTCGTTCCGTCTGGCGGAAGCCGACGGCATGCTCGGCACGTTCAGCCTGACCGCTCCGATCTACGGCCGCACGGCGAATCCGGGCTATGATCCCGACAGCAAACTGCTGACGACGCTCAAGCTGAACGTGCAGACCGATCCGACGAAGTTCAGCCGGCACGAGAATAAACTGGATGCAGGCGGCACGTTAACCGTGAACGGCCAGAAGCTCGCGGTCGAAGAAGCTTACGCCACGCCGCTGCGTACCTACGTGACGCTGAAAGCGGACGAAGCCAATACGCACGACATCTTCCGTCTGACGGGCGTCCAATTGAAACTGGGCAAAAACGGCGTCGAACAAACGTCGCGTCCTCAGCTCGGCGTCTCTTACAGAGACGGTGCGCGTTATATCTTCGAATTCCCGAATCAGACGCTGCTGACCGATCCGGACAGCGTCGTGCTGCATGCGGACGGAATCGAAGCGCTCAACAAAAATCAAACGAAGCTGACGTTCGACGTTCAAAAAGGCGTCGCGAGCGCTTCGGCGATTCCGGACCTGAAAGCGAAAACGGAAGACGTATCGAAAGACGTATCCAAAATCACGTTTACGTACAAAGTGAATCCGGCGCTGTACAAAGATCCGCAAAACAGCGCTTCGCTGCTCGTGCTGGGCATGACGTTCGTCGACGCGTCCGGTCAGAAGCATCGGACGGTCGAAGCGCCCGACGGCTCGGGCTTCGGCTATTCGTACACCGACGAAGGCAGCAGCGAAGGCGCCGCGATCGTGTACGTCAAGAAAGGCAGTTATAAGCAGCCGCTGACGTTCGACATCTCGACGTATCCGAACGTGATCGCGGACGCTCAAGAGCTGAAGTTGAAATAAGCCGCTTTCTTGAATATCAAAGTTGTCTTGACAGACCGTCCGGCCGTTTCCTCAAGGGAGACGGCTTTTTTCATATCCTTTTTTCTTGCTTTGGTAAAATAAATCAATCGTTTTGCGGACATAGGGCGTCTTATAGGCATCGGATTTTGCAAAAGGTCGATACCGTCAAGCACGGAGGGGCGAAAACGTTCGCTCGGACCGTCTGCCGGTTCTGTCGGCAAGGCCGCTGCAGCGGTCAAGGCAGGAGGGGAAAAAGAATGGAAAACAGGATGGACAAAGCGGGAAGCGGGCACAAAGAGACGAACCGTGCCGCAAGCGCCGAAGAAGAACGTTTTTCCGCACAGGTTGCGGAGCAGCAGCGCAAGCTGTACGCGATCGCGTTCAGCTATATGCGCAGCGAGACGGACGCGCTGGAAGCGGTGCAGGAGGCGACCTGCCGCGCATGGATCAAGCGCAAAAAGCTCAAAGATCCGGACTTGTTCGCAAGCTGGCTGGTACGGATCGTGATCAACTGCTGCATGGACGAATTGAGGCGCAGAAAGCGATCGTTTCCGACTTCCGAATTCGAAGCGCACGGAGCGGAAGAGATGCGCAGCGGCGACCGGATCGATCTGGAGAGGGCTTTCGAACGAATGAAGCCCAAGTATCGGCATCCGGTGATGCTGAAATATTATCAAGGCATGACGACGGCGGAGATCGCGAAGGTGTTGAAGAAGCCGGAAGGGACGATCAAAACGTGGCTGCGCGAAGGCTTGAAGCAGCTCAGAGGATTATTATAAGCGGGAGGTAACCCCATATGACCAATCAAGAGGAAGAACGCAAACTGCTGCGCGACGCGGAAACTTCGCAGCGGGATGCGGAGCAGGTCGGGCAGATGAGACTGGACGAGGCGGTACGCGCGGGCATCGGGCAGGGCAAAAAGCGGGCCGCGCGGCGCAAAGCCGTCTATGGCACAGGCTTCGCAGCGGCGGCTGCGGCGGCGATTATCGCATTGTCCCCGGCGCTTATGCCGGGACCGGGCGCAGAGCCGGCTGCGCAGAACGTGACGGCAGGCGCGCCGAAGAACGAACCCGCAGCGGAGCAAGCGAAAAGCGGTTACGAAAAGATCGACGATTACCGATCGAACGGCACCGATCTGAAATTCTCGTCCGCGCTTAGAAACGGATATGTATCTTCGCTCAGCGAAAGTCAGGAGCAAAACGGTTATACGGTGACGCTCAAAGGAATGGCGATGGACAAACGCGGCATGTACATGATCGTATCTCTGAAAAACGATACGCAGAAAAAAGCCCGGCTATCGCAGATCAAAGTCGATTTCGGCGATAACTATCCGGTCACTTGGCTGTCGCTCAGCAGTTCCAGCGGCGTAGCTCCAGGGACCAGCCAGAACTTCTTTATCGAAAATCAATTGGACCCGACCAAAGACTATCCCGACCAAGCGCGTTTTAACGTAGAAGTGTACAGCGGAGAATTTGGACAGCCCGAAGGCCAATCGACGAAGTTCGATATTCCGTTCACGGCAGCTACGCAGGATCTCATTCCGAAAACGCGCACGGTGGAAGTCGCCAAAGAATTGGAAGTCGATGGGCAAAAGATCCGCATCGAACGGATCGAACAATCGCCGCTCGCCACTTATGTCGATTACCGTTACGAAGAAACGAACAGCAAAAAGATCTTCGATCTGATCAATCCGCAGGTGAAACTCAGTGACGAATCAGGCAGCGACACGCCGCTTATGTGGAGAGAATACGAATCGGAAAATGGGCTGAAAACGATGGTGTTCGCGGCATCCAAAATTCAAAACGCCGAAAGCGCCAAACTGGCGGTCGAAGGGATCTCGGCCATCGAGCCGGAGGATCTCAAACTCGTCGTCAACACGGAAACCGGAGAAATCATTCAGGGCGGGGACAGCACGCTGAGCGTGCTGCCGGACAAAGAAAAAGGGACCGTAACGTTCCGAAGAGAGCTGGAGTCGGAAGGCGAAAACAGCGGATTCTCCCACCCAACCGAATTCGAGGATACGTTTACCGACGCGAAAGGCACGGTTCATGATACGCCGATCGTGAGCGAAGGGTATTCGGAAGGTTCCGGAGGCAAACAGATCGAAAGCACGGTCTACCGACTGAGCGATCCGACGATCGTGCAGCCGATCACCTTCACGCTGAAAAATTATTGGGCTCCGATCCAAGAAAAAGCCGAAGTCGAATTGTTAACGCCGCCTTTCCCGTAAACGGATTCCGAACCGTCTTGGCCCGCCGCGCGCGGACCGAGGCGGTTTGTCTTCCTTGTCCTTGCTTTGCCCGCTTGCGCCGCGGGTAAGGCTTGGCTATAGTGAAACGTAAACGAAATCGGGAGGAATGATCATGACTTATTCGCAGCGAGGCAGCTCGGAAGCCGGCGCTTCGTCGGACATCGCGCATCTGGAGTATCGGATCGGCGAACTGAACGACCGCGTACGGAGTCTGGCCGAAGAGATCGAAGGAGCGCCGGGCGGAGACGAAGAACGGCTGTCTGATCTGCGGGCGGAACTCGAACAGGCGCGGAACGAACTGAATCGACTCGAAGACGAACTCGCGGCGTACGAAGATTGACGCCGCGGGTTCTTTTTTTGCAGGCAAAAAGAAGACGCGAAAAATCGGCGTCCGTCCCTGCTCGGCTGCGCGAAAACGCCGAACGCGGACGGACGCCGATTCTCGGCCGAGGCGGATTCGACCTTAAAGTTCGATCCTCGAAGCGTCCCGATAATAAAGACGGAACAAAATGTCCTGATTATAGTTGCCGAAGCCGCTGCCGAACAGCGTGACTCCGCCGACGTGCTGGGCTTCGCTGCGCACGCCGATCCGGAATTTCCATTCTTTGCTCGAAGGCGAGATCTGATCGAGCGTGACCGAAGACAGCGGCGTGCCGTCCATGAACGTGCCGTTCTTGTTGATCTTGACTCTTTTGAGCAGTCCGTATTGATTGATATCGTTCGGCCACCACGCCGGAGTCAGATTGCCGCGGCGTTCGCCGTAATCGCCGGGGCTGGTCCACGTTCCGAGTTCCACGCCGTTCAGATGGAAGGTGATATCGGACGGCCAATCTTCGTTCACGCCGGGCGCTTCCGACGAGATCTCCATCGAGATCTCCAATTCTTCGGGCGTCTGGCTGGACAGCAGGAAGTTCGGCGCGCGATATTCGACGAACCCTTGGCCGAACCACAGGATCGAAGCGTTCACCCGTTCGGGCGACAGGAAAAATCTCGGGTCGTCGAATTGGCCGATCATCTTCTCCGTGGTCGCAAGCCCGCAGGTCGGATGCACTTCCCAATCGGTAAAATGGCCGATCGGAACATTGACCGGATGCACGGAACGCCGATCGCTGCCCGCTTTCGGCAAAATGATCTCGATCCGGTCTTCGGCCAGCGAGCAAACTTTGCGCGCGCCGCCGCGGCCGGCCACCCGTTCCGTACGAATCAGGCCGGCCGTTTCCAACTTGCGCACGTGCATCGTCATAATAGCGCTGCTGAGTCCGGAGGCTTCGGCCAGCTCCCGCACGTTCATCGGCCGATCGGCGAGCAGCGACAGCAGGTTGAGGCGTACTTTGCTGGCGAGCGCCTCGTAGACAGGCAGCGATTGTTCGGTAATATCGAGTTCCATAGCTTCCTCCAAGTGGTAACGATTTTCAACTATCCGATAAGCGCATCGTCTTCCTTTCAGTATATAATGAGCCGCGAACAAAAGCACGGATAAAGCATCCGATAAGCTTTTCGGTTGTCGAATTCGGGCAAATTTCGACAAGTCGGTTTCATATACGCGAAGTTCTTGTTAATAATAGTGAAAAGAAAGAAGCCCTGACGATAGAAGACAGAAAAGGAGAATGAACACATGACGGCAGTCGATCTGGATTGGGATCAGAAACGTCATTTTTATGTAGGAACGTACGCGCCGGAGGAAGAGAACGGTTTGTTTCACTGCCTGCTAAATACGGCAAACGGCGAACTGCATCGCGTATCCGGCACAGGCGGGATCGAAAATCCGTCTTATTTGACGATCAGTCCCGATCGGAACAATCTGTACGCGGCCAGCGAAAAGCAGGCCGGCGAGATTTATTCGTACACGATCGGTCCCGAACGCGAATTGAATCTGCACGACCGCAAGCTGTCCGAAGGCGCTTCGCCTTGTTACGTGGAAGTGACGCCGAACGGACGGACGCTGTTGGCGGCCAATTACGGAGGCTGCGTCGTCGCGCTCTGCATTCGCGATCGCGGGGAATTGGAACAGGCGAGCAATGTCGTGCATACCGGTTCGGGTCCTCATCCCGATCGTCAGCGGGAAGCGCACCCGCACGCGTTCGTTTCTTCGCCGTGCGGCCGATATCTGTTCGCGCCGGATCTGGGCACGGATCGGATCGTCATGTATACGCTCGAAGACGATCGGCTGTTCAAACAAGAAGATACCGTGCTGCCGCCGGGAACGGGGCCGCGCACGTTGGCCTTCCATCCCGAAGCCAAGTGGGCTTACGTCACCGGAGAACTGAACAACACGGTGACGACGTTCGATTACGATATGCCGAGCGGACGTCTGAGAGAAGCGCAGCAGCTCGATCTGCTGCCGCGAGAACAAGCGGAAGACCCGGCCAATACGGCCGCGCACGTCGCGGTTTCGCCGTGCGGCCGTTACGTCTACGTGTCCAATCGCGGAGACGACAGTGTCTCGCATTTTGCCGTCGATCCCGAGAACGGACAGCTGACCTTCGTCGAGCGCGTATCTTCGGCGGGCCGGATTCCCCGGCATTTCGCTATTACGGACGGGTTCCTGCTCGTCGCGAATCAAGAAAGCGGGAACGTGGTTTCTTTCGCGATCGGTTCGGAAGACGGGCGTCTGACGCCTACGGGCTTCGCGCTCGAATTCAATCGGCCGGTCTGCGTCTGCCCGCTGCCCGAGCCGGAAGAGCGTCATTGACAAGACGCCGGGCGGAGGAAGGAGGCGAAACGATGCGCAAATTCGACTACGATCTGGATTACGAAAAGCTTGATCTGCGCGAACATCCCGAATGGTATACGGTAGGGCGCGGCGAGCAGGGCGTGCTGATGGTGCAGCCTTACAAGAACGAGATTCTGCCGCATTGGCGCTTCAAGACGCCGGAGATCGCCCGAGAGTCGTCCGAGAAAATCTATGCCATGTTTCTGGAATACAAAGAAGCCGGCGACTTCGTCGGCATGGATATGGCGCGCAAGTTCTTGCAGATGGGATATACGCGGGCGCGTCGATACACGAATTACAAAGGCGGCCGGAAATATGCCGAGAACGGAACGCTGTCGATCCGCAAAGGCGATCCGGCCAAAGCGGAGTCCGCGCGGATTTTCAAAGAAGCGTGGGAGAAAGCGAAAACGGACGAAGATTATAAACGGATGACGAACGAACACAAGGAGAAGTACGAGCGGGAGTAGAGGCGTGCTTTCTCAGGTCCCGGCAGGATCGGAACGAAGTGCCGTTCGGACGTGCGAATATTCAAAAAAGCGACCATGAAATCCGGGACTCCCGGGCGGATTTCATGGTCGCTTTCGTATGGGAAGGGGCTGTCCGGCAGAGAACGAACCGTCTTACGTCGATCTTTCCGAAAAAAGCCGCAGAGTCCGCGCGAGATCAGCGCGGAGATAACGCCGGCTCGGGCTTGGAGCCGGTTTCGGCCGAAGCCGAAGCGGCCGGGTGGCTGCCGCGGGGGCCGAGTTCCGCGGCGGACGGGCTTTCCGCGAGGCTGAGCGTCGCGGAAACGGAAGGCCGCGCCGGAGCGATCGGGCGCAGCTGCGGGGAGCGCCCGGCGTACGGGCGCTCGCGCCGCTTGGAAGCGGCGGGGCGCAGCGCCGCCCGCGAGCGCGACCTGCGCGGCAAACAGCCACGGCGCCGCTTCCGCGCCGAGCGGCAGGTTCAGCAGCGCCGGAGCCGCCGCCAAGAGCGGCACGACGCGCCGCAGCACGGGCCGCTCGGCTCGGTAGCCCGGCTCCAGCAGCCGGGCGAGAAGTAGCGCCGCCAGCAGCCACGACAGCAGGCGGCAGAGCGGCAGCCACGCGGAGCCGCCGAGCTCCGGCTCCCGGGCGAACTGCCACGCGGCGGCGCCGGCGGCCGCGAGCAGCGCGGGCACCAGCGCCGGTTTCAGCAGGCGGAGGAAGCCGCCGCCCCAAGAAGGACGCTCTTCGCGTTCGAGCAGCACGGCCAGCTCGTGGCGGGTACGCTCCAGTTCGCGGTGGAGCGCTTCGTGCAGCAGCGGCAGGCGCTCCCGGCCGCCGCTTTGCAGATAGAGGGCCAGTTGGCCGTCCAGTTCGGACGCGAAGCCCTGCATGCCCTGGCAGCGGAGCAGCCGCTCGCGCAGGCGGCCGTCCGAAGCGGCAAGCGGCATGACGGACGAAGCGGACCTCGCTTCGTCGAGCAGCGCGGCTGCCGAACCGAGCGCGTCCAATGCCGTACGCAGCCTTCGTTCGCGACCCTCGGCGCGCCGTCTGAGCGACCGTCGGGCTTGTTCGTAGATCCATATCGCAAATGCGGCCGTCGCCAGCCAGACATACGTTTCCATTCCGATTCCCTTCCTCTCGCGTAGACCTGTCCTATCCACTATTACACAAGCCCGGGACCGCTTCAAGCTTCTTCGGGCTTTGTTTTGCGGCAAATCGGGAAAGCGGCGGCGAGATCGGCGGCCGTCCGCTTCGATGCCGAGGCGGAATCCGGCCGTGCTTTGCGCGCGATTCGCGAAGCGCCGCATTTTCGACGGCGGATTTCGACTTCGCCCGGTCGGGAGCGAAACCCGGAATTCATGGACAAAAGTATCGGGCGCGCGTACAATTCGGGACGCGGGGATTCGGGGAAGAAACGGACGGATGTCCGGCGCCGAAAACGGGTATAGGAATAAAGAAAGACGGCCGCGCGGGAAAACGCCGGCCGCTCGACCCGCCGGAAGGGCGGGCGAAAAGCGAAAGGATGGAGTTGGCATGGAATCTGCATTGATGAAAGTATTGGTACTCGGAGCGGAAGGCGCGATCGGACGCCAATTGGTGAAAGAAGCGTTGTATCGAAAATGCGAAGTCATCGCGCTGCTGCGCGACGCCTCGCTGCTGCAAGAAGAACACGCGGCGCTTGAATTCCGCGAAGGCGATCTGTTGGCTCCCGGCGCGATCGCCGAAGCGGCGCGAGGCTGCGACGCGGTGCTGAGCGCGTTCGGATCGGAACCCGGCGAAGGTCCGCTGCTGCCGGAAGCGGCGCGCCTGATCGTCGAAGGCGTTCGCGATGCGGGCGTCTCCCGGTTGATCGTGGCCGGCGGTTCGGGCACGCTGCTCACGGCGCCCGGAGTGCGCGTCATGGACGCGCCGGATTACCCGGAAGAACTGCTTCCGATCGCGCAGGCGCACGCCGACGCGTACGAGATTTTCGCGGCGAGCGAATTGGAATGGACCTATGTCAGTCCGGCCCCTTGGATCGAACCGGGCCGCCGAACGGGGAATTTCCGGATCGGCATGACGCTGCTCGTCACCGACGACGACGGGCACAGCCGAATCAGCGTCGAAGACTTCGCGGCCGCGATTATCGACGAATTGGACGATCCGAACTTTATTCGTTCGCGGTTTACCGTCGCTTATTAGGGCAAGTCTTCGCGCTTCGCGGAATCTTTTCGATATCGGGCTTTGCGCAGATCGAAAGTTCGATCGAATTCGCGACATTCGCAGCTTGCGCGCGCGTCCTTCCCGACCTTGATCCCGAAAGGAGCCGGAACACTCATGTTAATCGTAACGTCGCAGCAGATGAAACAGATCGATCGCTACACGATCGACCGGCTGGGCATTCCTTCGCTGTCGTTGATGGAATCGGCCGGCCGCGCGATCGCCGAGGAAGTGCTGGATTGGTGCCGCAGCCGACGGGGAACGGCATCGGCGGACGCTGGCCCGTCGACGTCCGTCGGCGCGGGCAGCCGTCCGGACGGTTCGCCCAAGCGGGGCGTTCGTTCGACGAGTCCGATCTTGGAAGACGCTTTGATCGCGCCGTTCGACGGCATGGAGCGGGAACATTGGTTGGTTCTGGTCGGCAAAGGCAATAACGGCGGAGACGGCTTGGTCGCCGCCCGCTATCTTCAAGACGCCGGCATGCGCGTCGAGATCCTGCTCGCCGAGGGCGCGGACCGCTTCTCGGAAGAAGCGGCCGCGCAGTTCGAAGCCGCGCGGCGCTCCGGCATTCCCGTATCGGAAATGCCGGGCGACGCCGAAGGAGGACCGGACGCTCTCGATTTCGGCCGCTATACCGGCCTGATCGACGCGCTGCTCGGCGTAGGCGCTTCCGGCGAGCCTCGCGAGCCGTACGCCGGATTGATCCGGGCCGCGAACGCTTGCGGCCTGCCGATCGTCGCCGCCGATATTCCCAGCGGCCTGAACGCCGATACGGGACAGACGGCGGACGCGTGCATCCGCGCCGTGCGCACGGTCTGCATCGCCTTCTTGAAGGCGGGGCTGGCGCAGTATCCCGGCGCGGCGGCCGCCGGCGAAGTCCGCGTGCGCGCGGTCGGCATCCCGCTCCTTGCGGCCGATCGGATCGAAGATCCGCCAAGCGCGCATCTGATCACCGAACGTTCGCTGCGCGAGACGCTCGAGATCGACACGTCGCGCAGCCGCGCGGAAGACAGCCACAAAGGCACTTACGGCCATGTGCTGATCGTCGGCGGCAGCCGTTTGATGAGCGGCGCGGGCTTCATGGCTTCGCGGGCCGCGCTGCGTATCGGCAGCGGACTGGTCACTTGGGCGCTGCCCGAAGGGCTGCTGCCGGACATCGTCGGCCATGTGCCGGAGCTGATGGTCGCCGAAGGGTCCGCAGGCGACTTCTGGCGTCGCGATTCCGCGGAGACGCTGCTTAAGCTGGCGGAGAAGATGGACGTGCTCGCGATCGGACCGGGCCTCGGCCGTTTCGACGGCGATGCCGACTGGCTCCGCGAGCTGTGGACCAAGACCGACATGCCGCTGGTCATCGACGCGGACGGCTTGAACATGTTGGCCGACGGCGGATTCTCCGCGCGGGAATGGGGCCGCCGCGAGAACGTCGTCTTGACGCCGCATCCCGGCGAGATGGGCCGTCTGCTCGGCATCCCGACCGCCGAACTTCAGGCGGACCGGATCGCGGCGGCGCGAACTTACGCCGCCGAGCACGGGGTGACGCTCGTGCTCAAAGGAGCGCGCACCGTCGTCGCTTCGCAAGACGGCGCCTTGTTCGTCAATACGACGGGACATCCCGGCATGTCTACCGGAGGCACCGGCGACGTGCTGACGGGCGCGATCTCCGGTCTGATCGCGCAGGGCTTGTCGCCGCTGCAAGCCGCCGCTTTCGGCGTCTACCTGCACGGCCGCGCCGGAGAACGCGCCGCCGAACTGCGCGAGCATCCGGCATCGCTGCTCGCCGGAGACGTGATCGAAGCGCTCTGATCCGCGCTCCGCTTCCTGCAAGACCGCCCGCCGCGAACAGGCGGACGCCCCGCGGATCGACCGGCTTTTGACGCTGACGGCCGGCGAGCGCGAGACGCCGAACGCTGCGCTTTTTCGAACAGGCCGCACGAGATTCGGCTATGCACAAACGACCGCCTTTCCTGCGCAGAAGCAGGAAAGGCGGTCGTTTTCTGATTGCGGCGACTTGCAGGATATAGAGAAGTCTATCCGTGCATGTCCACCCTATGCGGACCTATTGCGGGCTGCCGACGTTCTTACAGTCGGAAAGTCGACGCCGAGACGTTCAATTGGTCGGCCAATTGGGCGAGCGCTTGCGAAGACGAAGCGGTCTGTTCGCTGGCCGCGGCGGATTCTTCGCACGCTGTCGTGATGCTGCTCAGCGTGTGCAGCACTTCCGAAGTCTGCGCGGCTTGTTCTTCGCTGGCCGCGGCGATACCGTTGACTTTGAGCGAAGTGTTGCCTACGCGGTCGATAATGGCGTTGAACGCGCGGCCGGAATCGTTGGAATGCTCCAGGTTGTTGTTGACGGCCATGACGCTTTTCTCGATATTCATCTGCATGGACCGGATAATGGACGTGATTTCTTTGGTCGCCGCTCCGCTGCGCTCCGCGAGTTTGCGGACTTCGTCCGCGACCACGGCGAAGCCGAGGCCCGACTCGCCGGCGCGTGCCGCTTCGATCGCGGCATTCAGGGCGAGCAGATTGGTCTGCGCGGAAATATCGTCGATCACGCCGATAATATCGCCGATTTTCGCGGAATGTTCTTCGAGTTTGCCGACTTGCAGGGTGACGTCTTCCATGCTTTTCAGCGCAAGATGAATCGTTTCGCCGCCGGATTGCGCCATATCCACCGTTTCGTTGGACAGTTCGGCCGCGCCTTCGGCGCCTTTGGCAACGTCTTCGATCGCGGTCGCCATGTCTTTGAACAGTTCGTTGATGGAACGTGCCGATTGCAGTTGGATCGAAGTGCCGCCGGCAATCTGCTGCGTGCTGGCCGAGATCTGCTGCGAAGAAGCCGCCACGTTCTGCGCGGAATCCTGAATGCCGCCGATCAGGGCAGAGAGTTTGTCGAGCATGCGGTTGACGGACGCGGACAGTTGGCCGATCTCGTCTTTGGCTTGATAATTCGATTTTTCGCGCAGATCGCCTTCGGCGATTTGCTTCAACAGCTCTCCGATTCGTTTAACCGGGTTGCTGATCATGGACGTGATCAAGAATACGAGCAGGATTCCGAAGACCAGAGAGAAAGCGATCGCGACGATCGTCCACAGCGTCGCGCGCTGCACGTCTTTTTGCGAAGCCGCATCGGTAGCTTTGGCTTGTTGTTCGTTGATGACGCCCAGTTTCTCGACCGTTTCGTAGAGCAGTTTGCTGGTCGGTCCGACTTCGTCGGTTACGTATTTTTGGAAAGCGGCCGCATCCGAGGCTTCCGCGAGTTGGAGCGCATTGGCGTACAGCGTTTGATACTCCGCCCAATACTTGTCGAACTCGGCGAGCAGCTTCGTTTCTTCGGCGGTCAGCGGGCTGAGGCGGTAACTGCTAACGCTGGAGTTTACGGTTTCTTTCAGAGGTTCGATCGTTTCGGCGATTTCGTCCATGCGAGCTTTGGTCGTGGCGATGACCATGTCGCGGGACGCGACCCGCATCTTGAGCAGCGCGGTTTCCATGTTGGACAACTTATTCATCGGCATCATATTGGAGCTGTACATTTCGTTCAGGTTTTTCTTCATCATGTTGATATTGTAGAAGCCGTACAGACCCACGCCCGCTGTCAGCAACGATAACATGGCAACGACAACCATAAGCTTCGTAAAGATTTTTCGATTTCGGAACCACCGCATCCTTAATCACTCCGTTTAATTTTATTTTTCAAGACTCATCCTGCATGCAAACCGCTTCGGCTTCTTGCAAATGTCCCCTGATCCGGATATTCGGCGTCTGATCGGCGGTTGTGTGAAGGGGGAGCGGCCGCGCAAGAGCTGCTGCCGTTTGCTTGCAGGGTGTTTTGTGGTTGTTTTGATGCCTTGATATATGTATTTGTCGTCAGAGCCCCGGACGTTTTTGAGAGCTTGGAATCAAAAATGTAAAAAAATATATGTTGTATGAATTGAAAACCAATAACTAGGGTAACGCAAAAAAGCCCGCTTTTTCCGAAGAAAAAGCGGACTGGAAAGGGTTATGCTTGCTTCGTCAATCAAGCAGAAATGCCGCGATCTAATAAATTCCGATCGCTTCGCGAATGTTTATTCGGCCGCCTGTTTTTCCGTCGAAGCAGGGGCCGCGATGAATTCCCGACCTCCCATGTACGGTCGAAGCGCGGGAGGCAGGTAGATCGAGCCGTCTTCGCGCTGATGATTTTCGAGCAGCGGAATCAGCAGGCGGGGAACGGCGGCCGCCGTATTGTTCAGCGTATGCGCGTAGTGCAGCTTGCCGTCTTCGCCTTTGTACCGAAGTCCGGCGCGGCGCGCTTGAAAGTCTCCGACGTTCGAAGCCGAATGCGTTTCGCCGTAAGCGCCGCGGCTCGGCATCCAAGTCTCGATATCGTACTGCTTATGATTTTTCTGCGACATGTCTCCGATACAGACCGCCACTTTGCGATAAGGCAGCTCGAGCATATCCAGCAGATCTTCGGCGTTGCGCGTGATCTCTTGCAGCAGACGTTCCGATTCATCCCAATTGCCGCGGCAGATCACGACCTGTTCGACTTTGGCGAATTGATGCACCCGATACAATCCGCGCACGTCGCGTCCGGCCGAACCGACTTCGCTGCGGAAGCAAGTCGAGACGCCGGCGACCCGGATCGGTTCGTTCAGGTCGAGCGTCTCGCCTTCGAAATACGCGATCAGCGGAACTTCCGACGTTCCGACCAACCAAGCGTCTTCGCCTTCGATCCGGTAAGCCTGATCTTGTCCGCTCGGGAAAAATCCGGTTCCGTGCATCGCCCGGGTACGGACCATCAGCGGCACGTCCATCCCGACGAATCCGCGTTCGTCGAGCAGATCGAGCGCCAATTGCTGAACGGCCCGCTGCAATTTCAACCCGTCGCCTTTCAGAAAATAGCTGCGCGCTCCGGCGACTTTGACCCCGCGTTCCGTGTCGAATAAACCGAGTTTCTCGCCCAATTCGACATGGTCACGCGCTTCGAAGTCGAATTTCGGAGGCGTTCCGGTGACCGCGATCACCGCATTGTCGGCATCCGAACGTCCTTCCGGCGTATCGGCCGACACCAGATTCGGTACGCGTTCCATCAGATAACGGTAACGCTGCATCACGATATCGAGTTCCGCTTCGACGTTCGACAGTTCTTCTTTTTCGGTGCCGATCCGCGCTCTGATCGTAGTCGCTTCTTCGCGTTTGCCGGCGGCCATCAGGCTGCCGATCTCTTCGCTGCGCCGATTGCGCGAAGCCCGCAGCGTCTCGGCCCGCAGCGTCAGTTCCCGTCTGCGTTCGTCCGCGTCCAGCAGTTCCGCGATCGATACCGCGATTTTCTTGCCGTCCGCTACCCGTTGAAATTCCTCTGCCCGTTCTTTGATATGCCTGATGTCCATCATGTTCCTGCACGCTCCTTCGATAATCGGATGTAAAAAAACGCAAAAAACGCCCTCTCGTTTGGGACGAGGGGCGTGTGATCTACGCTCGCGGTGCCACCCAATTTGACCGTTCCGACAGGAACGATCCGCTCTGGAGTTTCGCGGTAACGGGCGAAAGCCGGTTGACTTAGGGAAGCTGCCGTCTCGGCGCGGAAACGCGGCGATGAGCAAGCCCTTGACGAAAACGCCTCGGAGTTGGATGCTCGTCATCGGCATGGTGGCATGTGAAATTATGAGTCTCAGTATAGCGCCGCTCGTCCCGCTCGTCAACCCGCGCCTTGCGCGAAATACCCGACGGGCAGAACGAAGCGCCCCCGGATAAAGCCAAAAAAAAGAGGCCCGGATTCGGAAGAATCCGGAGCCTTAACGCGTATCGCGGGATACGGTAGGGGGCGCGATACGACGGAAGGGAAGGAGAAAAGATATGATGAAGCGGGTCCCGGCAGCGGAAGCAGGTCGTGAAGTTCGTACATCGGCCGAGAGGCCGCATAACACCCGGATGGGAGAAGATCGCGGCGGCTTCGCGTCGCGAAACCGCCAAGCGTTCAGAATCGTTCATTCGAACCGGACGAAGAGGAGAGAAACTGCGAAAGTCCGATTTTGTCGAAAAGGTAACTTGCTTGCTTGGACGATGCGCCGAGTTTCGGTCTGTGCGGCGTTTTTACGGCGAATGATGCGGAATCGTCGGCGAATCGTCCGGCTGGATTCAAGCTTCGTTTCAGGCGCTGATCGCGTTGTAGCGGTTCGTCAGTTCTTCGAACCATTCTCTGTCCTTCAGCTGCAGGGCCAGATCGATCAGGTTGTTCAGTTCGCCGCGTTCCAGCTCGACATTGTCGTTGAAGCTGATGCTGGCCGAGATCGTGATGCGTTGTTCGGCGTCCGCAGAGAGGTCGATATCGACGTTCACTTCGACTTCGGCGTCCATGTATTCTTTCTTCAGGAAGTAGATCACTTCGCAGAGGATAACCGGTCTGACGTAACTTTCGAAAGAGCAGTCCATGACTTTGACCCAGTAGTGCGGATTCGAGTAGTGCAGCGTCTGTCCGGCTTCGGCATCGTTTCCGTTGTTGATGTCCTGCGTCAGCTCGAGCAGCACAGGCTCAGCTTCGAAGAATTTCGTAATTTGTTTGTGAAGAACTTCCATAATTCCTTGTGTATTCAGCGTGATCATGACTGCTGCACCTCTCTTTGGGTTATTTGTCGTTTCGTTGATTATTTTGTCGTTTTTTGTTGTTGTTTTGCCTTGTTGAATTATTTATCGGTGAAGGAAAACGAAAGTTTATAGCTTTTTAAAAAAGATTTCGTAAAATCTATTCGTAAAAGATTAATAGGAACTTCTTCCGATACGTTCCTAGGTTCGCGCAAAGCAAAAAGCACCGGAGAGTCCTATTGGACTTTCCGGTGCTGGGACCTTATTGCTTGCTGGCCGTCGGTTCGATCTTCGATCTATCGCTCCGGCGCAGGATCGTGAAAGATTCGTCGCTGTCTTTATTTGTCGAGCTTCGGAAGCTTCTTGGCTTGTTCTTCGACTTCGCGAATCGGTTCTTCGTGCGTTTTGGTTTCGACTTTCTTGGACGTGAACCAACCGATCAGCGCGATCGCGACAAGAACGATATAGAACGTGGATTTCCAGATCGTGCCTTCGACGAAGTCGTGCGGCACGAGACCGATCGCGTCATGGCCGAGCGTGTGCATGGCCAGCTTGACGCCGACCCAGCCTACGATTACGAAAGCGGCCGTTTCAAGACCCGGACGGGAATGCAGCAGACCGACGAACAGGTTCGCCGCGAAACGCATGATGACGAGACCGATAAAGCCGCCCGCGAAGATGACCGCGAACTGTCCGGCGTCCAGACCGCCGATGGTGCCCCAATTGGTCGGAGGCAGGGCCACGGCCAGCGCCACGGCTGCCAAGATCGAGTCGACCGCGAACGCGAGGTCGGCCAATTCGACTTTGAACACGACGCCCCAGAAGCTGACTTTCTTTTTGCCGACGCCTTTGCCTTCCGCCGACTCTTCCGCTTCGTCGGTTTCGGACTTTTTGCTGCGAATCGCTTTAATGATATGATTCAGCGAGATGAACAGCAGGTACGCCGCGCCGATCGCCTGAATCCACCAGACGTCCACGAGGAACGAGATGATGAACAGGGAGCCGAACCGCAGCACGAACGCTCCGACGAGACCGTAGAACAAAGCTTTTTTGCGCTGTTCTTCCGGAAGAGGTTTAACCATGATCGCCAGCACGAGCGCGTTATCCGCGGCCAGCAGGCCTTCGAGCGCGATCAGAACGAGCAGTACCCATCCGTACTCCAGCATCAACGACAAATCCATGAGCTTCTCTCCTTTTAATGCGGGATAAATTCCCTTTCTCTTACGAAAAGACCCCAATAAAACAAAAGAGACTTTTACCGCCTCAGGGTACGAATGAATGACGTGACGATGCACGAATAAACAAACGTAACCTAAAGCGGTAAAAGTCTCGCTAACAACATAAATAAGTTGCCAACAAAGCCGGGGATGCGATCCCGTACTGACGACTTTGCTGTAAAAGCTACTCCCTCTTACCCGGTTAAGGAAAGATCAAGTATGCGATTGGGGTCCTGCCGTAAATTTAAACCCATCTTACTTGATCGAAACACGGTTGTCAACAATTAAAACCTAAACTGGATTTATATAGGTAAAAGTTGACACAGTCCAAAATGACATTGTCGAAACAAGTCGGATCAGGCGATCGGAACCGCTCTTTCCCATAATACGATCTCTCCGCGTTCCAGACTCTCGGGAATCCGGATCAGCCGTTGATTGGAACTGCCCCGATAGAGAAGCGACACGTCGCGCAGATCCTGCTCGAATCGCCCGTCGACCAACACTTGGCCGCGGCGCAGCAGTTCGTATTCGTCGGACCCTGGTCGCGAAGCGAGCTGTTCGAACGTATACCCGGTGTACATCCATACGTTAAGGTCGGGCAGGCTTGCTCTCGCCAGATCCAAGAACGCCGCCGCTTCGCCGGCCGAGAAGAACGGATCGCCTCCCGCCAGCGTCAGCCCGTCCAGCAGCGGATTGTCCGCCATCTCGGCGATGATCTCCTGTTGGCGGCGAAGGTCGAACGGCTCGCCGTAATCGAAGTTCCAAGTCCGCGCGCTGAAGCAGCCTTGGCAGTAATGCTTGCAGCCGCTGATGAAGACCGAGGCGCGCAGCCCTTCGCCTTCGTTGATCGATTCGGGATAATATCCGCAGATGTTCATCGCTTGAAGCCTCCTTGAGTCCAGCTCGCTTCCTTAAGTACGATACGGCGACGGCAAAAAAAGGGCGGCTGCCCGGAACGGCGGAGCAAGCTTTGCCGTTCCGGGCGACCGCCGTGCGGTTCTTATTGCGGCTGCTGCGAATGTCCGGCGTGCTTCACGCGGTCGCGGACTTCCGCCTGCTTGGCTCCGTTGAAGCGGGTCTGATAATCGCCGGTCAAGTAGCCGGTAACGCGGCGCAGCCGGGAGATATGGACTTCGGTTTCCTTTTTCCCGCAGGACGGGCACGATTCGCCGATGATGCCTTCGTATCCGCAGGACGTGCAGCGGTCGATCGGATGATTGATGCTGAAATAGCTGACGTTCCGCTCCAGCGCGTAAGCCACGATCTTGCGGAACGCTTCCGGGTTGCTGCGCACGTTGCCGTCCAGCTCGATATACGAGATGGCGCCGGCGTTGCACAATTCGTGGAAAGGCGCTTCGAGCGAAATCTTCCGCGCCGCCGTCGTCTGATAATAGACCGGCACATGGAACGAGTTCGTATAATATTCGCGATCCGTGACGCCCGGAATCGAGCCGTATTCGCGGGCGTCGTTCTTCGTGAATTTGCCCGACAGTCCTTCGGCCGGCGTCGCGAACAGCGTGATGTTCAAGTCGTGCTTCTCGCTCATTTCGTCGCAATAAGCGCGCATATGACGAATGACGGCCAAAGCTTTCTCGTAGACGTCCGCGTCTTCCGCATGATGTTTTCCGTACATGGCTTTCATGGATTCGGCGATGCCGATAAAGCCGATCGACAAGCTGCCGTGCTTCAGCAGGTCTTCGACTTTGTCGTCCGGACCGAGCGCGTCGCCGCCTTCCCACACGCCTTCGCGCATCATGAAGTCCGACGCTTTGGCAGGCTGCTTGGCTTGAATGCCGTAGCGGTGCAGCAGGCCGGAGAGAGCGGTATCCAGCGCTTCGTCGAGCATCTTATAGTAGCCTTCCTCGTCCGCCCATTTGCGCTGCCCGAGCGCGATTCCGTTCTCCAATCCCATTTTGACCAGATTGATCGTGTTGAAAGACAGATTGCCTTTGCCCGACAGGTGGTTGCGTCCGAAACGGTCGGCGATTACGCGGGTACGGCAGCCCATCGTGGCGAATTCCGTATCCGGATCGCCCGGCACGTAATATTCCAGATTGATCGGCGCGTCGAGGTTGGCGAAGTTCGGATACAGGCGTTTGGTCGAACATTCGATCGCTTTGAGGAACAGATCGTAGTTCGGATCGCCCGGCCGTTGGTTGATGCCTTTCTTGCATTTGAAGATCTGGATCGGGAAGATCGGAGTCTGCCCTTGACCGAGTCCGCGCATGGTCGCGTCCATCAGGCTCTCCATCACGAGGCGGCCTTCGCTGGACGTGCAGGTGCCGTAATTGATGCTGGTAAACGGAATCTGGCCGCCGCCTCTGCTCGACATCGTGTTCAGGTTATGGATGAGGCTTTCGGCCGCTTGGAACGTTTCTTGGCGCGTTTCTTGATAAGCGTAGCGGTACGCGTGCGGATAACGTTCTTTCAGTTCGGCATTATCCATATGTATTTCTTCGTCGCTCGGTTCTGATGCCGCGTTCGCCGTGCCGGTCGGCTCGTCCGCGAAGCTCTCGAAGTACGACAATCCTTTGCGGAAATGCTTGAGGAACGAACGGCCCACGTAAGGCGCCAGATCGTGGTCGATCTTATTGGAAGAGACGCCGCCGTACTGCGCGTTCTGTTGGCATTGGAAGATGATCGCGACCAGCGCCATCGCCGTCATGATCGTCCGCGGCGTCCGCAGGTCGCCGTTGCCGGTGCTGAAGCCTTCGGCCAGCAGTTTGTCGAACGGGATGAAGATGCAGTTGGTCGTGCCGACCGCGTAATGGTCGAGGTCGTGCACGTAGACGGTATTGCCCCGGATCGCCGCCTCCACTTCTTTGGGCAGCACGTGGCGGCGCGCGTACCACTTGGCGTACTCGCTCCCGAATTTGCTCATTTTGCCGGAAAAGCTGTCCCCGTTCAGGTTCGCGTTCTCGCGCAGCGTCTCCGTATCGAGGCTGTCGGCGATGTCCCGTCCGAGTCTCGTGATCTCCTCGAGCGCGTCGTTTTCTTTGCGTGCCGGAGTAAAGGGAAGGGTCATGCTCATCTTGGGTTTCCGTCCTTTCGAATCGAAATTTTGTGAAGAAATCTGGAGAGGATATGTAAGCCGCGTCCGAAAACGGCAGGGAAGCGGTCTTGGTCCGTTTTCTTGTCGAATACCATATTTGGCCTTCGGCTACTTAATTTACACCTAGATATGGTGTGTGTGAAGCGAGCATACACGACTTGCCACATAATGGACATATTCGGACGGCGAAAATTTACCGAATTCGTCAAGGTTGAAAACGCCTTTTTGAAGCGAGCCGCATAGCGGCGCGGAAGAAGCGCGAATTCGATTTTTGCGGATGAAAAGGTTACAATAAAAGCAGCGAAAAAAGACGTTGACAGAACCCAAAATCAGTGAAGAGGAGGACTTCCACCATGGCTATCGCGGAAGTGACGATCATCCCGATCGGGACGGCAACGACCAGTCTGAGCAGTTACGTCGCCGAGATGCAGCGCAAGCTGGAGACGCTCGAAGGCGTGGAATACCAATTGACCTCCATGAGCACGATCATCGAAGGGCCGCTGGACCGGATTCTGGAAGCGGTGAAGGCGCTGCACGAGCATACTTTCGAGTCCGGGGCGCAGCGCGTCTCGACGTCGATCAAGATCGACGACCGCCGGGACAAAGCCGGTTCGTCCGTGCAGAAATTGGCTTCGGTGCATGCGAAGCTGGCCGAACGCGGCGGCGCGGAATAGGCCGAACCTAAGCGCCGCAAACGTCCCCCGACTTTTTGCGGCAAAAGGCTTGCGCTTCTCGGCGAAAGGTGTATAATAAGTTTCGTTGCTGTTTCAGACAGCAAGGTATACGCCGAATATGCTGATGTAGCTCAGGGGTAGAGCAACGCACTCGTAATGCGTAGGTCGGGGGTTCAATTCCCTTCATCAGCATCAAGCAGCACTGCAAAAGCGCGAATCTCGGGAAACCGGGGTTCGCGCTTTTTTTGCTTCGAATATCGAATCCGGCAACAAACCTCCTTTTTCGAACGTTTAATAATTATGATGACGATCCCTTTCCGTTCAAGGAGGTTTTGGCGTGAAAAAACGAAAGAAATTGCGCTTCCTCGGTTCTGCTCTGCTGGCCGCGTCGTTGGTGCTTCCGCTGTCCTTCGTCGCGCCTTCCGCGCAGGCCGAATCTTCGTATTCCAACCAGCTGTTGAGTCGGCAGGTACAGTCGGTACCCGTGAGCAAGACGGAAGTCTTGTTCGTCGATAAATTCTCGGGGCAGCTGCAGCTGCTGGACGTGTCGGCGGACAAGATCGTCTGGACGAAGAAGTTCGCGGTACTGCATGATTGCGAAGTACTCGCAGGTTCCGGCAAGATCGTCGTGCTGACCGAATCCGGCAAGAAGCTCCAGAAACAAGTGCTTTCCTTAAAAGGCAAACCGATCGGCAAACAAGATTTTACGAATATCTCGGGCGGTTCCGACTTGCAGGTCCAATGGTCGGCTGCCGGTTCGGGCGTCAAAGAGAGTATCGCGGTGATGAACGGAGATCGCGTGGCCGTTTATCAATATCCGTGGAAAAAGCCGGTGCATGTTCGATCCGCAGCTTCGGAAGAAGACCGCAAGCACGAAAACCCAGGTGCCGAATCTTCGCAGTTCCAATATCCGTATTTCGTCGCAAAAATGAAAGGTTACGGAATCATGCAGTCGCGGGATTATTACAAGATCGTGAACGTATCGACCGGCAGAATGAATTTGATCTTGTTCCCGTCGAACGTCGACACCAACTTTGTCACGGAAGGAACGAGTTTGGTTGTAAATACGTCCAGCATGATCGGATCGCCGTTGGGCCTATCGACGTTCGAACCGATCGTATATGCTCGTTATGACCTCAAAACCGCCAAATCGACCGCCAGCATCAAACGTACCTTTACCGATCGCGAATCGAATTGGGCGACCAGCTATCTCGGCGGCCGGCTGCTGCTTACCGATACGGAAAAAGGCAAGCAATCGCTGCTGACGCCGGACGATCAAATCATAAGCGAAAGAACGGCGGATCTGAAGAGTTTGCAGGATCGGCTGTTGGGTTATACCGAAGGCCGGGCTGTTGTTTTGGTACCTTTCGGCAAACAGAGCGCCAAGTTGGCTTCGGCGTTCGAAAAATGACGGATCAGGCGGCTAAAAAGCGCTCGTAAATCTCTATTCCTAAATCGATAAATGAAATTGATTATTCATTTATCGATCGGGTAATAATTTCTCGTGGCGCCACCACATCTGCCTCAGGCAATTGTTTGGGGAGCCGAGGGAGTCGAGACCGGGGAGACCCAGCGCTGGACTTTCTCGGTTTTTTCGTTCAGGCGCATTTTTATTCTTCCAAGAAAGCTACCCAATTCCGCAACCCGAATATTTTTAGAATCCTGCCTTATAATGAAATTTGATTCCTTTGTCTCGCTGAATCGTCTAAAAAATCGACAAATTGTGCCGTAATATATAGTAAGAAAGCAAGCATTGAATCATAGGGATCAGGAACGACATTCGAGCGTTAAAGGTGATGAAGACCGTGATTATGGCGTCAGGCGGGCGAAAAAGAAGTCCGGACGAAAATCCTTATAAAACCAAAGGCAAGGTCAGCTTGCGCGCGTTGTTCTCCGGTCTTGTCGTTCTGACTTTCTTGATGACCTTGGCGATCACGTTATTCGCTTCTTACCATTCCGAGGAGAAGCTGCTTCAAGAACGTACGCTCGAAGCGAATCAGAGAGAGTCGCAGCGCGTCGCGCATGCGATCGATATGATGTATCTGTCGGTCGAGAAGAGCCTGAGCTCTTTCGGGGGCGAACTCGCGACTCCGATGTCCCTCGGCGAAGCTGACGAAACGGCGAAACAACTGCGCTTGCTCTACGAGAGCAGCGGACGTTTCGACTCGGTATTCGTCGCGGCCGCGAACGGCAAGATCATAGACAGCTATACGAAAAGCGGCGCGGAAGATCCGGCGGCAATCGACGTCTCGCTGTTGAAGCAAGCTCTGAACACGCGTAAAGAATACCGTTCTCTATTCTACACGGAGACCGAAGGGGATCAGGCGGTCGTGGTATCGGAGCCGATCTACGACGCGAACGACAAGTATTTGGGCGTCATCGGCGGGGTGCTCTGCATGGAGCATGCCAACGTGCTGGGCAGCCTGCTGGGTTCGGGTCGTTCGGCTTCGGATTTCGATACGGTCGGCTCGTATTCTTACGTCGTCGATGACGCGGGCCGTCTGATTTACGATCCCAACGAGGATCGAAACGAAGAAGAGGCCGGAGGGAATCTGGCTTTGGATCGGATATTGATCGGCATGAGCGGCAGCGTCAAAGTGACGGACGACGCGAACGGCGAATATCTGGTCGGGTATGCTTACGCTCCGCGTACCGGTTGGGGAGTCGTATCCCAGACGTCGGCCAAAGCGCTGCGGACCGAGCAGTTCGAACAAATGCGCGGCACGCTGGTGGTCGTTATGGGGCCGTTTCTGATGCTGGCCTGCGCGGCGTTGTTTTTGGCCCGCCGCTTGGCGGCGCCGTTCGTCTCTTTGGCCGATTTCGTGCTTCGCGCCGTCGATCGTCCGGAAGACGAAGCGCTGCCTTCCGTGCGCCGCCACTGGAACCGGGAAGCCGATCTGCTCAACCGGGCCGTGATGCGATCCGTGCGCGAGATGAAGCGTCAGAACCGGGACCTGAACGACTTCGCTCTCAAAGATTCGTTGACGGGGCTGTTGAACCGGCGCGCGCTGGACGAGATTCTGGAGAAGCTGGAAGGCGACAACCGGCCGTTCTCGCTGCTGCTGATGGATATCGACCGTTTCAAAGCGGTGAACGATCTTTACGGACATGCCGCCGGAGACGAAGTGCTCCGAAGCGTAGCCCGTACTTTGGAAGAAACGTTGGGCAATCAGGATCTGTGCGGACGGTACGGCGGCGAAGAGTTTCTGGTTCTGCTGCCGGGGCGCAATCTGCCGGAAACGTACGAGATGGCGGAACGGATCCGGCTCGCGGTCGCCGCGCACGAGAATTCGCTGCATATTCCCGTAACGCTGTCGATCGGCGCTTCCGTTTGCCCGATGCAATCCATGCGGGTAGACGATCTGTTCGAGCTTGCCGACCGTGCCTTGTATCGGGCCAAAGAAGGCGGCCGCAACCGGGTGGTCGTCTAAGTCCGAACCTTTTCTTTTTCGAAAAACGAAAGAACGCGTCCTTTCCTCTAGAGGAAGTTACGCGTTCTTTTTGTCGTCCGAAAAAGATGTCCCGTTCATTCTCCGCCTCCGCCTCCGCCGTCCCCGCCGCCCGAATCGCAGCTTCCGCCGTCATAAGAGGAAGAATGGGAATGACTCGAACCGCCGCAGTGGTTATGGGAAGCACCGGGCGTGACGTCGTAAGCATCGTAAGAGTTCGCGCTGCTCGGATTATGCAGGAACCCCGAGTGGCCGCCCCGCCTCATGCCGCGGTTCGAACCTCTCAGTCCGATTAACGAGGAAACAATGATCAACACCGCGAAAATCGCGACAATCCCCATGAATTCCATGTAAACGCCTCCTTATAAATGGGTAAAAATGATCAAGCAAGGAATCGAAGCGTTTATCCCTGCCTTGCTTCATATACGCTTGGGTGGGGAGAAAAGTTCGTTTTTTGCGGAAAATAATTTAAAAAAGAATCGAAGCTTCGATGCAAGAAAGGACTCGGCGATTCGGCTTCGAACGGTAAGGCCAAAGGGAAGACAAGGCACCGATCGTGACTTTGGTCCCGGATGCGGCGGGAGATTCCGCCTATTTACCGAGCGCTTTGTCGCGCACGCTTACAGAGTGTGATAAAATAGGGATTATACGAAAATGGGAACATATGATCTGATTATCCGAGGAGGAACCGCATGACTACGGAAATGATCAAACCGCCGGCCGAAGTGCTGCACGAGCGTGAATTGGCGGCGCTGGGCGCGGCGGATACGGGCAAACGTCCGCCGAATTGGAAGCTGTCGCCCGCCGCCGTCCGCGACTTTTTGATCGGGCGCGAGCAGCCGATCGAACTGGACGGCGAATCTATACATATTACGCGCAAGTTTTACGGCAACGACGTGCTGATCGAACGCGCGATCGTGACGCTGGCGGGCAATCGGGGGCTGATGCTGGTCGGAGAACCGGGCACGGCCAAAACGATGCTCAGCGAGCTGCTGTCGGCCGCGATCTCGGGTACCAGCACCAATACCATTCAAGGCACGGCGGGCACGACGGAAGACACGATCAAATATTCGTGGAATTACGCCATGCTGCTCGACAAAGGGCCGTCCGAAGCCGCGCTGGTGCCTTCGCCGCTGTATCACGGCATGAAGCACGGATTGCTTACGCGGTTCGAGGAAATCACCCGCTGCCCGTCCGAAGCGCAGGACAGCCTGATCAGCATCATGAGCGACAAGGTCATGAACATTCCGGAGTTGGCCGACGGCGTATTGTTCGCGAAGCCCGGATTCAACGTGATCGGCACGGCGAACATTCGCGACAAAGGCGTCAACGAAATGAGCAGCGCGCTCAAGCGGCGGTTCAATTTCGAGACGATCCGCCCGATCGACAACGTCAAGATGGAAGCGAAGATCATCGAGTCGCAGGCTTCCAATCTGCTCGCTCACGGCGGGATCGACGCTCCGGTGGACGCGGACGTGGTCGAACTGCTGGCGACGACGTTCATCGAACTGCGGACCGGACGGACGCGGGAAGGATATAAGATCGAAGTGCCTCAGGCGGTGATGAGCACGGCCGAAGCGGTATCGGTCTACGTGCAGAGCGCGATGACTTCTTACTATTACGAAGAAGGCGGATTGTCGCTGGAGCGGCTCGTGCAGAACATGCTCGGCACCGTAGCCAAAGAGAACGACAAAGATCTGAGCGTGCTCAAAGCGTATTTCTCCAAAGTGGTCAAAGAACGGGCCAAAACGGAAGCGTTATGGAACGCGTATTACAAGGAGAAAAAATGGATCGGCTGACGGACAGCGTCGAAGCGGAGGTGCTGAAGGAAGACGGGGAAGCAGGGCTGCTTCGGCAGCAGGCGCCGCGGGAGCAGTTGGACGAGATCGATCGATTGTTCGCGGAAAAAGTATTCGATCTGAACGGTCCGGTCGTGCATTTTCCGATTCGCCACCACAGTCCGGCCTGCTCCCGTCATCTGCTGAAGACGTTCGAAGCTTATCGGCCGGACATCGTCTTGATCGAAGGACCGGAGAGCGGGACTCCGCTGATTCCCGTGTTGGCGGACGCGGCAACGCAGGCGCCGGTCAGCTTGTATTACGGCTTCGAGGACGAGAACGGACGCGGAGCCTGCTATTACCCGCTGCTGGATTATTCGCCGGAATACGCGGCGATTCGGGCAGCGGCGGCGCGGGGAATTCCCGCGCGGTTTATCGATCTGGACGTTCGCGGCCGGGCCGAAGCCGCCGAAGAAGGCGGCAAAGCGTCCGCGCAGGACGAGGCGCTGCTGGCCGGCTCGGCTTTTATCGGGCGGCTGTGCCGTTCCTCGGGCGCGCGCAGCTTCGACGAGCTGTGGGAGCGGGCTTTCGAAGTCGGCGGGCTGCGCCGGGAGACGCCGGAATTCGTGCGGAGCGTATTCGCGTACTGCACACTGTCGCGAATGACGTATTCGCCGGAGACGCTGCGAAGCGAAGGCGATCTGGACCGCGAAGCGCGCATGCGAGCGCATATCGCGGAGGCGCGGGCGCAATTCGGCCGGGTGCTGGTCGTGACCGGAGGATTCCATACCTACGGGCTGATCGTCGGCGAAGCCGAGTCCGGGCAAGCGGACTCGGAAGAACGTTCCGGAGCCGCATGCGGCCGCTCGGCCGGGTCGAGCGGTTCGCCCAGGCCGAGCCGCGAAGGCGGTCACGTTCGCAAATCGATCTATCCGATGGTCTACACGTTCGAAGAAGCCGACCGGTTGAACGGTTACGCCAGCGGCATGCCGCATGTCGGCTATTACGACCGGGTCTGGACGCTGCTTCAAGGCGGCGAAGCCTCGCCTTACGAACGAGCCGGCCTGGAACTGCTGGCCCGGCTCGGGCGCGACCTGCGAAGCGAAGACGAAGCGGCTTCGACTTCCGACGGCATCGAAGCGTTCGCGCTGCTGCAAGGACTTGCCGCGCTGCGCGGCAAAAGCCAAGGCGGAGCCTACGAATTGACGGACGCCGTGACGGCCGCTTTTATCAAAGGCGAGCGCACGCGGACTTCGGACAAGCCGCTGGAGAAGCTGCTGACGCTGATGACCGGCGACCGGATCGGCAGCGTGGCGCCGAACGAATTCGCCGTGCCGATCGTCGAGGATTTCAAGGCGCGGGCGGCGGCATGCCGCTTGAACCTTCGTTCGACGGGTCGTCATCGCCGCATCTTGGAACCTTACGCCAAGCCCGCGCATCGGGAAGCCAGCCGTCTGCTGCACTGCGCCGAATTCCTCGGTACGGAGTTCGCCCGCAAAGAATCCGGTCCGGATTGGGCCGCGCGCAAAGACATGAACCTCGTGCGGGAGATCTGGACGTATTCGTATTCGTCGCGCGTCGAAGCGCGCTTGATCGAAAATTCGATCTATGGCGGCACGGTAGCGGCGGCGGCCGAAGCGAAGCTCGTCGAGCAGTTGGACGCGGTGCCGGATCATCACAGCGGCGAAGCCGCGCGCAGGCTGCTTCAGGCGCTGACGATGGGACTGGAGAGTCTGGCGGCCCGATTGTTCGAACGGCTGGAGAACGCGCTGAGACGAGACGGATCGTTCTTGTCCTTGTGCGAGACGCTCGATGCGCTGGAGCGAATCTTGTCTCATCGCCGACTGCTCGGCGTCAAGGACGAAGTCCGATTGAACCGCCTCGCCGACGAAGCTTACGCCGCCGCCGTATCGCGGCTTCCGGGTCTGGGCGGACTTCATCCCGACGACCAGCCGAAAGCGGTCGAAGGCTTGAAGCTGCTGCATATGCACGCGGCGGAACGGGGATCGCGCCGAGACTCGGGCGCGGACGAACAGTTCCGCGACCGTTTGGGCGAACTGTTGGCCATGCCGACTCTGGCGCCGCGGCTCGAAGGAGCGGCGATCGCCGTGCTTGTCCGCCTCGGCGAACGGGAAAGCGGCGAGATCGCGCGCCGGGCGCGCGCTTATCTGCTCGGCACGACGGATCAAGCGCTCAAGAGCGCCGAATATCTGCAAGGCGTATTCGCGCTCGCGCGAGACGCGCTGATGCAGGATGACGCTCTGATCGCGGATCTGAGCCTGCTGCTGGAGCGGCTTCCGCACGAAGAATTTCTGCGGCTGCTGCCGGAGCTGCGATTGGCGTTCACGTTCTTCACGCCGCCGGAGACTTCGCGCATCGCGACGAAGGTCGCCGCGCTTCACGGCATTCCGGCGGCGCGACTGGAACTGCCCGCCGTCGACGAGCGGACGCTGCTCGCGGCGAAGCGGCTCGATCAAGCTATTCGAGAGGAGCTGGCGTCATGGAAACTGGAACCGGAGCCGAAGAGCGATTCCCGCGCTTGAACGCGGACGGAAGCGAGCGCGTCGAAGCCGTTCCCGCCGCCGGGAGCATGAGCCCCGAGACCCTGAACCGCTGGCGGCTGCTGCTCGGCCCTTCGGCCGACGAGCCGCTGTCCGAGACGCGGGCGTATTCGCCGGAAGACTTCGTTTACGGAGAGATCGACGAACTGCTCGGTTATTTGTACGACCGCGAATTCGGCGAAGAACAAGGCTATCGGCGCAAGCAGGCAGGGCGAGGAAGCTCGCAGTTGACCGTGCCGGGCTGGCTCGGCCGGGTGCGCAAGCTTTTTCCGCGGGAGACGGTGGAGATTCTGGAGAAGCAGGCGCTGGACCGCTACGGCATCAGCGAACTGCTGACGGACAAAGCGGTGCTGGAATCGCTGGAGCCCAACATGAATCTGCTCAAGAACATTTTGCAGTTCAAAGGCCGGATGAAAGGCGAAGTGTTATCCAGCGCCAAAGCGATCGTGCGGCAGGTCGTCGACGAGCTGCGCCGCAAGCTCGAAGCCGATACGCGCGCCAGCCTGTCGGGCAAACGGAACCGCTACGAAGCGGGCCGGGTGCGTTCGCTTCGGAATCTGAACATGAAGAAAACGATCGTCCGGAATCTCAAAAACTACGACCGCGAGAAGCGGCGCTTCGTCGTGGATCGGCTGCATTTCGACGGGCGCGTTCAGCCGTATAACCGCTGGCATGTCGTGATCGCGGTCGACGAGAGCGGCAGCATGCTGGATTCGGTGATCTACAGTTCGGTCATGGCCAGCATTTTTTACCGATTGAATTCGCTCAAGACCAGCTTGTTCGTGTTCGATACCGAGGTCGTGGACCTGAGCGGCCGGCTGGAAGATCCGGTCGACGTGCTGATGAGCGTGCAGCTCGGCGGCGGCACGCATATCGCCAAAGCGCTGCGTTACGGGGAGACCCTGATCGAGAACCCCGGACGAACCCTGTTCATTCTGGTCAGCGACCTCGTCGAAGGCTATCCGGCTTCCCATATGTACCGCGCGGGCAAAGACATCCTCGACGCGGGCGCGCGGCTGCTCGTGCTGACGGCGCTCGACTTCGAAGGCCATGCCGCCTACGACGAACATGCGGCGCGCACGTTCGCGGATATGGGCGCCGAAGTCGCCGCGATCACGCCGGACGCGCTGGCGGAATGGATCGGACGCATCGTGAATTGATTAGGGTGACCTTAAACTAAGGAGGCGTACTTATGACACTGAATCATCAGACGATAGACCCTTTGGTCGAAAAATTCGCCAAAGCCTGCTCCGACGACTACTCGCTTGCGGTCGACCGCCGGGATTCGATTATCGCATACGTGAGCGGAGCGACGGAAGAATTCCCCGATCTGCTGCCGGGTTCGAACTACTACTTGTACCGCACGATATCCGCGCTCGACAAGTTGGGCCGTCAAACGGACCGGGACGTTTTTTACCGGGCGGCGGCCGTGATTCTGCGCACCAAAGGCAATCGGGGCTACGACTATCAGGATCAGAATCTGTACCGGATCTGCATGGGCGAAGAATGGAGCGGCATCAACTTGAGTTCCCGCCGGGTACGGAATATCGAAGAGCGTTTATCCGAAACGACGAAGCGTCTGGAGCTGCTGCATAAATACGCGGGCGCGGAAATCGTGCATAAAATGTTTTTGTCGCAGCTCGGCTTGGATCGCGGCGCCGGCAAAAACGCGGCGACCCCGGAGATCGACGCGGATACGCTGCTGCGGCTGAAGCTGTACGCGGCGATCGATCCGGAATTCGCGCGCGAAACGCTGTCCAAGATCGCTCCTGCGCTTCAAGCGCTCGCGGCCGAAGATGCGGATACGCTGCGGCGGGAACTGCTGAAAGCGATCGAGCCGCTGGTCATTCGGCAGCTTCCGCTCAAAGATACGCTGACGCAGCTTGATTTGGCCCCGGAGTATGTGGAGGCCCGGCGCGAAGAAGTGAAAGCCCGTCTGTTCCCGGATTCGGAGCTCGATCCCCAAAAGCCGCTTCGAAGAGAGCAGCAAGGCGTCGTTCTGCGTCAACTGCGCTGCGCGTTCTATTACCGGGTCCTGCTGAACGGCGGCAAAGAAGGCTTATTGGAATCTTCGGCGGATCTCGATAAAACGATACTCGATCTGCTGCGCGACGTGCACGAGATCCTGCCGCTGGAAGTGCGGGAAGAACTGCTGATGACGGAACACGGCGGGAAAGACCCGGATCTGATCTTGGAAGGCATCGTGCGCACGAACGAGCCGTTCGCGTTGATCACGACGTTGTCGCGCGAAATCGACGGGTACATGCCGGTGTGGAACATGCTGCGCGGCGAGCTGCTCAAAGACGCTCGGCAGGCCCGACGATTGTTTGCCATCCTGCGCCGTCCGATGCTCAAAGCTTACGTCTACCGCGTGCTGTCGGATGCCGGCATGCCGCCGGAGAGCGAAGGCGGCATCGAAGCGCTGGTGCTGGAGACGCTGTCGGACAAACTGCACGGCAACATTCTCGGCCAGAGTTTGGCGAAGGTGTTGGCGGGCGAACTGTCGATGGAAGCTTATCTCAAACATAAACCTTCGCATGATTGGGATCAGGTGCAGGGCAACAGCAACCGCCGGCGCAATCTGCTGATCGCCGTGACCTTTTTGCCGGAAGATTCGGATCTCTATGCCGAATTCGTAAAGGTGGCGGGACATCCGGAAGTCGGAACGGCGGCGTTCCTGTCGTATCTGTATCAATCGCCGGTGTTCGACGGAGAGAAGCTGCTGGAGCGGGTCGAAGCCGATCCCGACATGGACGGCGACCGTCTGCTGCTGCGCATGCTGCTGATGAACGGACTGAATCGGTATTATTACGCCCGCGTGCCGGAAGAAGAATTGCGGAGCATCATCCGGCACCGCGTGGAGCGGTCGCTCGGTTTCTATAACGAGCTGCAGGGCGATGTCCGGCAGATCGTGCTCGAGACGGCGCTCGAAGCGGCGGAGAACGAAGATACGCTGATCGAAGCGCTGCGTACGGGCTTGGGCGATTCGTCCAAGCGCAACCGCGAGATCGCCCTTGGCGAGCTGCTTCGCCGGCCCGACAAAGACTTGTACGTCAAATTGTATCTGGGCGAGAAAAAAGCAGGCGTGCGCGAAGCGGTGATCGACTTGCTGCGCGGCATCGAAGGCGAAGGCGAAGGCGAAGCGTACGCGGAACTGATCGCCAAAGAAAAGTCCGCCGCGCTCAAAGCCCGTCTTCAAGCGCTGTCGGATACGCTCGGCAAGCCGGCGGAATTCGCCCATGCGGCTTTGGCCGAACATGTCGACGCGAAGAAGCTGTCGCGCTTGTCTTGGCTGTCGGCGGATCGAATGCCGGACTTGTACGGCCGCGACGGACACAAGCTGGACGAGCGCATCAAGACTTACGTATGGAGCGAGTCGGTGGACTTCGCGTCGGAACCGAATCCGCGCTTGAACGAAGTGGCGGAATACGCGGACGAGCAGTCGCTCGCGAACTTCGCCGAGGAAACGCTGCAGGCATGGATCGACGCTCAAGCCCCCGCCAAAGAAAAATGGGTGCTGCCGCTCGCGGCGCGGTTCGGCGGCCGTCCGGTGATCGACCTGCTGGGCCGTCAGATCCGGGAATGGGCGGATAACAGCCGGGGCGCGATCGCCGCGGACGCAGTGCGCGCGCTGGCGTTCATGAACGACACGGCTGCGCTGATGACCATCGACAAATTGGGCCGCGCGATCAAGAACCGTCAAGTCAGGGGAGCGGCGGAAGAAGCGTTGGAATTGGCGGCCGAGAATCAAGGCTTGACCAAAGAACAATTGGCCGACCGTCTGGTGACCGCGCTGGGATTCGACGAAAACGGCGAACTGCGATTGAGCTACGGCGAACGTTCGTTCACGGTCAAAGTGAGCGGGGATTTGCAGCTGTCCGCCGTGAACGACGAGACGGGCAAAGCGGTCAAAAGCCTGCCCGCGCCGGGTCAGAAAGACGACGCGGAGCTGGCGGCGCAGTCGAAAGCGCGTTTTGCGCAGCTCAAAAAAGATCTCAAAACGATGGTCGGCATCCAGTCGCAGCGCCTCGAAGAATCGCTGTCGAAGCGTCGGCTGTGGAGCGCGGACGAGTGGACGAGCCTGTTCGTGGACAACGTGATCATGCGCCGGTTCGCCGTCGGCTTGATCTGGGGCGTATACGAAGGAACGGGCGAAGACGCGGCGATCGCGTCGACGTTCCGGTATATGGAAGACGGCACGTTCAACACGGTGGACGAAGACGAATACGAGCTGCCGGAAGACGCGAAGATCGGTCTGGTCCATCCGCTCGAGCTGGACAAAGAGACGCTGGAAGCTTGGAAAACGCAGCTTGAAGACTACGAAATCGCGCAGCCGTTCGTTCAATTGAACCGTCCGGCTTATCTTCCGACGGAAGACGATCTGGAGCTTCGGGCGTATACCCGCCTGCCGGAAGGCGAATATTCGCCGACCGGGTTCCCGAAAGCGTTGGAGAAATACGGCTGGGTCAAAGGACGGGCGCAGGACGGCGGCTTCTATAACGAGCTGTTCAAGATGTACGGCGATCTGATCGCCCGCCTGACGTTCAGCGGGACAAGCATCGCTTATTACGAAGGCATGGACGACGTGACGCTCGAGGAGCTCGAATTCTTCGCCAACAAAGGCGACGATTATTATTACGTTTCGGCCAGCGGCCATCCGATGAAAAACGTGCCGGAACGCGTATTCAGCGAAACGGTCTACGATATTCTGCGGGCCAGCGGACAATAACGGCAAAACGCGGGTTTCTGCGGGTGCGGGACTTCTTAGGCCGTATCGTCGAATAAGCGGCTCTAGGCAGCAAGAAAACGCGGATTTCGTCCGCGTTTTCTTGCTGATCCAGCAGCGAAGCGGCTTCGCGCGCGCCAATCGCCTATATATAAAACCGACCCGCAAAGCTTACGCGCCTATTGGAGGACGACGATCATGACACCGGAATCGGAAAAGAAGCGGCATACGGATCGGGCCGCGAACGAAGAAAAGCGAGTGTTGTTTTTTCACGAGGACGATTATGCGATGTTGGAGCTGATTCCGACGAAGCGGAAAGAAGCGATCGAAGCGGAAATGGAGCAGATCCGGGCCTTCGGAGACGAACATCGCACGGAAGGCGGCTACACGGATCTCTACGTGCGGCAAAGCGATCCTCGGGAACTGGACGGACTGCGGATTCAGCTGGCGGAAATCGAGGAAGCCGTTTCTTCGTTCGCGTATCCTTACGATCAAGTCATCACGGGATACGGCTCTTCGTACCGCGTGGAATGCGAAGGGATTCGGGCATTCGGACCCAACGAAGAAACGGTGCTGCTGTGCGAATACGAAGACGGTTTGATCCGTAAAGCATGGATGCTGCTGGATATCGGCGATCGCGCTCAATACGACTGGGCATCGAAACTGCTGCTGACCCTCGCGCGAATCGCTCCGTTGATGTTGGCCGATCTGACTTGGGGCATCAACGTGGATCTGCGCGACGAAGAAGCGGTAAAACGTTATCTGGATGAATATCTGGAAGAAGACGAGGCGTAGCGGAGATCGCGCCCGAATAAAGAGGTGAATCGATCTTGAACGAGGGAATGGAGCTGCGTTTTCGCCGATTGACGGCGATCTGCACGGAAGATTATCTGATTCGTTACGCGAACAAAGGATTGTACAATCGAGCGCTCAAAGAGATCGAAAAAGGCGCGACGGCGCAGTACGCGTTCGAAGCGGACGAGGTGACCTGCACGCTCGGCGACGGTACGGTCTGCACGTTGACCGATTCGATCGAACGTTTCGCGTGTACTTGTCCGTCCGACAAGATCTGCAAACATGTGCTGATCGCGATTCTGTATTATGCCCGGCAGGCTGGCGGTGCCGAGACGGAGTCGCATCCGGAGGACGAAGCGAAGCCCGGACCGGCGGACTCGTCAATCGCGGAAAGCGGCAGCGAAACGGGAACCGGCGCAAAAAACGAAACGTCCGGCGAAGCGGATCGAGCCGGATCGGACGGACTGCCCAAGCCGGATTTCGGCTGGTTGTCGGAGCGGCCTATTCGCGAACTCGTCGCTCCGTTCGCCGCTTCCAAAGTCGAGGAAGCGGCGTTCCGCCTGCGCTATCGCGAAGAATTGACCGTCAGCGAAGGTTCGCTGCTGGTCGTGCGGATGAACCGCTCCGGCGTGGAAGTGGCGTTCACGGACGCGGCGGACGTGTCCCGCGCGCTCTGCGCGGTGCCGGGAGCGGACGGCGAGATGTATAAGCTGGAAGCCCTGCTGCGTTATCGCGCGAGTCTCGGACTGCGCGACGAAGACGCGTTGGCCGGGCAGCTCTCGCCGGTCTCCGCGCCGCCGGAACTGCTGCGCGAATTCCGCGGCAGCATCGAAGCGCTGCTCGGCGGCGGATTGGCCCGGCTGCCGCGCAGCTTCGCCGCGCGGTTCGAACTGCTGGCGATCGCCGCGCGCAGCGGCGGGCTGCCGAATCTGGAGCGCGAGGCGCGCGGGATCCACGGCGAACTGGAATCGTTCTTCGCGCGGCATGTGCGCTTCTCCGTACGCGCGCTGCTCGGGCGGCTGAGCCGGGCCGCCCTGATGATCGAGGCGCTGGAACGGGACATCGGGCCCGCGCGCAAAGCGCAGTTGGCCGGCCGGTTCCGCAGCCGGTATTATACGGTTCCTCGGCTGGACCTCTACGGCCTCGGCGCGGAGCCGTGGGAAACGAGATCCGGCTATCGCGGGATCACCTATTATTTCTGCTGCGCCGAAGACGGCGGCGTCTATACGTATACGCAGGCGCGGCCCGCTTATTATGAAGGCGCGGAATTCGATTATGCGCGGCATTACCGCGAGCGCACGCCGTGGAAGCCGGATCTGACGCTGCGCACCGCAGGCGCTTCGATGCTGTCGATGCGCTCCGCGAAGGTCAGCGACGAAGGCCGGCTGTCTTCCGGCGGATCGCCGGCCGTAACCGTGCCGGAACGCCCGCCGGTCGAGGCTTTCGATTTCGGATCGCTGCTCGTAGGCAGCTTCGCCGAATTGGACGCCGCAGGCGGTGAAATCCGCTTGTTCGGCGGCCGTCCGCGCCGATTGGCTCTGATCCGGGCGGCGGCGATCGAAAGCTGCCGGTACGATTCCGGCGATCAGGCGCTCAAGCTGCTTGCCGTCGATGCGGCCGGCGAACGGCTTGAATTCATCGTGCCGTATCACGCCGATTGGAGCACCGCGATCACCCGGCTGGAATCGGGCCGCGGCCTGCCCGGCGACGGCGAATTCTACGTATTCGCGTCCGTCGAGCCGAGCGGCGTGTATCCGATCAGCTTTTTGCAGGGCAACGGACAGGTGAGCTTGAAGCTCGATCTGTAGACGGAGCCGTGTCGCGGCCGATGACGAGAAAAGAAGCGTAACGGAGCGGAGCGTCTTAGGGCGTGTCTGCCAAACTGCCGAAGTACAGCTTAAGCTCCCAAAGAGCGGCACCGGATCGCAAACTTGCAGGACATGTTGACGGTTCGTCAACAAATCATGTCTTTGTAGACGACTTGAAAAGAAATGTTGACGTTTAGTCAGCATTTTATGAGAGATAAGGCATAATCATGAGAAAAATGCTCAAAATGCTGACTTTTCGTCAACATTCGCGCGTATATTTGGTTTTTGCGCTCAAAATGTTGACTTTCGGTCAGCATTCGGCAGTTGAGGCGATGAAAGAGCGGGTCGCGAAACGGACATGAACACATAGCCGGAAGGAGGAGAGCGGATGAACGAAACGGATCGGCTGCTCGGTCGGGTG
Organism: Saccharibacillus sp. O23; assembly: GCF_002205895.1. Classification (GTDB taxonomy): domain Bacteria; phylum Bacillota; class Bacilli; order Paenibacillales; family Paenibacillaceae; genus Saccharibacillus. The sequence goes on from NZ_NJDE01000024.1 coordinate 100,988, forward strand.
GAGGATTGGACAGAAGAGATGCTGCTGCGCGGAACGGCGCAGTTCGCGCCGGAGGATGCGCGGCTGTTGGAACGGCTGGCCGATGACGCGCGGCGGCTCGGCATGGAATTATTGGAGCAGCTGCTGCGGAATGTCGCGAGTGCCGGAGAAAGGGAGCGGCTTACGGGGGCGGAGTCGGAAGCGGAAGACGGAGAAGAACTGCCGGGTTTGTTTTTCCGTCTGTGCGCGTATGCGCAGCTTGCGCGCGAGAACGCCGAAGCGTCTTTCGAAGAAGAATCCGAAGCGGCGCTGGAAGGGGAAGAAGCAAACGGATAGACAGCGGGGAACCAAGCCGTACGAAAGCGAGCCTGATCGACATCCCCAAAAGCGGTCTGCCGTTCCGGCGCGGGCCGATGCGAAGCGCGCTGCCGAAGATAAGAGAGATGCGCGGCTGCGTATAAGCCTTGTCTTCGGCTTTTTTGAAGTTTGCCGCCCGGCTTCCGAAAAATCTATGGTCTGCGCGGCTGCTCGTAAGCGCCGTCGGCTCCTTTTTGAGCCGGGCGGGATTGCTCTTCGGCAGGCGGCTTGCCGGACGAAGTCGGCCGAGAGCTGTCGGTTTTGCCCGATTGGGAAGAATCGGCCGGGCGGGATTGCTCTTCGGCAGGCGGCTTGCCGGACGAAGTCGGCTGAGAGCTGTCGGTTTTGCCCGATTGAGTCGAATCGGTCGGACGAGATTGCTCTTCGG
>NZ_NJDE01000025.1 GCF_002205895.1 Saccharibacillus sp. O23
GGCGGGTTGGCGGGGGGCGGTCGCGGGGTAGGGGCGACGCTCGGCGCCTGGAACCGCGCGCAGCGCGTGCTGGGCTGCGGCACGCACGGCCGCCGAGACTCCCGGACGAGAATCCGCGTTCGGGGCGGGGGCCGCCTGCTCGGCGGGGGCCGGGGTTCCCACCGCGGCAGGAGCGGCGGCGGACTGCGCCGAAGCGGCGCCGCCCTGCGGAGCGGCCTGCTGCGCCGCGGCCGCGCCGGCCGCAGGCTGCGAAGCCGCCGTCTGCGCGGCGGTCTGCGGCGTTCCTGCCGGCGGCTGCCCGGCCGAAGCCGAAGGCGCAAGGGCGGCGTTCAGCAGCGTGGAACGCGCGGTCTGCTGCTCGTGCTCCGCGCCGAGCATCTTGAGCAGCCGGCCTACCCACGGGCCGGCTTCCGGAGCGCCTGCCTGCGGCGCTCCGGTCTGCGCGGCAGTTCCCGCGGCGGATGCGGCCGGATTCGCCGCATCGGTGCCGCTCGCGGCCGCGGAGCGCAGCTCGCTCAGCAGCGCCTGCACTTTGCGCAGCAGCGCGGCGTCGGGCGAAGCGGACGCCGCGCCGCCGGGCGTTGCCGGCGTCTGACCGGCTTGCGCAGCGGCGGCCGAGCCGCCTGTTTGCGCCGCCGAATCGGAACGGCCCGCGGCGTTCGAAGCCGCGCCGGCTGCGGTCTGAGCGGCAGGACGAGCCGCGTTTGCCGGTTCGCCCGTTCCGTCCGCGCTTGCCGCGGGGCTGGTCGGCGTTCCCGCGGACGAAGCCGACGTTTGAGCCGCCGCGGCAGCCGGACCGCCGGAGGAAGCTCCGGCATTCGGCGCGCTTTGCGCCGCTGCGCCCGCCGAGCCGCCGGCTCCGTTCGAGCCCGGACTGCCCGGCTGGCCGCTCTGCGCCGCGCTCGGCACGGTTCCTTGCATCTTGCCGGGCGCGGCCGGCTCTTCGCCGGTCTCGCCGCCGAGCTGCGCCAGCGCGGCCGCCACCTGCTGCTCCAGATTCTGAAGCACAGCGGATGCGGGCGGACCGAATATGGCCTGCTGCATGCCGGCCACGCTCTGCGGAGTTACCGGCAGCCCGCGTTGTTGAAGAACGCCGATCGAACGGACCCATTCCTGCGCATTGACGTTGGCCGGCTTCTGCGCCAGCAGATTGCGAACTTCGGCGGTCTGCTCTTTCGTTACCGGGATCTCCGCCTGCTGCATCATGCGAATCATTTCGCGGTTCTGCTTGGTGTCGGTCAGCCCGACCTGCTTCAGCGTATCTTCGATCGTTTGCGCGCCGGCGTTTCCCGCAGGGGCGGAGACCGGCTTCATTACGATCGAGCCGTCTTCGGCCGCGGGTTGAACCTGCATAAAAGCCGTTTGCCCGGCTTGAAGCGGCGTTTCCAGCTTGGCATTGACTTTGACGCCCTGAATCTGAATCACCGCTTCTTTCCCGTCGTCGGATACGGATTGAACCACGCCGCGAACGACTTGGCCTTCTTTGAGGTCAAGCTGTTTCAGCTCGCCGGGTTTGGCGTCGCCCATCATGCTTTTGAACAACGAACCGATGTTCATTCCGCGTCACCTCTCTCCTTTTGTTTTTCGCAAACGTTCGTCTATGATTACCTTGTCAACACTAAAAGCAGGATTACGAGTTGAAAGGATACTATTCCCTTATATCGGCCGAAACGCTTTGTCCGATAAGCGGCGAAGGCCTGTTTTCGCCGAGGCCCCCGCGTTTCGGACGCACGGATCGGATACGTTCAGGATACCATAAGCTTGCCCGAAACGGCATTGCGCCTACGCTTCGTATCGAACCCTTCTTATTTCAGGTTTTCGAACTCCGCTTTCATCTTGACGAGGAAGCTGTGCCGGTGAAGATCGCTGATGCCGAGCTCCAGAATCTTTTCCCGGTGAACGGCCGTTCCGTAACCTTTGTGCACGGCGATGCCGTAACCCGGATAATCCCGTTCCCATTCGCCGGCGCAGAGCCGGTCGCGCGTCACTTTAGCGACGATCGAAGCGGCTCCGATGCTCTGACTGAGCGAATCGCCTTTGATGACGGCGCGCTGCGGCAGTTCCACGTCCACTTTCTCCGCGTCCACCAGCAGGACGTCAGGCTTCGCTTCCAACGCTTCGATCGCCGTTTTCATCGCCAGACGCGACGCCTGCTTGATATTGATCCGATCGATCGTCCGCGGATCGACCCGCCCTACGCCTACGGCAACCGCTTCTTGCAGAATGATATCGTATAATTCGTCGCGCTTTTTCTCGGACAGCTTTTTGGAGTCGTCGATGCCTTCGATCTTCAACCCGGCAGGCAGAATGACCGCGGCGGCGACCACGTCGCCGAACATGCAGCCGCGGCCGACTTCGTCGACGCCGGCGATCTGCTGAAATCCTTCCGACCACAACTCCTTTTCCAGCAGCAGCCGATCGATCTCGATTTTTTCTTTTTTCGGCTTTTTCGGCGTTTCGGCTTCTTTTTTGGCTTTTGGCATATGCGTTACCCGCTTTCTGTTGGATTTACACGAAAAAAGACCGCCGAGTTCGGCGGTCCGACACCGCGGTGCGCGCGGCCGATAGATGTACGATTCGATTATGCGATTAACGAACAGCTCAGAAAGGTTCTTCGAGCGAGAAACGGCCCATCTTGCCCGCGCGCAGTTCGCGCAGGAACAATACGGACGTTTTCTCCAGATCGACGCGTCCGCCGCTCATCAAGCAGCCGCGCTTGCGTCCGATCGCTTCCATGATCTTCACGATCTCGTCCGCGTCGTCGAACACCGTCGGACGCTCGCCCAGCGAGAAACGCTCGGACAAACGCTCCCAGTAATGCTCCGCGTAATACTTGATCGCGAAGAAGGTCACTTCTTCCACGTTCAGCACGTCTTCTTTGATCGCGCCGGTTACGGCCAGTTTCATGCCGACGTTCTGATCTTCGAACTTCGGCCACAGAATTCCTGGCGTATCGAGCAGTTCCATTTCTTTGCCGATCTTGATCCACTGTTGGCCTTTGGTCACGCCCGGACGGTCGCCCGTTTCGGCGATGCTTCTGCCGGCCAATTTGTTGATCAGCGTCGATTTCCCGACGTTCGGAATGCCGACGATCAGCCCGCGGATCGCGCGCGGGTTCATGCCTCTCGCGATCTGACGGTCGATCTTTTCTTTGAGCAGCGCTTTGGCATGGACCGAAATGTCTTTGACTCCGCGTCCGCCCGGCGTATCGGTCTCGATCGCCAGATGGCCTTCTTCGCGGAAATATTCGATCCATTTGCGCGTGACTTCCGGGTCCGCCAGATCCGATTTGTTGAGCAGGATCAGGCGGGGCTTTTCTTTCAAAATGTCTCCGATCATCGGATTGCGGCTGGACAGCGGCAAACGGGCGTCAAGCAGTTCGATCGCCAGATCGATCAGATTCAGCTTCGCTTCGATCTGCCTGCGCGCCCGCGTCATATGACCGGGAAACCATTGGATTGTCATGGGGTGTTTCACCTCTTATTACTTCAAGCTGTTAATGGTTGACGATATGCAGATCGCTGAACGGCCAGAAGACCAGGTCGGCTCGGCCGGTAATATCGCCGTAAGGCACATAACCGATCATGCGGCTGTCTTTGCTGTTCGGGCGGTTATCGCCCATAACGAACAGATGGCCCGGCGGCACGGTTCCGTCCGGATAGTTCGCGTTCGGGAAATTCGTATTGTTGTTGTACGTTTCGCCGTTGGCTTTGGCTTTGTCGATCATGTCCTGAATATAAGGTTCGCTGATGACCTGCCCGTTGACCTTCACGACGTCGCCTTCGACAGAGACCGTATCGCCCGGCAGCGCGATAACGCGCTTGATGAATTCCTTGTTGTCTTCCGAAGGGACTTTGAACACGATGACTTCGCCTTTTTTCGGAGCCCGGATGTCGTAGAGGATCTTGTTGACGATCACTCGTTCGCCGTTATGGAAGTTCGGCTGCATCGAGGAGCCGTCGACCATATAAGGCGCGAACAACAGCCAACGGATCACGAACACCAGTACCAAAGCGATCGCAATCGCTTTGACCCATTCGAGCGTCTCGCTTTTTACTTTGTTTTTGGGATTCTTCGGGGCATCCTCGGGTGCTCCCGCGGATTGGTTCACGTTCTCTTCCATAGCTTGCCCTCTCCTTACGCATGGTGTCCAATATCAGCATTTTGCAAAACCGTCCGGGGCGGCGTCAAGTCTCCGCAAGCCGTCCGGTTTTGAGAAATGCTCATATTTCTGAGGCTGCTCCCGTTTGCCGAGCTTACGAGAATAAAACGAAAGGAGCTTGTTTCCAAGCTCCCCATGTTCGTCCGTCAGGTCTCCCCGAAGGAAGCGCCGATTAACGACGAATTTCTTTAATTCTGGCTGCTTTACCGCGCAGATCGCGCAGGTAGTACAGTTTCGCGCGACGGACTTTACCGTGACGCACGACTTCGATTTTGTCGATTTTAGGCGAGTTGATCGGGAACGTTCTTTCAACGCCTACGCCGTAAGAGATCTTACGAACGGTGAAAGTTTCGGCGATACCGCCGCCTTGACGTTTGATCACGACACCTTCGAACAGCTGAACGCGCTCGCGCGAACCCTCGATAACCTTAACGTGCACCTTCAGGGTGTCGCCAGGACGGAAGCTCGGGATATCTGTGCGAAGCTGTTCTTGAGTCAGAGCTTGAATCAAATTCATATTTGTTTCCTCCTTCCACACATGCGTTCGTACGTCTTCTTCGGAACCTGTGTCCCGCCTCATCATTCGCAGAGGACCGCAAGATTACACAACGGATTGATTCTACCACGTAACCATGCAAAAAGGCAAGCCATACGCATAAAAAATCCCGAAAAATTACGTTTTGCGTATTTACCACTTGGCCGAGCCGGACGAACGGCCTCCTCCTCCGCCTTTGCCCCATGACGACGAGCCCCCGGAACGCCCGCTTCCTCCCCAGCTCGATCCGCCGGAAGAGCGTCCGCCCGAGCCGCCGAAGCCGCCTCCGAAACCGCCTCCGCCTCCGCGGTTGTTTTGATTCGCTCTTTGAACCGCTCGGCGGTATTCGCGTTCCATGTCTTCGATGACCTGACGCGCGAGACCGGCTTGGGCAAGCGCTTCTTCGAAGCGTCCGATCGCGATCAGCCGCCGGGCTTCCGCTTCGTAATCGCCGTAACGTCCGGCGAAAGGCCGAGTCTGCATCCGTCCTTGATAAGATCGTTCCCGGCTCAGGAAATCGGTGCTGAGACGTTCCAACTGGCCGTATACCTCGTTGCGCTTTGCTTGCAGTTCGCGAATCTGCTGCGCAAGTTCCGACGCCCCGCGTTCGTAAGCCGCAAGCATAGGTTCCGCACGCAGAAGGTCGGTCGGCTGCGCCCGAAGCGCCGCTTCCGCCGTTTCGCCTTCGCGCTGCGCCGTCTCTAACGCCCGATCGTATTCGGGCATCTGGACTCCCGTAGAGCGATAAGCCTCTTCCGCTTGGCGCAGCACGCTTCGCGCGCCTTGCAGACGCTGCTCCGCGGCCCGGCGCTGCGCTTCCAACTCGTCTCCGTAACCCAGAGCTTCGCGCATGCGTTCGCGCGCGCGAAGCGCCAGTTCGTCGACCCGGTCGCTTTTCTCGCGAGCCGCCTTATAGTACTGTACCTGCGGATTCAACGCCGAACGGATCTCCGGCAGCATGCGCCGGATCTCTTCTTCGGCCTGCTCGATCTCGCTTTTCCGGGCTCGCTGTTCGCGGATGTGGCTCTCGGCGTACCGGCCGAGCAGTTCAGCCGATTCCTGCTCGTAACGAGGACCGAAATCTTCGATCTCCCGAAGCAGCGCTTCGGCGTCCCGAAGCGATTCTGCCGAAGTGGTGCGGCTCCGCAGACGCCTGTTCACGATGTCTCGAGCTTCGGCGATCCGGGCGGCGATGCCTGCCGCGCAGGCTTGGGCCTGTTTGACGTCGCCCGCGCGAATCAGATCGCCCAGACGTTCCGTTTCCCCGCCGGCTTCGCTGAGCACCCGGAAAGGGTCTTCTTCGGTCAGCAGCAGATTTTCCCGTTCCGTAATCGGACGCAGTTCCCGTTCGGCGGAGACGATCCGTCCGGGCCACTCCCGCGCTTCCGCAGCCAACTTATTCAGCTCTTCGGTCTCGCCCGACAATTCTTGCAGCAAAGTCAAAGCTTCTTCCGCCGGTCCGGCTGCCTGCATCACGTCGAATTCGTCGAGATTGTCCGCTTTCTGAAGCAGCGCGGAAGCCTCGTCGAATCTGCGCCCCAGCACGTCGAGCGGATAACCGGTCGATTCGCGAAGGCTGTCGATCGACCGTCCGGTCTCTTCGGCCAGCGCTTTGCCTTCTTTCACCCGGCGGCGGACTTCCGCGAAGCTGGCCGATACGCGCTCGAAGCGTTCGTTCAGTCCCGCTACCTTTTCCGTCCAGCTTTTCGTTTCGGCCGTCAATTGATCCAGCGTTCGGCGCTGCGAGCCGGAAGCGAACGTTCCGGGACGGTACGCCGCGATTTTCGCCGCCAGCTCTCCGCCCGATTGATGAAGCTCTACCGCTTCTCGGCTGATGCTTTCGGCTTCTTTCAGCGTCTCGCCCTGCACGAAGCCGCTCTCGACTTCGCGGAACAGCTCGGAGACCATGATGCCGTCCACGGCTGCCGAAGCCGCCTGCTGTTCCCCGCGCAGGTCCTGCGCCCGTTTCTTCACCCGGGAACCGGCCCGGAACATGCTAATCAGCACATACAGCGCGATCGCGACGACGCCGAGCGCCAATACGACATACAACCAACTGCCGCCGGCCATGAATCCTTTTCCGGAAGAAGCGCCCGCGCCTCCGATTCCGTTTACGTATTCGCCGACGGCCAAAGCTCCGGCTGCCGGTCCGTCCTCGCCCGCGGCCGGAACGAAAGCGCGATCAAGAATGCGCTGCGCGCTGCCTAAAGCCTGATTGTTCAACTCCAGATGCGCCGAATTGGGATCGGTCACGATCAGCAGCAGCAGCTCGTTTTTGCCCAAATTCCAAGAATCGTACGTTTGCTTCGACAAACGCGCCGCTTCGCCGTCGCTCAGCCCGCTTTCCGTCAATACGTATACGCGGTAAGTTCCTCCGTCCAATTCGTTCTCCAACCGTTTGACCTGAGCGGAAGTAAACAGCCCCGCCTCGTCCGTCACGATGCCGCTCCGCTGCGCAGCGGCCGCCCATGCGGACCCTGCCGCCCCCAGAAGCCCCGAGATCAGCAGCAGCGTCGCCATGGTCAGCATCGCCAACCTCAATCTTTGCTTTTTTCGCATATGTCGCCCTCCCTATCCCGATCTGCCGCCGACACTTTTGCAGGAACGTTCTTTTCTTTATGTACCCGTGCCGCGCATCCTTCCTGTTCAGTTTACCATTTTTGCAGGAAAAAAGCAGACGGAACCCATCTTCGATCACTACCTTGCATTGTTCAGTACCTAGTGATATGATGATCCCGAAGAGTCGCAAAGGGGGCCCGCTGCATGAATGTGAATACTCAGTTTAAAAAAGGCGTGCTCGAACTCTGCGTGCTTGTGTTGATCGAACGCAAAGACCGCTACGGCTACGAACTGGCCCAAGAAGTCTCCCGGCACATCGAAGTCGCGGAAGGGGCGTTGTATCCCCTGCTGCGCAGGCTGGTCGGCGACGGCTACTGCACGACTTATTTGCAGGAATCGTCCGGCGGTCCGCCGCGCAAGTATTATCGGATCACGCCTCAAGGCAGAGAATACGCCCGGCAGACGGTAGGCGAATGGCGCTCGTTCGTTGCGGGCGTGGCCCGGTTGTTGGAGGAAGGAGAAGAGGAATGAACAAGGAACAATTTCTGTTTCGCCTGCAAAAAGGATTGGCCGTACTGCCTTCCGAGACGCGCAAAGAATTGATGGCGGACTACGAAGATCATTTCCGTTCGGGGCTGGAACACGGCAAAAGCGAAGAAGAAATCGCGTTCGAACTCGGAAGTCCCGAAGAACTGGCGCAGGAGGCGCTGGAACTGCAGCCTAAGACCGACGGACACGCCGAACGTGCCGCCACGGCACGCGCCGACGTTCCTTCGTCCGGTATCGTTTCCTCGAACGCCGGTCCGAAGCGCCAAGCTTCGTTCAGTTTCGTTCGGTTGGTCCTGTCGGTGCTCTGGAACTTGATCGCCGTTCCGCTCTGGGTGTCCGCTTGGGCGCTCGCCGCCGGACTTGCGGCCGTCGTGTTGGCCCTTCTTGCCAGCCCGCTGCTGTTCGCCGCCGATTTCGCGCTTAACCGGGATTGGAATACCGCGCAATTTTATGCCGTTCTGTTGATGCTGGGAATCGGAATATGGGTCGTCGGCCCGTTTCTCGACCTGCTGCGCTTCGTTGCGCGCTCGACGGGACGTTACGCGTTATGGAACGCCAGATTCGTCATGGGGAGGAATTAGAAATGAAACGTATACCCAAATGGACCGCGATCGCGCTGATCGTTGTAGGCGGGGTGGGACTGGCCATGAATTTCTCGAATCTTCGGGGGGCGGAGGCTCAAGTCGACCGGACAGCCGCGATCGCGCCGGATCATGTGCAGCAGGCCGGAAGTTCGGCTTCCGCTCTTGCCGCGGTGGATAATGCTTCTCTGCAAGGAGACGAGCGCTGGCAGGAAGTTCGCAAACGTTGGGAGTTCGATTCCGGCGCGTTCCAGAATCTCTCGCTGTCCAGCACGGACGACGTACATATCGAAGTCAAGACCGATGCCGATACCGATTATCTCGAGCTGCGCGGCGTAGTGTCCAAGGAAGCCGCCGAGCGGACTCTCAAGACGACCGGCGAAGCCGACGGCATCAAGCTCGATCTGACGGGGCCTTCGCGGATCCGCCTGATCTCTTTCGGCTCCGGCAATAACGAAGTTTATCTGACGTTGGGACTGCGCGATGCGGACCAGCTTCGGAGCGCCGAGTTTTCGATCGGATCCGGCACGGGCGACTTCGGCGATTTCCATGCCGGGCGTATCGAAGTCGATCTCAGTTCGGGACAGCTCAAAGCCGACCGGCTGAGCGGCGACGATATCGCGTTGAATCTGACCTCCGGAAGCCTCGACGTGAACGAACTGATCGGCGCGAGCCAAATCAAGCTGTCTTCCGGCATGGCCAAAATCGCCGCGCTCGAAGGCGATTCCGTTATACGGGCCACTTCGGGCATGATCGACGTGACGCAGCGTAAAAGCGGCAACCTCGACGCGGAAGTCTCTTCCGGCAAGATCGATATTCGAACCGCGGAAGATTTCAAAGGCGTCTACGATTTGCGCGTAACCTCGGGATTGATCAACGCTCCGGAGTCTCCCGGCACGGACGGCGATACGATCAAAGCCCGCGCCACTTCGGGCATGATCACGGTCAAACAATAAATAAACCCGTTTTCTTTTCGCAAAAAAGCCCTGCGTCTCCGATTCGCTTAAGGAGAAGCAGGGCTTTTGCATGTCGATTTCCATAGTTCGAGCAGGCGGTAGCATATGACCGGTCGAGGAAAAACTGCCGGAACCGGATACTCACTCGGAAGAAGCTTCCGTGTTCGGCTCCGCGAGTTCGCGTTTCAGCTCTTCCAGCCATTTGGACTCCTGCTTCGTCAGTTCCATGCGGTCCAAAAGATCCGGACGCCGTTCCAACGTGCGCCGCAGCGACTCCCGGCGGCGCCAGGCTTCGATGTTGGCATGATGTCCCGACAGCAAAATATCCGGCACTTTCATCCCCCGGTATTCGGTAGGACGCGTATAATGCGGGTATTCCAGCAGTCCGGTACTGAACGAATCGGTCACCGCGCTGTTTTCGTTGCCGAGCACGCCCGGCAGCAGGCGGACCGTGCTGTCGATCATCACCATCGCCGGAAGTTCGCCTCCCGTCAGGACATAATCGCCGATCGAGATCTCGTCGGTGACCAATCCGGTACGGATCCGTTCGTCATAGCCTTCGTAATGGCCGCAGATAAAGATCAGATGTTCTTCGCGCGCGAATTCTTCGGCTTTCTTCTGCGTGAACGTCTCGCCCTGCGGGCAAAGCAGCACGATGCGCGGACGGGCAGGCGACGATGCCTGCTGCTCGTCGAGCGGCAATCTTTCCGCTTCTTCCGAGCTCGGCAGCCGTTCGGACGTCGGACGCCGCTCTTCTGTCGATGCCGTCTCCGCTTCGCGCTTGCGCAGCAGGTCTTCCACCGCATCGAAGATCGGTTCGGGCTTCAGTACCATGCCTCCGCCTCCCCCGTACGGCGTATCGTCGACTTGACCGTGCTTGTTGGTCGAATACTGACGGAAATTCACGGCCGACAGCTGCACGATCCCTTTATCTCTGGCTTTGCCCAGAATGCTGGCTCCGAACACGCCGTCGAACATTTCCGGAAACAAAGTCAGCACGTCGATCCGTATCCGAGCGCCCATCAGTCCAGCAGTCCTTCCATGACTTCGATCTTGACGGTCTTCTCGGCGATATTGACGTCTTTGACGATGTCTTCGATAAACGGAATCAGCAGCTCTTTTCCGCCTTTGCGTTTCACGACCCATACGTCGTTGGCGCCCGGCGTCAGAATATCGGTGATGACGCCCAGTTCTTCGCCGTCTTCCGTCGTTACGGCGCAGCCGATGATTTCGTGGAAATAATACGCGTTGTCTTCGGCTTCTACCGCTTCTTCTTTGGGCACTTTGACATCCCAACCTTTGTATTTCTCGACTTGGTTGATATTATCGAAGCCTTCCAGCTTGACGACGAAGACCGTTTTTTGCTCGCGCGCGGAAACGACTTTTACTTTAAGCTGCGTGCCGTCTTCGGGCGAGATGAACAGCAGCTCTTTGCCTTTGGCGAAACGAACCTCCGGAAAGTCGGTAAAAGGAAAAATTTTCAGCTCGCCGCGCACGCCGTGCGTATTCGCGACTTTGCCTACACTCAAAAAGTTGAATTCCATCGTTTGTATCGTTCCTTTCTTCGAAAGTCTTCATTACGTACGAAAAGGGGCTAGGAAGATAACCTCCTAACCCCTTTTCGTATATCTTTAAGACCGGAAGCGCTTTGCGCCGAAACGCGCCGCGCCTTCCCTTTAGGACTGGATATCCACGGTGACGCGTTTATCCAGCTTGACTGCTGCCGACGTCACGACCGTGCGCAGCGCCTTGGCGATCCGCCCCTGCTTCCCGATGATCTTGCCTATGTCGTCGGGATGCACGGAGAGTTCGTATACGACCAAAGACTCTTTCTCTACGGTACGGACCTTGACGTCTTCCGGATGATCGACCAGAGCTTTTGCGATGACCGCTACTAACTGTTCCATGTCAACCCCTCCGAGTCACTGTCTTATTTTTGCAGTTTGGATTCATGGAATTTCTTCATGATTCCAGCTTTGCTCAGCAGGTTTCGAACGGTGTCGGACGCTTGCGCGCCGGTTTGCAGCCAAGCCAGAGCTTTCTCTTCGTTGATGTTTACCACTTGCGGTTCAGCGACCGGGTTGTAGTAACCAATCTCTTCGATAAAGCGTCCATCACGCGGGGAACGGGAGTCCGATACCACGATACGATAGAAAGGCGCTTTGTGTGCACCCATGCGCTTCAGACGAATGCGAGTTGCCAAGAAAATCACCTCCTTCAAGAAATAAACGGCCGTCAGGCCTGTATGGAATGTTCCGGCTCCGCTTAACGGAACGGGAACCTCATGCCTTTGCTCATCTTCTGCATCTGTTTCATCGCTTTATTCTTGCCGCCTTTCGGATCCATCATGCCCGAAAGCTGCTTCATCATCTTCTTCATCTCGTCGAACTGCTTGATCAAGCGGTTCACTTCCGCCAGCGAGGTTCCGCTGCCGACCGCGATCCGTTTGCGACGGCTGTGGTTGATGATGTCCGGCGATTGTTTCTCCGCGCTCGTCATCGAATGAACGATCGCTTCGATCCGACCGACCTGTTTGTCGTCGACTTTCAGGTCCGTCTTCTGCTTCATCTTGTTCATCCCCGGGATCATGTCCATGATCTGATCGAGCGGTCCGAGCTGCTTGACCTGCTCCATCTGCTCCAGGAAGTCGTCGAAAGTGAATTCCGCGTTGCGCATCTTGCGCTCCATTTCCTTCGCTTTCTTCTCGTCGATGCCGGCCTGCGCTTTCTCGATCAGCGACAGCATATCGCCCATGCCGAGAATCCGGGAAGCCATCCGTTCCGGATGGAACGGTTCGAGCGCGTCCAGTTTCTCGCCGAGCGAGATGAACTTGATCGGGCAGCCGGTTACGGCTTTGACCGACAAGGCCGCGCCGCCGCGGGTATCGCCGTCGAGCTTGGTCAGCACGACGCCGGTCAGCGTCAGCTGCTCGTTGAAGCTCTGCGCGACGTTAACCGCGTCTTGACCGGTCATGGCGTCTACCACCAGCAGCACTTCGTCCGGTTTCGTTTCCGAATGAATCTGCTTCAGCTCGTCCATCAACTGCTCGTCGATATGCAGACGGCCCGCGGTATCGATGATCACATAGTCATGACCTTTGTCTTTGGCTTCTTGCAGACCTTTGCGCGCGATCTCGACCGGGCTGACTTGATCGCCGAGCGAGAACACCGGAACGTTCAGCTGTTCGCCCAGAACCTGCAGCTGCTTGATCGCCGCCGGACGATAAATGTCGCCGGCGATGAGCAGCGGACGGCTGCCCTGCTTTTGCAGCATCTTTGCCAGTTTCCCGGTCGTGGTCGTTTTACCTGCCCCTTGAAGACCCGCCATCATGACGACGGTCGGCGGCCGGTTGTTTTTGTTCAGCTTCGACTGCGTGCCGCCCATCAATTCGGTCAATTCTTTGTTGACGATATCGATGATCACCATGCCCGGAGTGAAGCTTTCCGTCACTTCTTTGCCGAGGGCTTTTTCTTTCACCTTGGCGATGAAGTCTTTGACGACTTTAAAGTTGACGTCCGCTTCGAGCAGCGCCAAGCGTACCTCGCGCATCGCGTCGTTCACGTCGTCTTCGGATATTTTGCCTTTGCCGCGAAGCTTGCCGAATACGTTCTGCAGCCTCGTGGTCAATCCTTCGAATGCCATACGTTCACCCCCGTTCCGTTTGTTTCTCTACTATTATATATCGAACGGTACTCTATAATCGAATTTGCGAATCGCGACGCTATTCCAGCGCTTGCAGCTTGCCCGCGATGACTCCGAGCTTGCTTCGCGTTTCTTCCGGCAGCCCTTCGTTTGCGGACAGGACTTCCAGTTCGCGGATCTCCTGCATGCGGCTCTCGTGTCTCCGCAGCAGTTCAAGCTTCGCTTCGTAATTCTCCAGCGTCTGCTCGGCCCGCTTGATATGTTCGTACACCGCCTGGCGGCTGATTTCGAATTCCGCGGCGATCTCGCCCAGCGAGAAGTCGTCGTGGAAGTAATACTTCAGGAAGGTCTGCTGCTTCTCCGTCAAGAGTCGTTCGTAGAAAGCGAACAGCAGGTTGATCCGATTCGTCTTTTCCAGACGGGTTTCCTGTGTCATACGAAACGCTCCTCTCGTCAAGGAAAAACACTTTACACACCAATCAACGTTCCTTATCATACCGAAAACAAAAGAAGATGTCAAGCGTTTAGGCTTAACATCTTCAGAGGTTTGTGAAAAATCATTTTCGTGAAAAGATTTAAGGGATTTGTTCGAAGAAGCGGGCTTTCCCAAATTCGATTGGATCGCTCTCGGGATAGGATTAAAAGTCGGTTGAACCGTCCGACTTTTAATCCTTTGATGGGAGTCGCTTGTGGATTTTGAGAAAGCTTTAAGGAAGCAGATACATCAAAATCGAGAAGAAATGCAGGATGCTTCCCGCCAGCACGAACAAATGCCAGATCGCATGATGATAACGGAATCCGCGCCAGACGTAGAAGATCGTGCCTACGGTATACATCAAGCCGCCCGCGACCAGCAGGTTCAAGCCTTCGGCCGGAACGGACACTTTCAAAGCTCCCCAAGCGAGCACGATCAGCCAGCCCATCAGCAGATAGAACACCGTCGACATGAACAGGAACTTTTTGACGAAGAAGGCTTTGAAGATCACGCCGCCGAGCGCGATGCCCCAGACGAGACCGAACAGCGTCCAGCCGAGCGGTCCGCGGATCGCGGTCAGCAGGAACGGCGTATACGTCCCCGCGATAAACAAGTAGATGGAGGAATGATCCATGAACTCGAAGAAATCTTTGACTTTGCCTTCTTTGAAACTATGCACCAACGTCGAGTTCATGTACAGCAGCAGCATGGTGACCCCGTAGACCGTGAAGCTGACGACGTGCCAAGCGTTTCCTTTGATGCTGGCGAAAACGATCAGCAGCACCAGCGCGGCTACGCTGAGCGCGGCTCCGATCCCGTGCGTCACCGCGTTGGCGACTTCTTCCCGGCGGGAATACGTATGCGTGTTGGCCATATGAACATTCCTCCCTTTCTCCGTCAGACCTGTTTTCTGAAAAAACCGTCCGTTTTCTTGTAAAAGCTCATGTTTCGATTATAACCGTTCAAGCCGCGCTTTGCCACCTTCGCTTGAAGCGGGCGAACATAGGGCGGACGTAAGTTCCTTAAGCCGGCAAACGGCCTTCCCGCGATCGGAACATCGCGAAAAGGCCGTGTTTTTGCCGCTGCGGGCCGCTATCGTATAAACGAAAAAGAAGGCGCAGCTTATGCATTCGGTAATTTTCTCCGCTTCGGAATCGCGGTTATTCCGGCTGCTGCGGTTCGCCGTTCTCGTCGACCATTTCTTCTTCGATCAGACCGGCGAACAGCGCGTGCACGAACTGTTCCGAATCGAATTCTTGCAGATCTTCCATCTTCTCGCCGAGTCCGACCAGCTTGACCGGAATATTCAGCTCCTGACGGATCGCCACGACGATGCCGCCTTTGGCCGTGCCGTCGAGCTTGGTCAGCACGAGGCCGGTCACGCCGCTTTTTTCGCCGAACAGCTTGGCTTGGCTCAGCGCGTTCTGGCCGGTCGTCGCGTCGAGTACCATCAATACTTCGTGCGGCGCGTCGGGCACTTCGCGCTGAATCACGCGGAAGATCTTGTTGAGCTCGTCCATCAGATTGGACTTGTTCTGCAAACGGCCCGCCGTATCGCAGATCAGCACGTCGGCGCGGCGCTGCTTGGCGGCCTGCACGGCGTCGTACATGACAGCCGCCGGGTCGGAACCGGCACTGTGCTTGATGACTTCCACGCCGGTACGCGTGCCCCAGACTTCGAGCTGCTCGATCGCGCCCGCGCGGAACGTATCGCCGGCCGCGAGCAGTACTTTTTTGCCTTCGCTTTTGAACTTGTGGGCCAGCTTGCCGATCGTCGTCGTTTTGCCGACGCCGTTGACGCCGACGAACAAGATGACCGTCAAGCCGTCCGGATTCATCTTGAGGGAATTGTCTTGTTCGCCGCGCAGCAGCTCGACCAATTTCTCGGACAAGACCGGACGCAGTTCGCTCGCGTCGCTCAAACGGCGTTTTTTGACTTCGACGCGCAGGTCTTCGATCAAAGTCATGACCGTGTTGACGCCTACGTCGGCCCCGATCAGGATTTCTTCCAACTCTTCGTAAAATTCTTCGTCGATCTTGCGGCGGCGGACCATCAGATTGGAGACGCGCTCCACGAATCCTTTGCGCGTTTTCTCCAAGCCGTCTTTGAACTGTTTGGTCACTTCTTCGGTCTTGCCCGCGATGCTGTCTCTCAGCTTACGAAAAAAGCTCATGCGTATTTTTCCTCCAGTCGTCAGTCGTTTCTATTCAAATCCGTATGAAGCACGTTCGAATTTTCAAGCGATTCCGATCTCTTCGTCTTCCAACTTGACCGAGACCAGTTTCGATACGCCGCCTTC
Organism: Saccharibacillus sp. O23; assembly: GCF_002205895.1. Taxonomy (GTDB): domain Bacteria; phylum Bacillota; class Bacilli; order Paenibacillales; family Paenibacillaceae; genus Saccharibacillus. Next base: position 15,760 of record NZ_NJDE01000025.1, read on the forward strand.
TTCCATCGTGACCCCGTACAAAACGTCGGCTTCTTCCATCGTGCCTTTGCGGTGCGTGACGACGATGAACTGCGTTTGTTCCGCGAATTCCCGCAAGTATTGGGCAAAACGGGTCACGTTCGCTTCGTCGAGCGCCGCTTCCACTTCGTCTAGCACGCAGAACGGAACCGGTTTGACGTGCAGGATCGCGAACAACAGCGCCATCGCCGTCAATGCCCGCTCGCCGCCCGAAAGCAATTGCAAATTCTGCAATTTCTTGCCCGGAGGCTGAGCGACGATATCGATGCCCGTTTCCAGCAGATGTTCGGGGTCGAGCAGCACCAGATCGGCGCGGCCGCCGCCGAACAATTTCGAGAATACCGTGCCAAACTGTCGGCGGATCGCGTCGAACGTCGTTTTGAACCGTTTCGACATTTCTTCGTCCATCTCGCGGATGACGAGATAGAGCTGCGCTTTGGCTTCCATCAGATCGTTTTTCTGTTCGCTCAAGAATTCGTAGCGTTCGCTGACCCGCTCGTATTCTTCGATCGCGCCCAAGTTCACTTCGCCCAGCATCGTGATCTTGCGTTTGATCTCGCGTACGTCAAGGCGGGCCGCTTCCGGATCTTCCGGCAGCTCGTAACGCTGCTTCGCCAGTTCGTAGCCGATCCCGTACTCTTCGGTCAGCTTCTGAAGCGTATTCTCCAGTTCGACGTCGAGACGTGTCGCTTGAATCTCGGTATGCCGAATACTGTCTTCGACGGTCTTCAGTTCGCTGCGCTGTTTATGCGTCTCGTGCTCGCGCTCTTCCAGCTTGCGCTGGCGCTCGGCACGTTCGCCCCGCTTTTGTTCGAGCGTTTCCTGCGTGCCGCTTTTGCGCTCTTTGGCTTCCTGCAGTTCGCGCACATGCTCTTCGGCGTCCCGGCGGTTCGCCGCGAGTTCCGCTTCCGCGGCGCGCAGCATCTTGCGCCGATCGGCCAACTGCCCCGAGACCGTGCCGGTCTCTTCGCTCAGCCGGCTCAGCCGCTCTTCGAGCGACGCCGTCTCTTGCACCAGACGGCTTTCTTGAACCCGCAGCTCCGTAAGCAGCCCTTGAAGTTCTTCCTTCGCGGATTCGCTGGCTTTGCGCGCGAATTCCGCGGCGGCGATCGCCTGACGGGTGGCTGCTTCTTCCGCTTCCAGCTCTTTGAGCTTTTCTTCCGCCTTTTTGCGGCTTTCGCCGGCGTTCTCCAGCTCTTCGTGATAGCCCGAGCGCTCTTCGCCGTGCAGCGCGAACTGCTCGTTCACGTGCCGCAGACCGTGTTCGGTCTGCTTGAGTTCGCCGTCCAGCTTCTGCTGCTCCGCGCGCAGCGCGTCGCCCCGTTCGCGCAGCGCGGCAAGGCGCTGTTCGCTGGCGGCGGCCTGCTCGCCGCTCTCGCGCTCTTCGCGAGTCAAGCGCGCGATCTCGCGTTCGCTTTCCTTGATCTCCAGATCAAGCTGCTCCAGCGCGCGCTTGCGGCCGAGAAGGCTGCCGCCTCGGCGGTTCTGGCTGCCGCCGGTCATGGAACCGCCGGCGTTGACGATGTCGCCGTCCAGCGTGACCACGCGGTAACGGTAATTCAACCGGGACGCGATTCGGTTCGCGTCCTCCAAGGTCTCGGCCACCACGAGGCCGCCGAGAAGGCTGCCGACGATGCCGGCGTACCGTTCGTCGGCCTGCACCAGCTCGGCGCCGATGCCGACGAAGCCTTCCGCGGAGCTTGCCGCGCGTTTATCGGCTTCCGAGATATGCCGCGGACGGATGACGTCCAGCGGCAGGAACGTCGCCCGGCCCAATTGGCGCTGCTTGAGGTACGCGATCGCCTGCCGGGATACGGCTTCGTTCTCCATGACGACATGCTGGAGCGAAGCGCCCAGCGCGGTCTCGATCGCCGTTTCGACATGCTGCGGAACGGTCATCAGTTCCGCGACCGCGCCGTGCACGCCTTCGAGACGTCGGTCGCGCGAAGCTTTCAGCACTTCTTTGACCCCGACCATGAAGCCTTCGAAATCTTCCTGCATCTCCTGCATCGTATCGCGGCGGGAAACGAGCGCTTCGCGTTTTTGTTCCCATTTGCGCGCCGAAGCGGAACTGTCCGAAGCCGTTTTTTGCAGCTTGTGCAGCTGCTCGCTCTCGGCGATATAGCTCCGGCGCATCTCCGCGATGTCTTTGGACGCTTTTTCCAATGCGGCTTTGCGCTCGGCATGTTCCTGCTCGAGCCGCTGCTTCTCCGCTTCCCAGCGTCCGGATTCTTCGTCGACGCGGTTCATCCGCCGCATGACGCCTTCCTTCTGCTGGTCCGCGTAGCGGATCTCGTTGCGGGTCTGCGCCATCTTGTTCATCAATTCGAGTAGCTCGCCTTTGAGCGCTTCTTCCTGCTCGTGGCTGATCCCTTCGGTGACGCCCGTCAGCTTGGCCTGTTCGGCCGACAGCTCGGTCCGCAGCCGCTCCAGCTCGATTCGCGCGCCGTCGAGTTTGTTCTGCACGAACAAGCTCTCCTGCTTGCGCTGGTCGAAACGTTCGCCTTCGTTCTCGATCGCTTCCTTAAGCTGTTCGCGCGACTGTTCCAGATTGCGCCGGCGCTCTTCGAGCAGCTGCGCGTAACCTTCGGATTTCTCCGACAGTTCGCTGTAGCGAAGCAGACGGCCTTGCAGCTCTTCGATCTCGTTTTCCACGGCGCGCAGCGCTTCGCGATCTCCGCTCAGCGTCCGGTCGTGTTCGTCGACGATCTCGGCCAGACGAAGCCGCTGACGTTCGAACTCCGCCAGTTTCTCGGATGCGGCCGTCCAAGCTTCGTGGATCTCGCCGATCTGATAGACGAACAGAGCGATCTCTTTGTCTTTCAGTTCTTCCCGCAGTTCCTTGTAGCGCAGCGCCTTCTCGGCTTGGGCTTTGAGCGGAGCGATCTGGTCTTCCAGCTCCGTCACCAAGTCGTGAATCCGCAGCAGGTTCTGCTCGGTATCGGCCAATTTGCGATTGGCTTCTTTTTTGCGGGATTTGTATTTGACGATGCCCGACGCTTCTTCGAAAATGCCCCGGCGATCTTCCGAACGCGTGCTCAGAATCTCTTCGATCCGGCCTTGGCCGATGATCGAATACGCTTCTTTGCCGATGCCCGTGTCCATGAACAGCTCCGTGATGTCTTTGAGCCGGCAGGGCTGACGGTTGATCAGATATTCGCTGTCCCCGCTGCGATGCACCCGCCGCGTAACGGTCACTTCGGAAAAATCCAAAGCCAGCGCATGGTCGGCATTATCGAGCGTAAGCGAAACTTCGCCGTAATTGACCGCTTTGCGCGAATCGCTTCCGGCGAAAATAATGTCTTCCATTTTGCCGCCCCGAAGGCTTTTCGCGCTTTGTTCCCCCAGAACCCAGCGGATGCCGTCGGAGATATTGCTTTTTCCGCTTCCGTTCGGGCCGACAACCGCGGTGATTCCTTGCACGAATTCCATCTCCGTCTTGTCGGCGAACGATTTGAATCCGGCGAGTTCGATCCGTTTCAGATACATGACCGGCCCTCACCTCCCCTTATATTCTTGATGCGTGCCTTCTTTTAAAATAAGAAAAGAGCAAAAAGCGGCACAGGCAAATCGGGATCATCCCGGATGTCGAACATGCGGCCGCTCTTTGCTCTTCACTTGTATTACAGTTTCAGCGTCTCCAGCGCCGCAGCCGCGGCCTGCTGTTCGGCTTCCTTCTTGGAACGTCCGGTTCCGCGACCCAGACTGCGATCGCCCATATAAACTTCGGACACGAACTCGCGCTCGTGCGCCGGGCCGCGTTCTTCCACGATCCGGTATTCGAGCACGCCGAGATTGTGGTGTTGGGTCAGTTCCTGAAGTTCCGTTTTGAAATCGCTCATTTGCAGTTTGCCGTCCCAAGCGACTTCCGGGAACACGTAGCGATCAAGGAAAGACCGCACCGCTTCCAATCCCTGATCCAGATAGAGCGCTCCCACGAACGATTCGAACACGTCCGCGAGCAGCGCGGGGCGGCTGCGGCCGCCCGTGAGTTCTTCGCCTTTGCCGAGCAGCACGTAAGCGCCGAAATTCAGCACCTCCGCGAACTTGACCAGCGAAGGCTCGCAGACGATCGCCGCGCGCAGCTTCGTCAGTTCGCCTTCCGGACGGCCGGGAAAACGATTGTAGAGAAATTCCGACACCGTCAGCTCTAGTACCGCGTCGCCCAAAAATTCGAGCCGCTCATTGTCGTGATGCTGGCTGAACCGGTGTTCATTGACGTACGACGCATGCGTGAAAGCCTGTTTAAGCAGAGGCTTGTCCGCAAACTGGATTCCTAGTTTTTGCTGCAGTTGTTTCAGATCTCCGCTCAACGTTCCGGCTCCTTACGCTTCGAATTTTTTGAGAATGACGGAAGCGTTATGGCCTCCGAACCCGAAAGAGTTGGACATGACCACGTTCAGGTCCGCCTTGCGCGCCGTGTTCGGCACGTAATCGAGATCGCATTCTTCGTCCTGATTTTCGATATTGATCGTCGGCGCCAGCATCTGATGTTCGAGCGACAAGGCGCAGATGACCGCTTCCACGCCGCCGGCAGCGCCGAGCAGGTGTCCCGTCATCGATTTGGTCGAGCTGACCGCCAGCTTGTACGCATGGTCGCCGAACGCTTTTTTGACGGCGGTCGTTTCCGACTTGTCGCCTGCCGGCGTCGACGTTCCGTGCGCGTTGATATAATCCATCTCTTCCGGCTTCAGGCCGGCGCTCTTCAGCGCCATGGTCATGCATCGCGCGGCGCCGTCCGGGTCCGGATCGGTCATGTGGTGCGCGTCCGCGCTGAGGCCGTAGCCGACCACTTCCGCATAAATATGCGCGCCCCGCGCCCGAGCGTGTTCCAGCGATTCGAGAACGAATACGCCGGCGCCTTCGCCCATGACGAAACCGTCGCGGTCTTTGTCGAACGGGCGGCTGGCTTTGGACGGATCGTCGTTGCGCGTGGACATCGCGCGCATCGCGCAGAATCCGGCAAGGCCCGTCGGACGGATCGTCGCTTCCGCGCCGCCGCAGATCATCGCGTCGGCGTCGCCGCGCGCGATCAGCTTAAACGAATCGCCGATCGAGTGCGTGCCCGTCGCGCAGGCCGTCACGACCGACGTGTTCGGGCCTTTGGCGCCGAGCTTGATCGATACGTCGCCCGATCCCATGTTCGCGATCATCATCGGGATGAAGAACGGGCTGACCCGCTTCGGTCCTTTTTGCATCAACGTCGTGAACTGGTCTTCCCAAGTGCCGAGTCCGCCGATGCCCGAACCGACGATGACGCCGATCCGTTCCGCTTCGATCGTCTCGCCGATCTTCAGGCCGCTGTCTTGCAGCGCCTGCGAGGATGCCGCGTAAGCGAACTGCACGTAGCGGTCCATCTTGCGCGCTTCCTTGCGTTCCACGTAGTCTTCCGGATTGAAGTCGTGAATCTCCGCGGCAATCTGCGTCGGATACTCGCTGACGTCGAAGCTCTCGATTTTCGAGATCCCCGATTTGCCCGCGAGCAAACTGTTCCAAAACGTTTCCACGTCCTTGCCGAGGGAAGTCACGACTCCCATACCGGTCACGACTACTCTATGCTGCTGCTCCATATGGGTCACCTCTATATTTGCGAATCCCCGCTGTCGGGATTTCTTATTATTGTTCCATAATGAAGGAGAAGTCCCGAGCCGGCTCTATAAAAAAGCGCGGAGCGGGACTCTTAAACGCCCTTAGGTATGCGATTGTATGTAGCTCACAACGTCACCTACGGTCGTGATTTTCTCTGCGTCTTCGTCAGAGATCTCCAAGTCGAACTCGTCTTCAAGCTCCATTACCAATTCGACCACGTCGAGCGAGTCCGCTCCGAGATCTTCCTTGAAAGAAGCCGTCGGCGTAACTTCAGCCTCGTCGGCACCCAAACGGTCCACGACGATGCGAGTCACGCGCTCCATTACATCAGACATTCCGATTCACCTCCTCTTCAAATGGTATTATACGAGAAGCTTCGCCAAAATGCCACTGTTTACGGACCCGGTTTGCAAACAGGCGTTTGTAACCCTGCCGCAAGACCGGCCTACATATACATACCGCCGTCCACATGCAGGACCTGACCTGTCATGTAAGAAGCGTCGGGCGAAACCAGAAAAGCGACGGCCGTCGCGACTTCCTCCGGACGGCCGAGACGGTTCAGCGGAATTCCCGCGAGCAGCCCCGTCTTGATGTCTTCGGACAATACGTCGGTCATATCCGTGTCGATAAAGCCCGGAGCGACGCAGTTGACCGTGATGCCGCGGCTGCTGAATTCGCGCGCGCACGACTTGGTCATGCCGATCACGCCGGCTTTGGCCGCCGTGTAGTTCACCTGTCCGGCGTTGCCGATCGCGCCGACGACCGACGAGATGTTGACGATCTTGCCGGAGCGCTGCTTCATCATCGGCCGGGTTACGGCTTTGATGCAGTTGAACACGCCTTTGAGATTCGTTTCGATCACGTCGTCGAATTCTTCTTCCTTCATCCGCATAACCAGATTGTCGCGGGTGATGCCCGCGTTGTTGATCAGGATGTCGAGGCTGCCGAATTCGGCGGTTACCGCTTTGACCAACTCTTCGGCTTCCGCGCTTTTGCCTACGTTCGCTTTGAAAGCGGCGGCTTTGACGCCGAGCGCTTCCAGTTCTCGCACGACTTCGAGCGCGGCGGCTTCGTTGCCCGCGTAGTTCACAGCCACGTTGGCGCCGCGGCGTCCCAGTTCGAGCGCGATCGCCCGGCCGATGCCGCGCGAAGCGCCGGTGACCAGCGCGTTTTGTCCTTGGATAGACTGTTCCATATTTCCGTTAACCTCCCGTTTGGTCGTGGTCGTTTCCGCCCTTAGACAAGAGCCTCGGCCAGCGCGTCCGCGCTTTCCAGACTGTTCACGCTGAATACGCGCACGGTTTTGTCGATCTTCTTGATCAGGCCGGCCAATACGCTGCCGGGACCGATCTCGACGAACGTGTCGACGCCTTCGCCGATCAACCACTGCACGCTGTCTTCCCACAGTACCGGGGAATAGACCTGCGCGATCAACGATTCCCGAACGGCATCGCTGCCGCTTACCGGACGCGCGCTGACGTTGGCGACGACCGGAACGGACGCTTCGTTAAAAGCAACCTCGGCAAGTTTCGCTCCCAACTTCTCTGCCGCTTCTTTCATCAGCGAAGAGTGGAACGGACCGCTGACTTCCAGCGCGATCGCGCGTTTCGCGCCGATTTCTTTGACGCGGGCGCTCAGCGCTTCCACGCCTTCGGCCGAACCGGAGACCACGATCTGACCCGGGCAGTTCATGTTGGCGGGTTCGACGACCGTGCCGGCCGCCGAAATCTCCGCGCACAGTTCGGTCAACGCGGCGCGTTCCGCGCCGAGCACGGCCGCCATCGCGCCTTGTCCGCCCGGAACGGCGGCTTCCATGAATTGCCCGCGCGCGCGGACGATCGACACGGCGTCTTCGAACGAGAGTACGCCCGCCGCGGCGAGCGCGCTGTATTCGCCCAGACTGTGTCCGGCCGCGTAATCCGGCTTGATGCCTTTGGCTTGCACGGCTTGCAGCAGCGCCAAGCTTGCCGTCAGCAGCGCAGGCTGCGTGTTGGCCGTTTGCTTCAATTCTTCCGCCGGTCCTTCGAAGACCAGCTTCGTCAGTTCGAATCCGAGCTTCGCGTCGGCCGATTCGAACAACGCTTTCGCTTCCGGCAACGTATCGTAAGCGTCGCGGGCCATGCCGACGCTTTGCGCGCCTTGACCCGGAAACACGAATGCTATTTTACCCATCGTCATTATTCCTCGCTTCCGTTGAAGTCGCGCTCGGGCCGAACTCCGCGGCTTCCGAGCGCCGATCGAACGTCTCTTACCAGATCAGCGCCGCGCCGCCCCAAGTCAAGCCGCCGCCGAAGCCAACCATCACGACGCGGTCGCCTTCTTTGATCCGGCCTTCTTCGTAAGCTTCGACCAATGCCAGCGGAATCGAAGCTGCCGACGTGTTCGCGTATTTGTCCACGTTGATCATGACCCGATCTTCCGACAGGTTCAGGCGCTGCATCGCGGATTGGATGATCCGGATATTCGCTTGGTGCGGAATGAACAGATCGATATCGTCTTTGGTCAGCTCCGCTTTGCGCAGCACTTCTTCGGTCGCGGTTCCCATGACGCGCACGGCGAACTTGAACACGTCGCGGCCGTTCATGGAAATGAAATGCAGCTTGTTTTCGACCGTGTCCGCCGAAGAAGGAAGACGGGAACCGCCGGCAGGCAGCTTCAGCAGATCGCCGCCCGCGCCTTCCGCGCCCAGATCGAACGACTGGAAACCGCGCCCCGGCGCGACTTCGCCCAGCACGACCGCGCCCGCGCCGTCGCCGAACAGCACGCAGGTATTGCGGTCCGTATAATCCGTGATCCGCGACAGCGTATCGGCGCCGATGACCAGCGCGTTGTTATACATGCCGTTCTGAATGAATCCCGTCGCGGCCGCCAGACTGTAGACGAAGCCGGAGCAGGCCGCGCTCAGATCGAACGCCGCGGCTTTTTTCGCGCCCAACTTCTCTTGCAGAATGCAGGCCGTCGAAGGGAACGACGTGTCCGGCGTGATCGTCGCCACGATGATCAGGTCCAGTTCTTCCGGCTTGAGGCCCGCCGCGGCCAACGCTTTGACCGAAGCTTCGTAAGCCAGATCGGATGTCGCTTGTTCGGGAGCCGCGATATGACGCTCGCGAATCCCCGTACGGCTGACGATCCATTCGTCGTTCGTCTCTACCATTTTCTCCAGTTCCGCGTTATCCAAAATGCGTTCCGGCACGTATTTGCCCGTTCCGATCACGCCGACCGGCCGTAAGTTTTTCATTAATCTGTCACTCGCTTCCCGCTGATTTGCTGATTTACCGTTTCCATGCTGGCCGAGATGCTCGGCACGAGCCGATGTTCCAGCGCCGTACGCGCCTGCCGCACGGCGTTCTTGATCGCTTCGGCGTCGGACGACCCGTGCGCTTTGATCACCAGGCCGTGCAGACCGAGCAGCGGCGCGCCGCCGTGTTCTTTATAATCCATCTTGGAACGAAGACCGCGCAGCTGCGGCATCACGAGCGCCGCGCCGATCTTCGCTTTGAACGAAGAAGTCAATTCCTGCTTTAGCAGCTTGAATACGGCTCCGGCCGTGCCTTCGAGCGCCTTCAGCAGAATGTTGCCCGCGAAACCGTCGCATACCAGCACGTCGCAGACGCCTTCGAGAATATCGCGCGCTTCGACGTTGCCGACGAAATTGATCGGCAGTTCCGACAGCAGCGGGAACGCCGCTTTGGTCAGTTCGTTGCCTTTGCCCGGTTCGGTGCCGACGTTCAAGAGACCGACTCGCGGCTGCTTGATGCCGTGCACTTTCTCGCGGTACAAGCTGCCCATCAGCGCGTACTGCGCCAGATGTTCGGGCTTGGCGTCCATGTTGGCTCCCAGATCGAGCGCAAGCGTCCCTCGGCCGCTCTCGTCGAGCGTCGGAATCATCGGCGCGAGCGCCGGACGTTCCACGCCGTTCATGCGGCCGACCACCAGCAGTCCGGTCGTCATCAGGGCGCCGGTGTTGCCCGCCGAGATCATCGCGTCGGCAGCGCCTTCTTTGACCATCCGTCCGGCTACCACCATCGAAGCGTCCTTCTTGCGGCGCACGGCCCGAACCGGTTCGTCTTCGCCGGAGATGACTTCTCCCGCGTGCACGATCTCCAGATTCGGTCTTCCTTCGCCGATCAGCGGCTTCAGCTTGTTCTCGTCGCCGATCAGTTTGATCGTGACGTCGCTCCATTCGGCGGCGGCCGCAAGAGCCCCCGCCGCCGTGCTCTCCGGCGCGTGATCGCCGCCCATCGCGTCTATTGCAATAATCATGTCCGCGTGTCCTCCTCGTTCGCGGCTTGTTCCTGCCGTTCAGGCGGAGCAAGTCCGTAGTCCGCCGGCTTTTTGTCGTCGGAACGGTAGATGATGAAATTGCCCTGAAAAACCATTTCTTCGCCCACGTAAGACAAGACTTCGACTTTGGCCCGTCCCGCTTTGCCCGGACTGCTCCGGACATACGCTTTGGCGATGCATTTCTCGCCGAGATGAATCGGACGGACGAAGCGCAGATCGGCGGAAGCCGTGAGCGCGATCTCGTCGTTGATCACCGCGACGGCGAGCGAATTGGCTTGGGCGAAAATATGGTGTCCGCGCGCGATCTGCGTGCGGCTGAATACATGCTCCTCGCGGATCTCGAAGATCGAAATCCCGCTCCGGTCGAGTTGAAGATCAATAATGTCGCCGATGACTTCTTCCGCAGCCAACGACCGCACCTGATCGTAAGAACGTTCCGCCATCAGCTTCATTCGCTCGCGGAGCTCGGGAATCCCGAGCTCCATCCGGTCGAGACGAATGGTCTGAATGCTGACTTTGAGGCGGCGGGTCAGTTCCCGGTCGGTAACGAACGGATTCTCGTCGATCAGTTCGACGAGCCTCTGCTGACGCTGACGTTTCGGTAAACGTTCGATGCCGGTCTCCTCCTTATGCCGGTGTTCGCCGAACACCGGCCGTTCCCTAGGACGCGCGCTCCACATACAGTCCCGTATTTGAAGGCATGCCCTACGCCGCCCGTATCTTTTCATGCATGCGCGTTCCCGGCGAAATCCATCCGTGGACGGAAATCCGCCGGGAACGCGCCGATCCGATTTCGCGCCCGTTTCCGGGCCGCTTCCCCTTTGAATCAGAGCCTTCGCGAAAGCCGCGCAATCCAGTGCGCTTCATTATGTAGGTCCGCCGCGCCGACTTTTAGAACCTGGTACTAACCGCTAGTATAAATCATTCTTCCGGAAAAAGAAAGGGGTGCTCCGAACCGGCGGTCCGTTTGAGGAAAGCTCGTCTTTCGTCGTCGGCAAAGGCAGAAACGAAAAAGCCGGGAGCGTACGGCCCGAGATCGCTCCGGCGGAGCGAATCGTTCCGTCGTACCCGATTCCTCTTCGAGCCAACTTCGGCGCACAAGAAAAGCCCCGCCGAAAAGGCGAGGCTTCCGTGAAGCTGGCGAATTCCGAAGCCGCGAACTCAAGCTCGCGCTCCGTCATTCATTATTGAGAAATAACTTCTCTGGATTTGTAAGTTCCGCAAACTTTGCATACGTGGTGAGCCAGTTTCAGCTCTCCGCATTGTTCGCACTTTACCATGCCTGGCACCGCCAGCTTGAAATGCGTGCGACGTTTGTCGCGGCGCGTCTTGGACGTTCTACGTTGAGGTACTGCCATGTTTAACACCTCCTTATTCAAGTCAACCGGCCCGAGGGCCGGGTGCATCATGCCTGAAACGCTGTCGCGTTCATGCCGAACCGCCTTCATTCATGCGGCGGTATCGATACTCACTTAAAGAAATCTTTAAGCCCGGCAAGCCGGGGGTCGATTACCGTATTGTCGCAGCCGCAGGCCGTTTCGTTGAGATTGGTTCCGCAAGTCTGGCACAAGCCCTTGCAGTCTTCCTTGCAGAGCGGAGCAGCCGGAATTCCCAGCGTCACGTATTCTTCCAAATACGGCGACAATTCGACGGCGTCTTCATCCGAAAAGATGAAATCTTCTTCGTCTTCGAGGTCTTCCTCGCCCTCTTCGCGCTCCTTAAACCGTTCTTCGAACGGAATATGCAGATCGACGTGAGCAGGCTCCAGACAGCGCGAGCAAACCATATCCAAATGTCCCGTCAGCGTTCCGCGAACTTCAACCATGCCGTCCAGCGACGGATAAGCCGTCAAATCGGCTTGGAAAGGAGAAGCGGAAATCACGTCCGTGCGACCTTCGATCGATCGTTCGACCGGCACATTGCCGTCCAAACGAACCGGTTCGCCGTTTTGAATCGTTCTGCGCAAATGCAGACGCATATTCATCACTCCAAACAAACAAAGTTATTATATCGACTTCACTTCCGTTTTGTCAACAGTCAGTCAAGTATTTTTCATTTACGCCCTTTTCGGCGCACGGCGCGGGTTAAGACGAAGTTTCGCCCTTTCGCCCGAGCTTTCGCGCGTGTAAGCTTAGGAGAAGCGCGGATCGCTTCGCGCCATTCGCTCGCGACTCCTTGCGGCATTGAATTCCGGACTGCCAAGCGGCAGACCTTGTCACGCCGGACGAATCTTTATTCTATCATATCTTTTGTTCCCTGTTAAGAGAGGAGAGCCTGAATTTCCATGAAAACCGTCGGTTTGGTCGTCGAATACAACCCGTTCCATAACGGACACCTGCTGCATCTGCGGCGATCGCTCGAAATTTCGGGCGCCGAAGCGTCGATCGCCGTCATGAGCGGCCCGTTCACCCAGCGCGGCGAACCCGCGCTGCTGTCCAAGCGGGCGCGCGCGGAGATGGCGCTGGCCGCGGGCGTCGATCTGGTGCTGGAACTGCCGATTCTCTACGCGATGCAGCCCGCGGAATGGTTCGCATTCGGCGCGGTGTCGCTGCTTGACGCCACGGGCGTCGCGGACAGCGTCTGTTTCGGCAGCGAGAGCGGCGAGATCGCGCCGCTCGCCCTGCTGGCTTCGCGCATGGAAGGCGGCGAGACGCCCGCTATGCGCGAAGCGCTGCGTCAGGCCCTGGCCGCGGGCCTGAGCTTCCCGGCCGCCTACGCGAAGGCGGCCTCCGAGCAGGGCGGCGGCGATTCCGCCGCGGCCGCCGCCCTGCTGGGCAATCCGAACGATACGCTCGGATTGCATTACGTGCTGGCGCTGCGCCGCCTCGCCAGCACCATGACGCCGCTCGCCGTGCGGCGCGAACAGGCCGGCTACCACGACGCCGGCCTGCCCGCGGGCGGGAGCATCGCCAGCGCGACCGCGGTGCGCGCCGCGATCGCCCGCGGCGAAAGCGGCCTAAACGAGGCCGCCGCGTACCTGCCCGCCTCCTCGCTGCGCGTGCTGCGGCGAGAAGCCGAAGCCGGCCGCATGCTGCCTTCCGGCTGGGAGGCGCTGGCGCAGCCTCTCTTCGCCGCGCTGATTACCCGCGCGCCGGAAGAGCTGGCCCTCGTCCCCGAAGCCGCCGAGGGCTTGGAACACCGCATCGCGGCCGCGCTGCCGCGCCTGCCCGAACCGGGCGTGGAGGCGCTGCTCGCCGCTATCAAGACCAAGCGCTATACGCGCACCCGGCTTCAGCGGCTGCTGGCGCACGCGCTGCTGAACCACCGCGGCCCGACGTTCGGCCGCGACAGCCTCGCCCGCGGACCGCAGTATCTCCGCGTGCTCGGCTTCTCGCCGAAAGGAAGACGGCTGCTCAAAACCATGAAAAAAACGGCGAAGCTTCCCGTCGTCGTGCGCGCCGCGGATTTTCCTCATCCGCAGCTCGCCCTGGACGTTCAAGCTTCCGCCGTTCACGCTTCGGCGTTTCCTTCGCCGGATATTCGGGAGATGTACGCCGACTATTACGCGCCGCCGATCGCCGAATTTTAATTTTTGACCGGCAGCCGGTCGATGTAATCGAGCGCGTCCTGAAGCGTTTTGACGGACACCAGCTCCAATCGGCCGCGCGTCTCGTCCAATTTCTTTTTCGCGTCGGCGTAATTGGCTTCCGGCACGAAAAAGATATCCGCGTTCTTGCGCTCCGCCGCGACGATCTTATGCTGCACGCCGCCGATCTCGCCGACCGTTCCGTCGGACTTGATCGTGCCGGTGCCCGCGATGCGGTACCCCCGCGTCAAGTCGCCCGGCGTCAACTGATTGTAGATCTCCAGCGTGAACATCAAGCCCGCCGAAGGCCCGCCGACCTGGGTCTGAATAAAATGCACGACGTCCGCTCGGCTTCCGGGTTCGATGCTGAGCACTTCGCCCGTCGATACGCCGAACCCGGCCCGGGTCGTGCCGTCTTCGTTCGGAATATCGACCAGCTTCACCCGCTGCTTGACCGCATTTCCTCCCCGATCCAACGACACTTCGACCGAATCTCCGGCCGAATAGTTTTCCAGCAGTTTGCGCAATCCTTCCAACGTGGCGACTTTGCGGCCGTCCACGGCCGTAATCTTGTCTCCGGCCACGAATTCTTTTTGCTGCGGGTCGCGATCCGGTACCGTCGTGATGAACACGTATTCCGTTTTCACGTCGAACTTGACGCCCGCTTCCCGGTAAGCCGCCGCGATCGCCGACGATTGGGACGAATTCATGTAATACTGCTGCGTGATCCGGTACTCGTCGTCGTCTTGGTCCGTATTGCGTTTGCCGATATCCGCATTGTCGTCGAACAACGACAAACCGAGCAGCGCCAGATTGGCGTAGGTCACCGAGACCGTGGTCATCATGAACGTCCCCCGTTCCTGCTCGTCGCCGCCGGCGACCTGCACCATCGGACGAATCTCGTCCGCGCTGCCCGGCCGTTCGATCGTGTAAGGCGTAGGCATATACACCATGACGTAGACCAGCAGGGCCAGACACGCCAAATAAGCCAAAGTCCGGATCCGCGGCAGTTTGGAGCGCAGCGTCATCATGGTCGTTCATCTCCTCCCGCTTGCTGAGTTCCCGCGAGAACGCGCCGCTTATTCGCCGCCGTGCAGTTTGGCTTTGAGCGCCGCTTGGACTTCGGGCGTCACCAGCTCGCTTACGTCTCCGTCGAACTGCGCGATTTCTTTGACCACGCTCGAACTCAAGTACGAATACAGCGGATTGGTCATCATGAAGATCGTTTCCACGTTTTCGTTCAGCTTGCGGTTGGTCGTCGCGATTTGCAGCTCGTACTCGAAATCCGTGACCGAACGCACGCCGCGCACGACGACCTGCGCTTTTTTCTGCTCCACATAGTTGACGAGCAGATCGCGGAACACGTCCACTTCGACGTTGGGCAGATCGCTCGTCGCCTGACGAAGCAGTTCGGCCCGTTCTTCGACGCTGAACAGCGGCTTTTTGCTCAAATTGTTCAACACGGCAACGATCAAGCGGTCGTACTGTTTGGCGGCGCGATGGATGATGTCCATATGCCCCAGCGTCACGGGATCGAAACTTCCCGGGTATACGGCGATCCGTTCGATTCTGCTTTCTTGTTCGCTCACGACTCCGATTCCTCCTCTTCCGGCCGCGACGCTTCGCGGTTCTCCGGTTCCCAATGGTAGATCGAGACGGCCGTCTCGCCGTAAACCGCTTTGCGTCTGAGCGAGAAAGAACCGACCGTCTCGGGATATTCGTACGAAGATTCGTATTCCAGCACCACCACCGCGCCGGACTCGAGCAGTCCCGTTTCTTCCATCTGCCGCATCAGTTCGTCGCCGTTCTTCATGCGGTAAGGCGGATCGAGAAAGATCAGGTCGAGTTTCGTATCCCGTTTGCTCAACGCTTTGAGCGCTCGCTGCGCATCGTTGCGGTAAACTTCGGCTCTCCGTTCGAATCCCGTCGCTTTGAGGTTGGCGCGCACGACTTCGATGCTTTTCGCATCGGCGTCGACCAAGATCGCATGCTCCATGCCGCGGCTGAGCGCTTCGATCGCCAATCCTCCGGTTCCGGCGAACAGGTCCAGCGTCGTTCCTCCCTCGAAGAACGGACCGATCATGCTGAATATCGCTTCTTTGACTTTATCGGTCGTCGGACGCGTTCCGCTGCCCGGCACCGCTTTAAGGGGTCTTCCTTTGGCTTCCCCCGCTACTACTCTCACGCTAGATTGTCCTCCCGTTCTGTCGAACTGCTGTATTTTCATCGACTATCGTACCATACGCGGGCGGCGGCGACCATGCGCAGCGCTTCTTTTGCCCGGGAAAAGACGATGTCCGGGCATAAAGAAAAACGGCAGGCTCCCGATAAGGAGCCTGCCGTCGAAACCGGTCTGACCTTGCTTGCCCTTGCCGTGCGGCCGCCGCGCCGAGCTAAGCAGCTTCGCGCCGCCCGCATCGATCCGGGCTTCGCGTTCCCTGCCTTCGCTTACGACCGTTTGAAAGAATGCATCGGCTGACCTTTCGGTCCCGGCCGGCAAACGAACAGCGCGCCGGCAAGCGGCTGCTGCGCTTTTTGCTCGTCGGACAAGCCGTCCTGCGCGGTCGTGATATACAAATCGCCGAGGTCGGCGCCGCCGAACGCGCAGCTCGTCACGTTGTCGGCCGGCAGCAGAATCTCGCCGAGTTTCAATCCGGCGACGGGATCCCATTTGCTGACGCGGCCTCCGCCGTAATGAGCGATCCACAGATCGCCGTCCGCGTCCACTGTCATGCCGTCGGGCCAACCTTCCTCTTCTTCGAACGAAACCACGATCCGGTCCGCGCCGAGTTCGCCTTTTTCGACGTCGAATTCGAAAGCCCGCACCTGCTTGGTACCCGTATCGATGTAATACATCACGGTTCCGTCCGGACTCCAACCCAGACCGTTGGAGGTCGACACTTCGCCGAACACGTGCCGGACGCTCAGATCGTTGTCCATGCGGTAGAAAGCGCCCTGCTTGTCTTTGCCGACCAAGCTCATCGTACCGGCCCAGAAACGTCCGGCCGCGTCGCATTTGCCGTCGTTGAACCGGTTGTCTTCGCGGCGTTCCGGATCATGGATCGCTTGATGTTCGCGGGTCTTCAAGTCATAGAAAGCGAAGCCGTCTTCGAGCGCGACGACCACTTGTTCTTCCGAATATCCGGCTGCCGTCCCGATTCTCGAAGGCAGTTCGTGAACGTCTTCGCTGCCGCTCTCCGGATCGTAGAACCGAAGCTGTTTGCTTTCGATATCGATCCACATCAACTGCTGACGGTCTTCGAGCCAGCAAGGGCCTTCTCCGAGCACCGCCCGGTAAGGGGATACCGGTTCCGGTTTGACGCCTTTCCATTCGTGTTCGTTCATAAGCTTGTTCCCTCCGCATCGTGAAATGGTCGTTTACAGATTCGCCTTGGCGCCGCTTAACTGCGTTCCCACTCGAAATCCAACGCGTTCAGCACGCCTCGCGCCAACAGCATGCTTCCGACGGCATTGGGATGCACATGGTCCCAACCGTTGGACAGCGACGCTTGAATGACGTGATGCCCCATCCGGTCGAACGCCGCCTGCGTATCGACGAGTTCCGCGCCGTAGTCGCCGGCCAGACGCTTGATCACGGCGCCGTAGCGGTCCATCGTCGAACGCATCGAATCTTCTTGACCGCTCATATAATACGGGGTCATCAGAATCAGGCCTTTCAATCCCGGCTGCGCGGCATCCAGCAGTTCGCGCAGCGCGGCTTCGTATTCGTCCAGCGCGATGAACGGCTGCATCTCGCCCGGCGTATCGAACTGCCGCCAGACATCGTTGATGCCGATCATGATCGAGAGCCAGTCGGGCTTCAGATCCAGCACGTCGGTCTGCCAACGTTTCTTAAGGTCGCGCACCGTATTGCCGCTGATGCCCGTATTCAGCACCAGCGCGTTCAGTTCGGGATATCCGGTCTGCAGCAAAGCGTTGACCTGCGCCGCGTAACCGTTCCCGAGACCGTTTCCGTAACCGATCGGAAAAGCTCTTCCCGCGTCGGTCACCGAATCTCCGATCAGCAGCAGCTTTTCGTTTTTTCCTAATTTCATTCTGCGTCCATCTCCTCGGCTTGTACCTTTCATTCCGCACGCGACCCTACCGGAAACCGGCCGAAACGGCGCCCCGCCGACGTTCGGAGGATCAAAACGCGCTTGAACAGCAATTCGCGGTTCGTCGCCGCGATTCCTTCCTGCACCTCTTAATGCCTATACCTCTTAATGCAAAGCGCGAAACTGCTCCGGAGTCACGCCTTCCTGTTTGCGGAACGTCGCCACGAAATGGCTGGCGTCCCGGAACCCGACCAGTCCCGAGACTTCTTTGACCGTCATGCGGGGATGCAGCGTCATCATCTCTTTGGCCTTGCGAAGCCGCAAAAGAATCAAGTAAGCGTAGGCGGTCATGCCGAACGCCTGCTTGAACAGCGTATTCAGATGCCGCGGCGTGATATCCGCGCGACGGGCCATGTCTTCGAGTCCGATATCCGCATCGGCATAGTAGCGGTCCAGAAATTCCAGCACCGGCGTCAGTCTTCTGACCGAATTCGAAAGCGAAGGCAGCCGGTTGACCCGCCCGTCCTTCTTGAGCAGCGTCAAGAACCGATACACTTCGACGGAGATGCTGAGCCCGGACACGTCGCGTTCGCCGCCGATCCCGCCTAGCAGCGAAGGCACGAAAGTGCCCAATTCCGCTTCTCTGTCCCATCCGTAATACGACGATACCGGCAGGCCCAGCGTCCCGAGGATCGCTCCGGCCTGCGCTCCGCCGAACGTCATGTAATACGTTTCCCAGCGTCCTTCCAGCGGCCGGTATTCGTGCGCTTCGCCCGGAAGCAGCAGGATGCCCGAGTCTTTCTCGAGCAAATATCGAACGCCGCCCATCGTGAATTCGCCTCTTCCGCCGACCGTTTGCAGCCAATGGTAACAGTTATATCCGTCCGGACGCACGAACGATTCCTGATCGGGATTGTACCCGATGCTCTCCATGTAGAGCGGCAGAGGCTGGTCTTTGAGTTCCGTAAAATATCTTCTGTGCGCGCTGTTCATCGCTGTATCCCCTTCGGAACCGAATATTTCTTTTTTCTTATACGCTTCTCCCTTTTTATTATATTTTATAATATTTCGACTTGGATTAACATAGAATTATTCTTATATGTCGAGGTGACCTAAATGATCAGCACCAAACTCCCCAAAATTTTTTACGGGGGCGACTACAACCCGGAACAATGGGACGAAGCCACCCATCGCGAAGACCTTCGGATGTTCAAATTGGCAGGGATCGACATCGCCACGGTTAACGTATTCGCTTGGGCTTTGAACCAACCCAACGAGACGACCTACAATTTCGAATGGCTCGACGAACTGATCGACGGCCTGCATGCGAACGGCACCTACGTTTGCCTGGCAACCAGCACGGCCGCGCATCCGGCATGGATGGCCAAACGGTATCCCGACGTTCTGCGCACGGACGCGGACGGCCGCAAGCGCAAATTCGGCGGACGCCACAACTCGTGCCCGAACAGCCCGACTTACCGCAAATATTCGGAAGCGATTGCAGACAAGCTCGCCGAACGTTACAAAGACCATCCGGCGGTGCTCGTCTGGCACGTCTCCAACGAATACGGCGGCGACTGCTACTGCGAGAACTGCGAAAAGGCTTTCCGGGTCTGGCTGAGAGAACGCTACGGCACGATCGACCGCCTGAACCGGGCATGGAACACGAATTTCTGGGGGCATACGTTCTACGATTGGGACGAGATCGTCGTGCCGAACAATTTGAGCGAGCATTGGGGAAATAACAATTCCACGTTCCAAGGAATCTCGCTGGACTACTCCCGCTTCAATTCCGACAGCATGTTGGACTGCTACAAGCTGGAACAAGCCGCGATCAAAAAGCATATCCCGAATTCCGTCGTCACCACCAACCTGATGGGCTTCTTCAAGCAGCTCGACTACTTCAAGTGGGCCAAAGAGATGGACATCGTTTCGTGGGACAACTACCCGGGCCTTCAGACGCCGGTGAGCTACACCGCCATGGCCCACGATCTGATGCGCGGGCTCAAAAACGGCGATCCGTTCATGCTGATGGAGCAGACGCCGAGCCAACAGAACTGGCAGCCGTACAACTCGCTCAAACGTCCGGGCGTCATGCGTTTATGGAGCTACCAAGCAGTCGCGCACGGCGCGGACACGGTCATGTTCTTCCAGCTTCGCCGTTCGGTCGGCGCGTGCGAGAAATACCACGGAGCGGTCATCGAACACGTCGGCCACGAGAACACCCGCGTCTTCCGCGAAGTGTCGGAACTCGGACGCGAACTCGGCGATCTCGGCGATCGCCTGCTCGACTCGCGCCTTCCGGCCAGAGTGGGCATCCTGTTCGATTGGGAAAACTGGTGGGCCGTCGAGAAATCCAGCGGACCGACCGTCGCGCTGAACTACGTCGATCAGATCCACAAGTATTACAAATCGTTCTACGAACGCAACGTGCCGGTCGATCTGATCAGCGTCGATTCCGATTTCGGCGGCTACGATATCGTCATCGCGCCGGTCTTGTATATGGTCAAGCCGGGACTGAGCGGCAAGCTGGAAGCTTTCGTTCAGTCGGGCGGCACTTTCCTGACCACGTTCTTCAGCGGCATCGTCAACGAATCGGACCTCGTCACGACGGGCGGCTACCCGGGCGAACTCCGCGAACTGCTGGGCATCTGGGTCGAAGAAATCGACGCGCTGTTCCCGGATATGCGCAACAAAATCGTGCTCGCAGGCGAGCTGGGCAGCTTGAACGGCGAATACGAGTGCGGCATGCTGTGCGATCTGCTGCATACGGAAGGCGCCGAGACGCTGGCCCGTTACGGAGAAGATTTCTACAAAGACATGCCGGTACTCACCCGCAACCGTTTCGGCAAAGGTCAAGCCTACTATGTCGCTTCCGATCCGGAGCAGCCGTTCTTGGACGGACTGCTGGAACACCTCTGCGCGGACAAAGGCATCAAGCCGCTGCTCGATACGCCGCAGGGCGTCGAGGTGACCAAACGGGTCAAAGACGGCCAAGAATTCCTGTTCGTCATGAACCACAATGCCGACGAAGCGTCTTACGAGCTCGGCGGCCGCTACGCGAACCTGCTGACCGGCGATTCGCTGAGCGGTTCGACGACCATCGCCGGGCGCGACGTACAGATCTTGAGCCCTGCCGAATAAGCCGAAAAAAGAAAAAAGAGTAAGCAACGTCCGCGATCGGCTGCCGATACGCGGACGTTTTTGCATAGAGCGCCTTTCTTGTTGAAAGTCTTTTTCCGGTTGGATCTTTTACAAGCTGAATCCGGTGATGACGGTCCCGACGATCATGATCACCAAGAATATCAGAATGAAGGCGATCAGCATTCCGATAATGGTGACGATCACGTACATGAGCAGCGCTTTCCAAGCCGAGAACCCGTGAATTTCGCCCGTCGCGTGCAGAATCAATATCCCCGACCACACGCTGCCTGCTAATTCGAGCATGCTCACGCCGAAATACAGCAGGCTTCGAGTCAAGTTTGCGTCCAAGACGGGCGTGAGCAGCGTGAAATTCTCTTTGCCCGCGATGAGCAGTTCCGGAATCCAGAACAAACCGACCATGATCGACAGCATGCCTTGAATCCGGCCGCTGATAATCCGCATCTCGGAGGTCGAAGCGACTCCGCCCAACCATCCGCCGACCACCTTAAGCAGCCAAGCGCCCAGATAATAGGTCAACAGTCCGCCGATCAAGCCGACGATGACGACGCTCGCGATCAGCCCGCCGGTAGACATATCGTCTCCCCAGTTTCGGGTAGACGCCGTGTTCAGCGCGGTAAAACATCCCGCGATCAGAGCGAGCAGCAGCGCGTTCCGCAGCGGGTCGGCCGAATACAGAAAATCCCGGGCTACCAATCTCGGATGCAGCCAGATATGCCGCCACGGCGACAAGCCGCTGGGCACGTAATCCGCGCGCGAGATCCGGCCGTTTCCGGCATGACGGTAACGATCGTCGCGATAGCGATCTTCCCTGTAAGGATCTCTTCGGTAAGGGTCCTGCCGATACGGGCCCTGCCGATCGCGATCGTCCCGGTAAGCGTCGCGATAAGGTTCGCCGCCCGGACGCTTATCCAATTCGATACGCGGACGTCCTCCTCCTTCCGGCCCGTCGTCTTCTCTTCTTGCCGCGCGGCGCGCGCGATCGTCGTCTCCGCCGCTTCCTCCGTACCTTCCGTCCATAGCCAGCCCCACCGTTTCTTTTTCTGATTTGGCATCTTCTGCCTATTGCTATTTTAACCGATTGCTTGCTTGATCGAATAGACCCTGGCTTCGTAAGGTCTCCACTGCGCGTCGTCCATTCCGTCTTCGCCGTAGTTGCCGATGATCAGCGATTTCTCGCCGTTCGCCAGCTTCGGCGGCCAGTCGAAAACCGTCGGCTCCGTGCTGAAGTTCAGCACGATCAGCCAAGTCTCTTCGCCGAGCGTACGGGTATACGCGTAGATCGTCTCGTGATCCGGCAGCAGCAGCTCGTAATCGCCGTAGGTCAAGATGAGATGTTCTTTGCGCAGGGCGATCAGCTTCCGGTAATAACCGAACACCGAATCGGGATCGCGTGTCTGCTGCTCCGCGTTGATCGTCACGTAATTCGAATTGACCTCGATCCACGGCGTCCCTGTCGTGAAGCCCGCGTAATCGCCGTCGTTCCACTGCATCGGCGTCCGCGCGTTGTCGCGTCCTCGCGTCTGGATCGCCGCCATGACCGTGCCCGGATCGGCGCCGCCGTGCGTGACCCGCTCGTTGTACATGTTCAAGCTCTCGATGTCTTTGTAATCGTCGATCATCGCGAACTTCACATTCGTCATGCCGAGCTCTTCGCCTTGATAGACGTACGGCGTGCCTTTGAGCGTATGCAGCAGCGTGCCGAGCAGCTTGGCCGACGGAACGCGGTATTCGCCGTCGTTGCCGAAACGCGAGACCATCCGAGGCTGATCGTGGTTGTTCAGATAGAGGCTGTTCCAGCCTTTTTCCGCCAGTCCGATCTGCCATTTATGCATGACCGCTTTGAACTGCGGCAGCTTCCACGGCACGATATCCCATTTGCCGCCGGGACCGCCGTCCAGACGCATATGCTCGAATTGGAAGATCATCTGAAGCTCGCGCCGTTCTTCGGCCGTATACTTCTTCGCTTCTTCGACCGTGACGCCCGGCATCTCGCCGACGGTCATCACGTCGTATTTCGACAGCACTTCTTCGTTCATCTCCCGCAAAAACTCGTGGATGCGCGGTCCGTCGACGTAATACATGCTGCCGTCCGCGATGGGAGCTTCTCCGTTCGAAGGCAGCCCTTCCACTTTGGAGATCAGGTTGATGACGTCCATGCGGAATCCGTCCACGCCTTTGTCCAGCCAGAACTTCATCATGTCGTAGACGGCGCGGCGTACCTTGGGATTCTCCCAATTGAGATCCGGCTGCTTCTTGGAGAACAGATGCAGATAATATTGCCCGCGCTCCTCGTTGTATTCCCAGACCGGACCGCTGAAAAACGATTCCCAGTTGTTCGGCAGGCCGCCGTCCGGAGCCGCGTCGCGCCAGACGTAATAATCCCCGTATTCGCCTTCCGGATGCTTAACGGACTCGACGAACCACGGATGCTCGTCCGACGTGTGGTTGACGACCAAGTCCATCATCAATTTGATGCCGCGTTCGTGCAGACCGGCGAGCAGTTCGTCCCAATCCGCCATCGTGCCGAATTCGTCCATGATGTCTTGATAATCGCTGATATCGTAGCCGTTGTCGTCGTTAGGCGATTTGTACACCGGCGACAGCCAGATCACGTCCACGCCCAATTCTTTGAGATAATCGAGCTTCATGATGATGCCCCGCAGATCGCCTATGCCGTCCCCGTTGCTGTCCATGAAGCTTCGCGGATAGATCTGGTACACCACCGCTTCTTTCCAAGATGCGCGTTCCATTTTGATATCTGCCTCCTCGCTGTCGCTTTTCTTTTGCTCCGCATGGCGGAAGCAAGCACCGTCTTAACCCATTTACCCACAAAAAGGAAGCTTGTTTTCTTAAAAAGCCTCTACACGCAAATTTCATTTTTCTATAAAATAGGTTTGTTTCCCATTTCCTATAAAAGAAGGAGTTTGAGCAATGAACAGGATGGTTACGAAAGCATCGGGAATCCTGCTGGTCGTGTTCGCGCTTGCGCTGGGAGGTCTTTTCGCGCCGCACGCGGCATCCGCCGCAGGTACGTATTCGGTCACGTTCCAAAGCGCGAGATTGATCTCGAACAGCCATGTCGGCAACGAATGGTACACGGAGGCGCAGGTCAACGGAAAGAACATCGAAGAAGGCGTGAGCGTCAACGTCTCGGCGGACAACATCAAGTTGTACGCCTACGCCGAAGAGCAAGACAAAATTCCCGATGTCGCGGAAACGAGCCGAACGATCAAAGCGTCGTCCGTATCGGCTTCGGGCAAAACGGTCAAACTGCAAGTCACGGTTACGGAAAATCGCGGACGCTATTCCGGCCATACCGCCGTCTGGGAATTCACGTATACGATCAAAAAGCAAAAATAATTCGAGATCGTCTCGAGAAAACGGATAATCGGTTTCGGAGACAATGACGAAAAACGCCCGCCGCGGGAATTTCCTTGTCGGCGAGCGTTTTTTTGTGATCGCGGAGGCTTCGAACAACTTCCGCCCGCATGGTACAATAACATGCCGAGTCCCGACGATCCGCTTGAAGGACGTCGTTTCGGCAATCCGTGCAGAATCGAGGTCGAGACATCTTGCATTCGCCTTTAACCGTTCGCAATATCGGCATCTTCGCCCATATCGATGCCGGAAAGACGACGACTACCGAATATATGCTTTACCGAAGCGGCAGCATTCGCGCCGCCGGCAGCGTGGACAACGGCACGACCTCTACCGATTCGCTCGACGTGGAACGGGAACGAGGCATTTCCGTGAAAGCGGCTTCGGCTTCGCTGCTCTGGCAAGGAACCCGGATCAATCTGGTCGATACGCCGGGCCACGCGGATTTTCTGGCGGAGGTCGAACGCTCGCTCGGCGTCATGGACGGCGCGGTGCTGATCGTCTCCGCCGCCGAAGGCGTGCAGGCTCAAACCGAAGTGCTGTGGGAAGCTTTGCGCCTGATGAATATTCCCACGCTGATTTACGTCAACAAACTGGACCGGGTCGGCGCTTCGTTCGAGCGTACCTTGGCAGACATCGCCCGCCTGCTGTCGCCGAACGCGCTGGCCGTGCAGCGTCCGCTGCCGGACGAGGAAGGCGGGTTCGCGGGCGTGCGCGAGCTGTGGCGAAGCCGAGAAAACGCGGCAAACGCCGGATTCGCCGAAAACGCATTCGCCGAACCCGGGCTGGCCCATTCCGCGCTGGCTCGAACCGGGCCGCCTTCCGATGACTCCGGTCTTTCCACTGACGAAGAGGACGCTTTCCGGTCGGCCGCAGCCGAAAAATTCGCCGAGTTCGACGAAGAACTGCTGCTGCGTTATATCGAAGGCGACGTTCCGGAACTGAACGAGACCGTTTCTCTTCTTGCCGAGTACGCCGCGTCGGGGCGCATCTTCCCGGTTTGCTGCGGCTGCTCGGCGAAAGGGATCGGCATCGGCGAGCTGCTCGACGCGATGCTGGCTTTTCTTCCGGCTCCGCCGCCTCGGCCTGCGCTGTCCGGCATCGTGTTCAAGATCGAACGCGACCGTTCGATGGGGCGTGCCGCTTGGGTGCGCCTCTACGGAGGCACGCTTCGCAATCGGGACGCGGTCAAGCTCGAAGGCCGCGAGACCGAACAGAAAATCACGCAGATTCGCGTGCTCGACGGGCTGAAGCTCGTGGACGCCGGCGAGATCAAGCCGGGGGACATCGCCGCCGTCTACGGATTGACGGACGCCGCCATCGGCGACAAGATCGGCGATCCGGCGCTCGTGCCGACAACGCCCGAGATGGCGGTGCCGCTGTTGACGGCGCGCGTGCTGCCGGAGAGCGAAGCCGATTATACCCGCACCGCCGAAGCGCTGCGGGAATTGACGGACGAGGACCCGCTGCTCGGTCTCGCTTGGCTGCCGGAACTGCGGGAGCTGCATGTGCGCATGATGGGCACGATCCAGCTCGAAGTGCTGGCCAGCATCATGTACTCGCGTTTCGGTCTCCGTGTCGGCTTCGGACCGCCGGCCGTCATCTACAAAGAAACGCCGGCCGCGGTCTGCGAAGGCCGAGTCGCCTATCTGGCGCCCAAGCCCTGCTGGGCGATCCTGCATTTCCGCATCGAGCCGGGAGCGCGCGGCAGCGGTCTGGTCTACCGCTCCGAAGCGCGGGCGGACGATATCCTTCCGGCTTATCAGAACGAAGTGGAACGCCGCGTGCCGGAAGCGCTCAAGCAGGGCTTGCACGGCTGGGAGGTGACGGATCTGATCGTCACGTTGACGTACGGCCAGCATCACGTCTGGCATACGCATCCGCTCGATTTCGTGATCGCGACGCCGATGGGCATCATGAACGGCTTGGCCTCCGGCGGAACCAAGCTGCTGGAGCCGGTGCTTCGTTTCCGCATCTCCGTACCGGAAGAATACGCGGGCCGCGTGATGAGCGATCTGTCCCGCATGCGGGCCGAATTCGCCGCGCCCGCTGCGGAAGGCGCACGCTTCGTCGTCGAAGGCACCGTACCCGCCGCCACTTCGATGGATTACTTCGCGACGCTGCGTTCGTTCAGCGGAGGCAAAGGCGTCATGACCGCTTCGTTCGAAGGCTACCGAGACGCCCCGGAAGGCACGGAAGCCGTCCGCGCTCGAAGCGGGATCAATCCGCTGGACGAAGCGAAATATATTTTGAGCGCGCGGAGCGCTTTGTGAAAATAGTGATTCGATGTTGTCATGCCTAAGTTATCAGAAAAGAAAATCTAATATAAAATATAAAAAGCTGATTCCTGTATCTTACAGGAATCAGCTTTTTATATAGAATCATGCTTTTTTATCAGGGGCCATCAATGTAAGTAAAACCTGCGAAAGACGAACCCGTTCCGCCCGGCGTAGTTACAGAGACATCCGCATTTCCAGCTGCTCCAGCTGGTGTTGTCGCTGTAATTTGTGTAGAGGAATCCACAGTGATTGACGTTGCGGCGTTTCCGCCAACCGTAACCGTCGCTCCCGTCACAAATCCGGTACCGGTGATCGTGATTATTGTACCGCCCGCTGTCGATCCGGAATTTGGAGTGATGCCGGTGATCGTCGGTGCCGCGATATACGTAAAGGCGCCATTAGCCGTTGCCGTTCCGCCTGCCGTCGTCACGCTTACGTCTACCGCTCCTGCCGTCCCGGCCGGCGTCGTTGCCGTGATTTGCGTCGAGGAATCCACCGTGATTGACGTTGCGGCGTTTCCGCCGACCGTGACTGTCGACCCGGCAGTGAATCCGGTGCCGGTAATCGTGATCGTCGTGCCGCCTGCAGCCGGCCCGGATGTCGGACTGACGCTGGCGATCATCGGTGCCGCGGTATACGTGAAGGCACCGTTAGCCGTTGCCGTTCCCCCTGCCGTCGTCACGCTTACCCCTACCGCTCCTGCCGTCCCGGCCGGCGTCGTTGCCGTGATTTGCGTCGAGGAGTCCACCGTGATTGCCGTTGCGGCGTTTCCGCCGATCGTAATCGTCGACCCGGCAGTGAATCCGGTGCCGGTAATCGTGATCGTCGTACCGCCCGTATCCGGCCCGGATGTCGGACTGACGCTAGCGATCGTCGGTGCCGCGATATACGTGAAGGCACCGTTAGCCGTTGCCGTTCCGCCTGCCGTCGTTACGCTTACGCCTACTGCTCCTGCCGTTCCGGCCGGCGTCGTTGCTGTAATTTGCGTAGGAGAGTCTACCGTGATTGCCGTTGCAGCGTTTCCGCCGACCGTGACCGTCGACCCGGCAGTGAATCCGGTGCCGGTAATCGTGATCGTCGTACCGCCTGCAGCCGGTCCGGATGTCGGACTGACGCTAGCGATCGTCGGTGCCGCGATATACGTGAAGGCGCCGTTAGCCGTTGCCGTTCCGCCTGCCGTCGTCACGCTTACGTCTACCGCTCCTGCCGTCCCGGCCGGCGTCGTTGCCGTGATTTGCGTCGAGGAATCCACCGTGATTGCCGTTGCGGCGTTTCCGCCGACCGTGACTGTCGACCCGGCAGTGAATCCGGTGCCGGTAATCGTGATCGTCGTGCCGCCTGCAGCCGGCCCGGATGTCGGACTGATGCTGGCGATCGTCGGTGCCGCGATATACGTGAAGGCACCGTTAGCCGTTGCCGCTCCGCCTGTCGTCGTCACGCTTACCCCTACCGCTCCTGCCGTTCCGGCCGGCGTCGTTGCCGTGATTTGCGTAGGAGAGTCCACCGTGATTGACGTTGCGGCGTTTCCGCCGACCGTAACCGTCGACCCGGCAGTGAATCCGGTTCCGGTAATCGTGATCGTCGTACCGCCTGCAGCCGGTCCGGATGTCGGGCTGACGCTGGCGATCGTCGGTGCCGCGATATACGTGAAGGCACCGTTAGCCGTTGCCGTTCCGCCTGCCGTCGTTACGCTTACGCCTACCGCTCCTGCCGTCCCGGCCGGCGTCGTTGCCGTGATTTGCGTAGGAGAGTCTACCGTGATTGCCGTTGCGGCGTTTCCGCCGACCGTGACCGTCGACCCGGCAGTGAATCCGGTGCCGGTAATCGTGATCGTCGTACCGCCTGCAGCCGGTCCGGATGTCGGACTGACGCTGGCGATCGTCGGTGCCGCGATATACGTGAAGGCACCGTTAGCCGTTGCCGTTCCGCCTGCCGTCGTCACGCTTACACTTTTGGCCCCTGCGGTTCCCGGCGGAGTAACCGCAGTTATTTGCGTCGGAGATACCACGTTTACGTTCGTGGCATTCACCCCGCCGATTGATCCACCGACTATTACCGTCGATTCGGAAGTGAATCCGGTGCCCGTGATCGTGATCGTCGTACCGCCTGCAGCCGGTCCGGATGTCGGACTGACGCTGGCGATCGTCGGTGCCGCGATATACGTAAAGGCACCGTTAGCCGTTGCCGTTCCGCCTGTCGTCGTTACGCTTACGCCTACCGCTCCTGCCGTTCCCGCCGGCGTCGTTGCTGTAATTTGCGTAGGAGAGTCTACCGTGATTGACGTTGCGGCGTTTCCGCCGACCGTGACTGTCGCTCCCGGCGTGAACCCGGTACCCGTTATAGTGATCGTGGTACCGCCTGCAGCCGGTCCGGAAGAAGGAGTCACGTCGGTCACTGTCACATTCGCCGATTGTGAATTGACCGAGACGCTTATTTGCGTAGTTAACGGCACGTTATTTGGATTGGCTACTCCCGACGGAAGAGTTACGGTTCCGTTTACTGTAAATGTTTGAGAAGTCGTCTGGGACGGGTTGTAATTCGAATCCGCTACGTTCCAAGTCACAGCCGCATTTTTTGTTCCTGAATCGGTCGTAATCGACACTGTGCTCGGCAGTCCGAGAGCCACGGCAGTCTTAGCCGTACCGTTCACAAGACCGGTAATCGGCGTAGGAGTCTGGATGCTTGTCAAAGTACTTGAAGAAACAGGAGGCGGAGTTTGGGTTATCGGCGGCGGAACAAAACTCGGAACAACCGTTACGCTAGCAGCCGCCGAGACGGACGGATTGCTTGATGTCGCCTGAATCGTAGCGGTTCCGACAGTAAGCGGAGTGACCAGTCCGTTTGCGCTGACCGAAGCAACAGAAGGATTGCTGCTGCTCCATGTTACATTTTTGTTCGCGGCGTTATCCGGTGACAAGGTAGCCATTAATTGAGCCGCCCCTCCGCCTGCATATAAAGTCAAAGCCGTCTGATTTAGCGTAATGCCTGTGACCGCAACGCCCACCGTCGTGACCTTAACCGATCGGGTTAATGTTTTACCGTCTACAACAGCAGTAATCGTAGCCGTCCCCTCTGAAGATCCTCTAAACTTCCCGGTTTGATCGATAGTTCCGTTACCTTCGACCGACCAGACCACCGGGCCGGTTGAACCCGTTACCGATAATTGGAGGGTATCGCCTGCCGGAACGCTTAACGTTCCGGCAGGAAGAATCGCAAGAGGAGCAGAAGGAACTGACGGACCGGACGGGTCGGTAGGATTTGTCGGAACAGAGGAATCGTTTTTGATAAAGTTCAAAGTAATTACTGCTACCTGTTGCCGGTCAGCTATGCCTTTGGGATCAAATTTATCTTTTGCAACGCCTTGCATGTAACCTTCGCTCACTGCATAGCCCACGGAATCTTTAGCCCATGAAGAAATAGAAGCGACGTCGGAGAAACTCAAAGAATTTCCTTTTCCGGCTGGATTCGCACCCAAAGCGCGAACAAAGAGTACTGCCATTTGTTCCCGTGTAAGTGATTGACCCATACCAAATTTACGATCTCCCACACCCGAAATAAGTCCAGCTTTGCTTAATGCTTCAATAGCTCCATAAGCGTAACTTGATCTGGGAACATCAGTAAAAGAAGGCATCTGTGTCGGAGACGAAGTATCCAACTTCAAAGCCCTTGCTAACACGACTGCAAAATCTTGACGTGAAATTTGGGACGTAGGATTAAACTTGCCGTCGCTTTGTCCGTTAAGTATACCTTTGCTCGCCAACTCTTCGATTGCGCTTTTCGCATAAGAGCTGTCGATATCGGTAAAACCAGTTGCGGCAAAAACAGACGAAAAAGGAGTCAGTACCAGCGACGATGCAGCAATAGAAGAAATAATCTTTCTTTTAACCCTTCTCGGTAAAAACATGTCACACCTCCGTTTTAGATAAATATGTAATCCCATCTTGAATTATACTAAAAAACTCTTTGTTTAGTTTAAAAATCCAAAAAATGTTTTGCGATCTCCTGATATCTTGCTTCTTCCCTTTTATCCGCAAATAAAAAAATCGGTGCCGAAAGATTCGGACACCGATTTTCTTGTTTCCATATTCTTTAACGAAGTTTATTTCCTGCTTTCCCCGCCGTCTTCCTTCACGAACGGCCACCAATTCGCTTTCCCGAACGTCTTCACCATGACGGGCACGAAGAACGGAAGCATGAAAAGCGCGTAAATGACCAACCCGGCCAATACGACCGTCGCGATCTGCATCATCGACAGCACGCCCGACGGAATCATCGAAGCGAACGTGCCGCTGAGGATCAGAACGGCCGACAAGATGACCGTGCCCATGTTCCGCATCGCATGGACGATCGCTTCTCTCGGATCGAGATCGCGATGTTCGTTGAAGCGGTCCATCAAGAAGATGCTGTAATCGACGCCGAGCGCGATCAGCATGACGAAACCGAAGAACGGCGTCGTCCATGTGATGCCCGAGTAGCCGAGCAGATGCACGAAGATCGCTTCCGTCACGCCGAGTGCCGCATAATACGTCACGAACAGCGACAGCATCAGGTAGATCGGCATCACGATCGAACGCAGAAGCAGAATCAGGATCAGCAGGATACCGCCCATCATCAGATAGACCGTTCGGCTGTAGTCGTTGTTCGATACCGTCTGCAGATCGGCGAACGTGCTGGTTACCCCGCTGATCGCCACGTCGGCTTGTTCCAGCTTGGTACCTTGCGTTCCGCGGTCGACTGCCGCCCGGATATCGTCGATGTTCGCCAGCGCTTGCGTGCTGTACGGATTATCTTTCAACACGACGTCCAGCGTCATGATCTTGCGGTCTTTCGACATGTAGGTATCGAAGACTTTCTGGAAATCCGCATTCTCCAGCGCTTCTTTCGGCACGAACCAACCGCCGAGCTGCGAATCCGAGTTTTCTTGCAGTTGGCCCAGATAATCCTGCGCGGAGCCCAGTCCGTCTCCGACCTGCTTCAGACCGTCGACGCTCTGATCGAGGCCGTCCGTCAATTGAGACAATTGGCCCGACAGGTCGCGGAAGCCTTTGGCGAGCTGCTCTTGGCCGCCTTGAAGCTGGTCGAGTCCGTTCGTCAGCGACGGCACGTTGCCGACGATCTGCCCTTGACCGTCCGCGGCTTGATTCAGCCCGCTTTCGAGCTGATCGATGCCCGCGATCAGTTGATCGAATCCTGCCGCGAGCTGCTGCCCGCCGGATACGGCCTGCGCGTATCCTTGGTTGGCCTGCCCGATTCCCGCGGCGACCTGCGACACTTGACCTTGAATCTGTCCGAAAGCTTGCGCCAGAGCGGCCGTGCCTTGACCTGATTGCATCACCGTGCCGCGGATCGTCAGATAATCCCGGTCTTGAAGCAGCTGCGGGAATTTCTTCTCCAGACTGCCGAAGCTGCCTTGCACGCCGTTCAGCGCGCCCGACAGAGCTTTCAACTGATCGCCGATCTGCGACATCCCGCCGTTCAGCGCGTTCAGGCCGGTTCCGACCTGCTCGTAACCGGCGAGCAGTTTGGCGTTGGCATCGGCCAACTGCTGCGCGCTGGCTTTCATCTGCTGAAGACCGGATTTCAACTGTCCCGCGCCGGTCGCTCCGGAACGAATGCCGGTCTCGATCCGCGACAAGCCGTTGCCGAGCTCGGCGACGCCGGTCTTGAGATCGTTCGTACCGCTGACCAGCTTATCCGCGCCGGCGGCCGCCTCTTCGATCTTCGGCGCATTGTCGCTCATTTGTTTGCTGGCGTCGGCCAAGCCGTTTTGAATCTTGGTCAAACCGTCGCCCGCTTTGCCTAATCCTTCTTTCAGCGTTCCGGCTTGATCGGCCACGCTGAAGTCTTTAATCTCTTCGCCTGTCGGGCGGCTGGCGCTGCGTACGGTATCCACGCCCGCCACCTTGCCGACTTCGCGGCTGATCCGCTCGGCAAGCGCGACGTATTCGGCGTTATCCATCGCTTCGTCGTTCTTGATGACGATCTTCGCCGGCATGGCTTGTCCTGCCCCGAAACTGTCGGAGATGATATTGAATCCTTCGACCGATTCGTAGTTCGGCGGGATCTCTTCCAAGCTGTTGAACGACAGCTTGCCGCTGTAAGTCAGCAGGAACGGCAGCGAGACCGCGAGCACGATCAGGAAAGCGGCCCACGGACGTTTCAGCGAGAAACGTCCGGCCCAGCCCCACAGCCGGTTCTCGCTATGGCCGATCGCTTTGCGCGACGGCCAGAACATTTTCTGTCCGAGCACGGCCATGAAGAACGGCACGATCGTGATCATCGCCAGCAGCATGACCGCGATGCCGACGGCAACGGCAACGGCCGAACGGTACAGCATGAACTGCGACAATCCGATCGCCGCGAAACCGACCAATACGGCCAGCCCCGAGACCAGCACCGTGCGTCCGGCCGTCCGGTACGTCTCGACGATCGCGTCCCATTTGTTTTCCTGCCGACCCATTTCTTCTTTGAAACGGCTGATCAGCAGGATGCAGTAGTCCGTCCCGATGCCGAACATGACCGCGACCATGAAAATCTGCGTGAACGTCGACAGCGGGAAATCGAAGCGGTCGACGAGGAACGCGACCACGCTCTGCGAGACGATGTAACTGATGCCCACGGTAAGCAGCGGCACGAACGGCGCCACGACCGAACGGAACACGAGGATCAGGATCAACAGGATGAAGACGACCGTGATATACTCGGATTTCTTCAAGCCTTCTTCCGAGCTGCGCACGGTATCTTCGCTGATCAGCGATTCACCGGTCAGATAATGGTCGACCTGATAAGAAGACAGCGTTTGTTCGATGCCGTCCCGCACCTGAGTCGCTTCGCCTTCGGCCACTTCGGCGCTGAGCGAAACGAGAATCGTTTGTCCGTTTTTGGACACCATCTGTTCTTCCAGCTCGCTCTGCTCGAACGGGCTCAGAATCGATTTGATATGAAGCTTCTCTTTGTTTTTCTCCAGCGCTTCGGTCGCCAGTTTCGCTTGCGATTTCTCTTCGGCGCTCAGACCGGCCGGATCATGGAACACGAGCGCGATCGTCGTGCCTTCCGAACCGCCTTCCTGAGCGGCCAATTCGTCGAGCAGCTGCGAAGCTTCTTTCGACGTATAGCCGTCCGGCACGGAGAATCCGCCTTTTTCCCGGACAAGATCCGACATCGAAGGCGCCGTCAGGAACAATCCGACCGCGACCGCGATCCAGAGGACCAGCACCAGCCATCTCGCTTTCAGTATGGTTCTCATTCTTTCTCTCTGCCTCCATCTTCGACAACCAGACGGGCCAGTCTTTCGAACCCGGACAGGACCGTCTCGATTTCTTCTTCTTTAAAATGCCGCAAATAAACGCCGACCGCTTCCGAAATCCGCAGATCGACCTGCTCGGCGATCTGCTGCCCGCGCTCCGTCAGCGACAGGTAGACTTCGCGGCGATCCGCTTCGCTGCGCGTCCGTTCGATCAGACCGCGATCCACCAATCGGGTGACGATCGCCGTAATCGAACTTTTGACCACTTTGAACGTCTCCGCCAATTCCGACGACGTGCGAGGACCGTGCTGCATAATATGCTGAAGCAAATAATATTGATCGCTGGTCAAGGCTTCCTGCATATGACTTCGAACCACCGAGCCCATCCCTCTCTCGATCGTCAGCCAAGAAGCGAGAAATCGATCAATCAACTTTTTCGCGTCTACGGCCGGCAGCTCGGCATCCGGGCGAGTCCGCTCGTCCATCTCATCTCCTCCTTTTTCGCCTGCTATTGGTTCTCCACGCGAACTGTTCGATAATAAAACTATTCAACAATGAAACTATATATTTTCTGCTTATCTCTGTCAACTCTCGGCGAACGCGGCAAAAAGCCTGTTCCGCGAAAATCCGGGAACAGGCTTGCGATAAGGCGATTCGGTTTATTCTTCTTCTTCGACCTCGTACACGCAGCGGAAACGTTCCAGTCCCGACGGGCTGATGCCCAGACTGACGACGGCGAAGCCGACGTTGCGATAAAAATCGACCGCTTCCTCGTCCGTTTCCGCGATAACGCGCTGCGGCTTCTCCCGGACCATCAGTTCGAGCAGCATCCCGCGCCCGTATCCGCCTCCCCGGCTTTCGGGTTCCACGGCGATATGCGTGATCGTGATCTCGCCTTCGCCGCTCGGCTTGAAACCGACGATGCCGATCTTGTCTCCGCCTTCCTCGTAAGCCAGAAGCTCGGCGTCCGGTTGTTCTTCGTAGAAAGCAAGAGCCCGTTCCAGATGTTCGGGATCGGGGAAGATCGAGAGTTCTACCAGCGCGGCGATCTGCGGATCGCGCACCTGATTTTTGACCGATTGCAGCATGTTCGTATAGCCTCCTATCGTTTATTCGAGTACCGTCTTTCGCTCGGACACGAAACAACCGGTTCGCCTCTTCAGGCAAACCGGCGCAGTTCCGAGCAAGCCGCGTCGTAGGCTCCCCATAGCTTGGGCAGCACGTCGCGCGCTTCTTCCGCTCTGCTTTCGCGGAGCGAATTTTCGATCTGCTGAAGCAGTTTGGCAAAATAATGAACGCCCAGCGTCAGACTGCCGGACTTGAGATTGTGCGCGGTACGCATTCCTTCTTCCGTCTCGCCCGTCAGCACCAGCCGTTCGAGTTCGATCAATTTGTTCGGCGTCTCGCGCTCGTAGACTTCAAGCAGCGTGCGGAAAATTTCCGGTTCGCCTCCGTCGTCCAATTCCAGAATCTCGCGCACGACCTCGGGGTTCAGCGCCTGCTCGGAAGCTCTGGGAATCCAGCGCCGAAGCGTCGCGCCCAGCGCTTCCAGCCCGACCGGTTTGGCCAGAAAATCGTTCATGCCCGCTTCGGCGCAGATCTGGCGTTCCGTCTCGAGCGAATCGCCAGTAAGCGCGATGATCGGAATCGGACGCCGCATCTCGCTGCGTTCCAATTCCCGAATCCGGCGAGTCGTTTCGACTCCGTCCGAATCCGGCATATGACGGTCCATCAGAATCAGCGCGAAAGGCCGACTGAGAAAAGCCGCGAAAGCTTCTTGTCCGTCATGCACGATCTCGACCGCGCGCAAGCCCAATTTGCCCAGCTGCATCGCGATCACCTGCCGATTGATCGGATTGTCTTCGGCCACAAGAATAGGCAGATCCGCTTCGTCCGCTCCGAAAGTCGAGATCATATGCAGCGCCGCGCCCGGCGCTTTCTCTTCCTCCAGCGGAACCAGCGGCAGTTCAAACCAGAAAGTGGAGCCTTCGCCTTCGCGGCTCAAGACGCCGATCCGTCCTTTCATCGCTTCGACAAGCGACTTGCAGATCGTAAGCCCGAGTCCGGTGCCGGACTCGGCTTTGCCGGCCTCCGTTTGCGAATACGGCCGAAACAGCTTATCGATATTCGCCGCGGAGATGCCGATTCCGCTGTCGCTCACTTCGAAACGGAACGTGTCGGTACGGCCCAAGACCGGACGGACGGACAACCGGATAAACCCGTTTTTCGTGAACGTATTCGCATTGTTGATCAGATTGATCAAGATCTGACGAATGCGGGTCGCGTCGCCGTTCAAACGCTCGGCGATCGCCGCGTCTACTTCGTACCGGATCACGTTCCGCTTGGCGGCCGCCCGAGGTTGAAGAAGCTGCACGGCATGCGCGGTTACCTCGCGAAGATCGAACGGTTTCTCCTCGATATCCAGTACGCCCGCTTCGATCTTCGACAAATCGAGCAGATCGTTCACCATGCCGAGCAGCGCCGAAGCCGACTCCTCGATCAACGCGGTCCATCCTCGTTGCTCTTCGCTAAGCGAACTGGATTGCAGCAGCTCGGTCATTCCCAGTATCCCGTTCATCGGCGTACGGATTTCGTGGCTGATCATCGCCAAGAAGCGGCTTTTGCCTTCGCCCGCTCGTTCGGCTTCGCGCAGCGCTTCCTGAAGTTCCGCATTGCGGCGGGCCAGTTCGCGCTGCAGCGTGACCAGCTCGCTGTTCATCGCCGAAAAGTCGTTCAAGATCTTCTCTTCCTGAAGTTGGCCGCGCACGATCCGATCGTTCAGATTTTCGACGATGGCGCGCAGACTCTCGATCTCTTGCTGCGGATCGACATCCATCAAGCATGTCCCCCTTCCGCGCCGACGTCTTCCGTCCGCTCGCGTTCCGACCGGCTCATCCGCATGAGACGACCGGCTTCCAACAGCGCCCGATCCGCATCGGGCGAATATCCGTCGGCGCCTACGCGCCGCCACAAAGCCGCGTCGACGTTGAACGGCAGCCCTCCGACCATGATCTTGACGCCGGCCAGCCGCTCGTCCGCTCGCAGTCTCGCGATCTGTTTCTTCATTAAATGGACATGAAAAGTCATCGTAGCCGACAAAGCGATCAGATCGGCACCGCTTTTCGCCGCCGTCTCGATCAACTCTTCTTCGTCCACGCGGGAACCCAGATAATGAGTCTCCCAACCTTCGAGTTCGAACACGTCGGTCAGCATCCGAAGTCCGATCTCGTGCATCTCCCCGCCGATGCAAGCCGAGACGAGAACTCCTGTGCGATCTTGTTTTTTCAGACCGATCCAATCGGCGTACAGACGGGACATGGCACTCTGCGTGACCGCCGAACAATAATGCTCGTCGGCTACGCTGATTTGCTGCGTCTGCCACAGGCGGCCCACTTCGTATTGCGAGGTCTGAAAAATATGACGATAAACCTCGCGCAGGCTCGCCCCGCTTGCGATGGCCGCGTCGATCAGCGCATACGCGCCCGAACGGTCGCGGCGAAGCAGCGCATCGAGATAGGCTCGGCACTCTTGACCCAACGGCTGCTCTTCCGAGATATAAGACGGTTGTTCGGCCGGTTCCGACATTCGCAGAATCCCCATTTCCAGAATGCGTACCGCCCGTTCCCGTTCCTCCCCCTGCACGGCCGCGCGTATGCGTCCGAGGATCAATTCCAGCTTGATCCGAATATCTTTTTCGTTCAGACCGTACCCTGCCAGAAGCTGCTTCAGCCATCCGATATAATGGACGAACAGCGAAGGACTGTCCATCTGTACGCTTTCCGCCAGATAATGAAGCGTGTAGACCGCATCTCTTCGCGACTTTTCGAAGCCCGGGCGACCGTAACGCTCCATCAGCTCGGGCTGGATCTTATACTGTTCTTCCGTGACTTCGAGCGCCAATTCTTCGATATCGGCGAACAAAGATTCCGTTTCCTGCGCCGTCATACGAATCGCCCGCCCGGGAAGCGGCGCAATCGGCTTGTTCGTATTCGCTTGGCCATCTACGCATCCCCCCCAGTTGTTATGCCTATCGATGTCCGCGCTTCGGCCTTCCATCACCCGCCTCGGGTTCATCTTCCCATACCGGAACGCCGCGCGCAACCCGGCGCGGCGCGTCAGTCTCCGCGAAGCGAACCGTAGAGCGCTTCCCATTCCTCCCGCAGGACGCCCATCCGAATCGAATCGTACAGCTGACCGTCGACGATTCGGCATTTGCGCATTCGACCTTCCACCTGCATGCCGATTCTTGACGCGGTCCGCATCATCCGTTCGTTCCCCGACCAAGTCGTAATGCCTACGCGAGGCACGTCCAGATGCGAGAACAAGTAACCGACATACATTTTCAGCGCTTCGGTCCCGCTCCCTCTGCTCCACGTATCGCTTCGAAACAGCACGATTCCGGCCTCCAACCAATTGGAAGGCCGATGCTCCCAATAAGAAGAGACGATACCCAACATTCGCCCCTCCGGCGTCTCGACCAGCAGCCTCGGTTCCCAAGAAAGTTCTCGCGTCTTGAGCCGCTCGTATCCCTGCACGAATTCTTCGAAACTCTCCTGCTGTTCCTCCGCTTTGAAGTAAGGCGCATCCCATTCTGTCCATTGTCGATCCGAGTCTTCGTATTCCAATGCGTACAACTCCCGATAATCCTCCGGCGTCACGCTGCGCAGACGAACCTTTTCTCCTTGCAGCAGCGTCTTGATTTCCCGGCTTTCGTTCGTTTCCGCAAATTCCTTCTTTTCCTGTTCATGCATCGTTCTGTTCCCCCGTTTCCGCTTCGGAATATATCGGAAGCGAAACGGGTCGATCGGCTTATCTCGTGAGCGTATCGATGCTGCCGTCTTCGCGGCCCACGATAACCGTGTGCGCCATGTCGACGAACAAACCGTTCTCTACGACGCCCGGAATCGCGTTCAATTCGGCATGCAGCGCCGCGGGGTCTTCGATCGCTTCCGCACGGCAGTCGGCGATGTAATTTCCGTTATCGGTCATGTATCGTTCGCCGTCGTCCGCAAGTCTGAGCTCGGGATTCAACTGCAGCCCTTTCAGCGCGTCCAGCGTCCACTCATGGGCAAAAGGAACGATCTCGACCGGCAGCGGAAACGCGCCGAGCGTATCGACCAATTTGTCTTCGCCGACGATCACGAACATTTTCGCGCTCCGGGCCGCCACGATTTTCTCGCGCAGCAGCGCGCCGCCTCCGCCTTTGATCAGTTGAAGACGGCGATCGACTTCGTCGGCGCCGTCGATCGTGATGTCGATGATGCCGACCTCCGCGAACGGAACGATCGGAATGCCGAGCCCGATCGCTTGTTCTTCCGAACGTTTCGAAGTCGCCACCGCTCGGATCGTCAGTCCTTCTTGCACGCGCTGCCCCAGCTTTTCGATCGCGAAATAAGCCGTCGATCCCGTTCCGAGACCGACCGTCATACCGTCCTCTATCGATTCCACCGCTCGCTCGGCGGCCAATTTTTTCGTGTTCATCGCTACCACTCCGTCCCGATTCGACATTTTGTAAAAAAACCTTCCTCCTTCATTGTAAAGCAAAAAATTTTCCTGCGACAGTGTTTATTTCGTGTGATCCGAAAGCTTGCCGGCTTCGTTACATAGACAGTTGCATAATTTGTCGAATAAAATCACTTTTTAGAGAAATTTTAGTCGAATTTGTCATTTGACCTTTAAAATGTTCGAAAAATATCCGATATCTAACTATCGAATAAGATCGAAAAATGCAAAAAAGAGGAGATTAATAGATATGAAACCTATAAATGTGACTAAAAAAGCTTTTTTCTCCATAATAACCACTGTTACTCTGTTTACTGCTGTTGTAGGTTTTCAACTTTCGACGCGCTTCGACCACGAAGGATGGGCAGATCGAAATTCGACAAATAAACCGGTCAGCTTCGTATCTCCCAAACCGGTTTTCGACATTTTCGTTAAATATACGGATCAAACCGGAGAGCGCGCCGCTCTCAACGTCACGCACGATTTGCAGTACCATATCTACTGGGATATGAAGATGATGTCACTGCGCACGAATGCGGAAGGTCTTGCCAAGCTGAGCAGCAACGATTCGATCGCCTCGATCGAACTGAGCCGAGATTACAAAGGTCTCCCGCAAAGTTCGATCCTGCCGAACGATCAAACGCCTGCCTCGACCCCGGTTTCTTCCGCTTCCAAGCTGAAACAAGGACAATGGGGTTACGGAGCTATCGACACCGCTAAAGCGGCTCAAGCCGGTTATACCGGCAAAGGCGTCAAGATCGCCGTGCTCGACACGGGCATCTCCGAAGAATCGGGACTGAAGATCAGCGGCGGAACTTCCACGATCGACGGCGTTTCTTCCTACGAGGATGATAACGGGCACGGCACGTTCGTAGCGGGAATCATCGGCGCTAAAAGCAAAGCGTATAAAGGCATTGCCCCGGACGCTTCTATCTATGCCGTCAAAGTCATGGATAAAGACGGAAACGGTTCGACGACGTCTTTAGCCGAAGGACTCGACTGGGCAATCCGCAACAATATGGATGTCGTCAATCTGTCGTTATCCTACCCGCAGGATTCCCCGGCCGTTGACGACTTGCTTGTCAAAGCGAACGAAAAAGGAATTACGGTGATCGTAGCCGCCGGCAATGCCGGCAAGTCTGACGGCAGCGGCGATACGCTCGCTTATCCGGCCCAGTCTCCGGAAACGATCGCGATCGCGGCTGTCGATTCCAATCTGAAACGCGCCGACTTCTCCGGCACGGGCAACCAAGTCGAGTTTTCCGCGCCGGGCGTCGGCATCGTCAGCAGCAGCATCTCGGGCAAATATAAGATCAGCGAAGGAACTTCCACGGCCGCACCTTTCGTCAGCGGTATGGTGGCCGTCTTGAAACAAGCTTACCCGACGTTGAACGCCGACCAGATCCGGACCGCATTGCAGCTCGGTGCAATCGATCTGGGCACGCCGGGACGCGATCCCCAATACGGATACGGACTGATTTCGTTCGACCAGTTGATCGGCAAAAATTCGGTCATCGCCGAAGCGACAGCAGCGGATTCTTCTTCGAACGTGCCGGCTTCGAACAACAGCGCTTCCGCTGCCCCGACTTCGCCTTGATTGTGCGACTCGGTTCGGCTTCGAATACTGCCGGGATATACCTTTGCCCGGCAAAACAAACGCCCTTCCCCCGGATATTTTTCGGAGGAAGGGCGTTTTTGGAGATGCGCCGCGTTTTACTGCGTTTTGCCCAGATTGACCAAGCTGATTCCGGACAAGGCGATCGTCGTATCCGCCTGCTCGGTCCCGTCGATCTTGCCCATATCGAACACGATCCGGCTGTTCGCGTAGCTGTCTTCGGTCGCCGGGAACGTAAACGTGAATTCTTGTTCTTCCGTCGCGAGGTCTACTCGGTTGCCGTAGAACCCGGTCCATTCGTAATTGGCGGGCACGTCTACCCAGCCGATGCCTAAGCCCAATTTGCGCGCTTTGTCCGCTTTGGCCGTAAAGGTCAGCTTATACGTATAGCCTTTTTGCATGGCAAAACCTTCTTGGATCAACTGCCGATCCCACGGATTTTCTCCGACCTGCGCGATCTTGGCCTGCAATTTGCCGTTATCGGCGCTGATCGTCAGAGCGTCCGGTTTGTCGCCGGCGGCATACGGGAACCAACCGGTCGTACCGTTCGAGAAGTCGCCGTTGGCGATCAGATTGACTTGTACCGGTTGACCTCCTTGATCGGCGGCCGAATTGACTTCGAACAATCGCACGTTCCGGATCGATACTTGATGCTCGCCTGCCGCCGTCGGCGGATTGCCCAGACCGAAATTCAGCAAAGCGTTGTCGTCCGCCGTCTCGCCCATCGTGAACGTATACGCATACGACTGAGAAGCCGTCGTCAAGGCCGCAGGCTGATCCAAATATTTGACTTCGTCGCTGCCCGTCTTGGACACGACGACCTGTATCGATTTGTCTGCCGAAGCCGAAGCGTCGAAGCTCAAACGATACGTTTTGCCCGCTTCGAGCGAGAGCTGCCCCTGCTGCAAGATCGCGTCCCACCAGTTCTGCGTCGTACTCGGCAGCGTCAGGCTGATGCCCTGCTCGGAACTATAAGCCGTTGCCGTCGCAGCAGAAGGAATCGTCCAATCCGCCGCAGCCGCGCTCAACTCGCCGTTCTTCACTTGGCTGCGCGAAATGTCGAGCCAGCGCGTGTTGTACTCGCTGCCTTCGAAATTCACGTAATACGTTTTGCCGGCTTCCAGCGTAACCGCGGGCAGGTATACGGTGCGATAAGTCTGCCAGCCGCCGGTATCGCCCAATACGAGATCCGTGTTCGCGACGTCGACACCGTTCTCGTCTTGCACCGAGAACCGAACCTTCGCGTCGGCTTTGGCGCTGGCCATCCGCGTCGAGAAGATATAAGGACCGTCGCCTGCCGGGGTGATCTTGAATTGCAGGCGATCGCCTTCGTCCATATAGCTGACGTGTTTGCCGCCTTCGCTAGAATCTTCGAGCTGCAAGCCCTGCATCGCATAAGC
This sequence comes from Saccharibacillus sp. O23, assembly GCF_002205895.1. Lineage (GTDB taxonomy): Bacteria > Bacillota > Bacilli > Paenibacillales > Paenibacillaceae > Saccharibacillus. The sequence continues at coordinate 57,817 of NZ_NJDE01000025.1, forward strand.
GTCGGCTGCCGGGATATGGACGTAATTCGAGAATCCGACCGCTTTTCCGCGTTTGGTCAACCGGACGTTATCGACGTAGACTTTGCCTGTCGAGCCGCCGAACAATAGTCGGAGTTCCGACGTCGCGACCTGCTCGCCCGCTCCGATCGAGATCTCGCCCGAATAGGTCTTCATCTCGGAAGCGATCTGAAGCTGCTGTCCTTGGGTGATCTGCACGTCATGGCCTTCGGCCGTCGACAATCCGAGATCCATGATTCCTGCGGTATCGGCTTTGGCTTCGAACGAGAATCCGTAAGCCGTATCGCTTTCGAGCTTGAGGCCCGGTTGAACGACGGCGACCTGCTGCGGCTGACCGTTCGTTTTCTTGACGTCGACCACGAGCTGCCGCTCCATGATCGGGAATTTCAAGAAGTTATTGACCGATACCTGCGCTTCCGCTCCCGGCTGAATCTCCGTCTTCCAGAAGCCGAGGCGTTCTTTGCCTTGATCGAAGGTGCCGTTATAGACGTAGTTGCCGTCCGGAAGCGCTTTGCGTTCGACTTGAACCGGATCGGCTTCGCCGATCTCCGTCAACTTGACGTTGGTTACCCACGCCTCGCCTTTTTCCAGCCCCAGATTGAATTCGAACCGGGCGTTATTGTCCGAACCGCCGCGCATATCGAATTCGTAGCTGTACGGCTGCCAATCGGTCGTGATCGGGAACGATTTTTCTCCGGAATAGTTCGTCCAGCTTTTCTCGAACTGCGTGACTTTGGAGCGCAGCGTCCGGTTCGCCGAAGCTTTCGCTTCGAACTCGACTTTATACTTTTTGTTTTTCTGCAGGTACATCGGCATCTGCGTCAACTGGATCGAATAACTTTCCGTTCCGGCTTCGGAGATCGAGACTTTGGCCGCTCGGCCTTTGACCGGATCGTCGACTACTTCGACTTTGCCTTTCCCGCCCGCGTTCTCGATAAATTTCCAGTCGGCAGGCACGCCGCTCGCGTCCGATCCTTTAGCGAAAGCTTCATTATAAATCTGATTGCCGTCCGCCTGCGGCGCGCGCTGACGTTCCGGCTCGATCGGAGCCGACGTCACGTCGGGCCATTGATCCAGATTCTTATAGGAATAGACCCGCACGAAATCGACGTTCATCTGCTCGGAAACGAAAGCGCTGTCCGGTGCTCCCGGCCAATCTCCGCCGACCGCCAGATTGAGGATCAGATAGAACGGCCGATCGAACGGAGCCGGGAACGTATAGCTCTCCGGCTGCCCGGCCGCCGTCGTCTGCCAGTTGTTGATCTGATGATGCAGCTTGCCGTCCACGTAGAACCGGATCATGCCCGGCAGCCATTCGACTTGAAAATCGTGATAATCGTCGGCAAAAGATTCGCCCTGCGGCAGCGTGAATTTGCCTTGATCATGGCCGTGCGAACCGTCCGCTTTGACCGAATCGTAGTGGATCGTGCTGTACGTTTCGTGGTCTTTGCCCGCGCCGCCGATCAGTTCCATGATGTCGATCTCGCCGGAAGCCGGCCAGCCTCCGTAATGCGCTTCGTCCGTCGGCATCATCCAGATCGCCGGCCACATGCCCTGCTGCGTCGGAAGTTTCGCTCTGACCACGACTTTCCCGTACGTCCAATCGCCTTTTTCTTTGGTGATCAGCTTGCCGGACGTATAATTTTTGCTGCCTTTTTGCTGTTTTTTGGCTTCGATCTGCAGCACGCTGCGGCTGCCGTCTTTGGCGATGCGCGTATTGTCCGGGCTGTAATATTGCAGTTCGTTGTTATACACCAGCTCGGTATCTTGGACCGTCCATTTGGACGCGTCCACGGCGGAGCCGTCGAACTCGTCGTTCCAGACCATCTGCCACTGTTCGTCCGGAATGGTCGTGGACGGCACCGGCTTTTCTCCAGAAGGCGTACCGGGAACGGAAGGTGTCGTGCCGCCGGGATTCGAAGACCCGTTTCCGCCCGTGTTCGAAGAATTTCCGCCGCCGGCAGAAGCCGAAGGCGAAGCGGGTTTAGACGGCGTCGACTGAACCTGAACGCTTCCAGGCGCCGTGCCGTCCGCGTATCGTCCCGGTGCGACCGTTTTGCCGTTTAGCGACACGTCCGCCGCGCTCACTTCAAACTGTTTGATCACGCCCGTACCTTCGATTGCCGTACGAGCGGCCCGACTATTTACTTTCAATGTCGCGATCGTACTCTCCGCCGCAAGTTCCAATTCGGATTGCCGTTCGACGACCATTTCTTCGATCTGCGTGGTTCCCGTCATCGTGAGATGGACCGGAACGAATTTTTTGTCGACCACGACCCGATTCAGTTTGGAATCTTGGATGTTGATCGAATGGCTCCCTCCGCCTCGAACGATCACGCTTCCGGTAACGGTCACGCCTTCGAGCGTTACCGTGCCTTCCCCGATCGCTTCCGTCAACAGCAGATTGCCGTTAACCGTCATATTTTTCAACGTCGCGTCGGCCGATCTCACGATCAGATTTCCGTTAACGTCGGATTCGTAAGTTCCCGGAACGCTGCGGACATCGGCGATCATCGACGACAGCAGCACGGCGGCTTCCGCTCGCGTAATCTCGGATTTCGGATTCAGACCACCGTTGTATCCGTTTACAATTTTCTGTTTAACGAAGTAACTCAACGCTTGTCTGGCATAACCGGCAACGTCCTGCCCGTCTCGGAACGCGGCATTCAGCGTATCGTTCTCGCCGCCCGTCGATAATCCGAACGCGCGGTCGGCCATCACCATCGCGTCTTGGCGGGTAATCGCAAGCTTGGGAGACAGATGCGAAGCGTCGGTTCCTTGAAGGATGCCGGAGCCGCTTGCCCGCGTAAGCGCGTCGTAATACCAATCTTTTTCGCTAAGATCGACATAGCTCCCCGCTGCTTGATCTCCCGCGAATCCGAAGGCCCGGTCGAGTATGACCGCGAATTCGGCGCGGCTGATCGGTTCGCCCGGTCTGAACGTGCCGTCCGCGTACCCTTCGCTCAGCGCCATGCTCCGCAAGCGCGCCGCCGCGTTCTCGGCCCAATGGCCTTGCAAATCTGTGTAGGGAGCCGAGAGCAGGCTAGACGCCTGCCCCCGTTCCGCTGCGGTTTGCGGTTTTCCTTCTGCCGCTCCGGCTGCTGCCGGAACCGCCAACGACGCGATCATGCTGCTCGCTACCAGACAAACCAAGCTTTTTTTCACTCGTATTCCTCCCGCGAATCTATTTCGTTCAAAGGAGCCGTCTATTCTTTGACTGCTCCGATCACGATGCCTTTTACGAAAAAGCGCTGCAAGAACGGATAGATCATCAAGATCGGCAGCGCGCCGATAAAGATCTGCGCCGCGCGAACGGTACGCTGCGACACGTTTTCCAGCATGGACGGATCGACGTTGATCTTGCTGAGGTCCTGCTGGACGATAATCGTCTGAAGCAAAGAAGCCAGCGGATAATTTTTGACGTCGGACATGTAGATCATGCCGTCGAACCAAGAGTTCCATTGACCGACCATCGTGAACAGCGACAGCGTCGCGATCGCCGGCATGGACAGCGGGATGTACACGAGCATCAGCGTTTTGAAATGGCCCGCACCGTCCAGGTAAGCCGCTTCTTCCATTTCTTTGGGCAGGCCCCGGAAGAAGTTCATCATCAAGATCACGTTCCATACGGACAACGCCCCGGGAAGCACCAGCGCCCAGATCGTATCCATCAAGCCCAGCTTCTGAATCAGGATGTAGCTCGGAATCAAGCCGCCGCTGAACAGAATCGTGAACACGAAGAACCACGTATAGATCGAGCGGCCTTTGAAGCTGAGATCTTCTTTGGACAGCGGGAAGGCGGTGATCAGCATGACGAACATGCCGATCGCGGTCGCGAGCACGGTCCGTTTGACCGAGACCAGCAGCGAATCGATAAAGTTGGAATTGCCGAACGTTTTGACGTAAGCGTCCGTGGTGAAGCCTTTCGGCCAGAAGCCTACGAGATTCGCGGAAGCTGGCGCCATGCTGCTGAACGAGACGGCCAAGATATGCACGATCGGCAGAATGCACAGCAGCGACAAGATGCCCAAAAAGGTATAGTTGAAGATGCTGAACAGCCGATAGCCTTTTGTTTTGTAATACAAGCCTTTTGCTCCTCTCTAGAACACGCGGTAATTCGCGAGTTTGTAAGCCATCCGGTACGAGATCACGATCAGGATCGTAGCGACCACCGATTTGAACAGCCCGACCGCCGTCGCGAAACTCATCTTGCCGTTCAGGATGCCCAGACGGTAGACGAAGGTGTCGATGATATCGCCTTTGTCGTACACGAGCGGATTGTACAGGTTGAATACCTGATCGAAGCCCGCGTTCAGGATGTTGCCGATCGACAGCGTCATCAGCACGATCGTGATCGGCATCAGCGCGGGAATCGTGATATGCAGCGTCTGCTTGAAGCGGTTCGCTCCGTCCACTTCGGCCGCTTCGTACAGCGCCGGGTTAATGCCGGAGAGCGAAGCCAAGAATACGATCGTGCCGAAGCCGAATTCTTTCCACACGTCGCTGACGATCAGCGTAACCCGGAACCATGTTCCGTCGCCCAAGAAGAAGATCGGCTTGCCGCCCAGCGCGACGATCAGTTGATTGACCATGCCCCCTTGCGGCGAGAGGATATCGAGCAGAATCCCGCCCAAGATGACCCACGACAGAAAGTGCGGCAGATAGACCAACGTCTGGCTGACTCTTTTGAACGCGGTCAAACGGACTTCGTTCAGCAGAATCGCGAACAAGAACGGCGCGATCAACCCGGCGACGATCTTGAAGAACGCGATCAGCAGCGTGTTCCAAATGACTTGACCGACATCCGGATATAAAAATAAATACTTGAAATTATCCCAACCTACCCATTTTGAGCCTGTAAAACCCAAGTAAGGTTTGAAGTCTTGAAAAGCGATAACGATTCCGCCCATCGGTATGTACTGAAACACGATCGCCAGCAGAACCGCCGGCAGCAGCATGATATGCAAAGACCAGTTCCGCCGCATATTCCAGCGCTGTCTGGCTTTAACGACCCTCTCTTTGCGAGGCGCGCTCAACGTCTGTTCTTTCACCCCTACATCCCCCATAATTCAAAATTTGTATTTTACAAGCAGTTATGAACTTGTATATTAAAATTATAACGACGGCCGTTCGCGATCTATATCCTAATATTGCAACAACCATAACAATATCTTAACGAGTTGAGGAGGTCGGGCTTTGTTTGCTCGTCTGAACGTCTTTACCAAAATCACGCTGCTGTTCGTATCGCTGCTTGTCCTCGTATTGTTTCTCTACACGTATTCGAACCGGGAAAGCGTGCGCGTGATCGAACACGAGATCCAGACCAACACCACGAACCGGTTATCGAGCTTCGCCGATTCCGTCGAGTCCAACATCTACCAATTGTCGCTGTACGGCATGTCGATCGGCCAAGACTCCAGCATTCAGGAATATCAGCGTCCGGATTACAAAAACGAACCTTACGAACGGGTCAAAGTCGGCAGCGCGATTCTGGAAAAAATGAATCTGTACAACGCCGCCAGCAAGTGGCATTCGACGATCACGCTCTACTTCCCGAGGTTGCAAAAAGTCATTTCGACGGATTATTATGCTTATATCCCGTACGAGACCGGCGAATTTTCGAAACCGCTATCAAAATCGTGGGTCTATCAAGGCAACCGATTCGAGTGGTACACGACCGAGCCGACGACGGCGATGGACACGCCGGCCAAGTCGCGGTTGATCACCAAGATCAGTTTTCCCGCGCGCCACCTGACGAACATGCTGGATCAGAACAAATTGAACAACAAAGGCGATCCGTTCATGTTCCACCCGCAGCTCGGCTTGATCGGCAACAGCAGCGGAAGCGACGCGTTGACGGTGGTGCAATCCGAACTGAAAGACATGCGATTGGGCGAAAAAGGCGGATTTACCACGACGCTTGACGGCAAAGAATATTACGTCTCGTATATTCGCTCGGGCAGTCTCGGATGGTATTACGTCGATTACGTCCCGATGCAGCAGATTCTGGGACCGGTCACGAACAGCCGGAATCTGTTCTACGCGTCGATCGCCGTGCTGATCGCGATGTGCATCGTCGTGCTCTACGTGCTGTACCGCAGCGTGCAGCTTCCTCTGCTCCAACTGGTCAAAGGCACGAACCGCTTGGCGGTCGGGGACTTCTCCGTTCGTCTGCGGCCGACGTCGCGCAACGAATTCAGCCTGTTGGTCGAGCGGTTCAACGTCATGGCGCAGCGGATTCAGCAATTGATCGAGAACGTCTACGAAGAACAGTTAAGGCGGCGCGAAGCGACGCTCAAACAACTGCAATCGCAGATCAACCCGCATTTTCTGTACAACTGCCTCTTTTTCATCAAAAACATGGCGAGGATGAAAAACGAAAAAGCCGTCGTGGCGATGGCGCTGAATCTGGGCGAATATTACCGCTATATCACCCGATCCGAAGACGATCAGGCCACCGTCAAAGAAGAATTGACGATGGTCAAAAATTATCTCGAAATTCAAGCGCTCCGGCTGGAACGCATGCATTTCACGATCGACGTGCCGGACGAAATGATGTCGAATACGCTTCCCCGTCTGACTCTTCAGCCGATTATCGAAAACGCGATCATTCACGGCATCGAACCGCGCACGGAAGACGGACATATCTCCGTAACCGGACGTCTGGAAGACGGAATGTGTACGATCACGGTCGAAGACAGCGGGCGGGGCATGACCGAATCTCAGATGCAGGAATTGCTGCGCAATCTTCGCAAACCGCTCGACGGCGATATGGGCTGCGGCACGTGGAACGTGCATCAGCGGTTGTCGTTCCTCTACGGCGAAGAAGCCGGGCTGCGTTATCGGCATTCGCCGGGCGGCGGCGTCCAAGTCTGCATCGCTTGGCACAATACTCTCAATCTGTAGGTGAATTTATGTTGCAAATTCTGTTGGTCGACGACGAACGATCGGTCGTCGAAACGTTGGCGGAGACGATTCCGTGGGAAAGCTGCGGGATCGGCACCGTGCACGAAGCGTTGTCCGGCGCAGTCGCGCTGGAGATTATGGAGAATCACGATATCGATATTCTCGTGACCGATATTCGCATGCCGGAGATGTCCGGCATCGATCTGATCACGGCGGTCCGCGAGAAATGGCCGCAGGTGCAGACGATTCTGCTGTCGGGCTTCGCGGATTTCGAATACGCCAAGCAGGCGATGGCTCAAGAAAGTTTCGATTATCTGCTGAAGCCGGTCAGCGACGAAGACCTGATCGAGACCGTGCGGCGGCTGGTCGACCGGATCAAGCAGAAATGGGAAACCGCCGCTTCTTATCAGCGCGCTTTGCACGCTTTTCGCGACAATCTGCCTTTGCTGCAATCCACGCTGCTCCATGAACTGCTGACGGGCAAGACTTACTCGCCTTCGGCGCTCGCGGACAAGCTGGAACTGCTGAATCTGCCGTATTCGGTCGGTGAAGAAATGGGCATGCTCGTGATCCGCATGGAAGAACATCTGTCCGAGATGGCCGATCGCGATCAATCGCTGATGCAGTACGCGATCTCGAATATCGTCAGCGAAGTGATGCGGCATCATTTTCATATCTGGCATACGCGGGACGTCCACGATTATCTGGTCGTGCTGGTCAGCGTCAAAAAAGGCGTCTCTGCGGGCAAAAGCAAAGAAGAGCATCCTCAAACGCTGCTGGAGCAGTACGCGGCCCAAGTTCAGACGAACGTGCAAACGTATCTGAAAGGAGCGATCTCGATCTCGGTGTCGCATTGGGGACAATTCCCGGACGAGATCGGCGAGATCTACGAAGGCGCCGTCCGCTCGATGCGCAAACGCATGGGTCACGCTCAAGGGCTGTTCGTGACGGCTTCGGACAACAAAGACGTCCATCCTCTGCCCGCTATCCGTTCTCTGTACAAACCGCCTACGCTGATCAGCCTGCTGGAAGCCGGCCGTTTCGACGAGGTGGAGCAGAAGATCGACATGATTTTCGACGAACTGCTCGAATCGGGTCAGCAGCACGATATCGCGGAAACGACGATCGAGGTCTATCATGCGCTGGCGGGCGCTTTCGCTTATATCATTCACAAAAACGGCAAGCAGATCGCTTCGATCCTGCCCGCCGAAACGTACAAATATTTTCAGGCTCCCGGCTATGCGACGGCGCAGCAGTTGAAAGACTGGTCGATGCGCACGCTGCGGGCGATCGGCGAAGACGCGGAGCAGGAGCTGAAAGACAATCACAGCGTCATCGTGCGCAGCGTCAAAAGTTTCGTCGATCTGCATCTGGCTTCCGACGTGTCGCTGCCGGCGATCGCGGAGCATGTGCATCTGCATCCGGTGTACTTGTCCAAAGTGTACAAAGCGGAGACCGGCGAAGCGCTGACGGCTTACGTCTATCGGCTTCGGATGGAGAAAGCCGCTTATTATCTGCGTTCGTCCGGCGCCAAGGTGTTCGAGATCGCGGAGCTGGTCGGCTATAACAATACGGCTTATTTTATTCGGGTGTTCAAAAAGTTCTATGACGTGACGCCGCAGGAATATCGGGAGAATATGCCGGTGTGACGTGGAAAAGCTTTGCCGGATTAGCAACCGGCAAGGCTTGGGTGTCGAGAAAGTTACGTAGGCTAGGGAAGAGAGCCGACTCCGAGAAAATTCGTTCCAGTCGCGTGTTGAAATCGGGAAGAATGATTAGACTTTTAAAGGTGTCTTCCCGATTTCAAAGGCGATCTAGAGCATATGCTTCCGAAGTGCATTTCTTCGAAATGCTTTAGCTCTTCCACTGAATTTTCTCTCCGTCTTCTCCCTTCCAGTTACGTTGGTGTTTCTCGACCCAAAAAGCCTTGCCGGTAAATATCCGGCAAGGCTTTTGGTTTTTTGGGGTTTTGGGTTCGTGGGGCTATTCCAGCATAGCTTGCTGCTTGTTGCTTGATTCTTAATGCTTATTTCTTAGCGCTTACGGATTGATACCATTCGTTCACTTCTTTGGTGATCTGTTCGCCGCCGGAGGCGTTCCAGTTTTCGACGAACTTATCGAAAGCGTCGACCGGGGCTTTGCCGTAAATGATCTGCGAGAACGTGTCTTTTTCCATTTTGGACAAGATGTCGTTGTTCATCTGCATCGTCATGGTCGGCGCGCCGGTGAACATTTGGTTCATCGCGATGTCTTTTTGATCCAACACGATTTTGGCCGCGTCGATCATCGGCTGAGGCACGCCGGATTTGATCTTTTTCTCGAACGGCGTCGTCGCTTCTTCTCCGCTTGCCAGCTTGGCGAGGGTCTCCATGCTCAAGCTCGGAATCCGGGCGCCGTCGAACGTCAAGGTATATTTCTCCGGCGCATAGCCGCCTGTCGCGCTAGCGTCGGTCGTCGGTTTGCCGTCTTTCATCGCCCAGTCGTACCCTTCGGCGAAGCCGTTCTCGAACACGTCGCCCGCTTTCGGATTCGCGTAATGGTCGAACAAGTAGTTCTGGTACGTGAAGAACGCTTCCGGGTTCTTCATGTCTTTGTTGATCAGGACGACGCCGTTGCCGTTCGATGTCCCGTGTCTTCCGGCTTTGCCGTCCGGTCCGGACGGAATCGGATACGCTTTGTATTCCGCTTTCGGATCGTTTTTCTTGACGTCTTCGAGCGGCCAAGAAGGCATCCAGTGCGGTCCGACCACGATTCCCGCTTTGCCCGCGGTGAATTCTTCCGACGCTTTGGTCTCGTCGTAGACGCCGGCTTCTTCCGGAATATAACCTTTTTGCATCCAGTCATGCAGCGTAGCCAGCGCCTGCTTGGTGCCCGGGTTCACGGAGCCGTATTCCAGCTTGCCGTCGGCGTTCAGGTTCCATTGGTTCGGCATCGTGCCGTACGCGCCGAAGATCCAGCCCGCGTCGGACATCCATGTGTTCAACCAGTTTTTGAAGCCGATCGTCAAGCCGTACGTGTCTTTTTTGCCGTTTCCGTCCGGGTCTTGGTTCGTGAACGCGTCCATGATCGTTTCGAGATCGGCCAACGTTTCCGGCGCTTTCAGATTCAGCTTCTTCATCCAGTCTTCGCGAATCCACATCACCGGATCGCCGTTGTACGAATAATCGAGAATCGGAATGCCGATCCGTTTGCCGTCCTGCATGTACGGATACCAGACGGAAGGATCTTCGTTCATCGCGGCTTTCCACGTATCGCTGGCGTATTTGTCGAACAGTTCGCCGGCATCCACGAATTTTCCGGTTTCGATCAGCTCGCGCACCAGATTGAATTCGCCGCGGTACGAGATGATGTCGGGCATTTCCGCGTTCGAAGCGAGCGACAAACGCAGTTTGGTTTCGAACGCGTTGTTGGTCGACGGCGAGATCCATTGGTTCTTCAGATCGATGCCGAGCGTGTCTTTGGCCCATTTGGTATGCACGTTGTTGTCTTGATCCTCGCCGGATTTGAACTTGACGTCGGGTCCCCAAGGACGCAAGTAGCTGATCGTGACGGGCGGATCGTATTTCCCGTCTTTCATGGTCAGAGCGGCGCTCGGCGTGCTCGGCGCGGCCTCTTTGGTCGCTCCGCTGTTACAGCCGCTCAGGATCGCTGAAAGCGCGAACATTCCGGCGAACGCGAACGCGCCGACTTTTTTCGTTTTGGTGATTTTCAACTTATGTATCCCCCTGTCTATGTGCGGTGATCGATTACGTGTTCATCATAATGAATGAGCCGAGGGTATGCCCATACTAATATTGCAACATTTATGATACTAATAAAGGATATTAAAAAGTGAATACGGATGTTGGATTTGTGCAACGGCCCGCCTAGAACGAAACGCAGACGAGCCGCGCGCGCCGATCTTTTCCTTTTTCCGAAACGCGTCCTATCTTAATTGCTCGTATACTTCACCCAATCGTATTCGGCATGCAGCGGATTGGCGCCGTTATACGATCCGAGCCAAGAGTCCACTCCGATTCCGTTCCAGATGTTCATCATGATCTTGCCCGGCGTTTTCGGAATATTGCTCGTCGCCGTATGTTTGAGCACGCCGTCGACGTACCATTTGATCGACCCGGCCTGCCAATCGAACGCGTAAGTATGGAACCCTTGCGAAGCATCGAAGCCGAGATCGACGATTTTCTCGTGGCCGCCGACGCCGTTCGTATAATAATTGAATTGGACTTTGGTGGTGTCTTTGCCCAAGAATTCGATATCGATCTCGTCCCATTGGGTGCCGTCGGAAGGACCGGTATAGGTGAAGAACGAAGACACGATGCCCGTGTTTTTGGCCGGCTTCATGCTGACTTCGTACAAGCCGTAGCCGTATTTGTTCGTCGACCGGTATTCGCCGCCGTCGAACTTGTTGTTCGAAGGGCTGGTCAGACTGAGCCGCAGCTTGCCGTCGTTCGTGAAATTGACATTGTTCGCCCGCCAGGTGCAGTTGAACATCGAACCGTTGGAATAACCGTCCGCTTTCTGCCAAGTACTCGGATTATGATACGTCAGCGGTTCCCAGAATGTCCACCCGGCAAACGCGTTAACCGAAAGCAATAACGAAAGACATGCCGAAGCCATGAACGCCAATCCTGTTTTCTTTTTCATCGTGCACCTCCGAAATGGATATCAACCTAAAATAAAACGCTTACATAGGCTGTGTTTCCATATTATAAGGAGTATGTTCCGCGAACCATAACAAGGTTGCAAGAAACGTATTCATTTTCGAACATGCGCAAAAAAGCCTCTCCCCGAAAAATACCGGGAAAAGGCCTCCGCTGCGTTCCGGCTGCATTTGTCTTCCGTTTACCAGCCGGAACGCTCGCGCAGCGTCGCGATCTGCGCCGTATGATGCTGTCCGTGCCACACGTAATGCGAAGCCTGCGTATCCAGACGCGTCCACTGGCCCGATTCGGGATGATAGAATTTCCGCTCCCACTGTTCGGGCGTCAGCGATTCGTACAGGAAAGCCCACCGTGCATGGAGTCCGCGCAGGATCAGCAACGAAGCGCCTACCGCCATCCCCGAAGCATCCGGTTCTGTCGCCCAATCGCCTTCGGCGTAAGGTTTGATCGTAGGCCCTTCTTCGGTCAGAGTAAGCTTGAGACGGATATAGGCGTTCATATGGCTGTCCGCCAGATGATGCACGACCTGTCTGACCGTCCAGCCTCCGTCGCGATACGGCGTGTCCAACTGCTCTTCGCTCAGGCCTTCGATCGCCGCTTCCAGCCGGTCCGGCAGGCGGCGGATCTCTTCGATCCAGGCTTCGCGCTGCTCCGGAGTCGATTCGGCCGCGTCCGCGGGCCGTCCGATCGGATAACGCAGGCGTTCGAGTTCATTGTCGTCGTGAATAGATTCGGTCATGGATAGGTCCCCTTTCGCATAGCGAAGCTTCGGGCCGTAATCGTTCGGTCGTCGAACGAGCGGCTGCTTGTCTTCGATTGTATGCGGATGCGGCGAAGAGCGCAACCGCTGCGCAAGTTTCATAAGAATAAACGCATCGCTTTGTTATACAGCGGATTGACGATATATCCGTTCGGATCGATAGCGTATCTCCGGTTGCGATCGAGCGCGTCGATCGTCCGCATATCCGACTCGTTGAGAGCGAACCCGAAAATATCGAAGTTTTCGCGAATGCGCCGCGGGTTCGCGGATTTGGGAATCGTGACGGTTCCGCGCTGCATATGCCAGCGGAGGATGATTTGCGCGACCGTTTTGCCGTGTTGCTCCGCGATCTTTCGAAGCCGCGGATGGCGGAGCAATTCCGGATTGCCTTGTCCCAGCGGTGCCCATGCCTCATGCAGAATACCGTGAGCGTCCATGAACGAACGGATGTCTTGGCGCGCGTATTCGGGATGCGTTTCGATCTGATTCAGCATCGGCAGGACCCGCGCGCCTTCCATCAGGCGTTCGAGCTGAGCTTGGCCGAAATTCGCCGTGCCGATCACCCGCACCTTCCCTTCTTCGTACAGCTCTTCCAAGGCCCGCCATGCTTCCGGGTATCCGGGAGCGGCGAAATGGATCAGATACATATCGAGATAATCGGTTCCCAGCTTCTTCAATGTACGCTCGAACGCTTTTTTCGCCGAAACGTACCCCAGATCCGTGTTCCAGATTTTCGAAGTCAGAAAAAACTCCCGGCGATCGAGCCCGCTGCGGCGAACGGCTTCGCCGAGGTCGCGTTCGTTTCCGTAAATGCGCGCCGTATCGAAATGCCGATATCCGGTTCGGATCGCTTCGTCTACCGCTTGCGCGAGCTGCTCTTTCCGATCGAGTTTGTACACGCCGAAGCCGAGAAGCGGAATATCGACGCCGTTGCGCGCTTGTACCGAAGGCGAATTCATAAAGATCGCTCCATTCTAATTAAAATAGATATTAATTTTATTTAGTTATAGCCAAAAAGAAAACCGGACGGCTTCCCGGCATTCAACCCAGAAGCTCGTTCAGTTTTACTTTTCCCAACGAATCGCGCATCGCGGTCTCCGCCTGCTCCAGACTTTCCGTCAGCTTGCGCTTTACCGTATCGGTCGCTTCGCCGCTCAAAGCGACGTCGGTATGCACTTTGAACAGCGCTTTGCCGGATTCCACGGCGTCGAATACGTCCAACAAAGTCGTGTGCTCCGGCGGCTTCGCGGGCAGAATGCCGCCTTTCGCGCCTTCTTTGGTACGAATCAAGCCGGCATCGGCCAGACTTCGCAGCACTTTGACGGTCGTCGGCGCGGGAATATTGAGCTGTTCGGAGATCAGGCGCGTCGATAAATAATCGGAACAGCCGTCCGCGACCAGCCCGTGCACATAGATCAAAATCGCGGTCGCTTGCGATAATGCGGTCGAATAGGCCATCTGCTTCATCCTCTTTTTCATTCTTCTTATACTATATATCCATTATATTTAGTTCGCAACTTGAAAATGCCCGGCTCGGCAAATAGCACCGAACCGGACGTCCGCTTTTGGAATTTGCGTATATTTTAGATCATTTTCGTCGGATCGACGTAACGGTCGAATTCTTCTTCCGTCAGCAGGCCGGTCGCCAGCGCCGCTTCTTTGAGCGACGTGCCTTCGGCATGCGCTTTTTTGGCGATCTTCGCCGCGTTCTCGTAGCCGATATGCGGGTTGAGCGACGTGACGAGCATCAGCGAGTTGCGCAGATTATGATCGATCTTGTCGAGATTCGCTTCGATGCCCACCGCGCACTTGTCGTTGAACGCGATGATCGAATCGGCCAACAGATTGACGGATTGCAGGAAATTGTAGATCAAGACCGGCTTGAACACGTTCAGTTCGAAGTTGCCCTGACTTGCGGCGAATCCGATCGTCGTATCGTTGCCGAACACCTGCGCGACGACCATCGTGATCGCTTCGGGCTGCGTCGGATTGACTTTGCCCGGCATGATCGAGCTGCCCGGTTCGTTCTCCGGAATCCGGATCTCGCCGAGGCCGCTGCGCGGACCGCTCGCCAGCCAGCGCACGTCGTTGGCGATCTTCATCAGATCGGCCGCCAAGCCTTTGATCGCGCCGTGCGTGTAGACCGTCTCGTCGTGGCTGGTCAGCGCATGGAACTTGTTTTTGGCGGACGTGAACTTCGACACCGTGAACTGCGAGATATAAGCGGCCGCCCGGTCGCCGAATTCCGGATGCGCGTTGATGCCCGTACCGACGGCCGTGCCGCCGATCGCCAGCTCTTTCATATGCTGCACGCTCTCTTTGATCATATTGCCGCTTTTCTCCAGCATCGCCGACCAGCCGCTGATCTCTTGGCCGAGCGTCAGCGGAGTCGCGTCCATCAGGTGCGTGCGGCCGATCTTGATCACGTCTTTGAACGCTTCGACTTTCTCGTCGAACGTCGCTTTGAGCACGGCGATCGCCGGCAGCAGCTTCTCTTCGACGGCGAGAACGCCGGCGACGTGCAGCGCGGTCGGGAACGTGTCGTTCGAACTCTGCGACATGTTCACGTGGTCGTTCGGATGCAGGCGTTCGCCTTCGATGCCTTTCTCTTCGAGCAGTTGGTTGCCGCGGTACGCGATGACTTCGTTCACGTTCATGTTGGACTGCGTGCCGCTCCCCGTCTGCCAGACCACGAGCGGGAACTGGTCGTCGAGCAGGCCTTCGAGAATCTCGTCGGCCGCTTGAGCGATCGCTCCTGCGCGGTGTTCCGACAATTTGCCCAGATCCTTATTGGCGAGCGCCGCCGATTTTTTCAGAACGGCGAAGGCGCGAATGACTTCGGAAGGCATTTTCTCCTGGCCGATCGGAAAGTTTTCTTTGCTGCGCTGCGTTTGCGCCCCCCACATCTTGTCGGCAGGCACTTTCATTTCCCCTAGCGTGTCTTTTTCGATCCGGTAATCCAAAATCCGTCTCCTCCTTCGTCGCGATCACAAAATGAATACGCCGCGCGCGTTTCGAACGTTCGCATGGCGTCGGTCAGACGGAACGCTGTCGGCGTCGTCTCACACTCTGATTCTAATTGTAGCGTTTTCAATAGTCAAAAGGATAGGGCAGAAGCCAAAGTTTTTAAGGAAATTGCGAATTCGGTTGTCTCGGCGGGCGAGACGGTCTATAATCGGGAACATTAACGTTCGTTGGGAGGGCTTCAGATGACGGATATTCATGCACCTTCGGCTTCCGATCAAGATCGGCTGCTGAAGGCTCGCCTGCTGGAACAGTTGACGATCGAAGCTTGGCCGCCCGTCGTTCGGGAGCCTCTGGACGGCTGGATGCTGCGGGCATCGGCGGGAGTGAGCCGGCGCGGCAACAGCGTGTGGACGGCCGCTCCTTTCCCGGTTCTCGGCGCCGAAGATAACGACTGGCTGGAACGAGCCGAAGCTTTCGCCGCGCGTCACGGCATCTCTTCCTGCTTCTACGTCAGCGAGACGTCGCCGGACGGATTGGATACTTTGTTGGACGCCGCCGGCTATCGGCTGGCGGAACCCTGCTACCTGATGGCCGGATCGGCGGAACTCGCGCTTCGGCTCATGAGCGAAAGGCCGACGAACGCCGCGAATGCCGAAATGCGGATCCATCTGCCGGAAGCCGAAGACCGGCAGGTCAACGCGGCATGGATGCAAGATTTTCTTGCGTTCAAAAAGATGTCGGCCGAGCAAGGAGAGGCTTACGCGGCGATCTTCGGCGGGATCGCGGCGCAGCATACGTTTGCCCGAATATCGATAGCGGGCGAGACGGCTGCGCTCGCTACCGCGGTCGCTCAAGGCCGGTATGCTTACGTCAGCAACTTGATGGTCGCGCCGCAGTTCCGCAGACGCGGATTGGCCGCTTCGATGATGACCAAGCTGATTCGTTGGGCCGCCGATCGCGGAGCGGAAGAGCTGTATTTTCAGGTGCTTCAAGACAATCGCCCGGCTATCGCGTTATACGAGCAGCTCGGCTTCGAGATCGTGGCCCGGCATCATTACCGGGTGCGCTGATCGACGAAACGGCGGCTCCTGCGCGGAGCATTCGCTGGTCGCTTATTGCGAAAAAAGGAGCTTCCGCTAAGGAAGCTCCTTTTTCGTATCCGTGGCTCAGTCCTGCCGAATCTTCAGCTCCCGCGGACCTTCCGCCGCCTCCGCTGCGAGCAGCGTCAGCAGTTCGGTCAGACTCGCGATCTCGTAAGTCGGCCGGACTCCGCTGCGGTTCTCCGCATGCTCCGGATTGTACCAGCAGGTATCGATTCCGTAAGCCGATCCGCCGCGGATATCCGAAGACAACGAGTCGCCGACGATCAGCACTTGAGATTTGTCTTCGCAGCCGATCTGGCGCAGCGCGTAATCGAAGATCTCCGGCGCGGGTTTGGCGAAACCGACGTCGTCGGACACGATGATGTGGTCGAAATGGTCTTTCAACTCCGAACCGCCGATCCGAGAATATTGCACGTCGCGAATGCCGTTCGTGATGATCGACAGATCGAAACGCGGCTTCAGCGCGTCGCATACCGCCAGAGCGTCGGACGTCAGGAAAGAACCGGCAGCGAAATGCCGAAGGTACAGCGCGCCGAAATCCTCCGGGTCCTGCCCGATGCCGAGCTGCGCGAACATGCGGCGGAAACGTTCGCCGCGCAGCTCGGTTTGCGTAATCTTGTTCTGCTCGTAGTCCAGCCAGAGGGCGCGGTTGATCGCCGAGTAGCAGGTCAAGCAGTCGTCGTAAGCCAGGTCGATGCCGGCTTCGTTCAGCGCTCCCGCGAGCGCTTCGCGTTCGCAGCGCCGAAAATCGAGCAGCGTATCGTCGGCATCGAATAACAGATAGCGATAAGCGGTCATGTTGTCGTTTTCCCTTCTTCCTGCGAAACTTCCGGTACGGCGGGCAGGCACCAATCGATCTCGGGCAGACCTTTCGATCGCAAAAAATCATTGGTGCGCGAGAACGGCCGGCTGCCGAAAAATCCGCGATCGGCCGAACGCGGACTCGGATGCGCCGATTTGATGATCAGGTGCCGCTCCGCGTCGATAAACGAACCTTTTTCCTGCGCGCTGCGTCCCCATAAAATAAACACGGCCGGCGTCTGCCGTTCGTTGATCGCGGCGATCGCCGCATCCGTGAACGTCTCCCAACCCATGCCTTGATGCGAAGCGGCCGCTCCCCGGCGCACGGTCAATACATTGTTGAGCAGCAGCACGCCCTGCTTGGCCCAATGCTCCAGAAATCCGTGCCGGACCGGCGCGCAGCCCAGATCGTCTTGCAGTTCGCGATAGATATTTTCCAGCGACGGCGGCACGCTGATGCCGGGCTGTACCGAGAAGCTGAGGCCGTGCGCCTGACGAGGCCCGTGATACGGGTCCTGCCCCAGAATGACCACCCGCGTATCCGCGAAAGAGGTCAGATGAAACGCGCTGAAAATACGATACATGTCCGGGTAGACGGTGCGCGAACGGTATTCGTCCGCCAGCTTGCTCCGCAGTTCTTGGTAATAAGGCTTCTGCATCTCGGGATGCAGGATATCCGCCCAATCGTTGTCGAAAATCGGTTTCATCGCATTCGTATCCTTTCCCGAAAAAATCTGTCGTCGATTGCCGGCGCGGCCGGCTTACTCCGCGATAATCTCCGAGCCGCAATAATCGCACGACGCCGAAGTGCCCGCGCGCAGCGTTTTGCGCGATCCGCACGATCGGCAGACGGCTTCCGTAAGCACACCCGAAGCCGGACGCGCGGGTTCCGAGCGGCCGGAACCGCGGAAATCGTCTCTGATCGTACGGCCGGCGTCGGCGTCGCGGTGCGGATCGTAAGGTTCGCGGTAAGAGTCGTAAGGTTCGCCGTTCGTTCGCCGGCCCGGATCGGGCGGCGCAAAGCCGGTATCCCGCCGCCGATCCGGCTCGCCGTAACGTTCGGAGTCTCTGTAGTCCGAGAATGCCGGATCATGCGTCCCGCCTTCTCCGAAGCGGCGATCGTATTCGCGATCGGAGCGGGCGTATTCTTGGCGCCGTTTTCTGCGGTTGCCCGCGCGCACCAGCAGCGAACCGACCGCGATCACGATCGCGGCCGGTACGTAGAATGCGATACTCGCGTACAGCACGTTCTCCGCCATCGTATAACCGTCGGTCTGAATTAACATGAGCAGCACGCCGAATGCCGCCCACAAAGCCGCTACGACGTTCAAGATCACGCCTATGACTTTCATTGTCATCCCTCCCGCTTGCTGAATTCCATGTATACAAGGTCGCATACCGCTTGTTCGTTGTCAAAGACTTTTGCCCGAAAAAAACGAAAAGCCCCGTTCGCCGAAGCGAAGAGGCCTTAGGTTACGCAGCAGATATCGAACGTTAAGCGACGGTCAACACGGCGCGGCTGCCGAACGGATCGAGCGCCGACGGACCTTCCGGCGTCTCGGACACTTCGAATCCCGCTTCTTGCAGCGCGGCGACGGCTTTGCTCCGTTCTTCCGCGTTCGGATAAACGAGCGTGAAATACTGCAAGCCGACCGCATCGGCCGGAGCCGCGGGAGCGCCGACGCCCGCCCAAGTGTTGAGTCCCATATGGTGATGATAGCCGCCGGCCGAGACGAACAGCGCGGCGTTTCCGAAATGCAGCACGACGTCGAAACCGAGACCGTCCACGTAGAACTTGCGGGCATCCGGCAGATTGCCGACATGCAGATGGACGTGTCCGATCACCGTGCCGGCAGGCAGTCCTTTCCACTCGCCCGCCAGCTTCAGCAGCGAATCGACGTCTACCGGATCGGTCGCCATCACGTATTCGCCTTTGGCGTCCGTCTGCCACTGCGAACGCGGACGGTCCGCATAGATCTCGATACCGTTGCCGTCCGGATCGTTCATGTAGAAAGCTTCGCTGACCAGATGATCCCCTTGTCCGATCTCCATTCCCGTACGGGCCAAGTGCAGCAGCGTCGTACCCAGCGCTTCGCGGCTCGGCAGCAGGATCGCGAAGTGGTACAGTCCCGTCACGCTCTGCGGACGCAGGATGCGCGCGTTCGGGGTTTCTTCGATGCCGAGCAGCACGCCGCTGCCTTCGACGCCGAATTCCGCGCGGCCTTCGCTTTGCGACAGCAGTTCGAGTCCGATGATTTCCGTATAAAAAGCGATCGAGCGTTCCAATTGGCTGACTTTCAATTGTACGCGGCCCATATGGGCTTCAGGATGAATACGATAAGCGGTCATGTATATTGCCTCCCGTTTTTAGTTATATCGTCATTTGTTTAGTTTGAGTAATGTTCTTTATGAATACATAATAATATAGCTTGTGAGAAAAGTAAAGTATGTGATTAAAAGAAAATTAGCGCATAAAAAAAGCCCGCGAACCGCTTTAACCAAGCGAATTCGAGAGCTTCTTGATCGATTCGAGATCCGGCTATCGCGAAGATGCCGGTTTATGCAGCGCCAAGCGCCATTCGGTCAAAACCGAAGACCCGCATGACGCGCGAGGAATTCCATCGCTTTGCGGTTCTGCCCGTCGGAGACCCAGTGTCCGTCGAACGGATAGACTTGCATCTCTTTTTCCGAAGCGATCCGGTTGTACGCCGCATAGACCGTCTCCGGCATGCAGCAAGGATCTTTGAGCCCGCAGGAGACCATGATCGGAATCTTGATGCGCGGCGCGAGATTCAGATTGTCGAAGTAGCTGAGCGTCTTCAGCACGGCGCCCAAATGTTCGGGATGGCGGCTGACGAAATCGGCGGCTTCGGACAGCGAACTGTTGGAATTCAAGATGCCGAAGTCCATATGGCACATATTCGGAATATGCGCGACCGAAGCTTTGGGTACGCTGCTGAGCGCGGCGACGATCATCGCCAGTCCGCCGCCTTGACTGCCGCCGATCACGAGCACGCGATCTTGATCGGTCTCCGGCTGCGCCGCCGCCCATTCGGCCGCGCGGATCGCGTCGACCGTGATCGCGCGGTAATAGGCCGTCTCCGCGTCCAGAATGCCGGGCGTCAACCAGCCTCGGACCGCGCCGTAGTTCTGCTCCAGCCGGTTGCCGGTGTCGCCGCCTTGACCGCGCACGTCGACGG
The DNA here is from genome assembly GCF_002205895.1 of Saccharibacillus sp. O23. Taxonomy (GTDB): domain Bacteria; phylum Bacillota; class Bacilli; order Paenibacillales; family Paenibacillaceae; genus Saccharibacillus. Next base: position 78,233 of record NZ_NJDE01000025.1, read on the forward strand.
ACAGCACGGCGAATCCCATCAGAATATAATGGGCGAAATGTTCCGGCATCCCTTTGCTGCCCGTATAGCCGTGATAATGGACGATGCACGGAAATTTGGCGTCTTGTCCCGCTTCCGTTTTCGGCGTCAAATACCAAGCATGCAGCGGCGTATCGTCCGCTCCTTCGTAGGTCGTCAAGTAGACGTTCATGCCGCTCATCGGCGTGCCGACGGCTTCGCGCCGCCCGTTTAACGGCCGGCCCGCGTACTCGTCCAACGTTCGCGCCCAGAATTCGTCCAGATCGGCTTCCGCCGTCTGGGACGGGTTATACCGTTCCAGATCTTGAATTCGCGCCTCGATTGCATTGGTCATGGCTGCTCTTGTTCTCCTTTGTTTCGCCTTACTCGATTTCCTGCTGCATCAGGGCCCGATAAAGACGTTCGTTCTCTTCATCGTAGCAGACGAAAGCGATTTCTTCCAGAAACGTTTCGACGGAATCGTCCGTTTGTCCTCGAAGAAATTCCGACACGGCTTGCCACGCAACCTCGGCCGCTTCCTCTTTCGGATACCCGTAGATGCCGGTCGAGATATTGGGAAAAGCGATCCGGCGCGCTCCAGCCGTCCGCGCTTCCTGCATCGAGCGAACGTAACAGCTCTCGAGCAGCTCGCGTTCTCCGCTCTGTCCGCCGCGATACACCGGACCTACCGTATGCACGACGAACTTCGCCGGAAGCTTGCCCGCCGTCGTGACCACGGCATCGCCCGTGTCGCATCCGCCCTGCCGATCGCGGATCTTGCGGCATTCCGCCAAAATCTCGGGGCCGCCCGCGCGATGGATCGCGCCGTCCACGCCGCCTCCGCCGAGCAGCGAAGAATTGGCCGCGTTCACGATCGCGTCCGTCTCGTATTTCGTGATGTCGCCGCGCACGATTTTGATCGTCGTTCCGTTCACGGTTCGTTCCATCTGTTTGTCCTCCTCGGCTTCGCCGTATTCGCTACGCTTTCTTTTTACCCGAAAATCACAGGTTACGATGTCGGTCGAATCCTTCGAATTTCGTTCCCATGAAACGCAGCGTTCCGGTATCGCCTTCCGCCGTCAAACCGTACAGCTCGCTCGGCACTTCGAATTCTTTGCGTTCTCCGCCTTCCAGTTCGAAAGTCAGATAATAAGTCGTCCGAATACGGGTTTCGCCGCCTCCGCGCATTTCTTCGCGTTTGCCGAATACTCGCGCCGCTGTCGCGGAGTGCCCTGCCGCTTCATTGTTTCTTTTCTCCCTAGCCGATTTGACGATGGCCCAGACGATCACGAAAATAACGACGGCAAAAATCAGCAGAATGATTAGAAAAAACGGAATCGTAAACCACAAAGGGTCGCCTCCAAAAAAACTGCCTACATCCATTCGATTCTCTCCTTTTTATGTTTTCACATCCCATTAACGCGCCGGATCGTATAAAGTTTCGAATCGAAATCGGCCGCGAACGAACAAAACCCTTCGGCAGACAGGCGTCCACGAAGGGTTCGTTCAGAAAATAGGCAAGCCGGAAAGCCGATCAGTTTACGGTCTTGGCCGCTTCGATCGCCGCTTCCACGTTGGCCAGCGTCGGGTTGTCGACTTTCTTGTCGTTGACGAAGATCGTTGGCGTACCCGTGATCTTGCTGTCGTCGCCCGCTTTGACGTCGGCGTCCACGGCAGCTTGATACGTTTTGTCTTTGAGATCTTTGGTAAACTTCTCGATATCGGCGTCCGGCACGCTTTCTTTGACCAGATTCACGATATAGTCTTCCGTGATCCAGCTTTCGCGGACCTTATTGGTATCCTGTTTGGCGTAAACGGCTTTGTAATAAGGCCAGAAATACTCGGGATTTTGTTCGTACAGCGCTTGTCCGCCCAACGCCAGCAGTTTGGAGTCGTCGGCGAGGAACGGATAATCCGCGAATTGGAACGAAGCTTCGTTCGTGTCCAGATATTTCGTCTGAAGTTCCGGCAGCACCGTTTCCGACCAGATTTTGCAATCCGGGCATTTGAAATCGCCGAACTCGACGATCTTGATGTCCGAATCGGCTTTGCCCAGCGTCGGCTGTTTCGACGAATCGTAGCTCGTCAGCACCAGCGGCTGCGCGGAAGCGGCAGGCGTCGCTTGTTTCTCGCCGACTTTGGTCAGCACGAAGATCAATACCGCCAGCACCACGATCAGACCGACGAACCCGAGCGCGATGGCGCCCAGATTGTTTTTGTTGCGTTTGGAGCCCGAAGTCCACTGCGAAGCCGCCGAACTCGGATTTTGCGGTTTCGGCGCGCCTCCCGTATTTTTTTTGACGGACTGCTGCGGCTTGCCGTTTTTCGGCGCCGGCTTTTTGTTTTTGCTCATTCTTTTTCCCCTTATCCTTAAGTTTGCCTGTCTGCACCCCGACCGCGTTCGGCCGCTGGCGGACAGACCCGACTGCTTTTGATTATATCGAGTTTCGAGGCCATGATTCAAGCTTGCAAGCATGTCCGGCAAAAAAATGTGTCAAACGCATTCCGGCGGGGGAAAATAATAGATGCGGGGATTTTGCGCTTATACGCGTAATTTCCTAGGGCGTGTACGCAAACTTCGAAGGAAGCAGATTTAGACGAATTTTCGTTCTCAACAAGGAAGGGTTCCGAAGGCGTGCCGGGGCACGTCAAGGGGCACTGACGCCGTGGAGGGCGAAAAGGCGGCTAAAGATGCACGTCGTTAAGTTTGCGTACACGGCCTAATCGATACAAGGAGGAATTGACGTGAAATTTTTCTTGGACACCGGTAATCTGGATGAAATCAAGCGGATCGTTCGTTTGGGCTTGGTAGACGGCGTGACGACAAACCCTTCGCTGATCGCGAAAGAAGGTCGCCAATTTCAGGACGTGATCAAGGAAATCACGGCAATCGTTCCCGGTCCCGTGAGCGCCGAAGTGGTCTCGCTCAAAGGCGACGACATGATCGCCGAAGCGCTGGAGATCGCGCAGTGGGCGCCTAACGTCGTCATTAAGCTTCCGATGACGGAAGAAGGCCTGTATGCCTGCAACCAGTTGAGCCAAAAAGGCATCCGAACCAACGTGACGCTGATCTTCTCCGCGGCGCAAGGCCTGATGGCCGCCAAAGCGGGCGCGACGTATATCAGCCCGTTCATCGGCCGTCTCGACGACATCGGCTTGGACGGCATGGAGCTGATCTCCGATCTGCGTCAGATTCTCGATACGTACGGTCTCAAAGCCGAGATCATCGCGGCCAGCATCCGCAATATCGGCCATGTGCAGCAGGCGGCGCTCGCCGGCGCGCATATCGCGACCATCCCGGGTTCGATCCTGCCGAAGCTGTGGGCGCATCCGCTGACGGACAAAGGCATCGACCAGTTCCTCAAAGACTGGGAAACGGTACCGAAAGCCGCCGAAGCCGTCAAAGAAAAAGCGGATACCAAATCTTAAAACCGACGCGCGGAAATCCGAACGCCGAACGGTCCTCCCTTTGCGGGGAGGACCTTTTTTTTGCCGTCGGCGATGCCCGGCTTACGAAGTTTGTCGGGAAACGCGCGTTTCTTCGGATTGCGCGGCCGGGAGCTTGCGCTTTTTGCGAGGCTGCCCTGTCCAACTCCAGTACGTCCAGATCCGCAGCAGCTTCTCCACGGGGCCCGTGCGGAACTTCTTGAGATACAGCGGGCTGAGCCAGAGTTGAACCGCGTAGACGGCCAGCACGATCGCCGTGCCGACGAATACGCCCGCCCGGCCGAACAATCCCAAGCCGTATCCGTAGAAGATCGTCGTACAGATTACGGTCTGCATCAAATAGTTCGTCAGCGACAGTTTGCCGACCGCTTCGAACCTTGCCGTGAGCGAAAAATCGCGAATCCGCGGATAGGCCAGCGCGAACGCGTAGATGTAACCCAAAGCCAGCAGCGAACCGCCGATCGTCGAGCCGAGTGCCGCTCCGGGGATATGCGCCGCGCCCATCTGAGGAGCCAATACGCTGAATGTTTTGGTCAGCAAACCTACGGGAATCAAGACCGCGGCCCTGCGCATATACAGCCTGCGGGAAGCCCGAGGATCGTCGAACGTTCCCGTTCTGGCGGCTCTCATGCCGAGCAGGAACATAGGCGCGATCAGCAGCGGCGCAAGCAGGCCTCCGAGCGCCAACAACCAACCTTCTCCTTCGTCGAACGGGTCGGCGTTGTTGCGGAAGTCTTTGATCTCGGCATAAGTGCCGCTGCCGTAGACATCCCGGCTCTGCATCACGTAAGCTTTCGTATGTTCCGATTCGCCGAATGCGGGCACGCCCGGTTCGTCCGGCACGAAGCCGAGAGCGCCGGTCGCGATCATCAGCACGACGGCCCAGACCAACTGCGTTTTCGGTTTGCGGTTCAGGAACAGCAGCAGGAAAAATCCGGTCATTCCGTAAAAAGTCAGAATGTCGCCTTCCCATAAAAACGTCGCATGCAGCATCCCCAAAATAAACAGCAGCAGAAAGCGGCGGGCCAGATGCCATTTGGGTCTCAGTTCGCGCGCTCGGAGACTGTCCGCCGATTTCGCCATGCCGAATCCGAACATGAACGCGAAGATGGGCATAAAGCTTCCGACTACCGCGATAAACAGAAACGAATGAAACGCAAGATCCGCTCCCGAGATGCCGAACCATTCGGGATGGTTTTCTCCGAAGCTTCCGTATTGGAAAATCAGCATGTTCGCCACGATGATTCCCGATAAGCTGAATCCCCTTAACGCGTCGATCAGGGTTACTCTTTTGTTGGTATTCATTCCTCAATCACCTCTGCGTTCAGCTTAACGCTCCGCTTTGAAGAACCGCTAAACGCCGCCTTAACATTCGCTTAACTCTCCGGGAAAAGAGATTTTTCCGTTTAACGCGTGTTAAGGTTTGTCTGGTACACTGTCGGAAACCGCTAAAGCCGACTTATCCCTATTTGCAAGGAGGAACCCGAGATGTACCCCACCCGAATTCTGATCGTCGACGACGAAAAAGCCATCGTGCAGATGATCGAGATCGCGCTGCGCAAAGAAGGTTTTCAACATCTGTATTCGGCAGGCACCGCCGCGGAAGGGATGGAACTGCTGCGCGCCAACGGAGCGGACGTCATTCTGCTGGACGTGATGCTGCCCGACCGGACAGGCTTCGAATTAGGCCCGCAAATCCGCGCGTTATCCGACGCTCATCTGATTTATTTGACGGCGCGCACGACCGATCTCGACCGTCTGACCGGATTTGCCGTCGGCGGCGACGATTACGTCACCAAGCCGTTCAATCCGCTGGAGATCGCGGCGCGGATCAAAGCCAGACTGCGCAGGGACGGCGCCGAGCCGATCGCTTCGCCCGCCGCTCCCGCTTTCTCCGATGCCCGGCGCCGTTACGATTTCGGCGGCTTCGTGCTGGACGAACGCGCAGGCGAGTTAAGCGTGGAGGGAACCCCCGTGCCCTGCCCCGCTCAGGCGTATCAACTGCTGCTGTTTTTATGCCGCAATCCCGATATCGTCTTCTCCAAATCGCAGCTCTACGAAGAGGTATGGGGATTCGACGGGATGAGCGACGACAACACCGTCATGGTCCATATCCGCAAGATCCGGGAAAGGATCGAACCCGACCCGAGCAATCCGCGCTACCTGCTGACGATTCGCGGGCTCGGCTATAAGCTGGTACGGGTGAACCGTTCATGAAGCATCCTCCCGAAGCCAAAACCCGACGGATCGCCGGAAGGCTCGGCCTGCATTTTACGGCCCAATTTTTCGCGATCTGGGTATCCGTGCTGATCACGGTATTCGTGTCGGTGTTCGCCTTGTTTTATTTTACGGCCAGAGATCAGATCCGAAGCGATCTTCCGGACGAAGTACTCAGTTCTTTGTCGTTGGAAGCGGTCATCGATCCGGACGGCGCGGACCTGCCGGATACATGGAAAGACCAACTGAAAGATATGGGATATTGGCTGCAAATCGTAAACCGGCAAGGCAGCGTCGTCTATTCGGCTAACGCGCCCAATGAAGTGCCCGGTCGTTATTCGGCGGTCGACCTGCTGCGGATCGACAGCACGGGACAATGGGACGAATACGACGTAGCGACGCTGTACGAAGAATTCGACGGCGTAAGCAGTCTCTATCTGCTCGGACGGCTCGATCAGAACCGCAAAGTGCTGGAACGATGGTTCGGGCAATATGCGGACGAAGGAAAGATCCGGACTCCGGACGGCTTGCGCGCGCTGGACGCCGAAGTCCGACAGAGACAAGGTTCGCTGCGCGTTTTGGATTCGAACGGTCGGATCGTTCAGAGCGCGGGAACAGACGGCGGCGTTCAGAATTACGGAGCGCTGGATCTGGTCGCCAACCGTTTCGAACCGGCCAAGTCGAAGATCAAATATTCTTCTTTCTACGACGAAACGACCGGGTACACTTGGCTGCTCGAAACGCCCCGTACCGATGCCGCGCAGCCCGAACAGCCTCTTCTTCGGACCGTGATCCTCGTGTCCGCCGTCGTAGGCGCGGTTATCCTGCTGCTGGCGTTAGGCCTCGCGGCTTGGCACGGCTACCGCTACGGCGGCCCGCTGCTGCTGTTTATCCGAGGCTTCGAACGAATGGGCCGCGGCGAATACGAGCAGGTCTTCACCGAGAAAGAACAGCGGCGGATTTTCCGCAAAAACGGACGTTTTCGCGCCCGCTACAAATTGTACCGCGAGGTGATCGACGGATTTTCGGATATGGCGGATCGGCTGGCCGAAGCCCGGAACGAACGTCTTCGGCTGGAGCGTTCGCGCGAAGAGTGGATGGCCGGCATTTCTCACGATCTGCGTACGCCGCTTTCGGCCGTTCAAGGTTACGGGCATCTGCTTGAAAGCGGGCAGTTCCGCTGGAGCGAGCAGGAACTTCTGGAGATGGGTGCGACGATCCGCGAGAAAAGCAGCTATATGCTGGAACTGCTGCAGGACTTCTCGCTGACGTTCGAACTCAAAAACCATACGCCCGGCGAACGGCTCGAACCGATGGAACTTAACGAATTCGTGCGGCGGGCCGTACTTCGCTACGTCAACGATCCCGCTTGGTCCGACGTCTCGTTCGAATTCGAAGAGAACGGCGCGCCGATCCGGATCATGGCGAACGCCAAATGGTTCCAGCGGCTGCTGGACAATCTGATCTCCAACGCGGTGAAACATAACGGAGCGGGTACCGCTATCTCGATCGAGGTGCGGCGCGAAGAAGGCAGCGCCGTAGTGACCGTGCGCGACGACGGCGTAGGCATGGACGAACAGACCCAAGCCCGTTTGTTCGACCGTTATTACCGCGGCACCAGCACCGACGAGAACGTCGACGGTTCCGGGCTCGGCATGAGCATCGCGCACGCGGTCGTTACGGCGCATCTCGGAACGATCGCCGTACGATCGAGTCCGGGAAACGGAACGGTGATCGCGTTGAAGTTCCCCGCTTTGTGACAGAAAGCGGCGGAACGCTTTGCGCGGTTTCCGTTCCCGTGCCCGAAGCGGAACGCTCGAGCTTTTTTCGGCCGCCCAAGATTTGACACCGCTTACCGAACTTCGTATACTTGCGTGTGCAAGCAGCAAAGCCAGAATCAGCAGGCCGGCCCCCTACCTGATCCGGGATCGACGCTCCGATCCGGAGTCGATCAGGTACCAGCGGGCGATATTCGGCCGCTCTAGAGGGGGAACTACCTTGTACCAGCCGCAAGATTCCATCGGTTTTCAACTGGGCGTCATCTATCGCAAAGTCAGCAATCGACTCGCCGCCCGGCTCAAAGATTACGACCTGACGCCCGAACAATGGTCGGTCATGTGCTGCATCTGCTTCAAGGAAGGCATGAATCAGAAAGAGATCGCCGAACGCACCGTCAAAGACCAGCCGACGGTGACCCGCATCCTCAACGTTCTGCACCGCAAAGGGCTGATCATGCGCAGCAGCGACCGCGCCGACCGTCGGGCCTATCTGATCTACCCGACCGAAAAAGGACGCAAGGTCACGGAAGAAACGGCCGTCATCGAACGGCACCATAACGCCGCCATGATCGAGAACTTCACGCCCGAGCAGCTCGAGCTGCTCGCGGACGCTTTTCGCAAGATCGAACGCAACGCCGAGCGCTACGACGAAGGATCGCCGATCGATCCTCATGCCGAGTCCAACGAAGAGGACGGATTCGAAGCGGAAGACGAATAGCTGCCGGCCCGGCTTGGCGCACGGACTTTGGCTTACGCAAAAGGCCGCAGAACGCGATATTTCGCGGTTCTGCGGCCTTTGTTGTCTTTCTGCCGAGCCGGTTTGCGGCGTCCTGAAGCTCGAACGGTCGGCTCGATTCCCGTTCGTTCTCGCCCCCGCTATTGCAGGTTTCAGCGGGCCTGCTTGGCCTTTTTGTTTTTGCGCGCTTTCATCCGCTCGGCTACGAGCTTGGCCTGCCGATCCTGTTCGAGCAGATCGTCCAGCTTCGCCGGCGAACTGTAGACCGCGCCGCCGTGACACACTTGAAGCTGCTCCGGATTCAGCTTATGCAGAATGTCCGCGCTGCGCAGCGCCTGATCCGGGTCGGGCGTGAATCTCGGCGGAATCAGCCGTCCGCGCTTGGCGTTGAACAGATCGCCGGCCAGCAGCACGCGGTCCGCCTGACGGAAGTAGACCGTATGGCCCGGCGAATGCCCCGGCGTGAAATAAGGCTTAAGCGAATCGAATGCCGCCAACTCTCCGCCGCGCCCCTGAACGGTCGGAATCGGCTGAAGAATGCCTTTTTCGACGTAAACCATCGCTTTGTCTTTGCCCGGGTATGCCAGGTCGCCTTCGGCGTACGGGATCTCCGCCGCATGCATGTAGACGGGCACCGGATGCGCCGCCAAGATCTTCTTCAACCCGCCCACATGGTCGGAATGGCCGTGCGTCAGCAGAATCCGTTTGAGCGGTCCCGCGTTCATGCGGTCGATCTCTTTGAGGATCGGCTTGGCCATGAAACCCATCCCCGTATCGATCAAGGTGATGCCGTCCGGCTCGATCACCAACCAGACTTGGATTTGCAGGCCCACCCAGACGCTTACGCTTCGAATCGATTCCGTGATTTTCTTGACGCTCATGTTTCGATCGCTCCGTTCCGCTTGTTATACTTCTTCGCTCTTTGACCATAAGAGTCGGCCGGGAAGCTGTCAAGCGTTTTCCCGAAGACCGCCGAATCGAACGGAAAGCATACGCAAACAGGGCAGAGCCTTGTCTCCTTTCGGAAACGCGGCCCTGCCCTCTTTTCGCCGGACTGAGATCTTACAGTTTCACCGTCGCGCTGCCGCCTTCAAGCGTCAGAACGATGCCTTGTTCGCCCGCTTCGCGCGAAGCGCCTTCGGCGCTTTCGATCGTATCGATGCCGCGGAGCGCGACTTTGACGTTCCGTCCGCCTTTGACTTCGATCTTGATCGTATTGCCGCTGCGGACCGCCGAAGCTTCGACCGCCGTCTTCGCGTCCAAGCCTACGACGTTCGCCGAAGCCGATTGTCCCGGCGCCAGCTCGAACAGGTGCAGCGTCAAGCCGTCCGCATAATCGTAATCCGGTTTGCCGTTTTCGCCGCCGACCGCGAGCAGCGTGCCTTCTTTGACGAAGGCCGGCAGGCTCATGAAATCGTGATTCTCGCTGTACCAACGGCCGCCTTCTTTCGTTTGGCCGTCCAGCAGGCCCGTCCATTTGCCCGCAGGCAGATAATAGGTCACGTCGCCTTCCGCATTGAAGATCGGCGCGACGAGAATCGAATCGCCGAACATGTACTGCAGATCCAGCGGCGCGCAGGTCGGATCTTCCGGGAACTCCAAGAACATCGGACGCATCATCGGAATTCCGCGTTCCGCCGATTCCGCAGCCTGGTTGAACAGGTACGGCATAAGCGAGTTTTTGAGTTTCGTGAATTTGCGCAGCACGTCCACCGCTTCTTCGTCGAACAGCCAAGGCACGCGGTACGAATCGCTGCCGTGCAGGCGGCTGTGCGAAGACAGCAGGCCGAACTGGACCCAGCGTTTGTAGACGTCGGCCGGAGCCGTTTGTTCGAAACCGGAGATGTCGTGCGACCAGAAGCTGAAGCCGGATACGCCGAGCGACAGGCCGCCGCGCAGGCTTTCCGCCATCGATTCGTACGTGGACGAGCAGTCGCCGCCCCAGTGAACCGGGAATTGTTGGCCGCCGGTCGTGGCCGAACGGGCGAACAGCGCCGCTTCGTTTTTGCCGAGTTTGTTCTCCAGTACTTCGAAGACCGCTTTATTGTATTGGAACGTGTAGTAGTTGTGCATTTTCACCGGATCGGAGCCGTCGAAGTAGACGACGTCTTCCACCGGGATCCGTTCGCCGAAGTCCGTTTTGAAGCAGTCCACGCCTTGATCGACCAGCTCTTCGAGTTTGCTTTGGTACCATTTGACCGCGGCCGGGTTCGTGAAGTCCACGATGCCCATGCCCGCCTGCCACATGTCCCACTGCCAGACGCTGCCGTCTTTGCATTTCAGCAGATAGCCGTTTTCCATCGCTTCTTCGAACAAGATCGACTTTTCCGCGATGTACGGGTTGATCCAGACGCAGATTTTCAATCCTTTTTCTTTGAGACGCTTCAGCAGGCCCGCAGGGTCCGGGAAAACGTCCTTGTCCCATTCGAAGTCCGTCCATTGGTATTCTTTCATCCAGAAGCAGTCGAAGTGGAACACGGACAGCGGCAGATCGCGTTCGCTCATGCCGTCGACGAAATGGTTGACCGTTTCTTCGTCGTAGTTCGTCGTGAACGAAGTCGTCAGCCACAGACCGAACGTCCAAGCCGGCGGGAGCGCCGGTTTGCCGGTCAGCTTCGTGTAGTTGTCGAGCACGTCTTTCGGCGTCTCGCCTCCGATGATGAAGTATTCGAGCGTTTCGCCTTCGACGCTGAACTGCACTTTCGACACGTTTTCCGAAGCGACTTCGAACGATACTTTTTCCGGATGGTTGACGAACACGCCGTAGCCTTTGTTGGAAATATAGAACGGAATGTTCTTGTAAGACTGCTCGCTGCTCGTGCCGCCGTCTTCGTTCCAGATGTCGACCGTCTGGCCGTTCTTGACGAACGGAGTGAACCGCTCGCCCAGACCGTAGACGTATTCGCCGATGCCCAGATCGAGCTGTTCGCGGAAATACGTTTTGCCTTCGGCTTTGGCTTCGATATGCGCGGCGCGCTTGAACGCGCTGCCCGTCAAGCGGCGGCTGCCGTAATGGAACTCGCTCGCGAAACCGGTATTTTTCTGAATGCTGACTTTCAGCTCGCCGCTTTGCAGCGCCAGCAGGTCGTCGTTATCGGTAATCTGCACGTTCGTCTCGGACCCGTACAGTTCGAATTCGGGAGATTTTTTCACGCCGCCGGCGTGACGGTTCAGACGCACGCGGATCACGTTCGGCATCGGCGAGCTGTAGGTTGCTTTAAGCAGCGTCGCGTTCAGCGTGTCGCCGCGTTTTTCTACCTTTTTGGTTGCCGCGTATACGGTAAAGGAATCGTCTTTCTTTACGACGTCGCGGATGTCCACCGGACTTTGCATGTTGTATCCGTCGCGGACCAACCAATATCCATCGGTAAATTTCATTCGTTACAGCCTCCTTGGCAGTTGTGGAAGCGCTCGGGAGCCGATCGGCCCGCCGATGCGGGAATCTTCGGGACCGCTTTCGTTTCGCGGTCTTTACGTTTATAATGATATTGATCTTTTAGCTAAATTTCTTCCGCTATTTTGATCTAAACTATCAATATTTTGATCTTTTATTCGATTCACGCTTTTCAATCCGCCACTATTTGGAAACGATTTCATATTCGGCGGCGCAGGTGTGATACCGTTCGGACTCTGCGTCCCGCTTCCGAAGGAGACTCAGCCGTTATGAACCGAGCTTTGCTCAAAGAACAGCGTATTCACGGCAATCCTATGTATCCGGTCAGTTCTTACGTCATGGAAGATCTGGACTACACGACGATCATGGACTGCCATTGGCACGAAGAATGGGAATTCACGATCGTCACCCGAGGCAAGGTCAAATTCCAGATCGGAACCGAATACTACGAAGTCTCCGCGGGCGAAGCGATGTTCGTCCACGGCGGCGAACTTCATGCGGGTTACCGCGTCGGCGAAGAACCGTGCGCTTTCTCGGCGGTCGTGTTCGCTCCCGAGTTTCTGTCGAGCCGGGGTTATGACGCGCTTCAAGACAAATTCATCGACCCCCTGCTGCAAAAAAAAGTGCTTCCGCCCGCTTTTATCAGCCGAAACGAAGCTTGGGAACGCGAAGTCCTCGCGCTGATCGCCGCCGTGATCGCCGATAACGAACGCCGGTCTCCCGCTTTCGAACTGACGACCAAAGCCCGGCTGCTGCAGATCTTCGCCGTGCTGCAAGGGCATATGCGCGAGCAGGCGCAAGTCTCCCCCGCCGGCGATCGCGAGAAAGTCGAACGGCTCAAGACGGTGCTGGGGTATATGCACGAGCATTATCCGTCCCCGATCAAGCTGGGCGAATTGGCGGGACTGCTGGATATGAGCGAAGGGCATTTCTGCCGCTTTTTCAAAAGCATGGTCCACAAAAGTCCCGTTGATTATCTCAACCGCTACCGCATCCAACAGGCCTGCCGGCTGCTCGAGACCAGCGGCCACAAGATCGTCGAGATCGCGATGGAAGTCGGCTTCGACAGCCTGAGCTATTTTATCTCCGTCTTCAAGCAGCATCAAGGATGCACGCCTTCGCAGTACCGGAAACGGCTGGCCGGAACCGCGGCGGTTCAGCAGGCCTTCGGCTATTCGGGTCCGCTTGTCAGCGAACGGCAGTAAATGTCGATCGCTTCGTGCAGGAAACGTCCGAATTCGCCGTCCCGGCCGCCGAAAGCATCGAAATAAGCGCGAAAACGCCGGTCGTTCCGATAATTCTCCGCGATATGCCGCAGCAGTTCCGGGTTCGCGTCCACGTAGGGCTTCAACGTCTCGTGCCAATCGGCGATTCGAGCTTGCACGTCCGGGCTGCCGGCAGACCGACCTTCCATGAACGACGCCAATTCGGCGAAAATGCCGTTCATCCGCCGCTCCGTTTCCGAAAAAGCGCGTTCCCGTTCGGCCGCGGGCAGACGCTCGCGCTCTTCCTCCCGCCGTTTGTATTCCGCGTAAGCCTCCGTTCGGCCGTAAACGGCTTCGGCTTCGCGCTCGTACTGTTCGCGCAGCGGCACGCCCGAGAGTTCCGGCGGTTCGGGACCGAAGATCGTCCCGGCCGCGAGGTAACGGTCGAACGCGTCGATCGTACGTTCCAGCTCGCGTTTTCGCTCCGTCAATCGTTCCCGGTGTTTATGGAGCGCCTGACGCCGTTCGGCTTCGGGACGCTCCAGCAGCGCCGCTATTTCTTGAAGGCTCACGTCGGCTTCTTTCAGAAACAAGATGATTTGAAGCCTCTCCAGATTATCCCGATCGTATAACCGGTACCCGTTCTCTCCTACGGATGCCGGTTTCAACAGACCGATCCGGTCGTAATGATGCAGAGCGCGAACGGTCGCGCCGGTAATGCGGGCGACTTCATGCACCGTCAACCATCGTTTGGACATCCCAATAATCCTCCGCGACTCGTAAGATTTCGTCGGCGCTTTTCAGCGTGGCCCGTTCGACGGGTTCGCCCGTTTTCCGCAGGTAATGGCGAATCAAGTGATAACCGCAGGCATAGCCGGCTCCGTAAGGCAGACCGGCGGGCGCGAACCCTTGCAGCGAAGCGATCTGGTCTCCGTATAACCGAGGCGCGATCCGCTCCCAGCCCGTGACGTTCAGCATCGTCTTCAAAGCCGGTTTGACGATTCCGTTCAACGTCTTCCCGTCCGTCTTGCCGACCCACGGTCCGAGCCGTTCTTCCCCTCAGCGTTCCACCGCGAAATTCTCCGCCAGCCCTTCGCCGACGAGCAGTTCGCCGAGCGTCACGTTCCGGTCCCAACGCACGAATTGGTAACGAACATTATGATTGCATTCATGCGCGAGCGCGGCCCGGATCCGCGGCAGCGTATAAGCATTCGGCGTCAATGCGGTCAAGACGTAACCCGGAATTCCGCCGTCCCCCGTATACCCTTCGTTCAAGCGCAAGATCTCGCTTTTCGGATTGCCGAGCAGCACCGTACATACGTAATTCCGCACCGGAAGCTCGATTCCCTGCCGCTCGAACGCTTCGAGACTGTCTCGGACCGTCTGCTCGCACTCTTGCCAGAAGCGTTCGGACGAGATCGCCCGTATTTGAGGAACCGTCGATTCGTCGATATCGAACGGCGGCAGATACATCGCATCGTTTAACGTCAGCACGTCGAATCCGCCCGGCGCGTCGGCCCGAAACGGAATCTGCTGAATCTCCCATTTCCCTCCGAAAGGCCCCAACATCTCGGTTCGATACAGCTCTTGCTTGTCTTCGCGCGGCGCCGACACGATTCGGTTATAGACTTGGTCGGAACGCAGCATCGCAATATTGATCTTCATGTTTTTCTCTCCTCTCTTGATCCGCTTCCCACTCTAAAGGATGACGCAGCGTCAGAGTCAAGAGGCCCGTCCAGAAAGAAAGCGCGGCATACCGAAAAAAAGAACCCCGATATTTTCGGGGTTCTCAGGCTGGCGAGAAAGTCGGTCCGGCAGAGGAAGCAGGCCGAAATTTACGCCTACTGCCGAATCTGGTACAGCGCTTGATCCACTTCGGTCACGAACGGGCTGATTTCGCCTGCCGCATAGAGATGCAGCATATGCATCGCCCGGGTGCACGCGGTATAGAACAGTTTGCGTTCGGATTCGCGGGCGTAGCGATCGGCCGACGCGCCGTACAGCAGCACCGCGTCGAATTCGATGCCTTTCGCCAGATAAGCTGGAACGATAACCGTCCCTTTTTCGAACGCCGGCGTGTTTTTGGTGATCAGACGCGTATGCAAACGGTCTTTGAGCCGCTCTTGCAGTTCGTTGCATTCGCTCTGCGTCTTGCAGATGATCGCCGTGTAATCCAGTCCGCGCTCCCGCAGGTCTTCGATATCCGCCACGATCGCGTCGTCCATGTCGGCTCGGGCATTCGGCTCGAACCGCCTCAGCACCGGCTTTTCTCCGCTGCGGGTAAAGGCTTGAATGGCTTCGCCTTCCGGCAGCATGGCTTTGGTGAACTCCGTGATCTCGCGCGTCGAACGGTAGCTTCGGGTCAAGCGCAGCACCATGCTTTCTTCGCGTCCGTACAGGTTCAGCAGCGGATCGTAATCGTCCAGCGCGGAATCGTGGCCGTAGATCGCTTGGTTCAGGTCGCCGAGCGCCGTCATGCGGGCTCGCGGGAACAGCCTTTTTAGGAATTCGAGCTGGAACGGGGTGTAATCCTGCACCTCGTCGACGATGATATGGCGAATCGAGGTATTCGTGATGAACCCCTGCAGCAGCTCGCGGAGCAGCAGCAGCGGAGTGGCGTCTTCGAAAAACAATTCCGACTTCGCCAGTTTGTCCTGCGTCAAACGCGCGAATTCGTGCCACATCGCGGGCAGCGGACGGCCGCCGGATAAGCGCATGAACAGCATTTCGTCTTTGAACAGCCTGCGATACATGCCTTTGACGTCGACGAAACGCTGGCGTTTGATCCATTTGCGCACCGGCTTCAGCCAGTCGTTGACGATCATGCGGGCCGCCGCTTCGCGCTGCTGATCGTAATCGTCGAACGTGTCGGCCGCGCCTTTTTGGTTGCGGCGCATCTGATTGTACGCTTTGTGCAGCGCGCTGGAATCGAGCAGTTGAATCTGGTCGTCCACCCATTCCTCGTCGCGCTGGCTTTTGCCGTAATCGCCGACTTCTTTGAGCAGCCATTTGCCCATCTGCTCGATCCGGCTCGGAATCTTGATCGAAGGATCGAATTCGTAGAATCGGCGGCGCATGTCTTCGGCGGACACGATCTCGTGCCCTTGGAAGCGGATCGGACGGAACATCATATCGCGTTCCGCCAAGTGTTCCCGGTAAGCGCGAATCACTTCCAGATAATGAAGCGAAGATTTGTAGCGGATGCTGGCCAATCTTGCGTCGTAATCGAAATCGTCGCCGCGCAGCAGGTATTCGAGCTGATCGAACGCGTCTTCCAATTCGAATTCGCGGCCGATCCGCCGTTCCAGATACGCTTGGAACGTCGTTTGCAGCATATTCTCTTCGCCGAGCTCCGGAAGCACCGTCGAGACGTAGCTGTTGAACAGCGAGTTGGGCGAGAACAGCACCAGTTGATCCGCGCTCAGCGTGTCCCGATAGCGGTACAACAAGTAAGCGACCCGCTGAAGCGCCGCCGAGGTCTTGCCGCTGCCCGCCGCGCCCTGCACGACCAATAGGCGGCTCTGCTCGTTGCGGATAATGGCGTTTTGCTCCTGCTGAATCGTCGAGACGATGCTCTTCATCTTGTCGTCGGCGCTCTGGCTCAAGACTTCTTGGAGCAGCTCGTCTCCGATCGTCATGCCGGTGTCGAACATGACCCGGATCTTCGCGTCGCGAATCACGTACTGGCGTTTCAATTCCATCTCGCCTTCGACGCTTCCGCCCGGCGTCCGGTACGAGACGCCGCCCGGAGAACCGTCGTAATACAGACTCGAGATCGGCGCGCGCCAGTCGTAGATCAAGAAGTCCTGTTCGTTATCGTCGAGCAGCGAAGCGATGCCGAGATAGATCGGTTCCGCCTGCTTCTCCCCTTCTTCGCGAAAATCGATCCGCCCGAAATAAGGCGAATTGCGAAGCCTGCGCAGTTTGCCGAGCTGCGAGTAAGCGCGCTTATGGCCGAACTCCCGCTCCGCCAACACCTGCGACTGCTGCCGCATGCTGGTGGACGTCTCGCCCAGATCGTCGGGCTCGGCGAAGTTCATCGTGACTTCGTCCCAGAATTCTTTGCGCAGCCCCACGACGTCGCCTCTCATCTCGCCGACCTGCGCTTCCAGACCGCTTATGCGCCGGACGATCTTCGACGTCACCTCGCTTACGCGTTCTTGCTCCCGTTTCCATTCCGAATCGGTGATTTCCATACCCGTCCCCTCCTGACCCTTCGCATCGATTATAGCGAAATATATAATTATGGAATATTTGTTAATTTAAGTACTTTTTCATACGGACAGAATTTTATTGTACGCCTGCGTACGTTCGAAATCAACCGATTTCGCAGCGAATCCGCAAAGCGTTTCCGGGTATCATTTTACTATGCGCTCTGCCGTTTCGGCCATAAAGAAAGGGAAGGAGCGCCGGACACCCGGGTTTCCTTCCCTTTCCGCACGTCGGAACGACCGCGTTCAAGCCGCCTGAGAAGCCATTTCCCGGCAGATTTCGGCGCAGCGTCGACAAGCTTCCGCGCAGCGTCGGCAGTGATCCATGTCGTGTTTGCCGCATTCGGCCGCGCAATCTTCGCAGATCTCGGCGCACAAAGCGCAGACCTTGGCCGCGTACGGACTGTTTTGAGTCATCGACCGGGCAGCGAACTCGCACGTATCCGCGCAAAGGCGATCCAGTCGGATGCAATCTTTCATCATCGCCACGTCTTTTTCCTGCAAGCAGGCGTCGTAACAATGGTTGCAAGCTTCCATGCATTTCAGGCATTCGTCGATGCAGCGGCGCATTTCTTCCTTCGTCATGTTCGAATTCCTCCTTGTAATGGACGGATCAGGGTCAAGCTTCTGTATCTCATTACCCTTCTTGTCCGGAGGTAAACGGAACGGGAGCGACGGAAAAAGCGCCGAACCTGCATCGTTCCCGACGCGTCACGATTTTTCGCCGCGCCAATTTTTCGGATTGAGCCAGTGCGTCCACGGTTTGCCTTCTCCGCGATCGCCTTCTCCGTAATGTTCGACCAGCCGATTGAGCCGCTCCAGCTGGTAGCCGTACGCATGGATCTCCGCGGCCACGATCGACAGGCGCATCGTGCTGTCTTCGCGCTGTTCCATATACTCCTGCATCGCCCGAGCGAACCGTTCGTTCTCTTCCTCCAGATTCTGCCACGGTTCGTCGTCGCGTTTCAGTTTGCCTTCGAATTTCAACAGCACGTGTTCATGGTATTTGACCATATACTCGAGCTGTTGATCGAACAATTGGTCGAGCGGCAGGGTTCGG
The DNA here is from genome assembly GCF_002205895.1 of Saccharibacillus sp. O23. GTDB lineage: Bacteria > Bacillota > Bacilli > Paenibacillales > Paenibacillaceae > Saccharibacillus. Next base: position 96,278 of record NZ_NJDE01000025.1, read on the forward strand.
GAAGCCGGGAAATAATGCTCTTCTACCGCTTCCACGACCTCGCTTCCTTTGCGCAGCGTTCGCAGCATCTGTTTGTAGACGACCAGATGGCGGCTCTCCGTGTAAGAAGGACGTTTGCGTTTGTGCTGGTCTTCTTCGAGCAGATTGTATTTGTCCGCCAACGATTGGATCGAACCTTCCAGCTCTTTTTGCTGATCGCGGAACACGTTCTCTTTGATCTCGTCGGAGACGGCCGTTCGCATCAGCAGCGAGAGCTGATTGAACGTCGATTGGATCTGCCCCAAGAATTGGCTTCTGGGATTGGGCGGGAGCACCACTACATTGACGATGAACGCGGAAAAAATACCGACGACGTTGATCAGGAAACGGTTCAGCGCAAAGTCCCATTGTCCCGAAGCTTCCATGACGGAGATGACCGTGACCAACGTCAGACCGATCGTATCGGCGCGTTTCATTTTCAGACAGATCATGATCACGACGATGCAGGTCAAGCCTACCGCGATCGGTTCATGGGACAACAGACGCCCCGCCGCCACCGCGATCACCGCGCCCAGCGTATTGGTGAGCAGTTGATCGAGAAAATACGTCCATGATTTGTAGATCGTCGGCTGCATGGCAAAAATGGCCGCGATCGCGGCAATTACGGGCGGCGTCAGGTTGAGCAGCATGGTCAGGTATAAAGCCAGGGTTACCGCGATCCCCGTTTTCAGCATACGCGCGCCGAAATTCAAGCCGATTCCTCCTTTGTTCGTTCGGACTTTCTCTCCGCGAAAAAGCCCGCTTTCGTTTTTCGTTTTCCAATATTACCCGTTTGTACCGCGAAACTACGCAGCGCCCGGATCGAAAGCTTGATTTCTAAGTATAACCGCTGCGCGATATCCGGCGCAAAAAAAGGGACCGCCGGGCGATTTTCTCGCCGACGGTCCAAGATATATATTCCAAAGGGGGTTGTATTCATAGATTACCCCGCAAAGATTAAGAGGAGCTGAAAAACAGATTTCAGTTGTGTTACAATGAGTTGCCGAATGTTTCAACGCGCGTCATGTTTTTATTTGCGATCGAAAGGAACGAAAACGTTGGATCAGAAAACTTCCATTTACGAAACGATCGAACTCTGCCTGTTGGCCGGGAAAATCATGCTTCAGAGCGGCGCCGAGACCTACCGGGTCGAAGACACGATGGTACGGATCGCGACCGCGTTCGGACTGACGGAAAGCCACAGCTACGTCACGCCGACCGCCTTGATCTTCTCGACCAGCGGCGAGCAGCCCGCCAAGCTGATCCGGATCGAAGAGCGGACGACCGATCTGCACAAGATCGCCGAAGTCAATTCCATTTCGCGCCGCATCGCGCTCGGCGAGCTGTCCGCGCCCGAAGCCAAAGCGCTGCTGCTCAAGGCCGGAGCCGCTTCGTTCAATTATAAACTGCCCGTACAGATTCTCGCGGCCGCGCTGACCAGCGCGTGCTTCCTGATCATGTTCGGCGGTATCTGGTACGATTTCGCGGCCGCGTTCATCGCGGGCGGCGCGGGGTTCGCCGCTTCGGTCTACCTGCACCGGATCGTGCAGGTCAAGTTCTTCGCGGAATTCTCCGCCGCGCTGCTCGTCGGCCTGCTCGGACTGCTGTTCGTCTGGGCCGGACTGGGCCGCGAGTTCGACCGGATCGCCGTCGGTTCGGTCATGCCGCTCGTGCCGGGACTGCTGATCACGAACGCGATCCGCGACCTGATGGCCGGCCATCTCGTGTCGGGCATCTCCAAAGGCGCCGACGCCTGCTTGACCGCGTTCGCGATCGGGGCCGGAATCGCCGTCGCGATCATCTTTTTCCATTAGGAGGACAACGTTTATGTGGGCTCATTTTCTGACCAGCTTCTTCGCCGCCTCTTCGTTCGTCATCCTGTTCAACGCCCCGAAGAAATCGCTGCTGCAATGCGGGCTTGTCGGCATGCTCGGCTGGGTGCTCTACGTGGCCGTGCGCGGCGAGATCGGCGAAGCGCCCGCCACGCTGGCCGCTTCGCTGCTCGTCGGCATTCTGTGCCAGTTGTTCGCGAAGATCTACCGTACGCCGGTCATCATCTTCAGCGTCGCGGGCGTGATTCCGCTCGTTCCGGGCGGCATGGCTTATAACGCCATGCGGCGTTTCGTCGAGAACCAGTACGACCAAGCGCTTCAGATCGGCGCGCAGACCTTGATGATCGCCGGCGCGATCGCCGCCGGTCTGGTGCTGTCCGAAGTACTGAACCAGATGATGCGGCCGAAAAAAATATGATCGGCGAAGAAGCCGTACAGCTTCGAAGGAACGAACAAAACCGCCCCGCGGATCTTCTGCGAGGCGGTTTTCGATATGCAGATAACGCGAAGCTCGGGTAAGGTTAACGATACCCGTGCAGCACTAAGCGTCGAACGTTCCGTTTACGCTTCGCCCCGCGCCAATATTCCGATCAGTTCGGGAAGCCAATCGTCCAGCTCGCGGAAAACGAATCCCGCTTTTTCGGCGCGCGACAGATCCATCGCCCAATCTTCCGGAACGCCGAAAGGAGAAGTCTCGCTTTCCGGGCCTTCCGGCAGGACGATCGCTTGACCGCCCGTCTCGCGATCGATCGCCGCGATCAGTTCGCGAAGTCTCGGCTTGCCGACCGAAGAAGCGTTGAACGGTCCCGTAACGTCGCTCCCGCCTAACCATTCGAGGAAATCCGCCGCTTCCCGCTCATGGATGAAGCACATGCGCGCGTCGGTATTCGGCATGACGAACGACACGCCGCTTTTGATCCGGTCCACATGGAAATGCAGCCGTTTGGTGTAATCGTTCGGCCCCAACACGATCGGGAATCGCGCGGCAGCCGCCGGGAACGGCGCTTCCCGAAACAAAACGGCTTCCGCCTGCGCTTTGCCTTCGCCGTACGGCACTTTGCCTACCGGACTCGGCGGTACTTCGAGCGCGGCGGTATCGACGTCGATTTCCCGATGTTCGGCCGAGCCCGGTTCGTAGACCGACAGGCTGGACGTCAATACGTAACGGCCGACCTTGCCCGTAAATACCCGGATCGCCGCACGCGCTTCGTCCGCCGTATAACAGATATTGTCGTAAACGACGTCCCAAGAACGTCCTTGAACCGCAGCTTCCAGCGCCGTTTCGTCCGTACGGTCCACACGCAGGCGCTCCACGCGATCTCCGAAAGAATCTTCCGTCAGGCCTCGCGTCGCGAGCGTCACGGAGTGCCCCGCTTCAAGCAGTTTTTCAACCAGGTCTTTGCCGAAAAAACGCGTTCCGCCCAACACCAGCACATTTTGCGTCATTATGTAGGTCCTCCTCTTCGTCGGCCAAAAGGTCGCTGCAACTTTTCTTTTACGTAGAACAGCATATACGAATCCGCTTGCGAATAAAACCCCGCTTCCGGCAAATCCGGCGATCTCCTCGTCTTTTCGCGATGGCGAAAGGATTGTTATAATGAAAGAACGTTTGAAGAAAAGAGGGAATTTCATGGCATTCGGAATCGACAGGCAAGAACTCTCCCGCTGGAAAGAAGCCGTGGAGCGGGGCGAGATCGCGTATTTGACCCATTTCTGGCTCGACCCCCGGTTTCCCGGCGTCACGTCGGTCACCAAGGTCGGCTGCTCCGATCTGGATCGCTTGGCGGATTGGTGCCGGGACAACGGGCTTAACCCCGCTTATATCCATCGCCGCGACCGCTATCCGCACTTCGATCTGATCGGGCCGAAACAAGCCGAGATCCTGCGGCGGGAAGGCTTGACCGATCAACTTCGCCGGTTCGTGGAACGGGGCCGCCTATAAACGGATAGGCAGCGCATATTGGACGCTCGGAGCCTCAGACTGTAAAGTAAAAGGCATTACACCGGAACCCGGCGGAATTTCCCCGTCCGCCGCCGGCTGCCGAAGGATGGTTGCCATGCTGCTCGCTTTGTTTGCCACGTTCTATCATGTATTCGTGCCGCTGTCTTTTCCCGTGCTCGCCGGCATTCTGCTTCGGCGCTTCAAAGGACTCGACACGAAGCCGCTATCCCTATTGTCGCTGTATCTGCTGAGTCCGGCCATTCTGTTCACCACGCTGACGAATGCGCGCGTGACCGCGGACGACGTCGGGATCACGGTCGCGTTCAGCTTGATCAATCTGTTGGCCATGTGGGGCGTATCCCTGCTGCTGGGTCGGCTGCTCCGACTCGGCGACGCGGAACGATCGGGATTGACGCTGGTCGCTTCGTTTACCAACTGCGTCAATTACGGTCTTCCGCTCGTGCTGCTGGCGTTCGGACAGGCCGGACTCGACAAAGCCGCGGTCTACGTGGTCTTGCAGATCATCATCGTCAATACGGTCGGCGTCTTCTTCGCGGCCCGTTCGCAATTCTCCGCCCGCCGGGCAGCCCTTGCCGTGCTGAAGCTGCCTTCGTTGTACGTCGCCGTATTCGCCGTTCTGCTGCGCTTGACCGAAATCACGCTGCCTCCGCCGATGTGGACCGGCGTCAACCTGCTGGCCGACGCCTATTCCCCGGTCGTGCTGGTGATCCTCGGCGCGCAGATGATCGGAGCCGCTCCGGGCGAATGGCAGCCGAATCTGCAAAAAGCGTTCCGCGCCGGTCTGGCGCTGCGCTTGGCCGTCGCTCCGCTGCTCAGTTGGCTGATCCTGCTGCTGCTCGGCGCCGATCCGCTGCTGCTCGGCGTGCTGCTCGTGCTCGCGTCCATGCCGACGGCGGTCAACGCGGTCATTCTGGCCGAACAGTTCGGCGCGTCGCCCAAATTCGTTTCCCGCTGCATCTTATGGACGACGTTGGCGTCGTTCCTCGTCCTTCCTCTGCTGTTGGTATGGACGATGCCTTAACGCCTTTTTATCGTCGAAAAAAGAAAAGCCTTCCGCCTTTCCCGTTCGACAGGGAAAGCGGAGGGCTTTTCGTTTGGGCTCGGCCGAAAATTCGGCTTATACGTAATAAGGGCGGACGCAGACCGGTTTGGACACGCTAACGCTGTTGCCCGTGGACGTCAGGCGGCCGGTGGCTTTGTCCACCTTGAACACGACGATATTGTTGGCGTCGCGGTTCGCGGCAAGCAGGTGGTCGCCGCTCGGCGTCAACGCGAAATGACGCGGATGTCCGCCTTCGGTCGATACGTGTTCGACCAGCGACAGTTTCTCCGCAGCTTCGTCGAACGCGTAGACGACGATGCTGTCATGACCGCGGTTGGCGCCGTAGACGAAACGTCCGTCCGCGGATACCGCGATCTCGGAGCAGCCGTTTTCTCCCGTATAGTCGGAAGGAAGCGTAGGCACGACTTCGATTTCGCTCAGCGTGCCGACTTCCGCGTCGTAACGGTACGAAGCGATCGTCGAGTTCAGCTCGTTGATCACGAACGCGAATTTGCCGCTCGGATGGAACGCGAGATGGCGAGGGCCTGCGCCTTTTGCCGCATGCGTGTCGCCGTGAGGAACCAAGCGTCCCGCTTCGCGGTCGATCGAATACGTGCGGATCAAGTCGAGACCCAAATCTTGCACCAACAAGAATTTTTCGTCCGGGCTGAAGAATGCGGAGTGGACGTGCGAAGTCTCTCCTTCCGCCGAACGGTGCGTCTGCACGTCGAGCAGTTCGCCGACATGCCCGTTGTCTTTGAGCGAGACCAGACCGGCGCTGCCGCCGTGGTAACTGGATACGATCAAAAATTTATTTTCCGAGTCCCGCTGCACATGGCAGGTCGTCGTTGGAGTGGTATTCGTGCGGTTGAACCGGGTCAAGGTGCCGTCTTGGTCGAAACGGATCATCATGACTTCGCCGCCTTTGGCGCTTCCGTCCGTCGGCTCCGTTTCGCCGATCGCGTAAATATGCGAGTTGGCGACGTCCACGTTGAGGAATGTCGGGTTCTTCAGACCCGAAGTCTGGTCCAGCAGCTTCAAGGTGCTTTCTTTTTCGTCGAATTCGTACGTATATACGCCGCTTGTCGCGGATTCGGCATACGAGCCGACGAAAACGAACATTTTTTGCTCTTGTGTCATGTCTATTCCTCCTGATCCTCATTCGCCGCTCGTCAAACGAGCGATATGGCTCAATTATATCGTAATGCCGAGCAAATCCCAAGCGAAAGCGGCCGAACCGGCAATTCCTCCGATTCGGCCGCATATGAGCAAGATCTTAGGGCTCCTCTCGGAGCGCTTCCGATTCTTACGATTCAGAACTTTACACCGCGACTCCGGCGTCATGCAGAATCTCTTGCTTCGCTTCGACTTTGCGTTCCGCTACTTTGGAATCGGATTTGCCGGATTCGACAGGCGGCAGGAAGAACTTGAAGAATCGTACCGTTTCTTCGTAATCCGCTTCGTCGCGATAAATACCGGTCAGACGTCCCAACTCCAACGCGAAATCGACATAACCGTAAGCTTGCGCAGTAACCAGCCCTCCGTCGGCCACGACGGGCAGATCGACCCGATCGCCTGCGACGACGTCGCTTCCTGCCGGCAGCGGAGACGTATACTTGCGTCCGCGCGCCAAGCCCGCTTCCAACGCCAGCAGCGAGCCCGAGCAGATCGCGCCCACTTTTCCGCCGCACGCTTGCACGGCTTTGAGCAGATTCTCCACTTCGCTCAGGCGGGAGATCTGCTTCAGGTCTCCGCCCGGCACGATAAACAGGTCGACGGCGCATGCCTCTACCCGCTCGATCGTCGTATGCGGAACGATTCGGAAGCCTTCCTGCGAAACCACAGGCTCGGGAGACAAGCCGACCGTGACGATTTCTCCTGCCGTCTTCATAAGGTTTGCCGCCAGTACGACCTCGAATTGGGCAAAATCGTTATATACCAAGATGTAAGTTTTCATTCTTGCTCTTCCCCCTCAGGTTATGCTGCAAAGCTTTTTCAAGCACGAGCCGAAAAACCTCTACCTGAGACATAACCCGAAAAAGAAGCGGACGAATCGCCATTCAAAAATTTGTCATAAATAACTCTAAAAAGGGATTATAAGGCACCGAACCAAGACGGCGAATCTTCGGAAAATCCTTCATGGTCGCGAGCCAAACGTTCAAGACAGGCAATCGCCTCGTCCAGCTTCTCCGGCGTTTCGTCCAGAGCGTGCGCAATCAGCGACAGCGCGCCGGAAGCCGCGTAAAGCGAATACAATTTCCAAAACTCGGCTTCCGGTTCCTGCCCTCCGTGATAGCCGAGAATCTGACCCGTGCAGAATACCGGACTCAGGTTTCGACCGCATGAGCCGAGCATCGCGAACTCGTATACGGGATCGCCCCAATCGAAATGTCCGAATCCCACAACGCCGGCCAGACGGCCGCTTTTGACGATCAGATTCGAAGGCAGATAACGGCCGTGCCGGAACACCGAAGGCCGATCGTCGACGAGCGCCAGCCCGCTTTTGACCTTGCGGACCGCCGCTCGCGCGCAATCCGGCAGCCCGTTCGCCGATTCGATTCTCGCCAATGTTCGGGTCGCGCAGCGGCGATAACGTTCCGCCCAAGGTTCGAGTTCTTCGGGCGCGTCGTAACCGCCGATTCGCCGCAGCTCTTCGCCCGCTTGTATGCCGACCCGAAGCTGCTGAGGCTTCGACGCTTCCGGGAGCGCCCGGACCGCGTTTTCTCCCTCTATGTACGACAGCAATTGAAAATACAGACGGCCCGCCTCCCACTGTCCCATCGCGATCGGACGCGAACAATGCACGCTGATCGACTGCATCCGGTGCAGCGCTTCGAATTCCGCCTTTTTGGACGCAAAGGACGATTCGTCGAACAAACGCAGCAGATAAGAGGCGTCGTATCCGTAGAAATGTACCCGATACTTGCGCTCTCCGGATTCGCCTTCGAAGATGGGATAGGCTTCGAGGATCTGTCCGAGCGGAGCGATCGTTCTTCCCTCCAGCTCCGGATCTTCCTTCGTTCCGTTGTTTTTCCCCTCGTTGTTCAAACGTGTTCCTCCCTTCCGGTTCCGTTTTGTCCGTGTTCGCGCTTTCCGCTTTTTCCGAAATAATAGATTGTGCTTGATTATACGCCGAAAAAAAACCTTTTTGAAGGCAATTAGAGGAAATCGCTGCTGAAAAGACATAAAAACCGTTAAAACGACAAAACGAGAGACAAACCGATATCGGTTCGTCTCTCGTTGTTTCCCATCATATCGGCTTTGTACAAGGGCGTCAACCCTTATTCGCCATTTTACGCGGATTGGCGTACGCCGACTCTGCGATACAATTCGTCAAGATGCGACAGCGACCATTCGTCGTCCGGCGCGTCTTCCAAACGAAAATTCAACTCGTCGTGGAAATCTTGGATCATGAAGCCTTCCGGCGCGCTGCCGAGCACTTCGTCGAAATCGTAAACCGGAAGATCGATTCGGCCTTCCGCCGCGCCTTGAAGCCAAGCGATCCAATCTTCCAATCGCAGGATGCCGCGCGCCCACAGATCGAATTGCAGGCTGATCACGTCCTGCATGCGATCATAGTCAGCCGCTTCGGCATAACGGCGCGCCAGAGCGGCGGCGATGCCGAACAGTTCGTTCAAAGCTTCCGCTTCTTCGGCGGAAGGCTGATGCTCCAGCCCTCTCAGATAATCTTCTTCGGCGATCGTCTTGCCGTCGTCGTACAACAGCGGCGTATTCGACAGCAGCCATAACGCATGCTGTACGTCGTCTTCCGCGATATCGCCGCTCAGCGCGGCACCGATCCATTGCTGCAAATTCATCTTGATCCCTCCGTAACGGCTCCGGCTCGAAAGCCGGAGTCAATCCCTCAATATGTTTTTGGTCCGGGCTTCTTGAAGCCAGGACGGAAACTCTTCGAACAACCGGTCGTACAGTTCTTCGTCTCCGACCGAGTCGATATCGTCCAACGCGAAGAATCCCGCATTGTCCACCAATCGGCCCGGCAGATCGTCCAGCTTGCGAAGAACCCCGTAATTCGACTCGCCGAGTCCCACGAACTGCCAGAATAGCGGATGCAGCGAGCTTTCGGTCAGCAGACGCGAAATCTTCTTGGTCTCCACCACGCCGCCGTCGCTGAAAAAGACGATGTACACCGGCATCGCCGGATCGGGTTCTTCGACGGTAAACTTGCGGATCACGTCTTCCATGACCGCGGGCTCGTTATTGCGCCTGCCCGCCCCCGGAAAAGGATAGACCCGATCCACGTAGCCTTCGTATTCCGACGCCGTCGCCTGCTTTGCGCGCACGAATTCCAACGCGAACATCCAGACGTCCAGCATTCCGTCGTCGTCCATGCTGGCGGCCACGGCAAGAATGCGTTCGAACGCGCGCTGCACCGTCCCGTTTTTGTACAGCTTGTTCATCGAACCGGAAGCGTCGAACACTACGGCGACTTTCGCTTTTTGACGCGGAATCTTTTTCTTTTCCAACGAGACGGCGACCTTTTTCTTCAACAGGTCGATCCGTCCGAGCGGCTGCTCAAGACCTTCGGCCGACGGCGGCGCGGACGCTGCCGGGACGGCTGCCGCCGAGCCGGCGTCGGACGAGGAAGGCGACGAAGCAGCGGACGAAAAAGATTCGCCTGCCGGTTCTTCGCTTTCCACGTCGACGCCGAACGATTGCGCGAGCGGCCCCAGACCTCCGTCGAACCCTCGACCGATCGCGCGAAGCTTCACCGACTCTTTATACAGGTAAATCTCCGCCAGCACAAGAGCCGCTTCGTTTCCTGGCGTTCCCAAACCGCATTCGATCTCCCGTCCGGCGTACTTCGCGCGAACCGACAGCCCGCGGACGTCGGCGAAAATGCCGGGACCGTCCAAAGCGGCGGCGAACATCGCTTGCCGCGCTTGTCCGGCCGCCAGGCCTTCCAGATCGATCTCGAACGTCGCGGAACGCTCGTCCGAAGCGATCAGCTTCACGCTTCCGCCGGGGCTTTCCGGCTGATTGTAGAACACGAAATAATCGTCCGAAGGCACGCGGCCGCCGTCTCCGAGCAGAAACGCGCTCGCGTCCACCGGCGAAGGCGACGAGTCCCAACGAAGTTCGACGAGCGCGCGTCCCGACTTTCCCAGCGCCGTATTGGCGCCTTGCGTCAAATGTTCCGTTCGCTGTTCCATGAATGGCGTTCCCCGCTTTCTTGGTCTGAATGAAAGCTATCGATCATCCGAAAAATCGACCGCCGAAGATCAGATACATGCCGCATCCGAGCAGCAGCAAAGCGGCGGCCGCCTGAATCAGTCGAAGCGGGACGGCGATGCCGAGCAGCCGGACCCGAATCGGCGACTTGCCCCGCCGAACGATGCCGTACAGGAAGTTCGATCCGATCGCCAACATCGCCAGTCCCCAAATAAAGGTCAACCTCCCCAACCCCTTTCCCCCGTTCCGATTACCGTGTGCCTTGCGCCGCAAACGCTCAGGCGCGTTCGCGAGGCTGAACGGAATCGGCGGACAGCGCGAGCCGGCGTTCCAACTCGCCGATCCAAGCATGCTCCGGATCGGCGAGCAGCGTATCCCAACCGAGATGCCGGGCGGCCTCCAGATTGGCGGCTTTGTCGTCGACAAAGCAGACTTCGGCGCTTCTCAGACGGGACGCGGCCGCTTCGAACAGCCGAAGATCCGGTTTCTCGAATCCGGCTTCGCTCGATACGGTCACGCTGCACAGGACGTGTTCGAGTCCGGCGAACAAAGGCATGATCCATGCCTGCACATGGTTGCTCAGAATATGAATGTCCGCGCGTTCGCTCCAATGCTCCAATCTGCCCATCGCGGGCAGAGGCATCAGAACGCCGCGCAGCAGCGCTTCCGCTTCGGCCGTCGTTACCGCCGGACAAACGCCGCGCAGCCACGCCCAGAACTGCGCCTCGGCGACCGTGCCGCGCCAGAGTTCGGCTCCGATCTCCGCTTTGTAACGAGCGCGCAGAACGGGCAGCGGCAGGCCGGAGGATTCGGCCATTCCGATCCAGAACTCGTCCAGATTCGCCGCCAGCACCCCGCCGACGTCGAACACGAGCTGAGGTCTCGTCCGATCAGCGGCCATGTCCGGGTTCCTCCTTCGTCGTCCGCGCGTAGTCGTTCAGTTTGGTGAACAGGTACAGCACGACATATACGCCGGTTTGAAGAACCAGTATCCCTCCGCCGAACAGCATCAGATGCCGTACCCAATCCGGGTCGCCGAACAAATCCCGCATGTCGCGCAGCAGCATGAGCGGATCGAACACGACGTCCCAACTGTTCCAACGCACGAAGCGGCCCATATAGATGCCGAAACTCGACAGCAGCAGCACGACGACGGCGAAAGCCGCGCCGGTCGCCCTGCCGTACGCCCGCGCGACGAGCTTATGCACCGAATAAAGCGAAGCGCACGCGATCAGCAGACCCAGCACGGCGGCGAGCAGCATCGGCAGCAGTTGATGCCAGAAGCCGATCTCGCTCCAGAAACGCTGCCGGGGATCGAAATCGTAATTGCGGAACACATGCAGCAGATCCGTCACGACGTACGCCGAGTTCGGAAAGAAAAAGAGCCAGAGCAGTCCCATTCCCGCCGTCAGGATCATCTTCGCCGCTCCTTTGCGCAGCAGCGCCAATCCGTCCAGAGCGACCGCCGCCGCCGCGGGCAGCCATGCGAGAAAGAAATTCCAGATCATGAACCGGTACGGTCGTCCTCCCGCCCCGGTACGAATATCGAACAGCACGGCCAGGTCGATCGCCGTCAACAGCAATAACGTCAGCCACAGATACAGTTTCCACGGATACTGCAGCGATTTGAGTTTGTCCATAAGCCCTCCTCCGTCGAGCGGCGGAGGCTTCAGTCTCCGCGCGCCGTCATGTACAGCCGGTACCAGTCTTCGCGGCTCATCTGATCCGCTTGACGCTGCGCGTCCGCGCAGGCTTTGATCCGTTCCGGGTTCATGGTGCCGATCACCGGCTGGATCAATGCCGGATGTTTCATCAGCCAGCCGAGCACGATCGCTTCGCGCGTCGTGCCGCGTTCGTCGGCCATCTGCGCGACCCGATCGGCCGTTTTGCGGACCGCTTCCGACTCGCTGCTGACGTCTTTGCCGGTGAAACGCCCTTGGGCCAGCGGTCCCCAAGCTTGAAGCTGAATATTTTCCGCGCGGCTGAATTCCATCAGGCCGTGCGAGAAATTCACGTCCGTGCCTTTGGTCTGGTTCACGCGCACGGTTTCTTCCACGAAGTCCAGCCTTCCGAGTCCCATCTCCAATTGATTGACCACCAGCCGGTCCGTCAACGCGCTCTCGATAAAGCGGATATGCGCTTCGCTCATGTTCGAGACGCCGAAATAACGCACTTTGCCGGATGCTTTCAGACGGCCGAACGCTTCGGCGATCTCTTCCGGTTCCATCAGCGGATCGGGGCGATGCAGCAGCAGAATATCGAGATAGTCGGTGCCGAGCCGCCGCAGCGAGCCGTCCACGGACTCCAGAATATGATCGCGCGAGAAATCGAAACGGGCCGGCAGCGTCTCGTCGGCCAAGCCGATGCCGCATTTGGATTGCAGCACGATCTGATCGCGCAGTTCCGGTCTGGCTTTGAGGATGCGGCCGAACGCTTCTTCCGATTTGCCGCGCGTATAGATGTCCGCATGGTCGAACATGTTGATGCCGATCGACAGCGCCGCTTCGACGGCGGCTTCCGACAGCTTAGCCCGTTCGTCCGTCAGCGGGGAATGATCCCATTCCCCGCCGAACGGCATGCAGCCCAGCACCAATCGGCTGGCCGGAATTCCTCTTGCGTTCAAAGGCATTTGTTTCATGTTTTCGTCTCCTCCTTCGGCCGAAGCCGTTTGTGGGTCAACCTTCGCTCTGTCCTTCTGTCGATACGGATGTCGTTCTCGTCTGTTCCAGCAGCCTCTTGACGATGCCGATCACGGTCCCCGGCTTGTCCACCTGCACGTGATGTCCGCTTCCGTCGGCTTCGATCAGTCGGCCCGACGCCGACAATTTCTGCATTTTGACGGCGGTGTCGTAAAGCTTGCGCTTCACTTCTTCGCGTCCGGAGATCTTGCGCGAACGCGGCGGCTGGTAGATGCCCGCTTTGACGACGGCCAGCGGCAGGCGGGCGAAACGCGAACGGGGAACGCTGCCCGTCTCGCCGACGAAGCAGTCGTATTCGCTTTCGGCCGCTTCCATGCTCTCGGCGGTAAAGACCCGCGTCCACATCGCTTCGCGCGAACGTTCCGGCAGCTTGGCCACGAAGCTGCCGAAACCGGGAATCCAGCGATGCTTCGCCAGCCAAGGCAGCAGCCCGATCCGCGCGGCCTGCTTCGCCAAGCCGTATAGGCGAACGCTCCAGCGCTGCCGCTTGAGGTAAGGAAGCGGGAAAATGCCGCGAATCTCGTCTTCGTGCGAAGCGTCGATCAGGACGAGCGCGGCCACGTCTTCCGGGTATCGCTCCGCATAGAGGCGGGCATAGAACCCGCCGAGCGAATGTCCGACCAGAATGAACGGGCGGACGATGCCCAGACGTTCGACGAGCCGATGCAGGTCTTCCACGCAGCGGTCGCTGGTGCGCGGCAGCGGGCCGGGATCGCTGAATCCGTAGCCTGCGCGGTCGTAGACCAGCGTCTGCGTAATACGGGCGATCTCGGGATACACGAGCGCCCACACCTCGGACGATACGCCGCATCCGTGTTCGAATACGACGGGCGGATAATCGCCCGCCGCGCCTTCGAGCACCGCATGCAGGCCGTCGATCTTTTTCCCCGCGGGAAGGAGCACGCTCCGTTCGGTCTTTTTGTTCATCGGCTCCCCCTCCTGACCAACGAACGGCCGCCGCTTCTCTCGTGCTGTCGAACCGTTCGTTTGGACAAACTTTGATTTCGGAAATATTATACTACGCCCGGCAGGCAAACTACGAATTCGCGAATTTTTGCGCTCGAACGTGAACTTTTTTGCTTCGCGGAGCGTCTAAGCGGATAAAATCGGTCTAATTAAGAGAGGAAGCAGTCCTTCTTGTTTAACCGGGAACGGGCTGGCTTTAATCCGTCCATTTAGAGATACGCTCGAATATACAGAATAGACCGGCAGCTTCGCGTCAAGCGGCATGCCGGCACAGGGAGGTCGCAATGAAACGTTCATCCACGGAGACATCCGTTCCAACAACCCGCAACAAAGCGTACCGAACGACACGGAAGCCCGGGTTCGCGTCCGGCCTATCCCGCTCCCAGGCGGGACCTCGTTCCGCCGTCCTCTTCGGAGCGGCGCTCTGTCTGCCGCTGATGCTGCTGCCGGCAGCCCTGCCGGGAACGGCCGCTGCCGCCGGCACCGCCCCGGCGGCGCAGCAGGCAAGCCCGGCCTCCGCCGCCCGGCAAGCGGCGGAACTCCGTCTGGCGGCGCCTTATTTCAAAGCGCTGCCGCAGAGCGGCGACCGGGCTTCGCTCGGCGTCAACTATTACGAAGCGGCAGGTTCGTCGCTGAACGTGACGGGCCGCTCCGGCGAGATGCTCGAAGTCTTGACGCCGGGCGGCGAGAAAGCTTATGTCCCAAGCTGGTATACGGGCAGCGCCGCCTACGAAGCTTCGGCGGCGAAGCCGCTGATTCTCCAGCTTAAGCCGGAAGCCTCGCTGCATCTGTACCCGGGCAGCGAAGCGAACTGGCCCGGCGATTACGCCGCTTCGGGTCTGATCTCCGCCGTTCGTTCCGGCGATTGGTACGGAGTCGTCCTGCCGGCTTCTCCCGCCTATGCCGGCGGTTCGGTGATCCGTCCTTCTCTGCTCTGGGTGCAGAGCAGCCAAGTGGCCAGCACGCAGCAGATCGTGACCGGTCTGCTGGCGGCGGATTCCACCGTGCCGCTCGAGATGGTCCGGAGCTTGGCCGAAACTTCGCTGGCCGTAGGCACCTCGGAAGAAGACGCGGAGGCGCTGCTCGGCACCCCTTATTCCCGAACGCCTTTGCCGCATTATTCCACTTCGGACCCGGCAGGCACCGGGAAGCGCGGCGAACTATGGCGGTACGAACGCGGCGTCGCGCAGTTCACCGTTTCTTTCGATACTCGCGGCAAGCTGGCCGGCTGGAATTGGATTCTTCCGACCGCCGAAGCCGCGCAGGCGCAAGTCAATCCGAACCAACCGCCGTACGCGTTCACTTACGATTTCAGACTGTTGACGCCGATGCCTTCGATCTCGCCTCAAGCGCTATGGCAGGCGCAATCCGATCTGGATGCCCAATATTTGTCGGCCGCTTCGGACGACACGCTTCTCGTGCGCGGATCGGCGGACGGCGGTGCCGGGCTCGGCGAAGAACTTTACGCGCTGGACCGTTCCGACGGCACGCGGTTGTGGCAGGTCGAGACCGGAAGCGGAGGATTCGATTCGCTGCTCGGGCAAGACGGCCGCTCCGCGCTCGTACTGACCCGAGCCGATCCGCGAAACGGCGGGAAGCCGCTGCTGCGCAGCTTGCGTTTGAGTGACGGAAAAGTGCTGTGGAGCCGCGAAGCCGAAGGTTCGGCGCCGCAAACCGCGGAATCTTCGCGGCCTGTCCGTTTGTCCGCCGCCGATACGTCCGTACTGCTCAGCACCCAACCTTCGGAAGGCGGCAAAGGAACGCTGACCGCGCTTTCGCAGCGATCCGGCTCCGTTCGGTGGACCAAAGAGTTCGTCGACCCTTATAAGGTGTTGAACGAAGGTTCAAACGATCCTTACGTCCTGGTTCAGCAGAACCGCTGGATTCAAGCCTTGGAACCGCGTACCGGCAAAGCGGTCTGGAGCATCAAGACCGACGAAGATACGCTGCCCGATTCCGCGCTGGAATCCGGAACGCCCGTCGCGCCTCGCATCGATCCGTTCGAGCGGGGCGACGGCACGCGCTGGGTGACGTTCGGCCGCGATCGGGTCCGTCTGGATACTTCCGGCGGCAAGATTCTCGCCCGCTACGCGATCTCGCCGAACGAACGCGCAGAAGTCCTGCAAGGAAGCTATCTGCTCGTTCGCCGCTCGATCGATTCGCAGAATTACGATGGCGGCTCGCTGTTCGAGACGTCGCTGTACGATACGAAGCAGCAGCGGGAAGTCTGGAAGATCCCGGGCAAGCTGGAACGCGCCATGCTGAGCGACGATCTCGTTTACGGACTGCTCGGCGGCGTGCCGACGGCGCTCTCCCTGAGCGACGGGCAGCCGGTATGGAAAACGGCGACGTCCGAATTCGCGCTCGCGAATCCGCACGGCCGCGTCGACGCCGGAAGTTTCGTTCGAGCGGGCCGCATTCTGCTGCTTCCTTACGGACCCGACCTGCTGACCTTCGACGCCGAAACGGGCGCGCCGCTGCGGCGGATCGACGGAGTCGCGTTCGCCTATGTCGAAAACGATAGCCCGCTTCTTCGAAACGGCGCGCTGAACCGCGACGGCGAAACGCTTTACGTCGGTTCGGCCAACGGACGTTTCGCGGCGTTCGACGCCGACGCGCTGACCGAACAAATCCAGTTCGAGAACCCGAACGAAAATCCGGAGCCGAACGAATAAATTTAATCCGGGACTCATCTTTTTTTGCGAGGGAGGCGTATAATGGAATTAAGCTCCAAACAAACCTCACCCCAAATTTCGAGGAGGGACCGTTATGACAGGCACACCGAATTATTCTTTGTGGATGACCGAGTTTCTACTCAGTCCGGACCCCGTCAAAGAGCAGCGCATCCGAGAAGTCGAACGGGAGGACAATCCGGAACTGATGAACAGTATTCGGTTTCACCTTGCCATGCATGACCAAGTATATCTGCTTCGCAGAAGAAGCCGCCGCCGGATCGGGTAATCGCTTCGCCGACTCCGACGGAAGACCGACCATATGCGGGAGCGCCTTCGGGCGCTCCCTTCTTATTTGCGCCGCGTTTTCGCCCGGCGCTTGACCGCTGCTTGCCGCCGCGCTTCCTGAAGCCGGCCGTTTGACGTATACTGAATAACGGAACCGAATACCGAGGAGGCACAAATAGATGAATGCGAAAAAGAATCAAACCCTTGTCGTCGCGGGCGGAATCGTCGCCGCCTTATTGATCGCGGCATTGGTCGTTTTCCTGGTCTACGCAAGATCGGCTCCGGCCGAAAATCCGTTCCGGCTGCAAATGGGCCAGACGCTGAACGAAGACGGCACCGGCGTTACCGATAACGGCACGTCGTTCAGCCGCAGCAAACCGATCCACGTGATCGCCAGTTACCCGGAGAGCGGCGTCAAGCTCGATCATACGGCGATTCTGTCGGTCATCTCCGAGAGCAGCGGCCAAGTGATCCAGAAGACCGAAGTCGACGAAGACGCTTCGACGAAGCAGGTTCGGCTCGATCTGGACAACGCGAAATGGGAACCGGGCATTTACGAAGTGACTTTCGCCCGCAGCGGCACGATGGTCGGCACGATCAATTTCTCGCTGCACGAATAAACGTCCCGCAAGGCGGCTGTCCGTCCACGGCGGAACCTCATTTTGACAGGACGAACGCGCATGCCTTTCCGGCATGCGTTTTTTTGTAGTACAATAAGCCCCGAGACGATTGTACAAGGAGGCTTCTTTTTAACCCGATGAACAACTATACGACTTATTTCCAGCAGAACCGCGACAAGCACCTCGGCGAGCTTAAGGAATGGCTGGCCATTCCGAGCATCTCCGCCCTGTCCGCGAACAAAGGCGACGTACGAAGCGCCGCCGAATGGCTCAAGAACGCGCTCGAAACAGCGGGCCTCGAAAACGTGACGCTGCACGAGACGGCGGGACATCCGATCCTGACGGCCGATCATCTCCATGCGGAAGGCGCGCCGACGCTGCTGATCTACGGCCATTACGACGTACAGCCGGTCGATCCGCTGAACCTGTGGGAAACGCCGCCGTTCGAGCCGACCGAGCGCGACGGCAAACTGTACGCGCGCGGCGCGACGGACGACAAAGGCCAAGTGTTCCTGCACGTGAAAGCGCTCGAAGCCATCTTGGATCAGGAAGGCAAGCTGCCGGTCAACGTCAAGCTCTGCATCGAAGGCGAAGAAGAAGTATCCAGCCCGAACTTGGTGGAATTCTTGGACGCGAACGCAGACAAGTTGGCGGCCGACGCGGTCCTGATCTCCGATACCTCGCTGCTCGAACGCGGCAAACCGGCGATCAGCACGGGGCTGCGCGGACTCTGTTCGCTCGAAGTGGCGCTGAACACGGCGAACACCGACCTGCACTCCGGCTCGTTCGGCGGCGGCGTTCCGAACGCCCTGCACGCGATCGTCAGCCTGCTGAACTCGCTGCACGACGAGAAGACGGGCCGCGTGCTCGTGGACGGGTTCTACGACGACGTACTGCCGCTGACCGACGAACTGCGAGGCGAACTCGAGAAAATGCAGTACGACGAAGAGAAGCTGCGCGGCGACCTGGGTCTCGACTCGCTGTTCGGCGAAGAAGGATTTTCGTTCTTGGAGCGCACGGGCGTGCGTCCGACGCTGGAGCTGAACGGTCTGTACGGCGGTTTCCAAGGCGAAGGCACCAAGACCGTCATTCCCAAAGAAGCGCACGCCAAGATCACCTGCCGCCTCGTGGCGAATCAAGATCCGCAGGATATTCTGAACAAGATCGAACGCCATCTGCATGCTCATACGCCGGTCGGCGCCAAGCTGACGATCGTGCCGGGCGAGAAAGCGTTCGCGTTCAATATCGACCCGTCCCATCCGTTCCTGCAAAAAGCGGCGGACGCTTACGAAGCCGTATACGGCACTCGCGCCCTGTTCACCAAAGACGGCGGCTCGATCCCGATCATCGAAGCGTTCTCCCGCGTGCTGCAAGCTCCGGTCGTGCTGATGGGCTTCGGTCTTCCCGACGAGAACCTGCATGCCCCGAACGAACATTTCAACTTGGAGAACTTCGATAAAGGCCTGCTGACGCTGGTTCAATATTTGAAGACCGTATAAGTTCGAATTTCATACCGAAAAGCCTGTTTGCGGAATCCGCAAACAGGCTTTTTTTGAACCGGCGTTTTTCGTCGTTCGCGCAGGAACCGCTTTGATCGCGATCCCGCTCTCTACCCCGAAAAAAATCCGGCTTATTCGAAATAATACGTGAAGCCGATCGCGCCCGGTCCCGTATGCGTGCTGATGATCGGCGTCGTGTAATCGATCTCGATCTGCGAGTACCCGGTCAGCTCGGCGATTTTGTCGCGCAGGCTTTCGGCCAATTTGCAGCCTTCGGCATGAGCCAATCCCACGCCTTTGATCGTGCGGCCTTTGACGTCGTCGGCGAACTGTTTCGCCAGATGCTTGACCACCTGAGCGTGGCTGCGCACGTTGGTGACCGGCGTATAGACGCCTTCTTTGAGCGTGCCGATCGGTTTGATATGCAGGAGCGATCCGATCAGCGCTTTGCCTCGGCCGATGCGTCCGCCTTTGACCAGATTCTCCAGCGTGTCCACGACGACGTACAAGCGGGTCGCCTCGCGCACTTCGTCGAGCCTTGCGAGGATCTCTTCCATGCTTTTCCCGTCGCTCGCCATCTGCGCCGCTTCAAGCACCTGAAAAGCCAAACCTCGCGAAATATATTGAGAATCGACGACCGTGACGTTCGTTTCCGTCATGTCCGCCGCCATCGCCGCCGAACGTACCGTTCCGCTCATGCCGCCGGTCATATGGATCGACAGGACGTCATAGCCTTCCGCGCCGAGCCGGTCGTAGAGTTCCACGAACGTGCCGGCCGCAGGCTGCGAGCTTTTGGGAAGCTCGGCCGCATGCATCATTTTCTGGATAAACGAAGCCGGCGTAATATCGACCCGGTCCGTATACGTCTGTCCGTCGATGGTAAAAGAAAGCGGCACCATTTCGACTCCGCGTTCCGCCAATACCGCATCGCTCAGATCGACCGTTGAATCCGTCACTATTTTAATTTTCCGCATTGCCCACTCTCCTGTACGCCGATCAGCCGACATGTGTTGTCTCTGCGCCGATCGCTTCGGAAGGGGCGCGTCTTAGCTGTCTTTTTCAGTATACAGGGTAAGCAGATCTTACACAAATGTGAATATTTATGTAACTTTTTACTTATTCGTCCGCCGTCGGCGCCGACTGCCTGCCCGCGTAATAAGGCTGCCCCGGATCGACGTCCAACACCACCCGATGCGGTTCCGCCAGCGCGTATTGATGTTCGCACCGCCAACGGACGTCTTCCGTCGGACCGAACGTCTCTCCGTCCTTGATCACGTCTCCGGAATCGAACAGATAATAGCCCAGACTCGTCAACTGCTGCGCGACGTCGTTCGGTTCCAGATCATGATAATGGCACTGCACGTCGGGTACTCCCAGCGCGGCGAGTCCCAGCGTATCCATCAGCATCTCGTGCCGCTTGCTGCCGGTGCCTTCCACGTTGAAGAACCGCACGTTCATCGCTCCGTACAGCAGGCCGCCCGCTTCGATCGCCGTCAGATAATCGCCCGGTTCCAGCAGCTTGTCGCTTTCCCGGAAATACACGGCATCGCAAGGAGCCGTCTCCAACAGCGCGCGCAGCGCTCCGGTAATCAGACGCAGGCGTTCCTGCGGCGCGAGGCCGGAAGCCATCATATCGATCAGACGCACGGAATACCGGCACTGCGCGATCGTCTCGCCCGCGTTCGACCAATGCCAAGCCTGCTGCACCGCCGTTTCGTATTCGGAAGCCGGACGGTTCGGCGCAGGCATGATCGACGTCTGGGCAGGCATCTCGCCGTCGGCGAACTTGACCGGATAATTCAAGTGGAAGAAATGCAGCATATCCGTCTCGGCTTCTTCCGAAGGCTCCCACACGACCAGATTATCCCGCAGCTTCTGCTCGTCCGGCTGATCGACGGTTCCCGTATAACGCTGCATTTTCTCGAACAGCCGCTTGCGCGAGAAGTTCGGTTTCTCTTTGTATTTCAGTTCGACCGTATAGACTCTCGCGAATCCGTAATCCCGTTCGGACGCCAGCATTTCTTCGGTATCCGGGTCCAGTTCGCTTTCAAGCCGTTCGTCTTCGCGTTCTTCTTCGTAACGTTCTTCTGTCGTCATGTCGTACCTCCTCGGCGGCCGCGGTCGTTCAAGCTGTTCCGTCGGCCGGCTTGATTGAGAACCTTCAGCTCGAATAGAACGAACAATACGTACGCTCGAAGCTGCCTTGAAGCAGATCTTCTCCGCGGATAAAATAATGCAGCACGCCGGCGTCTCCCCATAAGAAACCGACGGATTGATCCGAATCGATCTCGGCCAACATCACCATGTCCGAGACTTCCCGCTCCGCCCGTTCCCGGTCTCCGCCGAAAGCCTGCGTCAGCCGTTCGATCGCCTCGTTGGGATCATACGTCGATTCGCAGCCGAACAGCTTCAATGCCGCCATGTATTCGTCATCTCCGTGCTGGCCCTCCGCATAACCGAACATCTTCACGATCGGCGAAGCTTTTTCTTCTTCCAGTTCGAAGATCAGATCTTCGTATTCTTCCCAACCGCGTTCTTCGTTTTCGATCGCTTCTTCGTCGAGATAACCGTATCCCGGCAGATCGAGCGAGGCCCGTGCATTCAGGCCGTACGAGCGAAACGGACCGTCGTCTTTCTCGTGCACGGTCGGAGCGGGCGCGCTGCGTCGAGCAGCCGTGCGCATCTCTTCGGGCGAAGCATACAGCACCCGATGCTCGATCTCGCTATCGTAATAGCCGGCGAAAAAGAACAAATTCCCTTTTTCGGGCAGCCGATTCTCGGGATCTAACCCTTGCAGCTCGTCCAGCTTCAATTGAAGCACGAACGTCATCGGTTCGCCTTGAGCATCCGACGGCCAAGGTGCTTTCTCCGGCAGATCCGGTTCGCCGGCGACTCTGGAACTTCCGATAGTCCGATAATTCTCCGGTTCCGCGATCTCCAGCGAGACCGTTTGTTTGGCCGAATTCAACAAATATTCCCGAGCATGACCGAATTCGTGTTGTTCGATCGCTTGCAGCAAACGGCTGCGGTTATGTTCGCTTAAGCTCACCTTGCTATCCCGTCCTTCCTGTCGCGAAAATCGTCCCTACTCCCAGTTCCAGTATAAACGAAAAAACCTCTTCGTTTCTAATCCGTCCTTTGCTGCCCTTTTTCTCTCCATACTCATTCTTGCGGTCAAGCGTCAAAGCGGCTTCGGATCGACGCATTTCTTTGCGACTTTTCGCCAAACTGGTAGAATAGATAAGCTATGTGCAAAAAAGGAGGTCCGCAACTTGGAAGCGTTCAGGCGCCTGACGGCCGGTATTGCCGAATGGCCTCGCAATGTCAAACTGTTCTTCGCCGCCAACCTGCTGTATCAGATCGGCGGCGGCATGTTCTCCGTCCTGTATAATCTCTACATCCAAGGGATCGGCTATAACGATGCGATGAACGGACGCGTCGTCAGCATCCAGTCGCTGGCGACGGCCTGCATCTTTATCCCGATCGGACTGTTCGGCGACCGGCTCAGCCGCAAAATGCTGCTGGTCGTCGGCGCGTTGTTCAGCGGGATCGTCTTCTCGCTGCGCGCTTTGGCCGAAGCCGAACCGATGCTGCTGGCGCTCGCCGTCTTCTCCGGCATATTCGCCGCTTTCTTCCAAGTGCTCGCGATCCCGTTTCTGGCCGAAAACGTAAAAAAATCGCAGCGCTTGGCGTTATTCAGCGTCTATTCGTCCCTGATGCTCGCCGCTCAAGTCATCGGCAGCATGGGCGGAGGCGTCTTGGCCGACACGCTGCAGCAGTACGGCGTCGAAAGAGTCGCGAGCCTGCGCTTCACCCTGTTCGCGGGCGGAGTCGCCACGCTTGCCGCTTTCGTGCCCATGCTGTTCATCAGAGAAGCCCGGCGCCAATCGGAACCGCCGAAGACGTCCCCGGCCGCGATCGGACAAGCTTCGACTGCCGCTGACCGAAGCGGCGAAACCGCTGTCGAAAGCATCAGCGGCCGATCCGAAACCCGGAAACCGGAAAGCAGTTCCAAACTGATCTTCTGGTTCGTGCTGGCGCAGCTTCCGATCGGATTGGGTTCCGGACTCGTCGTTCCGTACCTGAACCTGTATTTCACCAACCGGTTCGGCGTCTCGCTGACGACGATGAGCGTGCTCATCTCGCTCGGCCAGATCATGACGATCGTCTCCATGCTGATCGGTCCCACGTTATCGAAACGGGTCGGACAAGTCCATGCCGTCGTCATCTTCCAGATGCTCTCGCTGCCGTTCCTGCTGATCACGGGCTTCACGAATATCGCGCTGATCGCTTCCGTGACGTTCCTGTTCCGTCAAGCGCTGATGAACGCGGCGAATCCGATTCAATCCGCGATCATGGTCGACCGGATTCCCGACAACAAACGCGGAATCGCCAACTCGCTGACGCAGACCGCTTTCATGTTGGGCTGGGCCAGCATGGGACCGGTCCAAGCGCATCTCGTGACGACTTACGGGAATTACTGGGGATACGCGATCACGTTCAGCATCACCGGCGCGCTCTACGTCACCGCTTCGCTGCTGTATTATTTCAAGTTCCGCGAAGTCCATTCGGGTTCGGGCAGACGGACGGCCGCTGCCGGATAATCCGCATTCGCCGCCATCGTCGGCGGCGGCCTATGCGGAGTCCGGTCGCCGCCGACATTCCCGAAAACATGCAGTATGCAAAAAGGATGAACCCACATAGATGGGGTTCATCCTTTTCGTTTATTGACGCGGTCCGAAAAATCCGGAATCGTCCCGCCGCTTAGGCTTGGACCAGAACCGGCGTTTCGTACGTGTTATCGAGCTTGCGCTGACGGCGCAGCACGGCATCCGGCGGCGTAACGGCCGGAGCGTCCGGGTGCAGCAGCCAAGATTTGACGAAGTGGGTATCCGACACTTGGAACATCGGAGGTTCTTTCTCGAAGTCGATCTTCATGGCATAGTTGCTGCGCAGCGCGAAGGCGTCGCCTACAGGCGGGTGCAGCAGATCCGGAGGCGTACCCGGAATCGCGGTCAGCTTCTCTTCGCCGTTGCTGTCGAGCGCAGGCATCGAGGAGAGCAATCCCCAAGTATACGGGTGACGCGGATCATAGAAGATCTCGGCGGCCGTACCCATCTCGACGATCTGTCCGGCGTACATGACCGCTACGCGGTCCGCCATCTTCGCCACGACGCCGAGGTCGTGGGTGATGAAGATGATCGCCGTGCCGATCTTCGCTTGCAGATCTTTCATCAGCTCGAGGATCTGCGCCTGAATCGTTACGTCGAGCGCCGTCGTCGGTTCGTCGGCGATCAGCAGTTTCGGGTTGGCGGCCAGCGCCATCGCGATCACGACGCGCTGACGCATGCCGCCGGAGAATTCGTGCGGATATTGGTTGAAACGCTTCTCCGGGTTCGGGATGCCGACCAGCGTCAGCAGTTCCAAGCCGCGCTTGCGGGCTTCGTCGGCGGAAATCTTCTCGTGCGTGAACAGCACTTCGGTGATCTGCTTGCCGACTTTCATCGTCGGATTGAGCGAGGTCATCGGGTCCTGGAAGATCATGCCGATCTCTTTGCCGCGCATCTTCTGCATCTGGCTTTGGTTCTTCTTGACCAGATCGACGCCTTCGAACAAGATTTGTCCGCGCTTGTACTGGCCTTGCGGTTCCGGAACCAGCTTCATGATCGCCTGCGACGTCACGCTTTTGCCCGATCCCGATTCGCCTACGATCGCCAGCGTCTCGCCTTTGTCCAGATGGAAGTTAACGCCGCGAATCGCCTGCACTTCGCCGGCGCGCGTCTTGAATGAAATTGCCAGATCTTTAACTTCGAGAAGTCTCTCCATTGTCTACACTCCCTATTAAAGCCCGTTCGCGGAGGAACGGGCCGTTTGTCGCTTTTCGCATCGCGTTCTCGCGTTTTGTCCGCAGCGGCGCGCACATCGCTTTTCCGAACGTTCATATATAATCATGAGAACATTGTTTTACGAAATCGTATATAATATTGTAACTGCTCGGGTGTCTGGCAGTCAAGCATACACCAGATGTCAGGTGTCTGCCGGACAAGGACGAACGCGCGGCCGCGAGCGGTTTCCGAGAAGACGAACGTCTCTTTGTAAGATATGGACGATTAGACTCGGAAACCGAACATTCGCAGCCGATATAGAGAACGTGCAGCATAGGGATTCTTATCGAATAAAGGAGGCTTTTCTTATGATCATCGAAGATGCGCGTTTAGACGAGATCCGCGAATTCCTGCCCGAATGGCTGGAACGCAGCAGGCAGGAAGCCGCGGCAGGCGAAGTCGCTTCTTATATTCCGGAATTGTCCAAAGCCCCCCGCGAAGCGCTCGGCATCCATCTGCTCGACAAGCACGGCGATTCCGCTTCGGCGGGCGACTGCGGCATGGCCTTCACGCTTCAGAGCATCTCCAAAGTGTTCACGCTGATCTTGGCGCTGATGGACAACGGCGAAGACGCCGTATTCGAACGGGTCGGCATGGAACCGACCGGCGACAACTTCAATTCGATGCTCAAGTTGGAACTCGTGCGGCCGGGCATTCCGTTCAATCCGCTGATCAACGCGGGAGCCATCACCGTATCTTCTCTTATTCGCGGCAGCACGCCCGAAGAGAAATCCGCGCGCATCCTCGAGTTTTTCCGCAAACTGTCGGGCGGCAGCCCGCTCGAAGTCAACGAAGCCGTCTACCGCTCGGAGTTCGAGACCGGCAATCTGAATCGTTCCATCGGTTATTTTCTGGTGGAGAACGGCGTGTTGAACGACAGCGTGGAAGACGTGCTCTCCGTCTATTTCCGCCACTGCTCGATCGAGGCTACCTGCCGGGATCTGGCACGGATGGCGCTCGTCCTCGCCGGCGACGGTACCGATCCGCTCAGCAGCGAGAAGCTGATTCCGCGGCGCTACGTGCAGATCGCCAAGACGTTCATGATCACCTGCGGCATGTATAACGCTTCCGGCGAATTCGCGATCAAAGCCGGCCTGCCCGCCAAAAGCGGCGTGTCCGGCGGCATCCTGACGTTCGTGCCCGGCGCGCTGGGCATCGGCGTGGTCGGTCCCGCGCTGAACGCCAAAGGCAACAGCAGCGCGGGCGTGCATCTGCTCGAACGGTTGTCTCAACGGATGGATTGGAGTTTGTTCTGAATCGGCGGCGCGCGGAGAACGAAAAGCGGCCGACGATCGGCGCGTAAACAGCCCGAAAGGCTTCGGCGAATGCCGAAGCCTTTTTCTGCTGCTCGCGATCTTTTGACCGCGCCTCTTTTGCGAAAAGCGGTTTTGAACCGAACTTCGACTCGCCCGAGCAAAAAACGAAGCAACGTCTCGCGCGAACGAAACGATTCTGCTTCCGGCAGCCGCTTTTTAACGAACGCCTGCCTCGGCGCCGGCAGCCGGACGCGATTCCGGCGCGGCGGAACGCGCTTCGCGCACCGCGCGGTTGCAAGCGGCCATATAAGCTTCGGCCGCGGCCATCAGAATATCGCGGTTCGTCGCCGTGCCGCGATGCAGCGCGTCGCCTAACCGTACGGTAACCGTCGCTTCTCCGGCCGAAGTCTCGCCCGACGAGACCGAATACAGCTCCAGATCGGCGAATTCGACCGGTTCGGGAACCGCGCTGCGAATCGCGGCGACCGCCGCTTCGACCGGTCCTTCTCCTCCGCCGGTATACATCGCTTCGGTTCCCGCGTCGTTGTCGCGAATCTTGCAGGAGGCGACGCGATGCGTGCCGCTGCCGGTCACGATCTGCACTTCGCTCAGCGTGTACGGTTCCAGCGCGCGGTCCACCGCCTGCCCCGCCATTTGCAGCAGTTCGTGATCGTGCACCGTTTTCTGGCGATCGGCTTTTTCTTTGAAAGCCGCATACAGCTCTTCCAACTGCTGCGCGTCCAGCTCCACGCCGAACTCGGCGACCCGGTGGCGCAGCGCGTGACGGCCCGAATGCTTGCCCAGCACGATCATGCTGCGCGGGATGCCCAGACGCTCGGGGTCCATGATCTCGTACGTGTTGCGGTTCTTCAGCAGTCCGTCCTGATGGATGCCCGCTTCGTGTTGGAACGCGTTGCGGCCGACGATCGGCTTGTTGTACGCGATCGGCGAGCCCATCATGCGGCTGACCATCTGCGAAGTCGCATAAATCTCTTCCGGCCGGATGCCCGTCGCCGCGCCGAAACTTTCGCCTCTTGTCGCCAGCGCCATCGCCAGTTCTTCCAGCGAGCAGTTGCCCGCCCGTTCGCCGATGCCGTTGACCGTTACTTCGACATGGGTAACCCCGGCTTTGATCGCGGCCAAGCTGTTGGCGACGGCCATGCCCAGATCGTTGTGGCAGTGCGCGCTGAACTCGACCCGGTCGCTGCCTCTGACCCCGCGCATGACCCGGGTGAACATCGCTCCGTATTCTTCCGGCAGCGCGAAGCCGACCGTATCCGGAATATTCAGGATCGTCGCTCCTTCTTCGATCACCGCTTCCAGCACCTCGAACAAGAACTCGTCGCCCGTGCGAGTGGCGTCCATCGGGGAAAATTCGACTTCGTCCACGAACCGTTTGGCGTAAGACACCATTCGGCGCGCCAGCTCGACGACTTCCGCCCGCGATTTCTTCAGTTGGAAATCCAGATGGATATTCGACGAAGACAAGAACATATGCAGCCGTCTGCGCTGCGCGTCTTCGGTCGCCCGAACCGCCGCGTCGATGTCTTCTTGAACCGCGCGGGCGAAACCGCAGATTTCCACGCCTTCGACTTCGCGGGAGATTCGCTGCACCGCACGGAAATCGCCGGGACTGGAGATCGGGAAGCCCGGTTCGATCGTGTCCACGCCCAGCCGGGCCAGCCGGTGGGCCAACTTGATTTTCTGTTCGACGTCCAGCGACGCTCCCGGCGCTTGTTCGCCGTCCCGCAGCGTCGTGTCGAAGATCTTGATCCGTCTCGTGCCTGTCGTTTCTGTCATGATAAATCGCCTCCGGTTTCTGTGGGTTGGTGTGGCTTCAGGTGATCTGTACCCGTCTGAATGATCTCGTTGACATATAAAAAAGGCCCGTCGTCTCTTGAATCAAGAGACGACGGGCCTGGGCCGCCGCGGTACCACTCTCGTTGATCTTGACGGCGCCGACGCGCCGAACCCAAGATCCGCTTGAACCCGGATAACGGTCGGGTATTCCGGTCGGCTTACGCCCGATTCCGCTTGCTGCTTAGGCGGAAATATCGGGGTTCGGCTTCCACGCTCCCGGGCGAGTTCGGGAAAAGCGAATGCCGCGTCGCACCTTGCCGCGGCTCTCTGAAAATCGCTTTTTCCCTACTGCTCCCGTTCATCGCGTCTGTCGGATGAAATTCGCGAAACGACATAAAAAGCCTGTCGTCTCCTGTATCAAGAGACGACAGGCTGGGCTGTCGCGGTACCACTCTCGTTGATTCCGTCCGTCCGCCGAAAATGAAAATATCGGAGCGCGAAACGGGAATCCGCTCGTAGGCCCTCTCACGTGGGCGAGTCCGTCCGGACTTGGCGTCAAGCAGCGGGAATCGCCGCAAAACGTTTGGGTCCGACCGCTTCCGGGCGAGTTTCGCCTAACTTGCCGACTGCGTCGCACCAAATCCGCAGCTCTCTTGACGGCCGTTCCGGTTACTGATCCCGTTCATCGCGTTTGTTAATCTGTGTCGGTTGTGTGTCATATTAATCCTACTATGCGGAGGATGTCAAGCTTTTCCTTTCGAAAAAAACTTTTTGCGCAAGGCAAAACGCAAGCTCTAGATGTTCACTTTTCGCCGCACCCGTAACCGATTCGCTCCGCTCCCAGAAAGCGCTCGCCGGCAAAACGGGCGCAGTACGCGTCAGGCATCGACAACGACTGCCAGAAGTCATAACCGAAGCCCGGATCGAAAGTTCCGAGCATCAGCGTCAAGATATCGCCGTGCGTGCCGATCGCGATCCGCCGACCCGGATGTTCGCGAAGCAGTCCGCGAACGACGGACACGGCTCGCGCCGCGGCTTCCCGACTGCTTTCTCCGCCCGGCGGCCGATAGTCGGGTTCGGCGTAGCAGCGGCGCTTGGCTTCGAGAAATCCTTCCGGACCGAGATCCCGCTCGCCCGAGACCAGCCGTTCGCGAAGATCGGCATGCAGCTCGATGTCTTGCCCCGCCGCGTCCGCCAACGGCCGGATCGTGTCGATCGCCCGGCGATACGGGCTCGAGACGAACCGTTCGATGCCTTCGCGTTCCAAACGCCGGCAGATCGCGCGGGCTTCCGCTTCGCCCGCGGCCGACAATCCTCGTTCAAGCTCGCGGCCGTGTTCGTAAGCCGAATGAGCATGACGAACGAAATAAAGCCGGGTCTCCGTCGGACGCGGACCCGACGCGTCCGCGCCCGCATGATGCGAAGCGGCGGCGGCTCCGGTCGCTCCGGAGAACGGTCCGCCGCTCACGGCGTCTCCTCCCAGAAGACGCGGTATTCGCCGAGCAGCCCGTCCAGCGAAGACAGCTGCGGGTAATCCGGCAGTTCCGCGGCGTTCAGGCCGCCTTGAATGCGCGGCAGCGTCAGGTACAGCTTGTTCAGGCTGTACCGATAAGCCCGGTCCGGCGCCGCTTCGCCGGCGCGAACGACGCGCAGCTCGTACGGCCGATGCAGCAGCCGGCCGGTCTCTTCGGCGGTGGCGGGATGCCGCCTCAGCAGCGCCAGCAGTTCGCCGTCGGCCAAGCCGCCGAGCTCCGCGGGCGGCAGGCCGCCGGCGTCGATCAGGCGCCGCGTCAAGGCCCGGAGCACGGCGACCGGGCCGATATTGTCCGCCGAAGCGTGATACCGCGCTTCGTGCAGGATCAGCCGCAGCGTCAGCGCGGCGGCGTCCGCATCGGCTTCCAGATGCGGACCGGACAGCCGGTAGCCGCGCAGCAGCTCCGGCGCGGGCATCGGCAGGATGCCGAACGAAGCGGCGCTGCGCACCCACGATTCCAGATGATCGGCGTGAAGAATCCGTTCGCGGTTGCGCAGCGGGCTCGGCACGCTTCCTTCGATCAGGTCGAGCACCGCGTCGACGTTCAATCCGTCCAGCGCCCGGCGAATTTCGTCGGAAGCCAAGACTTCTTCCGACCGCCGATGGTGGTCGAAGCCTTCGATGCCTTCCAGCGCGTGGCTGAACGGGCCGTGCCCGACGTCGTGCAGCAGCGCGGCCGCGCGAAGTTCCGGCCAATCCGGCGCGAAATGCGCGATCAAAGCGAATACGCCGAGCGTATGTTGAAGCCGGGTCGACGTGTGCTGCGTATGCAGCGCCGCCGGTCCGGCATGTCGGATTTCATGCAGACGCCGAAGCGCGCGCGTCCGCAGCAGCCGGGTCTCCGCGGCGCTCGGCTGCACCGTTATCGACCAAAGCGGATCGCGCAGCGCTCCGGGGCCTGCCGTCTGCCCGTATGCTTCCGGCGGAAGTCCGCGGCTTGCGGACATTCCGATCACGTTTTTCATGTTCGTCCCTCCTTCTTCGGTTCTGCTTTTTTCGAAACGTCGTCCGCTTCCCTGCGGTAAGTGAGCAGCGGACGCGAAGTTTCGAACCGGTACTTTTCCAGCAACGGCCGCTGATAAGGATCGGTATCGTCGATCTCGGCGGTCAGCTGCACGAACCCGCCGGCGAGGACGTATTCCATCCGTTTGCGGTCGACCGACTGCATCAGCGCGTCGCAGCCGCTTCTCGCGCCGAGCCAACCCAGCTCCGCTTCCTGTTCGTTTTCGCTTTCGTGCAAACAGGCAAACGCGAGCGCTTCGTTTCCTTCGGCCGCGAACGCCGCGAATGAGCCTTCGTTCAGCAGGTCGTCAGCTTGCGCGAACGTCCTCCATACGGAAACGGGAAAGTCGGCGGGCGGATTGGCTTCGTGCGAGGCGGCATAAGCGAAACGCATCAGTTCAGCCAAGCTATCAAGCGCTTCCCCGTTCCCCGCCAGCTCGGCGAACGATCGAATCTCGGCTTCGCGTTCGCCGCTTCCCGCCGGCTCTTCGGGCGGCAGAATGACCTGCTCGAGACGAAGCTTCGGCCTATACGTCCGGCGCATTTCGACAAATCCGAAACGATCGTACAAATAAGCCGCCGAACGGTCGGATTCTTCGAACGAGACTTGAAGCGCCCGATCGCCGGCTTCGTCCAGCACCGCCCGCATCAACGTTTCTTCGATCTCCGCGACCCGACAATCCGGCAGCGCGACAATCTCCAAATACCGGCCGAACGGATGAAACTCTTTTTGCCGAAGCAGCGCGATCCCGAGCAAGTCGGCATCTTCGCGCACCACAAACGCTTTGTTTTCGGGATATCGGGCGCTGCCGGCCTCGGGGAGCATGCCGACGCGCTTTTTCGCTCCGCACAGCGTCAGCAAGCGTACGGCGTCTTCCCGATCTCCGGGTCCGTAAACCGCCGCGCGAAGCGCTTTTCCCCCGTTCGAGCCTGCTTTACCGGACGCTCGCTTCGACTGATCCGCATGTTCCCTGCGCATGATCGCCCTCCTTATTTTCATGATGATTTTCATGATGAACACTCGCCTGCCCAGTATACCCGCATCGGCGCGCGGCGGCAAAACGCCCGCACGCGGCAAACGGCGAACTCGACTTTCCGCAGGCGCGTCGCATACAATCGAAGTACGGTCGAAGCCTCGCGCTTCGCCCCGCGTCCAAGGAGGCTTCTCATGAAAAAATGGCTCGTGCTTGCTCTATACGCCGCCGCGCTGATTCCGATCCTGGTTTACCGGCACGAGCTGCGGGAATTGATGAACCAAGTCTCGCTGCCGGTCGCAGCGGGTCTGGCGCTCGGCTTTTTGTTCGCCTTTTTTCCGGTGCTGCCGTACAAACTCGTGATCGCTTCGCTCGGCTTCCTCTACGGCCCGGCGCTCGGCGCGCTGACCGCTTGGCTTGCCGCGACCGCGGCTTCGCTGCTGCAATATACGCTCGTGCGCTTGTTTTATCGGCAGCAAGGCCAAGCCGTGCTGAAGCGTTTTGCGGGACTGGAGCGCGCCGGACGACTGATGGAACGCAGGCCGTTCGCCGCGATCTTGGCGGCGCGCCTGATTCCTCTGCTGCCGCAAGCTCTCGTCAATCTGTATCCCGCTTTTCTGAATATCCGCCCGGTCGTGTATATCGCGGCTTCCGCATTGGGCAAGATCCCGGCGATGCTCGTCTACGCTTTCGTAGGCAGAAGCTTGTTTACCGATCTTCCGGGAACATTGATCGCGCTCGCGTTGTACGCGGGTTTCCTGCTGATCGTCTACGCGGTCTACCGGTTCGCTTTCCGAACCTGATCTTCGGCGAAGGCGGCGGGCAAGCGCGTTTGCCGGCTCTGTCTATCGGGTAAAGGAAGGATATGCAGGCCGAGCGCCAAGCTTCGCCGGAAGAAAGGGTGGGAACGATGGAGAAACAGATCCGCACGTTGTCCGAATGGCTGGAAGGAAAGACCGGGCAGACGCTCAAGATCGAGAAAAAAGAAGACGGCGATACCGATATCGTGCATTTCGATCTTCGGGAGATCGGCGAACGATCGCAGGACAATCCCGTGGACGATTATTTGGAACGCGCGCTGCTGCTGCGCGGTACGGGCAATATCGTCAACGGCGACGGAGAAGCCGTGCCGCTTCCCGGCGATACGTACGAGATCGTGCTGAACGAACTTCAGCTCGGCGACGGCGGCGAAGATTCTCTCGCCCTCCGCAACGATCGGGCGGAATACGTCATTAGCGTAGGTTGATGGGCGGCGATTCGTGCCGGCGTCCGCCGCTTGACGTTTCCGTGTCGAACGCGCGATACGGAAACGTCACAGAAAAAGGCTTCGCCCCCGGGGGCGAAGCCTTTTTCTGTGCGCGTATGTATAGATGGAATGTTCGCAGCGGCCGACAGGCTACATCAACAGCCGCGAAGCGCGTTCCCTGACCTGCGCGGCGCGCGAAACTTCATGAGCATAAGCCGACAGCCGGATCTCCAACCGCTGCAAGAACAAACGCGCGTTGATCCGCCCTTCTCCCGCGAAGGGTTGCGCTTCCGGCCCCGGCGCTTCTCCGAAGCGTTCGAGCCAAGCTTCCCATTCCTCGTTCCCGATCTCTCCCTGCGTCAAGATCGTCTCCGCGGCCGCCGCGAGCCGGTCGTCTTCGTCATGCACGAAGACGCGGTCCGCGCTCAGCAAGCGTCGCCGGACGCCTTCCAGCATATGCAGCCGTTCGATCGCTCCCGCGTGTTCCGACCGGCCCAGATCTTCCAGAGCATCGGCCGCGTGCGCGGCGGCATGCGCCCATCCCCGGCCCTCCTCCGGTACGTATCCCCGCAGGTCGCGTTCTTGCTCCAGCGCGCGAAGAACCGCCGAGAAGATCGTTCTCCATTCTTCTTCGCGGAGCCAAGACGTTCGGCGATCGGCAGACAAGAGCAGCGGAAGCAGCAGCATGGAGAACGAGCGGACGAAAACGGAATCCGTATCTTTTTCCCCGATGCGGCAAAAAAGATGCTGTTCGTCCAACGCGACGTTCAGAATATGCCGAAGCTGCTGCGCCTCGAACGCGCCGGCTTGAATCCATTCCGAAAACGAACCGTAAATCCATTCGTCCCGCAGCTCCGAATCGATATCGCCGATATGGGCCAACATCGTGTCGGTCAGGCCTGCGATCGCATCGAATGTCGGCGGCAGGCCGGAATCGCGGATAGCCCGCAAAGCCCGCAGCAGTTTTTGGCGCGGCTTTTCCGCTTGCGGGGATCCGGCATCCGGTTCCGATCTATGTCTATTCATGTTTGAACTCCCCTTTCTTCTTCCGACAGTATAACATCCGATCTGCCTGCTTGCCCGCTCGGCGCGATTTTTCGTCGTTTTTCGATTCGGACAGCGACCTTTGTCGATTTTCCGTCCGACACGATCCGACGGGAGCCGCAAAACGGCAAAAAACCCGCTCGGTCCTGTCGAACAGGAACGGCGGGTCGTATGCAAACGCCTTACTTGGCTTCGGAGTTTTGGTACATTTCGATCAGTTCTTCGATTGCGGCTTTGCTGACCATTTTGCCTTTGAAGTATACGAGATCTTCGGCTTCGCCCGTGAAGATGCAAGTCGGCGCGTATTTTCTGAGAATGATACGCTCTCCGTCAACGAAAATTTCCAGTCCGTCTTTGATGTCGATGCCCATTGTTCTACGAAGTTCAATCGGAATGACCACACGTCCGAGTTCGTCTACGCGTCTTACGATACCTGTTGCTTTCATTGCTATGATTCCCCATTTCGATTAAAATAATAGTTGTCGACAAAAGATCGTCGTTATTCGATATTATTCGACAATTTGTGCTTGCTTCCACTGTACTCCTCTTTATATATCTTGTCAATATGGAAATTTATACTACGCTCAAAAAAATATAAATTTTTCGAAAAAAGAAAGCGAAACCCAAGTTGACCAGGGTTTCGCTTTTTTGAATGCCTGCTTATTCGAAAATCAAGCCCGATTTAATTTCCATTTTGCGCCGAGGCGGCCGCCGAAAGGGACGGTCGTTCGGCAAGGTCGATCAAGAAACATCCGAATGACTTTTCAAGTCGGGACGCAGCAGATGAACGGTCGCTTCTCGGCGTCCGAAAGCGCCGGCTTCGGAACGGCCCGCTTCGACAAAGCCGAAGCTTTGATAGAAATCGAAAACGTCCGGCGTCTGTTCGGCGATATCTACCGCCAATTCGCCGCGCTGCGACACATGGTCGAGCAGCATGCCCGCCACGCCTTGTCCCTGATAATGAGGATGAACCACCATCAGCTCGACTTTGGAACCGTTCATGGCAATAAAACCGGTCAGCTCGCCGCCGAAGCGGCTCTGCACCGCATACAGTTCCAGACGCTCCAGAATCTCTTCATGGAACAGGCGAGCATAAAATTCGATACTGCCCGGATCGAGATCGGACAACGTACGACGCACCGACATCATCCAAATTTCCGTCAACCGGTCTTTGTGTTCTTCCGTACACATAATGATTTGCATGCGTACATCCTCCTCTTTATCGGTCATTTAGTGTTTTTCAGACGACACAACCTTCCACCGAGTGATAGAACTCCTTCCGCCCGTATCCGAAATCTCGAATTGAAAGGAACGGGAGGATAATATTTGAATAAATATAACACAAAAGCGGCTCGGCGTCTTGTGACGGTTTTGACATAATTTTTGCCGCCTTTTCGCCGCGTTCCGAACTTCTTCCGGTTCTGCGCCTCGCAGCCGAACGTTTCAAACCGCCGACTCGTCGACGTCCGATCCGTTGAACTGGCTCCGGTACAAAGCGTAATAAGCGCCGCGCGCCGCCAGCAATTCTTCGTGCGTCCCCTGCTCGGCCGCCCGGCCGCCGTTCATGAACAAGATCTT
Organism: Saccharibacillus sp. O23; assembly: GCF_002205895.1. Classification (GTDB taxonomy): domain Bacteria; phylum Bacillota; class Bacilli; order Paenibacillales; family Paenibacillaceae; genus Saccharibacillus. Next base: position 131,389 of record NZ_NJDE01000025.1, read on the forward strand.
GTCCGCGTCTTGGACGGTACTCAAGCGATGGGCGATCACGAAACTGGTGCGCCCTTTCATCAAGCTCCGCATAGCGGCTTGAATATGCATTTCCGTTCTCGTGTCGATGCTGCTGGTGGCTTCGTCGAGAATCAGGATCGCCGGATCGGCAAGCACCGCGCGGGCGATCGTCAGCAGCTGCCGCTGCCCGTGGCTCAGATTGCCGCCGCCCATCGTCAGCTCGGAATCGTATCCTTTGGGCAGCGCGCGGATAAACGCGTCCGCGTTCGCAAGCCGCGCCGCCTGCTCGACTTCCGAGTCGGAAGCGTCCAGCCTTCCGTAACGAATATTGTCCCGAATCGTTCCGGCAAAAACGTAAGCGTCTTGAAGCACCATGCCCACGCTGCGACGCAGATCGTTTTTGTCCAGCTCGCGAATGTCCTGCCCGTCGATCCGGATAACGCCCGACGAGACTTCGTAGAAACGCGTCAGCAGGTTGACGATCGTCGTCTTGCCGGCTCCCGTAGGACCGACGAGCGCGATCTTCTGACCGGGATTCGCCCGGAACGAGACGTCTTGCAGAATCAAGCGGTCCGGTCGGTACGCGAACGAGACTTGATCGAAGACCACTTCCCCGCGCACGGCGTTTCCGTTCAGCGCGCGTCCTTCCGACTCGTATTCGTTATCCAGATCCAGAATCTCGAATACCCGTTCCGCTCCCGCCACGCCGGACTGGATCAGATTGTATTGGTTGGCCAGATCGCTGATCGGACGGCCGAACTGACGCGAATAATTCAAGAAGCTGACGATGACGCCGACGCTCGTCCAACCGTTCCAGACCATCCAGCCGCCGACGGCGGCGATCAGCGCGAAGCTGATATTGTTCAACATGTTCATGACCGGACCGACCAGGCCGGATACGATCTGCGCCCGGACGGCGGCACGGTTCAGCTCGCCGTTGATGCCGTCGAATTCCGCCTGCATCGCCGGTTCCCTGCGGAAGATCTGCACGGTGCGAAGACCGCCCACCGACTCTTCGATCAGCCCGTTCAATGCGCCGAGGCGTTCCTGCTGCTGCTTGAAGCTTCGACGGGTAACCCCGGCGATCAAGCGCGTAGCCAGCATGACCAGCGGAATGGTAATCAAGCTGACCAACGTAAGCCGGATATCGAGGCGCAGCATGAAGATCAGCGATCCGATCACGACGATCAAGCTGGTGAGCATCTGCGTCACCGTCTGATTCAACCCGTTCGATACGTTCTCGATATCGTTGGTATTGCGGCTCATCAACTCGCCGTGCGTTCGCGTGTCGAAAAAGAAAATCGGAAGCTGCTGATATTTGCGAAACAGGTCGCCGCGCAGCGATTGCAGCATCCGCTGGGCCACGCCGGTCATGACATACGCCTGAAGCCAAGAAGCGGCCGCTCCGGCCGCGTACAGACCGAGCAGCAGCACGCACAATCCCCACAATCCTTCCGAACGTCCCGGCGTGATGAAGCGGTCGATCGCCACTCCGAGCAGATAAGGGCTGACCATCGTGACCAGAGCCGCCAGAATCGTCAAAGCGTAGACCAGAATCAAGCCGGCGCGCTGCCGATTCAGATAAGCCCATAAACGGCGCAGGGTCGCGCCCGTATCCCGAGCGCGCTCTTTCGGCTTCGGCATCCCTCGGCCCGGCCCGCCGCCCGGACCCGGCATCGGCAGGCCGCCTGACGGCTTATCCTGCCCGTTCCGGAACCGTCCGGACGTCTCCGTATGCGTTTCTCTAGGCATAAGCTTCTTCGCCTCCTTCCTTCTCCTGAGAGCGAAGAATATCCCGGTAGATGTCGCTGCTTTTCACCAATTCGTCATGCGTGCCCAGCGCCGCGATCCGTCCCCGGTCCATGACCAGAATCAGATCCGCGCCGCGCACGGCGGAGATTCGCTGCGCGACGATCAGCTTCGTGGCGCCGGCCGCCTCCCGCTCCAACGCGGCTCTGATCTTGGCTTCCGTGGTCAAGTCCACGGCGCTGGTGCTGTCGTCGAGAATAAGCACCGCCGGACGCAGCAGCAGCGCGCGCGCAATCGCGATCCGCTGTTTCTGGCCGCCGGACAGATTGACGCCTTTTTGCCCCAGACGCGTCTCGTAACCGTCCGGCATCCGTTCGATAAATTCATGCGCCTGAGCCGCCGCGGCCGCGCGGCGCACCTCTTCTTCCGAAGCGTCGGGACGCCCGAAACGAATATTGTCGGCGATCGTGCCGCTGAACAGATTCGCTTCTTGCAGCACGACGCCCACTTTGCTCCGCAGCGAAGACAAATCCGTCTCCGACACCCGCATGCCGTCGAGGCGCACCTCGCCGGAACGCGGATCGTACAGACGGGGAATCAAGCTCACCAACGAAGTCTTGCCGGAACCCGTCGCGCCGAGAATGCCGAGCGTTTGTCCGGGAAGCAAGCTGAACGAAATATTATGAAGCGCAAGCTCGCCGCCTTGTTCGCCGTAGCCGAACGAGACGTTGTCGAAATCGATTCGGCCGCCGACAAAGGAAGCGGGGCGCGCCGCCGCGGGATTCTCGATATCCGGATGTTCGTCGAACACTTCGTTCACCCGGTCCGCCGAAGCTTTCGCCCGGGAAACGAAAGTCAGGATCATCCCGACCGCGAGCATCGAGAACAGCAGTTGGCTGACGTAATTGATGTAAGCGACCAGCTCGCCCACCGCCAGATCGCCCGAACGGTTCAGCGCTCCTCCGTACCAGAGCACGGCCACGACGGCGATGTTCAGGATCAAAGTCATCACCGGCATGTTCAGCGCCATGATCCGCATCCCGCGAGTCATGATCGCGGTGTAATCGCGGTTGACTTCGCCGAAACGTTCTTCTTCGTAATCCGAACGCACGAAGGCTTTGACGACGCGAATCCCGTTCAGGTTCTCCTGCAATCGGCCGTTCACGCGGTCCAGACGCTTCTGCACGCCCGCGAACATCGGCAGCGAGAAACGTACGAGAAAGAACACGAACAGCAGCAGCAGCGGAACGGCGACCGCCAGAATCGCCGTCAGCCGGAGATTGATCGAGATCGCCATCACCAGACTGCCGACGATCAGCATGGGCGAACGCACGAACATGCGCAGCAGCATCTGCACGAACGTCTGAAGCTGCGTGACATCGTTCGTGATGCGCGTGATCAGCGTGCCGGTCGGCAGCCGATCCAGATTGCGGAACGACAAAGACTGCGTTTTCTCGAACAAAGCTCCCCGCAGATCGCGTCCGAAGTTTTGCGAAGCGATGCTGGAATAGACGGTGCAGCCTACGCCTCCGATTACGCCGAGCAGCGCCGCGCCGAGCATCAACAAGCCTGTTCGGCGAATCTCGCCGACGTCTCCCGCCGCGATCCCGTCATCCACGATCCGCTGCAGCAGGCGCGGCTGCATCAAGTCCATGACGACTTCCAGCACCATGAACAGAGGCGCCAGCAGCGCGGGCAGCCAGTACGGTTTGAGATATTTCGCTAAGCGTCCCATCCGTTCGGTTCCTCCCGTTCCACCGACATCGTTTTCTTTTTCCGGGGCGACAAGGTTTTTTCCGGCTTTTCTTTTTCTACCTCTTCTTGTTCTTCGCGTCGGGATTCGCCGGCTCGCCGCCCTCCTCGGCCATGAACGCGTTCGCCGCATTCCGGCTTCCCGTGCAGTTCGAAGACCTGAATAAATTCCTGCATGACGGCGTCGATCGCTTTCAATTCGCCGGCGATGACCGGACGGATACTTTCGAAAGCCTGCTCTTCCAACTGGGCGGCCAACGTGCGGCGGCGCAGTTCCAAGCGTTCCAGAAAATGCAGCGCGCGTCCCCGCCGGAACGTCTGCGCGCCTTCGCTTCGACCGCGGCGGCCGTGTTCCGTTTCTTCCTTCATGTCTTAGGCCTCCTTGCTCGGATGATAATATGTATGCCGATGTATACAAATGTATTCATACTTGTGCTTATTGTCAATTCGCCTTCGGTAAGAAATGCGCACAAAGAAGCACGCAAAAAAGAGACCGCGCGAGCGGTCTCTTCGATCTTTCCATGCTTGTGTTGTTCGACGCCGCTCGCGCGGCGATCAAGAAGCCGTCTCGCAATGCCGGCGGCAGTCGCCGTGCTTGCAGGACGAGAACGTTCCGATAAAGTCGAGACGATGATCCGATACGTCGAATCCGTATTCGCGCTGCACGCGCTGTTCCAGCTCCGTCAGCCAATCGTCCTGAATCTCTTCCACTTCGCCGCAGATCGAGCAGATCATATGATGATGCATGTGCATATGTCCTTCGCTGCGAAGATCGAAGCGCGCCACGCCGTCTCCGAAGTTCATTTTTTCGACGATATGGAGATCGGTAAGCAATTCCAGCGTCCGATACACCGTCGCCAGCCCGATTTCCGGGAAACGTTCTTTGACTCGCATATATACGTCTTCCGCACTCATATGATCGCGCTCGTGTTCCAATAATACGCGCATCGTCGCTTCGCGTTGAACAGTCGATTTATAACCTTTGGCAATCATTTGCTGCTTCATGGATTTAAGTTGTTCTTCCACGCTAATCAAGATTTTCGAACCTCCTTTGAACTTCTATGCTGTATTTTTCCAGTTCGTCGAGTTCACCATATTCTTTATTTAGAATGATTATAATTTAATAATAACGCAAATAAAGAAAATTCGCAAAGATTTTTATCACATTCGTTCAGAAGAACTTCAAATTCTTCCTTCCCCGATGTCCTTCCCGGACAGACAAAAAACGAACCGCGCGCAGCCGAATCGTGAAGATCCGCGCTTTCGGACGGTTCGTTTTCGAACAAATCCATCATCGTATCCGCTTTGCCCGGCTTCGCGCCGAACTTTTCGGATCGTTCTTTTACCCTTCGGCTTTCGCGGACGGAACGGTACTTACGGAACCGCCTGCTTTTTTGGACGTGCTGGACTTGCCCAAGTTGCCTCGGCGCTCCAGATGTTTGCGGAACGCGTACATCACGATCAGATGCAGCTTCGCCTGCGTGTACTTGTACAAGAACCACGGCATGGAAGGCATATAGTCATGAATCGCCACGACGCAATCGCTGGAACCCGGAATCATCAGGAATTCGAGACGTCCGTGATGGGCGTCTTTCGCATTGGCGAACATGCCGCCGGTAATCCGGTAGACCGCCCGGTCTCCGTCGCTTCGGGAAGCGTCGTAGGTCAGCTCCAGAATCGGCCGGCTGAAGAAACGAATATAAATCCGGTTCACGCCGTCTTCGCCGGTCTCGGTACGGACGAACGGACGCAGCGCTTTGCCCAGCCATTCGATATAATACTCGCCCGCCCACTGCGCATTGCGTCCTTCGGGAAGCGTCACGCGTTGAACGGAACGCACATCGGCTTTTTGCACGCTTTTTTCGTCGGACTTCGGCTTGGACTCTTCGCTGCGCGAAGATTCACGTTCTTTGCGCTCGGATTCTTCTTTTTTCTTTTTCTCTTCTTCCAACGACTTTTTCGCCGCTTCTTTGAACGTCAGGCGACCGTCGCTGATGCCTTCGACTTTGAGGTCGGGATGCGCGACCATCGGATGAATCAGGCTTTCGATCAGCGGGTAAGCCATCTCGCGCGGCGCTCCGGTCACCAGCGTTACCCACAATCTCGATAATTTCACGGTGAGAAGCGGAATATCGATAAAACGCCGTTCGACGCCCAGCACGTCCGCCATCTGCATCATCATTTCTTTGTAGCTCATCACGTCGGGGCCGCCCACGTCGACCGGGCGTCCGCACACTTTTTCGTTGCCCAAGCTGTTCTTGAGCGAGTTCAGCACGTCGTCGAGCGCGATCGCGTGCGTCTTCGTACGCGTCCAGATCGGCAGCGACATGACCGGCAGCCGCTGAACGAGCTTGTACAGGATCGGGAACGAAGACCCTTGCGGCCCGACGATCAATCCGGCGCGTATGGTCGTGACCGGCACGCCGGACGATTCCAGAATCCGCTGAACTTCGAGGCGGCTTCTCAAGTGGCGGGACAGCTCTTCTTCGGGCACGCCGTCCGGCACGATGCCGCTTAAGTAAACGATCTGCTTGATTCCGTTCTTCCGCGCCGCGCGGGCGAAATGATCGGCCAGAATCGCGTCCATGTCTTCGAAATCGCCCTGCGTCAGCTTGGCGGTCGGCATCATCGAGTGAATCAGGTAAAACGCGTAGTCCGCGCCTTGCAGCGCCTTCAGCGCGTCGTCCATCGAATAGAAATCGCAGCTTCGCCATTCCACGTGCTCTTCATCCTCGTGCGAGCTTCCGTGGCGGGACAGCGCGATGATATCGTAATCTTCTTTGAGCTTGCGCATCAGGTTGTGACCGATATAGCCGCTGGCTCCGGTCAGAATGACCCGCGGACGCTCTTGAGGATTTTCCGAAAGCTCCGTGCGGGGTTGGTTGTCCGTCTCCTTATCCATATCGCACCTCTTCGCGTAAGATTGGCTCGGCTGTTTCGGCTTCTTGCCGAACGGCCCGGAACGTCCGACCGACGCCGGACCTTCCTCTGTTGTTCATTACCCTCTCTTACGAAAAAGAACCCAGTTCCCCGAAGCTCCGCAAGATGCCGCGAAGTCGGGAAAAGGGTTCTTGCGCCAAAAGCAGGACGCGAAAGCCAAGGAAGACGGCTTTCGCGAAACGGTCCGCGGCTTCGGCTCAATCTTGAAGACCGCGATAACGCCCAGTTCTCAGCTCGCGCGCGTAAGGTTCCAGATCCGGCATGCCGACCTCTTCGGCCATACGGATCGCCCGCTCGATATCGTAAGGGACGCGCGCGAAAGTCAGGTCGAGGCGCGTTCTGCGCGTCTCGCCGAGATCGCCTTCCAAGACGGCGTAGGAAGCCTGCGTCATATCGAGCGGGTTCCCTACGCTGCCCGCGTTGAACAGCATTCGGCCGTCCATATGCTGCATGTAGGCGTTATGAATGTCTCCGTAACCGGCCACGTCGGCTTTTAACGGTTCCGCGCTAAGATCGGAAGCTTCGAACAAACTGAGCTTGCGCCCGTAATCGTCCCACGGCTGCACGCGTTCGTATACGCTTCGCGGAGAAGCATGGAACAGCCTGACGTACCGGCCGCCCATCCGGAATTCGATCGAAAACGGCAGCGCCCGCAAATCGGCCATCCTTTTCTCGCCGAGCAGCCGTTGATGCCACTTCAGCGTCTCGAATTCCGTCGGCTGCACCAGAAATTCTTCCCAGTTGCCGCGCACGATATGACGGCAGCGTTCAAACGCCAGATCGACGACAAGGTCCGAACTCGGTCCTTTGCCGACCAGATCGCCCAAACAATAGATTTCTTCGATTCCGCGGCTCTCGATATCTTCGAGCACCGCTTCGAACGCCGGAAGATTGCCGTGAATATCGGAGATGATCGCAAGTTTGCCCATCGGTAATCCTCCGTTTTCTTGAAATATGAAGAGGCGGACGGCCCGCGATCAGAAATCGATCCCGCGAATCTTCGCGAAAACCATCTCGTTCACCAGCGTGCCGTCTTCTTCCCGCACCCAATTGCGCAGAACGCCTTCCAGCGTAAATCCGGCCCGCTCGGCTACCGCCGCGCTTTTGAGATTGCGGTCGTCGCAACGAATCTCGATTCGGTTCGCGTCCAAGAAACGGGCCGCGTAATCGGTCAGTCCGTGCACGGCTTCGGTAACGAGGCCTTCGCCCGCCCGGGAAGTGCGGATCCAATAGCCGATCTCGAACCGGCGTACGTCCCAGTTCATCCGATGCAGACCGCTGCTGCCCAGAATCCGTCCCGTGGCGCGATCGGTCATCAGCATCATCATGTCGCTTCGATCCAGAAAATGCAGCCTTCTTCGGCGCACCAGCGCCTCCGTTTCTTCCGGCTTCGGAAGCACCCGCGCGAACGGCATGAACGGCGCCAGCTCTTTCTGGCTTTCGCGGATCGCCGCGTTCAGCTCCGCTCCGTCGCCGGGACGGGGCGCACGAATCAGCAGACGCTCCGTTTCGAATGCTTCGGGAAAATCCAGCATGATCGGATCGATTCGGGTATTATTGGCTTTCAACAGGTTTCTCTCCTTCGCCGCGCCGCCGGACGACCAGATGCAGATGCTCCGTCGCATCGCGGTACTGCGGCGCTTCGCAAGTCTCGGAAGCGGCGCGAAGCAGGTTATCGTAAGCCGGACGGTCTTCTTCGTACAATCGATAGACTTCCCGTCTCAATCCGGCCAGAAATCCTTCCGCCCCGGCGTACGTCACCAGTTCGAGCCCCGCTTCTTCGATCTCGCGCAGCGCTCTCGGCGGCGTCGTAAAATAACATTCCGTAAATCCACGTTCCGTATCCAAGCTCTGCTCGTCGAAATAAGCATACAGATGGTCTCGATCGCGAAAAGTCTCGCTGAACTCCGATACGCCGGCTTTGAGCGTTCCCCACGAATTGATATAGGACAATACGGCCGTACCGCCCGGCTTCAAGATCCGAGCGGTCTGACGCAGCACTTCGAGCCGCTGCTCGCGGTCGATCAGATGATACAGCGGTCCCATGACCAGCGCCGCGTCGTAACGTCGTTCTTCCAGCGTATGCATCCGGACCGCATTTTCGCAGATGTACGCGTCGGCTTCGTAACCGGCTTCGCCGATCTTCGCGCGCGCGATGTCCAGCTCTTTCTCGGACAATTCGAACAGCGTGACGTCGTACCCCCGGCGAAGCAGTTCGAGCGCGTAACGTCCGGGGCCCGAACCGATATCGCAGACCGATCCTTCTTGCGGAAAATAACTGTCGATCAACCATAACGTGCTGGCCATCTCTACCGCATTGTACGGATTGTTCAGCCGATCCCATTCCCGCTCCGCCTGTTCGTCGTAATACGCTTTGACATGTTCGCTCATCTTTCGCTCCCCCGTTCGTTTGATCGCTCGGTAAATATTTCTTCAGCGTAAACGCCAAACGAACGGCGGGCTATAAATGAGGTCACATTCGGAAACGAGCGCAATCTTTAACGCCCCTGCCATTCCCGATCGAAACGCAGCAGGAATTCTTCAATGAAAGCATGGCGGTCGTCCGCGATGCGGCGGCCGGCTTCGGTATTCATCAGATCGCGCAGTTTGAGCAGCTTCTCGTGAAAATGGTTGATCGCGGTATCTTTGCCGCTGCGATACTCTTCCGGCGTCATTTCTTGTCGAACCGGAATGTTCGGATCATACATGGGACGCCCTTTTTTTCCGGAATAAACGAACGTTCTCGCGATGCCGATCGCCCCCAACGCGTCCAGCCGGTCCGCGTCCTGAACGACGCGCCCTTCGGGCGTCTTCATCGCAGCCCCGCCTCCGCCTTTGAAAGACATGGTAGCGATAATCTCCATGACATGCGCCGCCTCGTCCGCCGTCGCTTCGTGCTCGAGCATCCAATTTTCGGTCCGTTTCATGCCCGCTTCCGGATCGTCGACCAATTTCTCGTCCGCTAGATCGTGAAGCAGCGCGGCCAATTCGCAGATAAACGGGTCCGCGCCTTCTTCGGCCGCGATCCGCTTCGCCAGTTCGGTCACGCGGTAAATATGCCACCAGTCGTGACCGCTGCCTTCGTGTTCCAATTCGCCTTTCGCCAGAGCGGCGGCTTCCCGAAGAATGCCGGCCTGCCGCTCGTCGATGCGTCGGTTGTCCTCCATCGTTCGTTGCTCCTTCATCGCGTTATCCTATTATTGTACCGGAAAGGCGCGGCGGAGCAAAGAGACAAGGAACGTTCCGACAAGGTTACTTTCCGGCAAACGTCTCCTGTTCCGATTCGCTTCGCACCGCCGTCATCGACAATCTGCCGTCTTCCGCGTCGACCCGCAGCCGATCTCCGTCCTGCACGTCGCCCGCGATGATCGCGCGAGCCACCTGCGTTTCGAGCGAACGCTGGATGAACCGCTTGAGCGGCCGCGCTCCGTAAACGTGATCGAAGCCTTCTCGGGCGATCACCCCGGCCGCCTCGTCGGACAGCTCCAATTCGATGCGGCGATCGGCCAAGCGCCCGCGCAGTTCGCCGGCAAGTTTCAGCACGATGCGGCGAATCTCCGGCAGGCCGAGCGGTTTGAACAGAATCACGTCGTCCACCCGGTTCAAGAACTCCGGCCGGAAATGCGCGCGCAGCTCTTTCATGACGAGGTCGCGCGCTTCTTCGGGAATGCCGCCCGCGTCGTCCGCCGAAGCGTCGCGGATCGCCGCGCGCCCCGTCAGATAGGAGGAGCCGATATTCGAAGTCATGATGACGATCGTATTCTTGAAATCGACCACCCGGCCTCGCGAATCGGTCAGACGGCCGTCGTCGAGCAGCTGCAATAGAATATTGAACACGTCCGGATGGGCTTTCTCGACTTCGTCGAGCAGAATGACCGAATACGGCTGCCGCCGGACGGCTTCGGTCAGCTGACCGCCTTCTTCGTAACCGATATAGCCCGGAGGAGCGCCGATCAGACGCGAGACGCTGTGTTTCTCCATGTATTCGGACATATCGATCCGGATCATGTTTTCTTCGCGATCGAACAGCGCGGCGGACAGCGTCTTGGCGAGTTCCGTTTTGCCGACTCCGGTCGGTCCGAGGAACAGGAACGAACCGATCGGACGGTTCGGGTCTTTGATTCCGGCGCGCGCCCGAAGCACGGCGTCGGTAACCAGCCGTACAGCTTCGTCCTGCCCGACGACGCGATCGCGCAGCAAATCTTCGAGGCGCAGCAGTTTCTCGCGTTCGCCTTCGACGAGCCGGCTCACCGGGACTCCCGTCCAACGGGACACGATATCGGAAATTTCCGCTTCGGTCACCGCTTCGCGCAGCATCCGTTCTTCGCCGCCGAGATGGGCTTCCTGCTCGGCCAGCTTCAATTCCCGTTCCAAGCCCGGAATGATGCCGTAGCTGATCTCCGCCGATTTGTTCAGATCGTATTCTTCCTGAGCGAATTCCAGATCTTTGCGCGCTTGTTCCAGTTTGCGCTGCAATTCCCGAACCTGCTCGATCGCCGCTTTTTCCCGCTCCCAGCGTTCTTTCATCACCAGATGTTTTTCTTTGAGGTCCGCCAGCTCCCGCCGCAGATGTTCGAGCCGCCGAAGACTGGCCGGATCGGTCTCTTTGCGAAGCGCCGCTTCTTCGATCTCCATCTGCATCATGCGGCGGGTAACCTCGTCCATCTCGCCGGGCATGGAATCGATCTCCGTCCGGATCATCGCGCAGGCTTCGTCGACGAGATCGATCGCTTTGTCGGGAAGAAAACGGTCCGAAATATAACGGTCCGACAATACGCCCGCCGCGACCAACGCGCTGTCGTGGATCTTGACGCCGTGATGCACTTCGAACCGTTCGCGCAGACCGCGAAGAATCGAGACGGTATCTTCGACGCTCGGCTCGCCGACCAGCACCTGCTGGAAACGGCGCTCCAGCGCCGGATCTTTCTCGATATGTTCGCGGTACTCGTCCAGCGTGGTAGCCCCGATGCAGTGCAGCTCGCCGCGGGCCAGCATCGGTTTCAGCATATTGCCCGCATCCATCGCCCCTTCGGATTTGCCGGCTCCGACGATCGTATGCACTTCGTCGATAAACAGGATGATCCGTCCGTCGGCTTCTTTGATCTCCCGCAGCACCGCTTGCAAACGTTCTTCGAATTCTCCGCGATATTTCGCGCCGGCGACCAGCGAACTCATATCGAGCGAGAAAATCGTTTTGTCTTTCAGTCCTTCCGGCACGTCGCGGCGCACGATCCGGTGGGCCAATCCTTCTACGATCGCCGTTTTGCCGACGCCCGGTTCGCCGATCAGCACGGGATTGTTTTTGGTCTTGCGCGACAAGATGCGCACGACCCGGCGGATCTCCGCGTCGCGACCGATTACCGGATCGACGCGTCCGGCCCGAACTTCCGCTACCAGATCGCGGCCGTATTTCTCCAGCACTTCGTAAGTCGATTCCGGTTCGCGGCTCGTGACCCGCTGGCTGCCGCGAATCTCTTTGAGCACGCCGAGCAGCTTCTCGCGCGTGATCCCCCGGCTGCTCAGCAGTTCGCGCACGCCGCCGCGCATGTCGCGGTCGAACGCCAAGACGACATGCTCGACGGCCGTGTATTCGTCGCCCATGCGCTGCGCTTCGTTCTGCGCTTGCTCCAGTACCGCAAGCAGACCTGCCGAGAAATACGGCTGCATGCCGCCGCTGACCCGGGCTTTGCGCTCGAGCAGCGCCTCGACGGAGCGCCGCATCGAATCTTGCGAAATATTCATCCGCTGAAGCAGTCTCGGCAGCAATCCGCCTTCCTGTACCAGCAGCGCTTCGAACAGATGAGGCGTATCGATCTCTTGATGGCCGCGCGACGCGGCCAACGATTGGGAAGCCGAGATCGCTTCCTCCAGCTTCTGCGTCAATCGGTTGAAATCCATTTTGTTCTCCCTCCTGTTCGATCTTTATTTGTAACGCTTGCGATTTCGATCAAGTTCGGCGCTTTCCGAGTCCCGGCCGGAACTTCGACAGACTTTCCAACTTGCGATACAACTCTTCTTCTTCGCTCGACGGCTCGGGAACCGTAATCTCCACTTCGGCGAACAGATCGCCGTAAGTCCCGTTCGCCCGCTTCAGTCCCCGACGCGGAATCCTCAGCCTACGCCCCGTCTCGATGCCGCGCGGAAGATTGAGATTGACCGCCGCTCCGTCAGGCAGTTCGATCCGGGCTTTGCCGCCGAGCGCCGCCTGCCACGGCGCGATGCGCAGCGAAGCGACCAGATCTTCCCCTTCCAACGCATAAATCAGATGTTCCGCGATCTTGAGCGCGATATGCAGCTGCTCTCCGACGGCAAGCCCGTTGCTTCCGCTTCCGGTCATGCGAATCACGCTTCCGCTGCGCGAGCGTTCGGGAATCCGCAGTCCGATCGTCTTGCCCCCGATCTGCACGCGGACCGTTTCCCCGTTATAGGCCTGCTCCAACGTAATCTCGAGCGTCGATTGATTCGGTTGGCGCGGCTCCGCTTCGGCCGTGCTTCTTCCGAAACCGCCTACCCGCTCGTTGAAAAACATATCGAACAGATCTTCCCGCTGAAGATCGTTGATCCAATCGAAACTTCCGCCTGCTCCGCCGAATCCGCCGTTCTGCCCGCCGTATCCGCTCTGACCGGCGAAGCCGCGCGAAGCGCCGCCGAATCCCGCGGACCTTCGGCGGGCCGCATCGTACTCGCGGCGTTTCTCTTCGCTGCCCAAGACTTCATAGGCGGCGGCGATCTCTTTGAAACGCTTCTCGGCGTTTGCCGCTTTATTGACGTCGGGATGCCATTGTTTCGCGAGCTTTTGATAAGCTTTTTTGATTTCCGCCTGGGAGGCATCAGCTTCGACTCCGAGTGCGTCATAATGGTTTTGATCCGGCATGGTCTTCCTCCCCCTTGTGAATCGGACGTCTTGCCCGCTTCTTCTAAGCGTTATTTACCCTTATTTTATGATGAAGGGGCGCGGCGCGCATCCTTTTTGCTTCGTTTGGCGCGGCCGCTTGTCCATTCTCGTTACGCAGCCGAGTACGACGCGTTGCATTTTTGTAAAACGAACCCCAAAAACCCTACGAACCTGCATATTGTAAAATTTTTTAATCATTTGCAGTCGAAATGGCGTTTCATTTTCGAACAAAGGTTTAATTAATGAAGGAGCAAAATTTGCATGCCGACACCAAGACATCAGGACATGACATAAGGGGGAGTTCTTTTTGAATCGATTCAAAATACCGGGAGCGCCAAGTTGGATGGCTGCGACGCTTGCTTTCGGTACCTTGTTCGGCGGCATCGCCGCCTTGCCTTCGCCGGGTTCGACGGCTTATGCGGCTTCGGCCGAGTCCGTCTCCGCGAATACGGTTACTGCCGAACGCGGCGCGCTGCTCAAGATGCTCGCCATGTGCCAATGGGCTTCGGGCGACTTCTACAGCGATCCGGCGAATGCCCGCTATCAAGCCGTCAAAGCCGCGTCCGATCATGCCGACGTCCTTCTGCTCGATCCCGATACTTCCTCCTCCAAGCTAACCGCTTCTTACAATACGCTGAATTCCGCCCTTGACGCTTATATTGCCGATTACATCCGCGATGCTTCCATTCTCGAACGCCAGACTTTCCAAATGTCTCGCATGCTGAACGCTTCGATCGGCACGACGCCGGGAACTTATCCGCAGCAGGCCGCCGACGCGATGTTCGTCGTTATCGATCAAGCTCAAGCCGTGGCTTATGACCCGAACGCGACCGTCCAGCAGTTCCGGGAACAGTATCGCAAGTACGTCGAAGGCGCAGCCGCGCTGCGCGACTCGGCAAACTTCGATCGCGCGGATCGCTTGAGCGCTTTGAACGCGCAGCGGCAGGAGATCGACGCGCTGCCGGCTTCGATTCCGGGCGACGAGAACTATGCGAAACTGTCGGCGGCTTTCGATAAGCAGGCCGATCGGCTCGAAGCTCTGCTGAACGACTCTTCGTCGGGCATGTTAGCCGTCGAATCCGCCGCGCACTGCGTGCAGACCGCTTACGACGCGCTCAAAGAAGGCGGACAACTGGCGAACGAATTGACCGAAGCGCGCAAGCTGATGGATTCTCCGAAAGGAATCCGCAGCGGCCAATATCCGAGCTCGTCTTTCGGCGAACTGCGCAAAGCGATCAACAAATCGGCAGCCGTCCTGTCCAAAGTCTCGACGCAGTCGCAGCTTACGGCAGCGCGTACTTCTTTGGCCGAAGCCGTAGTCAAATTCAAGTCCGCTTTGCGGCCTTAAACACACATAACCCGACCTCGGCCGCGAAGGCCGAGGTTCTTTTTTGCCGTTTTGCCGTTATTTTTCCGATTTGTTTAAATTCCGTTTACATGCCGGGGCTATATTGAGTTTCGTGAACGGGGCAGGCATCGCGCGCCTCGAATTTTCCCGGAAATGAGGAATGGAATATGAACAACGGCATCACCGCAGCCCGTCCGGCGCTGCAAACGGGAAGCCGAGTGCTTGTGCTGATCGGTCTGATTATCGGCTTGATCTTCTCCGAATTGGACGAAACCGTCGTGTCTACCGCTATGCCGACAATCGTGCGCGATCTGCACGGTCTTTCTTTCTACGGCTGGGTAGCCGGCATCTACATGCTGGCCGTGACCGTATTCATGCCGATCTTGGGCAAATTGGCCGATTTGTACGGACGCAAACGCATCTATTTGACCAGTATGGGATTGTTTATCGCCGGATCGCTCATGTGCGGCATTTCGCCTTCGATGGGCATGCTGCTCGCAGGACGCTGCGTGCAAGGGATCGGCGCGGGCGGCTTGATGCCGCTGGCGCTGGTCATCATCGGCGAATCGTTCCCTCTGGAGCAGCGGGCGAAGATCCAAGGCCTGATCGGACCGCTGATGATTCTTCCGCAATTGGTAGGTCCGGTCGTGGGCGGCTATTTCGTCGGGCATCTGAATTGGCATTGGGTATTCTTCATCAACATTCCGCTCGGCCTGCTCGCTGCGGTCATTCTGTTCTTCAGCATGCGGGAATCGCGCAGCGAAGAAAGCAATCGTTCGATCGACTGGCTCGGCGCGGCCATGCTGGTCGCCTCTCTGCTGTCCCTGCTGTTGGCTCCGGTCATGATCGATAATCTCAAGTTATCTTGGTCTTCTCCGCTGATCGTCGGCATGCTGGTGCTTTCCGCCGTATTCGCCGCGCTGTTCGTTCAAGCGGAACGCCGCGCGGCCGAACCGATCATCCCGCTGTCTTTGTTCCGCAACCGGAATTTCGTGACGTTGTCGTTGATCGTGATGACGCTTATGCTGGCGCTTATGGGTTCGTTCGCTTCTTTCCCTTATTTCGCGCAGCACGTCATGGGCCTTACCCCGACCGCTTCGGGCTATCTGATGATGGCCGCGATGGCGGGCGCGATCCCTTCCAGCATGCTGAACAGCTTCCTGATCACCAAGGTCGCTTATCGAAAATTGTTTGTCGTATTCATGTTCCTTCCGCTGATCGGACTCGTCATGCTGATGCAGCTCACTCCGGCCTTACCGCTCTTATACGTCTTGATCGCGTTCTTCGTGATGGGCGTAGGCATGGGCATCTTGTTCGGCTCCGACAATCTGATCATTCAGGAATCGGTCGATCCGGCGTACGGCGGCGTAGCGGTCAGCAGCGTGCAATTGTTTCAATCGATCGGGGCGACGATCGGATTGAGCGTTTTCGGCAGCCTGCTGGCCAAGCATATCCGGGACGGGATTCATGCGATAGCCGGGCAGCTTCCCGCCGGCAGCGAAGAGAGCGTCATCGCGGGCGCCCTGCCGGAAAGCTTGTCGTCTTCCGCGCTGGAACACATCCGCGGGATCATCGCCTCCTCGTTCGATCAACTGTTCGCGATCGGACTCGGTTTCGCGATCGTCGCCTATGTGCTATGCTGGTTCCTCAGTCCCGGCGTGCTGGGCAAGAGCCCGAAGCAGGAATCGGCGGCGGCGTCGCGAACCGAATGATCCGGCTTACCCATACGAGTCGCGCGGCGATCGAAAGAACAAGGCAATAAGGAGTTGAGCGCAATGGCTAAAGTGATTGTAGCGGACGACGATCCTCATATCGCGGAGCTGGTCCGTCTGATCCTGCAGCAGCAGGGACTTCAAGTCCGAACGGCGGCAGACGGGCTTCAAGCGCTTCGCTTGATGAACGAAGATCCGGCCGACATGGTCATTCTCGATATCATGATGCCCGAAATGGACGGTTGGGCTTTATGCCGGGAACTGCGCCGCGATCACGATATCCCGCTGCTGATCTTGACCGCCAAAGGAGAAACGGGCGACAAAGTCAAAGGCTTCGAGCTGGGCACCGACGATTATTTGGTCAAGCCTTTCGAACCCGCGGAACTCGAAGTTCGGGTGAAGGCGCTGCTCAAAAGGTATCAGATCGCTTCTTCGCAGCAGGTGACCGCCGCCGAACTTTTTATGGATAAAAGGAATTTCGGCGCTCTCGTCCACGGCCGCCCCGTAAACCTGCCTCCCAAAGAATACGAGCTTCTGTTTCTGCTGGCAGGCAATATGGGACGCACGCTCACCCGGGACCATCTGATCGAGAAAGTCTGGGGTTACGATTACGAAGGCAACGAGCGCACGCTGGACGTGCACGTCAATCGGCTTCGCGAACGGTTCGACGAATGGCAGGCCGGACTGCGGATCAGCACCGTACGAGGTCTCGGTTACCGATTGGAGAGTGTTCGATGAGCGGAAGAACGCGTAAGCCGCGCAGCCGGGCCGGTTTGTTCGCCAAGCGCCTGATCGGCGTCGCGATGCTGTTCTTCGGCAGCGGATCGGTCTCTTATTTGATCGTCGAAGCTCTGGACCCGCCTTACCGGATCGACTGGCCGAATTACGGCCGCGAGATGCTGGTCTTGGCGGTCATGGTACTGGTATTGTTCCTGTTCTTGCTGCTGCTCCGGCCGCTCATGCTCTTGCTGGGCAAAGACCCGGGCGGCGTATGGCGGGAAGTGAACGACGCGATGCGCAGGATCGGCCGGGGAGACTTCGAAGTCTTGTTGGACGAAGACAAAAGATACGACGGCGAATTCGGCAAACTCGTGGAACATCTGAACGATATGGCCCGCAATTTGCAGCAGATGGAACTGCTTCGTCAGGAATTCATCTCCAATGTCTCGCACGAGATCCAATCGCCGTTTACTTCTCTGCGCGGATTCGCCGCCGCGCTTCAGAACGAACAATTGACTCCCGAAGAGCGCCGGCATTATTTGTCGATTATCGAGATCGAGAGCATCCGGTTGTCGCGATTAAGCGATAACCTGCTCAAGCTGACTTCGCTGGAATCGGAACATTATCCGTTCGATCGCCGAAGTTATCGTCTGGACGCGCAGATCCGTCATCTGGTATTGGCCTGCGAACCGCAATGGCTGGACAAACGGCTCGATTTGGAATTGGATCTGGAGCCGGTCAAGCTCGAAGCCGACGAAGACCTGCTCAATCAGGTCTGGAGCAATCTGATCCAGAACGCGATCAAGTTCACGCCCGAAGGCGGCAGTCTGCATGTCGGATTGATCCGAGAAGGGAAGGGCGTCGTCGTCACGGTCACCGATTCGGGCCCGGGCATCGCGGACGAAGACCTTCCGCGCATTTTCGAACGTTTCTACAAAGGCGACAAATCGCGTTCCCGCGCCGCCGGCGGCAGCGGATTGGGATTATCCATCGTCAAAAAAGCGGTCGAACTGCACGGAGGCACGGTCTCGGCAGGCGCCGCTGCCGGAGGAGGAGCCCGCTTCCGGGTGGAACTGCCCGTCTCGCCCGCTGTCGAATAACAAAAGCCTGCGGCTTCGTCGCGAAGCCGCAGGCTTGATCCGTTCGATGAGCCGACTTCCTTCGGGAAGATCGGCTTTTTGTTGTTAGACCGTTTCGGATCAATCTTCGCCTTCGATCAGAATGCGTTTGCCCGACGGGGTTTCTTTTTTCGGAATATCCAGCTTCAGCAAACCGTCTTTGAGCGAAGCGCGAATGCCTTCGCGATCGGCGTCTTCCATGTAGAAGCGGCGGATGAACTCCCCGTAACGGCGTTCGCTTCGCACGGAGCGCCGCGTGTCTGCTTCTTCGCGTTTCTCTTCGCGGCGAACCGCCCGGATGGTCAGATAAGGAGCGGTATAATCGACGTCGATGTCTTCTTTGCGGAAGCCCGGAAGTTCCGCTTCCAGCAGGTAATGTCCGTCATGCTCGTGAATATCGGTCCGGAACGACATCGAGCGCTCGCGGAACGGAGCCGCGAAATCTTCGCCGAACGTGTCTCCGAACGTCTTCGCCAACTGATTGAACATTTCTTCCGCGTGTCTGCCAAAAGGACCTTGTTCAAACATCTCTCATTCTCCTCTCGAAAAGATTAGCCAATGAATCGAAGTTTGTTTGACCTTTATTGACCTTACGCTTTCATTATAAATTTCGCGGGCGCGGCTGACAAAACCGATCTGGGGCTTTTTCGGGCAAATAAACGGCTTTATCCGGGATTATGCGGCGTTATAAGCCTTTTTCTTCCCTTTTTGATCATTTTTGATCTTCGATCTTCAAAAAGAAACCGGTCGATCCGGCCGTATATCCCTGACGAAGGTAAAAACGATGCGCCGCCATTCGTTCTTCCCGATTTCCGCTGTTCAACCGCACGCAGAACGCGTCTATTTCCCGTGCCCATTCTTCGGCTTTTCGCAGCAGCAGCCGACCGACGCCGCTTCCGCGGCTGTCTTCGGATACGACCAGCGCCATCACCTGCACTTCGGGCTCGGCGCGCAGCAGCGGCATCTCCCGATGCAGCGCGATCATGCCCAGCAGCCGGCCGGACCGCTCCGCTACCTTTACCCGATAATCCGCATGTTCGCCCAGCTTGTTCAGCCGCTCCGCCAATTCCCCGTCTTTCGCCGGATAGCCGAGCTGAGCCAGCAGCTCGCGAATTTGCGGCAGGTCTCCTTCTTCTCGGGTTCGAATATGAATTTCGGACAGATTTCCGTTACTTTCGCTCATCGTGCGTATCCCTCTTTTCCTTCTTCGTTTCGTTCAGAAGCGCAGCCGTTGCGCCCAGCTCTCGGATTGCTCAAGCATCCGAGCCGCGTACCGGGCGCTGCGTTCGTTGATCCCCGTATGTTCCAACAGCGCTACCGCGCCGCGCACGTTCCACGAACGTATGTGACGCGCCAGCGCCGAAGCGTCGAAGCCGTCCGCATAACGCGAGTAACCTTCTATGTAAGCCGAGAGATATTGAACCGCGCGGTCTTCTAAGGCATCCGTCGTCGAAGTCAGCAGCGCGGCCAGATCGAAATGCCGGTCGCCGAGACGCGCTTCGCCGAAATCGATGATCCGCACGCCCCGACTGCCGAAAATCAGGTTCCATTTGCCGAGATCGCCGTGTATGCAGGTTCGATCCGTAAGTTCTTCGCGCTCCGACAAGCAAAGCTGCACCTGTTCTTCCAGCCGAAGGATCAGCGGGTCTTGCAAGATCGGCTTCGTTCCGCTGCTCAAGAACGCCTGCCATTTCCGCTCCAAATCGAATCGATCAGGCTGTCCGTCCGTCGTTTCGCTTCGCAATCCGGCGTGCAGCTTGCCCGCGACGCTTCCCAATTCGGCATGATCCGCGACTTCCGCTCCTCCGGCTGCGGGTTCGATAAAACGCTGCACGTTATAACAAATTTCTTCGATTTCGAACCACCTTTCGCCGCCTCGAGTCCTCAGAATCTCCGGACAAACGTCCTGCCCTTGCAGCGCTTCGGATATTCGGTATTCGCGACGAGCCTGCGCTGTGCCCGATAATCGGCGAAGCACGTAGCGTCCCCGATCCGTCTCCAGAATCTTCGCTTCCGACGAGGTTCCGCTTGCCGTTCGATGCTCGGACGCCAAGACGCCGATCGCGTAACGCGCTGCCGCCTGCTCCGCTTCGCGGGAAAACGCTGCCGATAGTCGTGTATGAATAGCATCCGCCTCCTTTCCGTTTTATCCTAACGCCAAAAAAAGCGCGCGGACATGACCGCGCGCTTGCTTTTTTTCGGACCTTCCGGCCGTTACAGTCGGATCTCCATCGGAACGGAACAGGCGGTATATCCGTTTTTGGTGTAAAAAGCTTCGTTCGGCTGCTTCGGCCAGACCATGATAAACTCGTGATCCAACTCGCGCGCCCATTGTTCGATGACCTGCGCCAGACGGCTGCCGATCCCCAGCCCGCGATGCTGCGGCCGGGTATATACATTGGTCATGTAAATAAAAGGTTTGGTGACGCGTCCCGGACGCGGAACTTTGCGGACCATCTCCAGATAGGCGTGACCGACGATCTCGTCGCCGTATTCCGCTACCCAGACGACCCAATGTTCCGAACCGATCGCTTCTTCCAGAAATTCGTGCATCTCGTCGATATAATCGCGTTTCTGTTCGTCCGTTACGCTCGTTTCCGGATGATCCTCAAGCGCGTAATCGTAACGCATATCCGCCAACTGTTCGATGTCGCCGGATCCGGCCGTACGAATAATCAGTTCGCTCATCGTATCTGCTCCTGTCTATGGGTGAAATAGCCTGCCGCTCGCGGCGTGCTTGGCAGCTGTTGAATCCCGCAGATCGCTCCCGAATCATCAGCATTCTTCATTCTACTAAAATTCCGTTTATTAGGCAAAAAGGATTCGGATGGAGCGCCAAACCGGGTTTATTCGTAACGCAGCGCGTCGATCGGATTCAGTCTCGCCGCTTTGTTCGCCGGGTAGTAGCCGAAGAATACGCCGATAAACATGGAGAACAACACCGTACCCGATACGACGTAGGCCGATAACTCGAAAGGCGCGCCCACGATGCGGGCTCCGATCATCCCCAGCCCCACGCCGAGCACGATGCCGATCACGCCTCCGGTCGCCGACAGCGCTACCGCTTCCGCCACGAACTGCATGCGGATATGGGCGTCTTTGGCGCCGAGCGCTTTGCGCACGCCGATCTCGTGCGTGCGTTCGGTTACGGACACCAGCATGATATTCATGACGCCGATCCCGCCGACGATCAGCGCGATGCCCGCGATCGCGGCGATCGCCATCGACAGCGTCTTCATCATCGAATTGGTCGATTCCAGCTCGCTTTTCATATTGTAAGCGTAAGCTTCCCATTCTTTGTTGCGCTCGTAGAGTTTGTTCAGGTAAGCCGAGATCCGATTCGTAAAATCGTTCAGCTCCGTTCCCTGCTTGGGGATCACGGTCAGCGAAGTGAAGTTTTTGTACGGCGAATCCTTTTTGGCGCTGCTGACGGGAATATAGCCGCTCGTCTCCAAATCCCGGTCGGAAGCGGCAACGCCCATCGCGGAAGATTGCGTGTATTTGTAGATGCCGATAATCGCGAACTGCTTGATCGCTTTGTCGGTGTACACGCTGATGTTCTGTCCGAGCGCGGATTCGTTCGAACCGTACAATGCCGCGGCGGTACGGTCCGACACCACGACGACGCTTCGCGCCGACCGAACGTCCGCGTCGCTGATGTAACGCCCCAATGCCATTTTGACTTTATTGGCTTTGGCGTATCCCGTATTGACTCCGGTCAAAGACACATTGCTGTACTTGCGCCCGATCTTGGCTTTGCCCCGGCCGGCGTCTTCGGACAACGCGAGCGTCTCGATCTCCGGAAAACGCTGACGCATCGTCTCGATCTGTTCGTTCGATATGCGATCGGTGTCTTTAGGCGTCTTCGTGACCGTCATATCGAATCCGCCGGATTCGTTCGCCCGCATCTGAACGCCGAGCGACACGTTATTGATGCCGAATTCCGCGAACTGGTTGTTGACGGAAGCCGTCATCGCGTTGCCTACCGAAATGACCGCGATCACGGACGAGATGCCGATAATGATCCCCAGCATGGTGAGAAAAGAACGCATCTTGTTGGCGCGAAGACTCTCGAGCGACAGCCGCAGATTCTCAACCATGAAGCCGTCCTCCCGAATTCGTTCCCGCTTTGTCGGAAACGATCTGTCCGTCTTTTATGGTCACGACGCGCGGGCAAAGTTCCGCCAGTTCCGAAGAGTGGGTGATGAACAGAATCGTTTTCCGTTCTTCCCGGTGGATGCGCAGGAAGATCTCCATGACCAGATTGCCGGTCTTCGAATCCAAAGCTCCCGTCGGTTCGTCGGCGAGCAGAATATCGGGATCGTTGGCCAACGCCCGGGCGATCGCGACCCGCTGCTTCTGGCCTCCGGACAGCTCGCTCGGAAAATGATTCATCCGTTCGTCCATCTCCATCATCTCCAGCAGCCGCTTGGCCCGCCGGGATCGTTCCGAGGCTTTCGTTCCCGCGTAGACCATCGGCAGCTCGACGTTCTTGAGCGCGCTGTTACGCGGAATGAGATTAAAGGATTGGAACACGAAACCGATCTTGCGATTGCGGATCTCGGCCAAGTCGTCCCGATTCATCTGCTGAATCGGCGTGCCGCCCAGCTCGTATTCCCCGCTCGTCGGTTGGTCGAGCGCGCCGATGATATTCATCAGCGTCGATTTGCCGGAACCCGATTGACCGACGATCGCCACGAATTCGCCGCTTCCGATCGATAGATCGATTCCGTTCAATACGGTAATCTCGTTGGGCGTGTCCGCGAAGTAACGTTTGAATACGTTACGCATCTGGATCATCGGATACGGCCTCCTCTTTCAGCTCCGGCGAAGCTTGCAGCAGATCCGAAGCCTCCTGCGCGTACGAGACGATCGTCGCTTCGTCGGACAAGCCGGAGGCTTCGATCTCGATCATCACGTCGTTCTGCATGCCGGTCTTCACCGGGACTTCCCGCAATTTATCGTTCGCGAGAACATAGACGATCTCCTCGCCCGCCGCTCCGGTCGCGATCGCGTCCAGCGGCACGGACAGCACGTTCGGTTTGCTTTCCAGCACGACGGTCATGCGGGCGTTCATCCCGATGCGGATACGCGGATCGGCTTGAAGAAGATTCACGTCGGCCGCGAACTGCACGCTCGTGTTGGCGGCGGTTTCGCCGGCAGCGCTTTTGACGGCCGAAGCTCCGATATGCACGAGTTCGGCGCCGAGCTCTTCTTCGCCCGTGCTTTCGGTTTTGACGAACGCCTTTTGTCCGACCTTCAACGAACCGATATCCGATTCGCTCACGACGGCCGACACGGTCAATTTGCCGGTGTCTTCCACGGTGAACATCAAACCGTTGGCAAACTGATCGACAACGGCGTTCTTGAACGTCACCGTGCCGGAGATCGGCGCTTTGATGACGGTATCCGCCAACTGTTTGCGCAGTTTCTCCAGACTGACTTCCTGCAATTGAATCGCGAGCTGCGCCGCTTCTTCCGTTTTCGATTCCGCGATCTGCCTATTCAACTGCGCGGTTTCGTAACCGTTCTCCGCCCGTTTGAGCGCGGAAGCCGCCGCAGCGAAAGCTTCGCTCTGATTCTTGAGCGCGCTCTCGTAGCCGATCTTCAATTTCTCGAGCGATTCCTGCGAAGCGGCATACGCTTCTTTGGCGCTGCTTCCGGCAGTCTCGTAGGCTTGTTTGGCTTTATCCAACGTATCCTGAGCGGCGACCAACGCGTCTTTGGCGCTGCCCGCCGCATTGTCGTAAGCCTGCCGAGCTTTCTCCAGCGTATCTTGAGCGACGACCAAAGAATCGGCCGCTCCGCCGAGCGCCGCTTCATACGCCTGTTTGCTTTTATCCAGCGCGTCCGCGGCGTTGACTCGGGCTTCATTGGTACTCGCGACCGCACCGTTATAGGCCTGCGTCGCTTTCTCCAACGTATCTTTGGCATTCGTTTTGGTATCCGCCGCATTCTTGACCGCCGCGTCGTAACTCATCTGCGCGCGTTCTGCGGCAAGCCGGGCCTGCTCCAACGCGTCGGCCGAACCTTCCACGGCCTGCCGGTAATCGAAGTTGGAACTGCTTACGGAATCTTGGGCCGCTTTTACGCTTTCGGCCTGCGCTTGAGTCGCCGTCAGCAGAGCGGCTTGTTTGTCTTGAAGCGCGGATGCCGCTTGGTCGGCCGCCGTTTTGAGCGCGGGATCGCCTTGCGGATCTTCCGTCGTTTTGCTCGCTTCGTACTGCTGCAAAGCGGTTCGGTAAGCCCGATCCGCATTCTGGAATTCGTTCGTCGCTTGATTGACGCGCGCCGCCGAGGCGGTCTGCGCCTGATTCAGCGAATCGATCGCGCTGTTATAACGGTTCAACGCCGCTTGTTCGTTCAGCGGTTTGCCTTTTTGCAGCTGCGTATAGCGGTTGATCGCCGCGTTCAAGTCGGAACGGGCCGCTTTGACCGCCGCGGTGTTCTCGGCCGGCTGCTGCGAATCTTGATAAGCCCGCTGCGCGATTTCAAGCTCTTTTCTCGCGGATTGCACGGCCGGCGCATAATCCCCTTGAGCCGTCAGTTGATCGTAAGCGCGCTGCGCGATCTCCAGCTCTTTTCTCGCGGACAAGACGGCATTGCCCGGCGTGCCTTGCGCTTGATTCTTCAGCGTATCGTACTGGCGCTGCGCGACTTCCAACTCTTTTTTCGCGGAAACCAGCGAGCTGCCGGACTGCTGTTCGGCCTGCTTCTTCAGCAGATCGTATTGACGCTGCGCGATCTCGACTTCTTTGCGGGCCGACAGAACGGAGCTTCCCGCTTTGCCTTCGGCCTGACCGCGGCTGATCGCCAACTGCCGCTCCGCGGTTTTGAGATCCGCCTGCGCCGACAGCACCGCGGCGCCCGGATTTTTCTCGACCTGCGCTTTGGCCTCGTCGTATTGACGCCGCGCCGTTTCGACTTCGAGCGCGGCCGAATCGACGCTCGCTTTCGCCGTCTTGATCGCGTTCTGTTTATCCGTACCCGCGCTTTTCAGCGCTTCTTTGGAATTGGCCAAGTTCAATTCTGCCGATTTGACGTCCAATTCCAGATCGCCGCTCGCCAGCGTCGCCAGCTTCTGACCGGCTTTGACCGTGTCGCCTTCTTTCACCAGAACCTCGGTCAGCTTGAGCGAAGAAGGCGCGTATACGCTGCGGCTGTTCTGGCTGCGAATCGTGCCGGACAACAGCAAAGACTTCGTCAATTCGCCTTTGGCCAACGGCACGGTCTGCAAATTTTGCAGCGCCTGCCCTTCGGCTGCTCGGCTTTTCAGCATGGCGGAACCGCCCCACCATCCGCCGGCGGCGACCAGCACAATCAAGCCGATGACCCATTTTCGTCCAAACCTTTTTTTCGTTCTATTCATTCCGTCGCCTTATCCTCTCTAGTTCGGTTATCGAATCCGTCTCCGAAGCCTATCGCGGCAATCTTAAGAACGGCCTGCGCCAATTCTTAAAAATTCTTAAGCGGGATTCAGCGGGATGCGGGAAACCATGTAGAATAAGAAGCAAGGGCAGCGGGAAGCCTATTTTTCAGCTTACGGGGGAACGATCATGAACGATCCGAAAACCATTTTAATCGCCGACGATAACGACGAAATCCGGGAGATCGTCCGCATTCTGCTGGAAAGCGAAAATTATCGCGTTTTGGAAGCGGCCGACGGCGAAGAAGCGGTCCGTCAGGTCGCCGAATACCTCGAACGAATCGATCTCGTTATTTTGGATATCATGATGCCGGTCAAATCGGGCTTCAAAGCCTGTATGGAGATTCGGCAGTCGACCAGCGCCCCGATCTTGTTTTTGACCGCCAAGACGCAGGATTCGGATAAATATATGGCTTTTTCCGCGGGAAGCGACGATTACATGTCCAAGCCTTTCTCTTATACGGAGCTGGTCTATCGCGTGAAGGCGCTGCTGCGCAGATATTACGTATACCGGGGCAAAGAAAAAGCGGAGACGCCCGACACGCGGATTCAGATCGGCGATCTGACGCTCGATACCGTCTCCCGCGAAGTCGGCATCGGCGGGCGGGAGATCGTATTGACCGAGATCGAATATAAAATTCTGCTGCTGATGGCGCAAAACCCTCGCAAAATCTTTTCTGCCCAAAATTTGTACGAAAGCGTCTGGGAAGAGCCTTACTTCTACAGCTGCAACAACACCGTCATGGTGCATATCCGCAATCTGAGAAAAAAGACCGAAGCGAACCCTCAGGAACCGAAGCTGATCAAAACGGTATGGGGAAAGGGGTATCGGATTGATTAAGTCGTTGTTCCGCCTGAAGTTGAAAGTCAAACTGATCCTCGCGCTCGCGCTGACGGCCGTTCTCTCCGTCGGCTTGTTCTTCGCGCTGCAAACGTTCGGCAACGATCTGCTCAACCGCTACTTCGACCGTTCTTCGTTTATCGCGAACCAGAACGCCAAGACCGTCAAGCAGTTCGCCGATTACGTGCAGGAACGGCATTTGGAGACGGACGATACGCAAAGCTTGACGGACTGGGTCGAGAAAAAGAAATACGTCGCTTTATACGTCTATCGGGACCGAAAATTGGTCTATTCTTCCGACGGCTATTACGCGCAGGCCGAAGGCAAAGACTCGCAGCCGTTCGTGCCCGACGAATCGCTGCGCAAGATCGCTTTCGCCGACGCCGACGCGCAGGTTTATTTGGAGTCTTTTTCGGAATATCAATACTATACGCTCGTGACCTTCGCCTGCTTGGCCGTGTCGCTCGGATTCTTCCTGCTGCTCATGCTGCTGTTCATCAACGTGAAGACGTCTTATATCGAGGTGCTCGAGAACGAGATCAAGATTCTGGAAGGCGGCAACTTGGAATATCCGATCACGATCAAAGGCAAAGACGAACTCGCTTCGCTGGCGCAAAGCATCAACGAGATGAGAAAATCGTTCATCGAACGTCTGGCCAGCGAAGAAGAAGCCCGGAACGCCAACCACGAATTGGTGACGGCGATGTCCCATGATCTGCGAACGCCTCTTACAGCCTTGATCGGCTATCTGGACATCATTCAATATCGCAAATACCGAACGGAAGAGCAGTTGTTCAAATATATCGCCAACAGCAAAGACAACGCGTATCGCATCAAACATCTGTCCGACCAACTCTTCGAATATTTCCTGATGTCCCATCACTCCGGCGAACCGCTCGAATTCGAAAGCTACGACGGAATCCCGCTGCTCGATCAGTTGATCGGCACGCATGCGCCTCTGTTGATCGACGAAGGATTGGAGGTCGAATGGGTGCCTTGCGAAACGGAATTCGCGCTGCACGTCCATGCCATGTCCATGCAGCGGGTGTTCGACAATCTATTCTCCAACATGCTGAAATACGCGGACAAATCCGAGCCGGCGACGATCCGCTGCGAGCGGTCGGAAAATAAGCTGCATTTGCTGATCGAGAACCGTATCGCCCCCCAAGCCGACTCCGCGGAGAGTACGGGGATCGGAATCAAGGTATGCGAAAAAATCATCCAAGCTCACGGAGGAACCTTCAGCGCCGAAGCGATCGACGGACGTTATAGAGTCCGAATCGAATTGGACGCCGCAGCGCCGAATTGACGCCAAAAAACCGACGCGCCCATGCGGGCGGTCGGTTTCGTTCGCATCCTGCCGGTCGGTCGGTTCGCGACGTCGTCGGCCGGAGTTTTTTACGGTTTGCTAATTACTTGTCTTCTTCGTCGCCGGAAGCTTTGGGAGACGGCTTGGCCGTCCATTCGTCGGCTTGCGGTTCGACGTTTGCGCCCTGCTCTTTGCGGTTCTTCTCCATCAATGTATCTTCGCCCGCGCTTTGTTGATTCGGATCTTGGTTAGCGTCTGCCATGCTGCATTCCTCCTCGATAAGTTCTGATCATCTTGCGACAACGTATCATTACCCGAATGGAGGAGAAGGAAACAGGGCCGGCCGGAATCCGCAGCTTAAGCTGCCGTCCTTTTCAACGAACGGACAGCCAAGCCCGCCCTCCGCGCCAATCCACGCCGACGGGCATTTCGAAGAATTCGCTCAGCTTCTCGTCGTTCAAGATCTTTTTCGATTCGCCTTGAGCGAAGATCCGGCCGCGGCGAATCAGCAGCGAATGGGAAAATACCGGAGAAACTTCTTCCGTATGATGCGTGACCAGCAGCAGCGTAGGCGCGTCCGGACGAACGGCGAGCGCGTCGATGCTCTGAAGCAAGGCTTCGCGCGAGATAAAGTCCAGACCGTTGCTCGCTTCGTCGAGAATGAGCAGCTTCGGCGAAGCCATCAGCGCGCGGGCGATCAACAGCTTCTGCTTCTCGCCTTGCGAGCAGGTCTGATAGGTGCGTCCGATCAGATGGGAACAGCCCAGATCGTTCATCAAAGCGTGCGCCTTCTCCCGGTCCGCCTGCTCGATCTCGGCGTACAGCCCGATCGACGCGTGCCGTCCGCTGATCACGATCTCCAACGCCTGCTCGTTGGGACGGATCTTCTCTTGCAACGACGAACTGACCCAACCGATCGATTTGCGAAGTTCCCTCAAATCGATCGTGCCGAACTTATGCCCGAGCACGGATACTTCGCCGGTCGTCGGCCACATGTACCCGCTGATGATGTTCAGAATGCTGCTCTTGCCGGAGCCGTTCAAGCCTAATACGGCCCAATGCTGTCCTTCTTCCACGGTCCAGTCGATATCCTGAAGAATCAGACTGTCTCCGCGTCTCCAGGAGACGCCTTTCAATTCGATCGCTTTCGGCATATCCTTTCCCCCTTTAAAGCATCAGTCTTTTCATCCTAGCGCAAGCCGCCGACGATTGCAAAAGGAGATTGCGGCGCGAAACGGCGCATGCCAAAAAACCGCCTTTCGGCGGTCGGACGGCGTGCGGATTGCGGTTCGTTTTCTTTCGCCCGTTCGGCGAAAAGAGTTACCCCCGAAGATGCTCTTGGGCGTTCATGAACACGATCCGTCTGCGAGGTCCTTCGATGCGGAACAGATGAATGCCCGTATCGCCCGTGGCCAGCGACGTCTCCGTTCGGAACGGCAGATTGAGCAGACTATGGAACAACATATTGATCATGCCGCCGTGCGTGACCAGACAGATGCGGTGCAGATCCGGCTTGTTCTGATGCGCGAACAGCAGCGCGGACAAAAAGGCTTCCGCGCGGGCACGGAATTGAATCTCGGATTCCGTCTCGGCGAACGTGTCGTGAGGCTGACGTCCTCCGATCGGCAGCGGATAACGCAGCCGGGCTTCCTCGCGTCTCATGCCGGCCAACAGGCCGTTGTCCCATTCCGCCAATTCCGCGTCGTAAGCCACCGTAAGCCGGCACTCCTGCGCGATCGCTTCCGCCGTGCGCGCGGCGCGCTTAAGCGGACTGGCTACGATCTCGTGCGGACGGTACCGCTTGGCAATCCATGCCGCCGCAAGTCCTGCTTGTCGTTCGCCCAACGGAGTCAATTCAAAATCCGCCCGTCCTTCATGGCGATCTTCCAGATCGGCTTGAGATTCCCCGTGCCGTACGACCAACAATTCGATCATGTTCGTTTCATCCCCCAGTATGCTAAGTAGGTGTACGCAAATTTTTCGGTCGTTATGATTTCCGGCATGCGGGCATACAGGCTTTTTGCCTGACCCCGAACCGCTTGCTTAAACTTATTTTCGGCCTTTTTCCAGTTTTAATCAATCGGCATATTCTATCATGAATTTTTCAGGCAATGATTGAACATAATAGGAAAGCCGAATATCCGCTTGCTTGGCCGATCAGACCTTTGGAGCGTTCCGGTTTCCGTCGCGCTTCAATCCAGCCAAGCCGGCCGTTCGGGATCGCGCAAATATTCGAACATCTCGCGGACCTGCCGATCGGTATTGCGTTCTTGCGACAGCGGGGGAAGTTCGTTTTCGGCGAAAAATCCGACTTCGCTCGTCTCCATCGTCTCCGCTGCTTCGCCGCCCGTGATTTCGCAGCGGAAAAAGAATTTGTACACATGGAACGGCGATACCGGATGTTCGTGGAATTTCTTGTCGAGCACCGCCAGCAGCCGGCCCGCCGAAGCTTCGTACCCCGTTTCCTCGCGAATCTCCTTCACGACGTTCTCTTTGGCCGACAACCCGATATCCGCCCAACCTCCCGGCAGCGACCAAGCTCCGTCGAGACGCTCCCGAACCAACAAGATTCGCTCTTCCCGAAAAATGACGCCCCGCACGTCTACTTTCGGCGTCGCGTATCCGCTCTCTCCCGCAAACAGTTCCCGAATCTGCTTCGTATCGACCCCCGTGTATTCGCTCATGATCTCCACGCTGAGCGTTCGAAGCATCTCGAAGCGTTCCAAATCGTACGCGTCTCGCGAATATTCCAATCCCGCTTGACTGATCGCCTGAATCTGCTTGGCCCATTCCAACCATTTCGGCTGCATCTTCTCCCTCCTTGCTTTTCCCTATGTATAGGCACAGGCTTTTTAACTTCGTCCCGCAGGCAGGCAATTCCTCTTTTTTTCTCCAAATGGCAAAAGGACTTTTCCGGATCGTTCCCGAAAAGCCCTTCTTTGGGAGAGTTCTCCCTTTTACACGAAAATCTCTTCGATCGCCAGCTGCCGTTCGCGCGACAGATCATGGAATTGATCGCCGACCCGAACAAGCGGCTTGAACAGATCCGAAGGGTTGTTAAGGATAATCGTTCCCGTAGTCCCGCTGCTCAGCCGAACGTTTTTGCCGATGAGGTTCGACATCAGATGCTGAACGAGCGCTTGAACCGCTTTTTCGTTCAGTTTGCCGAAGCCCAACTCGTGCACTTCGCGCAGAATGTCGAGCAGCGGCCGTTTCGCTTCGCCTCGGCGGCTCTCGGAGAGTTTCAAATATGTATTGGCGACGGCAACGATCTGGGAATACGGATGAATATCCGGCTTGGTTAATCCTTGCGGATAGCCGGAACCGTCTTCGCGTTCGTGATGCTGCCAAGCGACCAGCGCGGTCGTCTCGTCGTCCATCGAGGCTCGAATGATATCGTAGCCGAATTTCGCATGCTTGCGAAGTTCCAGCAGATCGTAATTCGTCAAATAGTCGCTCCGGTTGCGGATCGTCGGAGAGATCTTGCTTTTGCCGATGTCGTGCAGATAACCGGCTTTGCTGATCGCATAACACTGCTCGCGCGAGTAACCGAGCCAGGTCGCGATATAATACGAGAGCATGCCGACTTGCATGGAGTGGTTGTACAAGCTGACGTCTTCCCGCTCCAATACCAGCAGCAGCGAAGTGACGTCGCGATGTTCGTCCACCGTGCGAAGCAGCGGTTCGAGCTGCAGATCGACCGTTACCTCGTCGAACTTGCCGCTGGTCAACGCTTCGAGGAAGATGGTCTGATACCCGCGGATCGCAAGTTCCATATGACTGCGCATCGCTTCGCTGAGCACGCCCGGCGCGGATTCCGAATTTTCTTCGCGGGATTCGATATCGACGTATTCGACCTTATGGCGCTTGAGCAAGTCGGCCTCTTCTCCCCGAATGACCGTACCTTTAGGCAGAATATGGAGACCGACCTGGCTAAACGCGTCTTCTTTCAGCATATCGCCGTGTTCAATATCCGTTATATGGACTCGCAATGGACTACCCCCCCTGGATATGCGTGCAGTATTTCTTTTCGCAAAGTTTCTATTAAAAGTATCGGTCGGAACGGACTTTTTATTAGCTGGCAGGCAGGAAAGACGACTTTAGTCGGGCAAAAAACGCGAAAAATAAGGCCTTTCTACTATCTTGCTTTTATTTTAAATGTAAAAATGTGGTTAAAGGATCGTCTATCCAAAAATATCCAAACTCTAAAAAAAGAGCGCTTCCGTTCCGATAACCGAAGTATACCCGATTTGATCCTTGATTTGATCCTTTAATGTTTTGAGGAGGATACGCATGCTTCAAGCCTGCCTGAACGGTTCAAGAACCCGAAACGACCACCCCGCCATTCCTTGCACGCCGGACGAGATTGCCGCCGACGCGGAAAAAGCGGTGCTTGCCGGAGCCGCGGAATTACATATTCACGTACGCAACGATCGCGAGACCGAAAGCCTCGAACCCGAAGATGTCGCCCGCACGCTGTCGGCCGTGCGCGATCGTCTTCCTCGTATTCCGGTCGGCATTTCGACGGCTTGGCCGATTCTTCCGGACAGCGCGGCCCGCATGCAGCGCCTTCGCTCTTGGCATGTTCTGCCCGATTACATCACCGTGAACATCCATGAACCCGATGCCGAATGGATGGTCGCGGCCGCTTTGTCGCGCGGCATTGGCGTCGAAGCCGGACTGTGCAGCGAGGCGGATGCCGAACGTTTCGTCGCCATGCCGGGATGCGACAGCTGCCGCCGAATCCTGATCCGCATCGAAAAACCGGATGCCGGACGCGAATCGGCGGAAGTCCGCCGGATCCGCAGCATACTGAAGCGCGCCGATTGCCGCCTGCCGATTCTGCTGCACGGCTGCGAAGCCACCATGTGGCCGATGTATATCGAGGCTATGCTGCAGGGTTTGGACGGACGCATCGGTTTCGAAGACGGAAGCATTCTGCTCTCCGGAGTCACGGCACGGGATAACGCCGAGTTGATCGAGACGGCCAAGATTATCGCTTCGCGCTTTTGACGCGCCCAAAAAATCCCGCAGTCCGTTCGACGGATTACGGGATCGGCTCGGGGCCTGTATCCGATTATGCCGGCTCCATGCGGAAAGCGCCGAACTTCAGTCCAGCCTGCGGCGAAATCCGCGCACGTCTTCCGTATATCCCAGCGATTCGTAGAAAGCATGCGCTTCTTTGCGGAATCCGCTCGAGACCAGAATCGCGTACCCGCAGCTTCGTTCCTTCGCCAAGCGTTCCAACTCTTCCATCAGCAGCCTTCCCGCTTTTTTGCCGCGAAAACGCTCCGATACGATGACGTTCTCCACGACCATGAACGGTCGGCAGTCGCCGATCGGATCGTAACAGAAGACGGCCATCGCGCTTCCCGCCAACCGCTCGCCTTCGAAAGCGCCCAATAAGACGTAACGATCGTCGGCTTCGATCCGCGCGAACGTCTCCCGCATCTTCGGTCCGCCGGATTTCTCTTCGACAAGTTCCCCGTACAATTCCGCAAGCTGCGGCAGGTCGCCGGTTCGGATTTTTCGGATCTCGATCATCGGCCCTCCTCCTTTCTGTTTTTGGCAAAAATAAAACTCTCGTCGCGCGGATGGCCGGGGTTGCGCGATTCGACGAGCGGTTCGAGCACGATCGACGGCGTCTCTTGGGCAGGCATGGACATTCTTCGGTTCAAGGGCGTATCTCCTTCATGGTCGGAATATCGTCTCCGTCCGAGGTCCGGTAAGGTTCCCCCGAGACGGCCGACAGCTTGGGCGCTCCGTTTCCGTCTTCCCCGTTAAAAGGTCTCGCCGGTACGGGAACGGACTCGCGGCGCGTTTCCGGTCGGAAATATTCGATCGCCAGAATCAAGATCCCCGCCGCGAACATGAGGACGCCGATCGCGAAAGGCAGGCCCAGCGCCATGCTCTGCTTAAGATCCGCTTCGTACGGACCGCCGCCGAAGATGGCATACCAGACTCTCGTCCCGTCCCAAGTCGACATGTTCGGCACGAACAACACGGCGGCGACCAGAATGCAGCTCGTGATCCATGTCCCGGCCAAGGTTAACACGGAGCCGATGATCGTTTTTTTCATCGTCGGTTCCTCCTTTCTTCTATATAAGTTTTATCGGTTTCGATCGAACGTTTCGGTATTGCGAAAAATTTTCCGCCGGTTCGAGGCGAACGTGTCCAGCGCGAATACGCAAACGACCCCCGCCGAGTAACGTACCAGGTCGGCAAGCAAAAATCCGCGGCCCAGCACCAAAGCGCCCAACGTCGTTTTGCGCAGGCCGTCGATCCACTCCGCCCGGTACAGTTGGCTGAATTCGACGCCGAAGCTCAGCAGAAGCGCATACCCTGCGCAGATCGCCGTGCTTCGGCCCGGCAGGATCAGACGAATCAGCCAATAGATCATCGCGGCCCATAACGCGTCTCCGGCATGAATCGCCAGAAAACGCGGAATCTCGTTCCCGTAAACGCGCGACGCCAGACCCGACAGCAGGGTCGCGACGGCGGCGGCCGCATAAGCGAAGCGGCGGCGAGCGAGAAACGCCTTCCGCTTCGGACGCTTGCTTCGCACGGTCAGCGCGGCCCCCGCATGATCAGGTTGGCCGTTACGGGTTTGCGGCCCAGTTCTCTCGCCCAGACGGACAGTTGGCCGATATGGTGAATCTCGTGCGCGATCGCGTGCCGCATTACGTCTCCGTAAGCGAAAATATGCATCCGTTCGTTTTCGAGCTCGTCCGTCCACTGCTCCACGAACGGCCGAACCTCCGCCGCCGCTTCGCTCGACAATCGGCGCGCGTCGGCTAACGACCGGTAAACTTCGTAATCGTAATGCTGCTCGGGATCGCCCATCAGTCCGCGAATCCACGCGTGTTCGACGTCGATCACGTGAACCAGCGTCCGCAGAATGCTGCGCTGCCCGCCGATTCGCTCTTTGAGCAGTTCGGCTTCGGGAATCTCCTCGCACCAATCGAACCATTCTTCCCGCACCAACCAATTATATTCGAACAGTTTTCGCATATTTTCCTCCAGAGTTCCGGCTTCTTTCTACTCTACCGCCGGGCGGGGCAAAAAGGAAGTTGCTTGGGCCCTAAAGCTTCGCCTATAATGGCCTGCATGGGAGGGGATCATGGGGACTTTTATCAGTATCATGTTGATCGTCGTGCTTCTGCTGGTTTTCTATAGAGGCTTGCGTTACGGAGTCAATTACCGCTCCAAAGAAAATTTAGGGCTGCTTGCTGCGGCTTTCGTTTTGACTTGGCTTGATCCGGACTCTGATTTTTTAAATGTGATGAAGCGCATTTTTTACGGGTTCGTTCTCGTATATATCGTGATGTTCGCAGCTTTATCAGGACGAAAACGCAAAAACGATGTTTAAGCAGGGATGACTCTCTAAAAAGGTTGAAATCGTACTCCGGTATGATTTCAGCCTTTTTTGCATAGTTTTTACACAACCCGACTTTGCATTTGATACAAGCGAATATACTTGAACATGTGCTCAAACGTTCGCTTTCGATCGGTCTTTTCTACTTACATAATCAAGGAGGAGTTACATTGAACAGCTTGTTTAAAAAAGGAATTCCCGCCGTGCTCGGCCTGAGCCTCGCGGCCGCGCCCGTCTTGTTCGGAGCGACGACGCCTAACGCGCCGGCACAAACGCCTACGCCGACCTCCGCTCCCGAAGCGGCCGTGGTCAGCGCTCCGGCAAGCGGCGAAGTCAAAAACGTCATTTTCCTGATCGGCGACGGCATGGGTCCTTCTTACACGGCCGCTTACCGTTATATGCAGGACAAAGCTTCCACCCCGCTGATGGAAAAAACCGCTTTCGATCCGTATCTGGTCGGCATGCAGACGACGTATCCGGAAGACGAACATCAGAACATCACGGACTCCGCTTCGGCAGCCACGGCCATGTCGGCGGCGGTCAAGACGTATAACGCGGCGATCGCGGTAGACAACGACAAAACGGAAGTCAAGACCGTGCTCGAACAAGCCAAAGAAAACGGCATGTCCACGGGTCTTGTCGCCACGTCCGAGATCACGCACGCCACGCCGGCCGCGTTCGGCGCGCATGATATCAGCCGCAAAAACATGGACGCGATCGCCAACGATTATTTCGACGAAAAAATCGGCGGACAGCATAAGATCGACGTGCTGCTGGGCGGCGGCAAAAGCAACTTCGTGCGCAAAGACCGCGATCTGACCGCCGAATTCAAAAAAGCTGGTTACGGTTATGTCACGGATCGCAAATCGCTGCTCGCGAACAAAGACAAGCAACTGCTCGGTCTGTTCGCGAACGGCGGTCTCGACAAGATGATCGACCGTACTTCGGCGACGCCGTCGCTGAAAGAAATGACGGGAGCCGCGATCGATCGTCTGAGCCAGAACGACAAAGGCTTCTTCCTGATGGTCGAAGGCAGCCAGATCGACTGGGCGGGCCATGATAACGACGTGGTCGCCGCGATGAGCGAGATGGACGACTTCGCCAAAGCGTTCCAAGCCGCGATCGACTTTGCCAAAAAAGACGGCCATACGCTCGTCGTCGCGACCGCGGACCATTCCACGGGCGGCTTCAGCCTCGGCGCGGACGGCGAATACAACTTCCTCGTTTCGCCGATCGTCGCTGCCGTTCATACGCCGGACTACATGGCGGCGAAGATCGTCGCGGGCGAATCCGTCGAGAAAGTGCTCTCGCAGAACATCAAGCTCAAGCTGACGCAGGAAGAACGCGCTTCGGTCAAAAAAGCCGCGCTCAGCAAAGACGTGACCACGATCGACAACGCGATCGAAGAGATCTTCAACAAACGCTCCTTCACGGGTTGGACGACGGGCGGACATACCGGCGAAGACGTGCCGGTGTACGCGTACGGACCGAGCAGCGAACGGTTCGCCGGTCTGATCGACAACACGGACAACGCGAAAGTGATCTTCGAATTGCTGGGCGGCAAACCGACGCGTTGATCGTCAGACGAGCGGCAGTACCTTTTCCGTCTCGGCGAAGCAACATTTTCTTATCAAGCGTGAACCGGAATCGGGCGTTACGCGGCGAAATTGCCGACGTAACGCCCAATTTTTCGGTCTTTCGGTCAGGCACGCGGTCTGCGGCGGCTGCGGCGGCGCCGGAGGCCCAGCCAGGTTAAGGCCGAGACGATCGCGGCGACGAACGCCAATATCATCCATAGATAGGCGCGAAACCGGTCTCCGGGCGAAGATCCGGCCAACGGGTCGGACGGTTCGCCGAGTTTCTGCAAGATGTCGGGTCGCGAGTCTTCCTCGTATAATGCATTGCCCGAACAAAGGCTGGTGATCAGTTTGGCTCCGTCGCGCTTCGCCAATACGATATAACGGTATCCTTCTTGAAAATTCACGCCGCAGGACTCCGTAGCGGTCCCGCTCTCGACCGTGACTTTCTCGTATACGTCGCCTTTCCACGCTTGATCGACTTCGAATTCGTGATCGTAGCGATCCTCGCCCGAATACGAACCTGTCAGGTTCAGCAGCGATTTGGTCTTTTTGACTAACGTGCCCGAGAAGATCAGATCGGCGAACTCGATTTGCTCGTTCCCGTTCGGATCGAATGCGCAGCTGCACGCGTACGCTTTTTGGGGAGCGGCCGTCAATCCTCCGACGATTCCGGTTACGACGAGCAGCATGCCGAGCAGCAGCAGAACGGCCCGAACGCCTGCGCTGGACTGCCTTTTCCTGCGGCCTGCGGACGCGCGCCCGATTTTTCGCAAATCTTCCGCCTCCTTATCCCGAAAGCTTGTTTTCTACTAAACGCCAAAAAGGAGGCGCAAGTTGCGCCTCCTTCTTCATTTATCCTTTTTACCACAAAGATTCCAGCCATTCGCGGCGCTTGTCCGGCTCCTTACGCTCGAACAGATCCGCCGGGATCTGGATCTCGTCCCCGAAAGCGATATTGATCGTCCGCAGTTCATAGACATGACCGTCTTCCCAAGCATGACGCCCGTTGATCGTCACCCGTCCGTATTCGCCGGCCGATAATTCGAACGCGGTCTGCTCCAGAAGTTCGCTCCGGCCGTTCGTGCGGACCGGCTTGCCGAATTCCGGCACGTAACGCAGCCGGACGCGCAGCCGATCGCCTCGCAGATCCGTCAGCACGCCCGCAAGCAGGCGCTCGTCGACCGGACGCCCCGTTTCGGGCATCGAGAGCCGAAGCGCTTCGTTTTGCAGCGGCAGGAAGCCTTCCGTCGTCTGCCGGAACGCCAGCCGATGCAGCAGGATGCCGCCGGACTCCGTTCGCTCCGGCGCAGGTTCGCCGCCTCGCGGGCGAAGTTCCTGCGGCACGGGCAGCGCATAAGCTTTCGGATGCCGGCTGCGGGGCGAAGCATACGGTTCGCCCCGCGTTTCTTTGCTCCAACGGAGCAGAATCGTCTGGATCGCGATCATCGGGTTATCTTCCTTTCTGCTTCCGCTGCGGCTGCCGGACGCGTCCCGGCTGCGCCGAATAGGCGCGCGCAGCGGCTCGTCCGCCTCGCTTGACGGCCGGACCGCCGAGTATCCGGTACGCGATATACCCGATCGTCGCGCCGACGCCGTTCAAGATCAGATCGTCGATATCCGCCACGCCTGCTCCCAATACGCCTTGAGCCAGCTCCAACGCCAGAATCAACAGCAGGAAGCGCCCGAGGAATCCGAAATAATTTCGGCAGCGGCGAAACAGCACCGGCAGCAGCACGCCGAACGGGATAAAGACCGCTACGTTGCCGACCAGATTAATGAACGGCGCCCGGATATTGTCCCAGTCCGCCGAACGCGCGAACAGCCGAATCGTCTCGAACGGCACGATATTATAACGGAATTCCCCACTGAGGTGCGCCGAGCGGCCGAATCCCCAGAACATCATATAGAGCAGAAGTCCTCCGTAACCCAGCAGCACCAGCAGAGCCAGCAGCTTGACGAAGACTTTTTTGGCTTTCATGCACGCAACCCCTTATTTTCCGTTCTCCGCGCCGCGCTCTTTCAGTTCCAACCATACGGCGGCCATATCCAGTTCGCCTTTGCCGCTTCGCACGGCGTCCGCATAAGTACGGTCTACGGCTTCGGCCAACGGCAGATCGAGACCTTCGCGCTTCGCTTCCGCCGTCAGCAGACCCAGATCTTTCGAGAGCAGGCTGACCATAAAGGCGGCCGGGAACTCTTCGCTGATCCACATCTCTTTTTTCGCGGCGAGCATCGGGGTATTCACCGCCGATTCCCCGATCATTTCGATCAATTGTTCGCGGCGAAGCCCCGCCTGCTCTCCGATCAGCAGTGCTTCCGAGATGCCCTGCGCCATCACGCCGAGCAGCAGATTGATCGACAGTTTCGCCGAACTGCCCGCGCCCACGCCGCCGAAATGCAGCGTTTTTTTGCCCAGAATCTCGAAGAACGGCTGCGCCTTCGCGATCGCTTCTTCCGTTCCGCCGGCCAAGATCACGAGCTGTCCGTTTTCCGCCGGGCCGACCGAACCGGATACGGGCGCGTCGACGTAGACGCCTCCGGCCGATTCGATCCGGCGCGCGAATTCCCGCGCTTCTTCCGGCGAGATCGTGCTCATGTTTACGACGGTCATTCCCGGTTTCAACCCTGCAAGCAGGCCTTCTTCGCTTTCCAACACCGCTTCGACGGCGGAGCCTTTGGTCAGCATCACGAATACCGCTTCCGCGCCCTGCAGCGCTTCCCGAGGAGACGAAACGATCTTCGCGCCTTCCGCTTGCAGCGGCAGCGCTTTTTCCCGGGTTCGATTGTAGACGTTCACCGAATGACCGGCTTTCAGCAGATTGCGCGCCATCGGCACGCCCATGTATCCGGTTCCGATCCAAGCCAATTGCGCCATAGTCGTTCCACGCTCCTTTGTCGATAAGACTCTTTGTTGTTCCTCACACCTACGTACCTTAGCATACCGCAATCCCCGAGAGGAGTCATGTTCGGCGCCTCTCTTGCGCGCCGCACGGCTCGAAGAACGCCAAAAACGCTTCCCCGCAGGGAAGCGTCTTGGATCGGCTTCGATATTCGATGTTTACGGCTTGCTTACCGCGTCGCCCGCGAAAAAGACTTCGAGCTGACGCGTCACTTCGGCTTTATCATTGTCGATGACCGTCTGGTATTGGTCTTTGGCGACCAATTCCGCGATCTCGACCGGGAACTCCTGCGTGATATCCAGCAGGCGGATCGCTTCGTCGAACTTCGCCGGATGCGCGGTCGCGAACGAAACGGTCACTTCGCCGTCTTCGGTGAACGCTTCGGAAGCCGCTACGCCGCAGGCGGTATGCGGATCGAGCAGATAGCCGGTCTCCGAACGGTATTTGCCGATCAGCTCCAGATTCTGCTCGTTGGTCGCGCCGAGCGCTTGGAACTCTTCCTGCACGCGCTTGAGCAGCTCGCCGTCCACGACGATCTTGCCTTCGCTCGCCAGTTTGCCCATATATTCGCGTACCTGCGCGGAATCTTCGCCGAGCAGATAATACAGATAACGTTCGAAGTTGCTCGCGACTTGAATGTCCATCGACGGGCTGTGCGTTTTGCGGAACTCGCCCGGTTGGTATTCGCCCGTGGTCACGAAGCGCTCCAAGATATTATTTTCGTTCGTAGCGATGATCAGCTTGTGGATCGGCAGGCCCATCTTTTTGCCGAGATACCCCGAGAAGATGTTGCCGAAGTTGCCCGAAGGCACGCTGACGTTGATCTTTTTCGACGCGTCGCCGATCTGCTCGACCGCGCGGAAGTAGGCATAGAAATAATAAACGGTCTGCGCCAGAATCCGCACGAAGTTGATCGAGTTGATCGCGCGCAGATGATATCGGCTTTTGAACGCAAGATCCGAGAACAGCTCTTTGATGATCCGCTGGCAGTCGTCGAACGTGCCTTTGACGGACAGATTGAGGACGTTCTCGTCGTTGACCGTCGTCATCTGAAGCTCCTGCACTTTGCTGACTTTCTCGTGCGGATGCAGGATGCAGATCTTGATGCCTTCTTTGCCGCGCACGCCTTGGATCGCCGCCGCGCCCGTATCGCCGGACGTTGCGCCCAGAATATGAATGATCTCGCCGCGCGTCTTCGAGACGTACGAGTAGAATTCGCCCATGAATTGCAGGGCTACGTCTTTGAACGCGAACGTCGGGCCGTGGAACAGCTCCAGAATGTACAGGGAGTCGTTCAGTTTGCGTACCGGCGCCACTTCGGGATCGCGGAACGTCGCGTAGCTGGCGTCGACCAACCGCTTCAGGTCTTCCTGCGGAATCTCGCCGTTCGCGTAGAGAGAGAAAATTTCGATAAACAAGTCGCGGAAACCGAGCTGCTGCCATTGTTTCAGCGTTTCTTCGGATACGGTCGGAATGCTCTCCGGCACCATCAATCCGCCGTCTTCGCCCAGTCCCATCAGGACGGTATCGACAAATCCTTTCGGTTCGACTTGACCTCTTGTACTGATGTAGTTCATCGTAAGCCCCCAGTGATCGAAATTGTTAGGATCGCGTAGACGCGAATTTATTTGTACAATCATACCCCGAAACCGACATGCGATGACAGTCTTTTTTTGCATTTTCGTTCAAAAAAACACTTGCCGCTTAGCGCCCAGGCGGATCGCCGTCGTAATATTGTCCGCCTGCCGCGTACAGCTCCTCGACGATCCGCTTGAGTTCTTTCTGGCGGTACAGAATGAACGCCCGCATATATCTTCGAAGCACGAGCTTGTCGAACAGGCGTCCGACCGTTCCCAGCGGCGAAGCGAATTCCAGCACGTCGCGCACGCACGTCCCTTCTTCGCCTTCGCTAAACTCGTGTCGATGGATCATATAGCGAAACGCGCCCTGCCGCATCTCGTCGACGAAAAAGGAAGGACGTTCGTACTGTTCCACGACCGAAACCAATCGCTGCCGCACGCCGAAATGCACCGCTTCGAACACGACCGTTTCTCCTTTTTCCATAAGTCCCGTCATTCTTCCGCCAGGCAGCGTTCGCTCTCGGGTCTGCGGCCAGACCGTCCGAGGATGCAATCCGACGTCGCGCGCCGCGTCGAAACAAACGTCGATCGGCGCACGCACCCAGATTTCTTCCGTTACTCTTGCGATGGACAACAGTCCTCCCCTTATAGACTTTCATACGCTGATCTTTCTACAAAAAAAGAATACGGGAAGTTCCCGTATTCTTCGCCGATTATCCGTATACGTAATAGGTTCGCCCGGTTTCGATGCCGAGCACGCTGCGCACGAACGCGTTCGCGACTTTGTCGGCCGGCACCGGATCGAATCCTTTGAAGTAATCCGCGTATTTCTCGGCCGATTCCGTCAGCACCGTCGGACTGACCGAATTCAGCCGGATGCCGCGCGGCAGTTCGAACGCCGCCGCATGCACGAAAGCGTCGATCGCCCCGTTCACCATCGAACTGGAAGCGCCGCGCGCGATCGGATAATCTTTGAGGATGCCGCTGACCAGCGTGAAGCTGCCTTTGGCGTTCAGCCGATGCTGCCCGATCAAAACCGTATTGACCTGCCCGAGCAGCTTGCCGTTGACGCTCGTGAGATTATCTTCCGGCTTCAATTCCGGCAGCGCCGCGTAATGGGTCGCTCCTGCCGCTACCACCACATGATCCAGTTCCCCGATCTCGGCGAACAGCGTGGCGATGCTGGCCGGATCGGTCATATCGAACTTGTAGTCTCCGCTTGTCCGTCCGGCCGTGATCACGTTGATTCCTTGCTCTCTCAATTTGGCGACGACCGCTTGTCCGATCGTGCCGTGTCCTCCGATGACCAATGCTTTTGCCATTCGTATTCCCTCCTGTCAATACTGCGAGAAATGTGCCGTTATTCGATCTTTACCCATTTGACCCTGCCTCCTTACCGAGGTTTCGTCGTCTGCCGACTCATTTCCTGCTGTCTGTCCCATAACTCCGTCATCGCGATCGGCGTACGAACCGCTTTGTTCGCGTCGCGGCTTTCTTTCGACCACGGGAACGGCACGATCGACATGCCTTGTCCTCCTTGGAGCGCACGGATATCGTCCTGCCAGCCTTTCCAGCGGAACGTCGCGTAATACTGCTCCAAGTCGCCGTCCATCGCCCAAGCCAGAAAGTCCGTGTATCCTTTCTCCGTATCTTCCCATTCGAGCGTATCGGGCGCGAAATAATACACGTTCGGCGTACGGTCGTTAAACGCGCCGTTGTTGATCGCGAAAAACCCGCCCGCGACGTCGTAAGCCGCGATCACGTACCCTTCGGGTTCGAATTCGAGATCGAGCGGGTCCGGCCCGAGTCCGTTCCAAGAACGAAGGTCGCCCGCGATCGAATCATGCCCGCAGCCGAGCACTTTCAGCCATCCCCGGTCGATCCATAGTCCTCCGCTGTTCAGCGCGACCGCGCCCAGCGTCGTCCGATCGCTCGTCTGCAAGCCGACCAGCGTCTCTTCGGCCCGACGCCGATCCGCCCCGAGGATCCGGACCTCGTTCTCCGCCCGCTGCGCCGCTTCAAGAAGCGAAGGCCACGCGCTGTCGTCGGACAGCAGTTCTTCCAGCTTTTTCATCCATTTTTCTCCTTCCGCTTCAAATTTAACCCATTCCGCCCGATAATAGAGCTTGAACGCCATTTTAAGCCCGGGAGGCATTTTCATGAAAAAAGGTCTGGCTTATTCGCTCAGTTTCGCGCTGCTGCTCGCCGTAGCGGTTCCCGTTACGCAACAAACCGCTCACGCCGAAGCCAAGAAGTACAAAAACTGTACCGAACTGAACAAAGATTACAAAGGCGGGGTCGCCAAATCGGCCGACATCAAAAACAAAGGCGGCAAAACCAAACATAAACCGTTCGTTTCGGCCGAACTTTACGAAGCCAACAAAACCAAAGACCGCGACAAAGACTTTATCGCCTGCGAAAAATAAAGGACGCCGAAAGGTGTCCTTTTTTGTGCCTGTTTCACACTTAATCGTAGATCTTCGACGAGCGGCGTTTGACGATCGATACGTCGTTCGCGCCGGCCCAACGGATGATGTCCCTTACGGAATACGCCGGATTTTCGGAAAATTTGAACGAATAATCGTTAGGCACGAATAACCATCTTCTCGGCTTGACGCTGATCGCGGGTTCTTCGCCTTCAGAGACGTAAATAAGCTTAATTTGCCCGGCCGGCAATCGGCGCTTCCGCAGTTTGATCGAATCTTCATTCAGTTCCAGCGTATACGCCGGCCTAAAGATCTGACGGATCGAAAGCAGCGCGAAGATCAGCATCAGCGCGACTGCGGCTAACGATAAGCGGTACATACCGGGCCCGCTCCAGCCTTGAACCCAACTCTGGTAATGTTGATACACGAGCAAAGACCATAAGACGGCTTGCAGTCCGTAGGACAAAGCGTGTCCGAACGGACGCACGCTTCGAACCCCGTAGAAACAACGATCTTTTCCCATCGCGATTCCTCCTGTCTGATTGTCGAAC
This sequence comes from Saccharibacillus sp. O23, assembly GCF_002205895.1. GTDB lineage: Bacteria > Bacillota > Bacilli > Paenibacillales > Paenibacillaceae > Saccharibacillus. Next base: position 175,611 of record NZ_NJDE01000025.1, read on the forward strand.
ATCCTTTACTTTAAGAACGTTCGCAACCCCACATTCGTTACGCGATCATTCGATTTCGATCGCCAATTCGCCTACGTAAACGGCCCGCCCCGATACCTTGATCTCCGTCTCCCCGTTATCCGTACGCCAAGCTTCGACTTTCGCGCGTCCGTTTCGTCCCATCTCCAATCCCTGCTCGACGACGAACGCCGTATGCCGCGATTCCGGTTCCAGATAAGTCAGCGCATAAGCCCCCATGACGCCCGTCGCCGTTCCCGTTACCGGATCTTCGATCGTACCCGAATACGGCGAAGAGAAGTGGCGCGCGTGCATGCGTGCCGAAGGGTCGAACGTGTCCGAACAAAAAGGATGCAGCGACGCCCGCGGATTCTGCTTCAGCACGCCCGGAAATTCGGCGTTGCGCGGCTTCATGCGCGAGAAAGCTTCCAGATCGCGGATCGGAAGCAGCAGCGTCCAGATCCCCGTGCTCCCGTAGACGATCGGATAACGTTCGTCCCGGTCGTCCGCCGTCAATCCTATCGAAGCGAGCAGCGCTTCTTCGTCGCCTTCGAACGGAACAAACTCGGGGCGGCCTTGACGCATCCGCATCACGAGGTAATCCTGCTCGCCCGAAGGATCGGATTCCCGCAGCAGTTCGACCGGAAGAATCCCGGCCCGCGTCTCGATCGACGCCTCCTCTTTGTCCAGCAGATTGCGGGTATGGAGAGCGTACAGCGAAGCCATCGTGGCATGCCCGCACAGATCCATCTCGTGTCCCGGAGTAAAATAACGCAGTTTCGCGTCCGCTCGTTCCGAGCGGCAGACGAAAGTGGTCTCGTTAAACCCGACGCGGGCCGCGATTTGCTGCATCTGTTCATCCGTCAATCCGTCGGCGTCCAGCACGACTCCGGCCGGATTGCCTTTGCCGGGAATCGGCGAAAACGCGTCGTAATGCAAAACATTCACCGAGGTCATCTTTTTTCCTCCTTCAGCAGGGTCAAAGTCGTAGCGATCGCCGCGTCGATAAACGCCGACGGCGGTTTCGCTTTCAGCATCACGGTCAACCCGATCAGCGAGACCAGCACCGCGCCGGCCGACGCTTCGGCATCCAGTTCCCGCGACAGTTCGCCCGACCCGATGCCCTTCTCGATCTTGCGGCGAAACAGAGCGGCCAGACGCAGTTGATGATCCAGCGCTTGCGCGGCAAGGTCCGGTTCTGCGGCTCCCAGCTCGTCGAGCGTAAGCACGGCGAGGCAGCCGAGCGCCGGATCGCCTCCGCTTCCTCCGGCGGCCGTATCGCGCAGCAGTCCGGCAAACGCGGGAATCGTCTGGTCCTCCCTCTCCAGCACCTGTTCGACATAAGCGGCATGGCGCTCCGTATAACGCTTCAAAGCCCGCTCGAACAGCTCCCGTTTGTCTCCGAACGTCGCGTACAAACTCGGCTTGCGAATATCCATCCGCTGCGTCAGCTCGGTCAAAGACGCCGCTTCGTATCCTTTTTCCCAGAACACCCGCATCGCGGCATCAAGCGCTTGTTCTTCGTCGAAAGCCCGAGGCCTCACGGCGATCCTCCTCTGCGGCGCCCGAAAGCGCATGTATGATACCGATCAGTATAATACAGCTTCCCGCCGCTTGCAAAAAGATTGACAGCGCGAAAAAGAACGGCGTATAGTGAGGGAGCGCATTTACATACCGATCGGTACAAAACGAATTCCGAAACTCGAAAGGAGCTTCCGCTTTGATCAAATCCGCTCAGGCCCCGACTTGGTCGCCTTCGCTGGCGCTGCTGCTCGCTTCCGCCTGCGGCCTGGCCGTCGCCAATATTTATTACGCCCAACCGCTGCTCGGTCAGCTTGCCGAAGAATTCGGCGTCTCTTACGCGGCCGTCGGCTCGGTCGTCTCCGTCATTCAATTGTTCTATGCCGCAGGCCTGCTGCTGATCGTGCCGCTCGGCGATCTGCGAAGCCGAAGACGCATGATTCTCGTTCAACTGCTGTCGTCTTCGGTCGCTCTGACCGCCGCCGGATTGGCCGATCGGTACGCCTTGCTGTTAGCCGCTCTCGCCGCCGTCGGCTCGATGGCCGTGGTCACTCAGGTTCTCGTCAATTTCGCTTCTTCGCTGGCTCCGGCTTCGCGGCGGGGCAGCGCCGTCGGCACGGTGACCGGAGGCGTGGTGATCGGGATTCTGCTGGCTCGGACCGTCGCCGGCGTCGTCAGCGAACTCGGAGGTTGGCGCGCCGTATATCTGCTGTCGGCCGCGCTCACCGCGGCCGTCGCGCTGGCTTTGTTCAGATGGCTGCCGGAAGACGACTCGGCTAAATCCAAGATCTCTTACGGGCAGACGCTGCGTTCTCTGCCCGAACTGTTCGCGGCGCGTCCTCTGCTGCGAAGCCGGGCCGTGCTGGCGCTGCTGATCTTCGCCGACTTCGGCATGCTGTGGACTCCGCTTGCGATTCCGCTCGGCGAAGCGCCGCTGGGTCTGTCGCCGGCCGCCATCGGCGCTTTCGGTCTGGCGGGCGCGGCCGGCGCGTTGGGCGCTGCACGCGCCGGCCGCTGGGCCGACCGGGGACTGGGGCCGCGAATGACGATCGTCGCGCTGGCCGTTCTGTTGGTCGCTTGGCTGCCGATCGGCATGCTGCACCGCTCGTTGGCGCTGCTGGTCGTCGGCATTCTGCTGCTCGATTTCGCCGTACAGGTCGTGCATGTCAGCAGCCAGTCGCTGCTGTTCGCCGCGTTTCCCGAAGCGCGAGGACGGCTGACCGGCGCTTACATGGTTTTCTATTCGATCGGCAGCGCGCTCGGCGCTTTCTTGTCGACGCGGATCTACGCCGCTTTCGGTTGGCAAGGCGTAAGCTTGACGGGCGCGGGAATCGCCGCGATCGCGCTGGCGTACGCTGTCTGCTCCCGGGATGCGCGCCACGTTTGAGCGCAGAGCGCGGGCGGATTTCGGGCTTTAGAACAGCAAAAAGCAGCCCGTTTCGCGGGCTGCTTTGCCATATTCCGAAAAAGCCGCTCAGCTCTGTTCGGCCAGCCGTCCGCGCACCCATCCGAGCAGTTTCGCTTTCTCGGTATGCGGAATCGGCTCGACCAGACGGGCCGCGGCCAGAGGCAGCATCCAGCGTTCGATCTCTTCGGCGGCATACCCGGACCGCTTGGCGTATTCGTCCAGATAAGCGCGGCGGAACGTCTCGGCCGCTTGTTCCATCACGCCTCTCGCGCCGCCTTCTTCCGTTCCGAACCCGAGCAGCAGCAGCGTCCGCGCGGGATCGTACAGCGGATGCCCGCAGGTCGCGTCGATCCAATCGATCACGCGCCATCCGTCCGGCGTCTCCATGATATTTCCCGGGTGATAATCGCCGTGGCATAACCGATCGCCTTCGGGCAGCTTATTCAGCTCGGCCAATATGTAAGCTTTCTCTTCTTCTCGAAGCATCTCGGCGCGGCCGATCCGGCTTACGAGACGTTCGCGCTGATCGTCTTGAAGATCTTCCGCCGATCGTTCGTTCAGGCAGACCTGATAAGCCGCGAACGTGCGGGCCGCTTCTTCGGCCGTCTCGGGTTCGCGATACAACCGTTCAAGCAGCGATTCGCCTTCGATCCGTTCGAGCAGGATCGCATGCCGGCCGCCGTGAAGCTCCACGCCCAGCGGTTTCGCCGCAGGCAGTCCCGCTTCGTAGGCCCATACGCTTTTGCCGTATTCGTTTGCGACGCCGCTTTCGGAGAACCATTCCCGGAACAGCTTGACCACCTGCCCCGACTCGTTCAGATAAATCTCCGCCGTTCCCCCGTCGCCGATCTTGCTCCATGTCTGCGTCATTTCTCACCGCTTTCCGCCGCTTGCGCGGCTTTACCTGCGCACGATCGGGCGTTCGAGCGCGTACAGTTCTTCTTCGACCTGAAGCATTTTCTCGTTCACGGCCGCTCTCGCATCCCGGATCGCTTGATTGTATAGGTAAGGCGCGAACTGCTTGAGCATATGATCGAGCAGATTCTCCGCCGCGATCGTACCGATCTCTTCGCCGCGTTCTTCGTAAAAAAACTGCTGAAGATCGGCGATCATTTCGTCTTTTTGTTCTCTGGGCAATCGGATAGGGATCATCTTTTCTTCTCCTCTCGATGCGTCTCGGCGCTGCTCGCCGGGCGAAAACGATCTCAAGAACGGCTGCGATGCATGACGACCTGCCGGGTCGGCCGGAACCCGCTGTCTTCGTAATACTCCGTCAGCTTGGCCGAACAGAATAGGCTGACGACTTCGATGCCGTGCAGCTCCTTCATCATCTTGTCCATCAACTGCCGGCCGATGCCTTGTCCGCGATGCGTGCCGAGCACGACAACGTCCTCCACGTAAGCCCGATATACGCCGTCCGATACCGCGCGGCAGAACCCGACGAGCTGCTTGTCTTCCCAAGCTCCGAGCGCCACGCCGTGCGTCAACAGCTTGCGAATTCCATCTTTCGTCCGCGTCGGCCACCAATCCGCATCTTGATAGAGCCGCATCAATTGCAGCGGGGGGATCGGTTTTTCCGTGTGCGGTTTGATGAGCACCATGTGTCAGAAGCCTCCTTGTCGGTCGTGCGAATCGTGTTCGTTTGTCTAAAATATGCCCCAAATTCCGGTCGAAGTCGAGCCCTGCTTTGGTTTCGGAGGTTTTTTCGGTAAAATAAACAGGCGGACGCCAAGCTTATTCCTGTCGCAGAAGGAGGACATTCCGATGAAATCCGCGTCTCGATCCCGACGACTCTTGAAAGGATCGCTGTTTTATGTATGCCTGATCGCCATGACTGTTCTTTTTGCTTTGTCCTACATGCCGGTGATCTATATCGAATGGTTTCATGCCACGCTTCAGACCGGCGAGCTGATCGTCATCACGCTCCGCAATATTCTGTCTTGGATGATCGCGCTGGCCCTGGTCGGTTTTCTTGCCTTTTGCATGATTCGGCAGCGCTCGAGAATCGTTCGCAAATATCCGGTCTGGCTCTACCGCTCGGCGTTGTTTTACCCCGCGATCGTGGTGCTGGTGTTCATGACTTTCGAATGGCAGACTCCGCAGACCAGCTACGATCTGGCTCGCTATTACGCGCAGGGCATTCTGGAAGAGAAACAAGCGCACGTGTCGTCGACCGGACAAACCTGCGAAATCAACGACACCTACGAAAGCTGCACCTTATGGGTGACCTTGTCGGACGGAAGCCGTTACGGCGTCAAAAGCCCGTTGGCCGACGTTTTCAAGCAGCGTTCGGATATCGAAGCCGTTCGCGTTCTCCCGTCGAGCGGACGTTTGATCGGAATCCGCACGTCCGACGGATGGTCGTGACGCCGAAACCCGAATGCAGCAAAAAGCCCGGGCGCAGCTCTGCGTCCCGGGCGGACAATCGATTCCGTTTTTCGGCAGTCGGGACCGGATTCAAGGTTCGATCGGTTTCACCATGCCCGGATCCGCGATCAGCGCGAGCGCGCTCTCGTCCAGACTTCCGTACCACACGTCCGAATAATAATCCATGATCAGCAGATTGTCGCCGCACAGATAGAACGAATGGGAAGGTTCGTTGAATACATAATAGCCGTCCAACCAGATCGGGTTCAACGTATCGCGAAATACGGCCGGATCGAGCGAGCCTTCCAATTTGCCGAAGTAACGGCTGCCGAAGACCAACTCCTGCAAACAGAACGTCGTCAGAAAATGCGTCAGCGACGGGCATACGATCTCGCTGCCTTCCAGACGATCGTCCCAGAGACGGGCGGCATCGCTATAGACGGGAGAATCGTCGCGGCCGGCTTCGACGGAACAATTCCAAGCGCATTGATTTTCCGACAGAAAAACGATGCGCCCTTCTTCGCGTTCCAACTCGTCCGGTTCCAACCAAATATCCTGCGCTTGGAACAGCTTGGGACCGAAGCCTGCCGGCGCGGCGCCGGCATCGAAAGTCGGATTAGGCCAGTTGCCCGCAAACGCGTAAAAATCTTTCAATACGGCAGGCAGGTCTGTCGGGATCAGATCCGGACGGACTCCGTATTGAGGTTTGGCCGGTCCTGCCCATTTGCAGATAAAAGCTTTCAGCCGCTCCATCGTTTGTTCGTTATCCGGAATCAGCATGTGAATTCCCCTTTGTATGTAGAGTCAACGGAATTTGCGCGGAAGCGATCGGATCGTTGCATCCTTGATGTTCTTTATTTTATCGTCAACCGGCCGGGCTGAGAAGCCCGCTCTTTCCTATTTACGCCCGAAAAGCCGCAAACCCGGCATGCGAAGTTGGTCCCATTCGTGCCGCGATCCGCTTGTCGCCCGATAATTTTCCGCAAAACGATTGACGGCCGCGCTTATTCCTCTTATTATAGGTTCAAGCTAAATTTTTACACATTCGCATAGATCGACCGGCGTGTTACCGCGAGGGCATGAGCCAAGAATCGTTCACTCACCGAGTGAATGTTCTTGGCTCTTTTTGCTTTCAGGCGGCCCGACATTCGAAAAGGAGCGAACGGCATGACAAAAACGACAGAAAATTTCCGCGTACAGCGCGTGATCGGCAGCAACGTCGTCATGGCCCGCGGAGAACGAAGCGACGAAGAGTTCGTCATTATCGGCAAAGGAATCGGATTTACGCTGAAAACCGGCGGAAGCCTCGAGGCGGAAGATACCCGGATCGAAAAAAGGTTCCGACTGGAAGATCGCGAGGAATGGGGACGCTACCGGATGCTGCTCGAAAACATCGATCCGCAGGTCATCGCGGTGTCGAACGAGATCGTGCGCACGATCGCGGAGCGCACGGGCATAAAGCCCGACGACAAAATCTATCTCGCGCTGCCGAGCCATATCCAGTTCACGCTGTACCGGCTGCGAAACGGAATGGATATCGTCAATCCGTTTCTGGAAGCGACCCGGCTGACTTTTCCGCAGGAATTCGAATTGGCTTCGCGGGCGGCCGAGCAGATCTCCCGCGAATTCGGCGTCGAGATTCCGGAAGACGAGATCGGCTTTCTGACCTATCATGTCTACTCCGCCGTCAGCAGTCTGCCCGTCGGCCAAGTGGTTCAAGCTTCGAGTCTGATCGGAGAGCTGATCGATGCGGTTCGGCTCGAGACGAAGCTGAAACTCGACGGCGGCAGCCTCAGCATGGTAAGGCTGATGATTCATCTGCGCTGCCTGATCGAACGGCTGCTGCAAGGGACGGAATCGGCCAATCCGCTGCTTCCCTGGATCGAAAAAGAGTGCGCCGACGCTTTTCTGCTCGCGCAGAAATTGGCTGCCGTCGTCCGCCGATCGTTGGACGCGGACGTTCCCCGCTCGGAGATCGGTTTTCTCGCCGTCCATCTGCACCGATTGAAGAGCGCTTACAAATAGGCTACAACCATTTTATAGATAAAGGGTGATGAACATGTTAGCGTTTCTGCAAAGACTGGGCCGGTCGCTTATGCTGCCGGTCGCGACTCTGCCCGCAGCCGCCATTCTTCAAGGGCTGGGCCTGTTGGATTATCAAAAGGATATTCCGCTCGGCAGCGTCGTCGGCGGTTTCCTCAACCAGTACGTGGCTCCGTTTCTCAATGCGGGCGCGGGCACGATCTTCGGCAACCTGCCTCTGATCTTCGCGATCGGCGTCGCGATCGGTTTCGCCGGCGATGCCGTCGCCGCCTTGTCGGCGCTGATCGCGTATCTGATTCTCGGCAAGATTCTCGAAACCGTGCCGCTGCAAATGCCTTTTATCGGCGACGACGTCGTGCTGAACATGGGCGTGCTCGGCGGCATCTTCGCCGGCGCTTGGGCCGCGTTCTTGTACAAGCGCTTTCACGATATTCGCATGCCGGACTGGTTGGGATTTTTCGGCGGTAAACGCTTCGTGCCGATCGTCACCGCCGCTTCCACGATCGTGTTGGCCGTGCTGATCGGCATGATCTGGAGTCCGATTCAGGACGCGATCAGCGCTTTCGGCACTTGGGTCGTCGGACTCGGCGGGCTCGGCGCGTTCGTGTTCGGCACGGCGAACCGGCTGCTGATCCCGATCGGTCTGCATCATGTATTGAATTCGATCGCTTGGTTCCAGATCGGCGATTACACCAACTCGGCCGGCGAAGTCGTGCACGGCGATTTGACCCGCTTCTTCGCCGGCGATCCGACGGCGGGCATGTTCATGACCGGGTTCTTCCCGATCATGATGTTCGCGCTGCCGGGCGCGGCGCTGGCGTTTATCCACACGGCCAAACCGCAAAACCGCAAAGCCGTCGCGTCGATCTTCGTCGGCGCCGCGATCGCTTCGTTCCTGACGGGCATCACCGAACCGCTCGAATTTTCGTTCATGTTCCTCGCCCCGGTGCTGTACGTCGTGCACGCGGTGCTGACCGGCCTTTCGGGGCTGATTATGTACGTGCTGGACGTTCATCTCGGCTTCGGATTCTCGGCGGGCCTGATCGATTACCTCGTCAATTTGAAACTGTCGCAGAACGCTTGGATCCTGCTGCCGGTCGGCCTGATCTTTTTCGCGGTCTACTATGCGCTGTTCCGCTTCATCATCGTCAAATTCAACTTGAAAACGCCGGGCCGCGAAGACGACTTCGCCGAAGGAGTGCTCGCGGCGGACGGGATCGGCATCGATCCGGGAGCCGGCGCGGCGATCGGAACCGCGGGCACGGGAAGTACGGCCGACAGCCGGGCCGCGCGCATCTTGGAGCATATCGGCGGTCCGTCCAACATCCTCGATATCGATGCCTGCGTCACCCGGCTTCGCCTTGTCGTCGGCGACGACAAAGCCGTCGACGACGCGGCGCTCAAGAAGCTCGGCGCTTCCGGCGTCATGCGGCTCGGCCAAGGAGCGGTCCAAGTCGTGTTCGGGCCGCAATCCGAACGGATCAAGAACGAGATCGAGAAAATGCTGTAAGTTCGGCGACGCGAAAAGGACGTGCGCGATGCACGTCCTTTTTGCTTTGCGGCGATGCGCCGCGCGGCCGTTTACCAGTTTGCTTCGATGAATTCGTCGCGTCCCGATTGTTCGCGGTCTTCCTTGTAGTGCTTGGGACTTTTCTTATGATAATCTTGGTGATATTCTTCGGCTTCGTAGAACTCCTGCGCCGGCAGAATCTCCGTGACGATCGGCTTGTCGAAACGTCCGCTGTCCGCGATCGCCTGCCGCGAAGCCAGCGCCGCCTGTTCCTGTTCTTCGTTGTGGAAGAAGATCGCCGGTTTGTACTGCGAACCGCGATCTTGAAACTGGCCTTCGCCGTCCGTCGGATCGGTCTGCGGCCAGTAAAGCTCCAAAAGGCGTTCGTACGGGAAAACATCCGGTTCGAACGTAATTTGAACGACTTCGTAGTGGCCGGTGGTTCCCGTCTTGACCTGTTCGTAAGTCGGGTTCTCTACCGTTCCTCCCGTGTAACCGGAGACGATGCCCCGAATCCCCGGCAGTTCTTCGAACGGCGTAACCATGCACCAGAAGCAGCCTCCGGCGAAGGTCGCTTTTTCGATACGGTTCTCTCCCGCGTTATCGGCGAAACTCGATTGTTCCTGCGTCATTTCTTTTCCGCTCCTCTGTAGGTCGTGTACGCTTCACTCCGCTGCCGCTTGCAGCGTAAAATTCGGTCTGATCTCGCCGATCCGTTCTTGGCGCGCGTTCAGCACGGGCGCGTGCACGTATTCGGCCAATTGTTCGAACTGTTCCGGCGTGCCGATGCCGAGCTGCTTCAGCACTTCCATGGCCGCAACGTAAGTAGCGCGTTCGCTGCCGTCTTCCACTTTGACGACGATCCCGATGCCCCGATCGGCCACGCCGATGCATTCGACGCCTTCGGCTCCGACTTTGGCGACGAGATTGCCGCCGAAGACGCGCATCAGATCCGTGTCGAACCGATGTTTGCCGGCGACCATCTCCGGCCGGTTGGTCATCCCTTTGCGGACGCGATCCAGCGCTGCCGCGCGCTGCGGCGAGACCGTGCCTTCCGGTTTCGCCAGCCGGGCGAAGCCGAGGGCGACGTTGCGAAGCGGCAGCCGATGCACCGGCACGCCGCAGCCGTCCACGCCGATGCCGATCTCTTCGGCCGGAAATTCGCAGACGTTCGAGATGACTTCCAGAATGCGCCGCTGATGCGGATGGTCGATTTCCCGGTAGGTCTCCGTGTCTTCGTGCAGATGTACGGCCGTCAGCAGCATGCCGGAATGTTTGCCGGAACAATTGCTGAATACCGGCGTCAGTTCGCGTCCTTCGCGAATCAGCTGACGATAGCTTTCGCCGTCGCGCGGAATATGCGTGCCGCATTGCAAATCGTCTTCGGACAAATGCGCGCGCGACAGCACGTCGAGCACCGTATCGCGGTGAATCGGCTCGCCGCTGTGCGAAGCGCAGCTCAGCGAAATCTCCGCGTCGCCGTATCCGTAAGCGTCCGCCGCGCCCGATTCGATGACCGGAACGGCTTGGAACGGTTTCATCGACGAACGGGGAAACGTCAGGCGCTGCGGGTCGCCGACGAAATACAGCAGACGGCCGGCATTGTCCGTAACGGCGACATGAATGTCGTGATTGCTTTCTACATATTGGCCCCGGGTAACTTGTACATCCTGCGACATCGGTTAATCTCTTCTTTCTGTTATGAAATAGGTTATTTGGCTAACTCGTAGATGGCGCGCGCGTAAACGGCCGTCGCCTTCAGAAGATCGTCCACTTCGATAAATTCGTCCGCTTGATGGGCGGTCATCGGCTTGCCGGGGAAACAGGCTCCGAAAGCGACGCCTTTCGGCATGAAACGGGCGTAAGTCGCTCCTCCCGTCGTCAGCAGCGTCGGCTCGTCTCCCGTTACTTCGGCATAAGCCGTTTGCAGCGCTCCGATTACGGCCTCTTCCCGAGCGACGTAATGCGAACCGACTTCGCGCACGGCATCGATCCGATAGCCGAAGCGGTCCGCTTGCTCTTCGATCTGCGCCCGAATCCAGCCGTAATCGGCGCCTACGGGTACGCGAAGCGTCAATCCGAACTCCGTCTCGCCTTCTTCGTGGCCGAAACGGATGACGCCCGGATTAACGGTAAGCGGTCCGGTAGCCTCGTCGCGGCAGGCGACGCCCAGCGCTTCGCCTTGAAAGTCTTCGTGCAGCACGTTCAGCAGTCCGACGAACGCTTTGCCTTCCGGTTGAAGCGGAGCGTCTTGCAGGAACAGAGCCAGCGTCGTGCCCGCGTTGACGCCTTCCGCCGGTTCGGAGCCGTGCGCGGAGACTCCCGTCAGCGTAAACATCGCCTGTCCCGCACTGACTTCCGCTTCTCCTTTTACCCGATGCTCGCGGCAGAACTCTTCGAACGCTTCGATCAACGGACGAATGTCTCCGCTTAATACGGCATGCGCCCGTTCCGGCACCATATTGATGCGCAGGCCGGATTCGAACGATTCCAACCGGACGAGACATTTGGTCGTCTGAGACGGATATTTGGGAACCAAGATCGGATTGAACTGCCCTTTTTCCGCATAAATCATCGGGAACTCCGCGTCCGGCGCAAACCCCGTTTCGGGCATCCGTTCGTGTTCCCCGTAATAATGCATGCAGCTCATTCCGCTCTCTTCGTCCGTTCCGAAGATCAGACGGACGTTTTTGCTGAGCGGCAGGCCCAGCTCTTTGACGATCTTCAATCCGTACAAAGCCGCAAGCGTCGGCCCTTTATCGTCGATCGCGCCTCGCGCATACAATTTGCCGTCGCGAATCTGCGGTTCGAACGGCGGATGCGTCCACGTTCCGGTCGCCGGAACCACGTCCAAATGACCAAGAATTCCGATCGTCGTCTCCGGATCGAATTCGCCGTATTGGGCGTGTCCGGCGTAACCGTCGACGTTCTTCACCGTCAACCCCATGCCCTCGGTCAACTCCAACATGTAATCGAGAGCTTCGCCGATCGCTCGGCCCATCGGCCGTTTCGGAGTTGCCGTTTCCAAATCTTTGACGCTTGCGATCCGAAGCAATCCGTCCAGATCCCTCAACAGATCTTCGCGTCTTGCTTCAGCTTCTTTTTGCCAGTCGATCATCCATCCGAGCCTCCTTGATATGTCTTTCCGTCTACGTTTGTGCCCGATTCGACTTTTATCTTACCACTATTTTCGCTTCAATGCCGAATCTGCTTACCCGCCTGTTCCAACAGCGCGGCAAGCCGTTTGGCATCGACCGGTTTATTCATATATTCGTCCATTCCGGCCGCCAAGCAGCGCTCGCGGTCGCCCGGCATCGCATTGGCCGTCACCGCGATGATGTAAGGCCGACCGTACAAGCCCGGATTTTCCCGAAGCAGCCGGGTCGCTCCGAAGCCGTCGAGTCTGGGCATTCGAACATCCATCAGGATCACGTCGTAACGAGAGCGTTCGGCCGCCTCCAACGCTTCCAAGCCGTCCTCCGCCAGATCGGAATCGTAACCGAGCCGTTCCAGCAGCCGTCCCATCACGAGCTGGTTGATGCGATTATCTTCGACGATCAAGATGCTTAACTTGGCCGTTTCCGGCATATCCGGTACGATCGCGGCGGGCGTTTCGACGGGAACGTCTTCGAAATCGGGAAGCTGCGCTTCGATCGTAAAACGAAACACCGAGCCTTCGCCGAGTTTCGAACGCACGCCGATCTCTCCGTTCATCAGCTCGATCAGCTTTTTCGTGATCGCAAGGCCCAGACCGGTTCCTTCGGACTTGCGCGTCATGAAGTTGTCCAATTGATAAAAAGGATCGAACAGCTGCTCCGTCTGCGCTTCGGGAATGCCCAGTCCGGTATCGCGAATACGAAAAGCGAGACGAACCCATCCCGCCGGCGCTCCTTTTTCCGTATCCACCGACACGAATACGCCGCCGCGATCCGTATATTTGATGGCGTTTCCGATCAAGTTGACCAGGATTTGGCGCAGCTTGTTCGAGTCCGCCACGACGATCTCCGGCACGTTCGGCTTCACCGACAGCCCCAGCTCCAATTGTTTGTTTCGCGCTTCCGCCAACAGAATATCGAACGAACGCGCCACGTCTTCTCGCAGATTGATCGGCTCGGTCAGAAGTTCCGTTTTGCCTGCCTCGATTTTGGAAAAGTCCAAAATATCGTTCACGATGTTCAGCAGCGAATCTCCGCTTCGCCGAATGACTTCGATGTACTCGCGCTGTTCGTCGGTCAATCCTTCCGTCTCCAGCAGCAGCTGCGTCAGCGCGATGACGCCGTTCATGGGCGTGCGGATCTCGTGGCTCATCATCGCCAGAAACTCGCTTTTGGCTTGGCTCATTTGCTCCGCCGTCTGTTTCTCGATCAAGAGACGTTTGTGTTCGGTAATGTCTTTGGCCAAAATGTAACAGCCCACGTTCTCGCCTCCGACGATGATCGGCGCCGTCGAAGTCAGCACTTCCGATTCGCGGCCGTCCGTGCTGCGTATGCGAACCGTCGGTCCGGACGAATCTTCGCCCGATCCGGATTCGCCCAGAATATCGCCCAAAGTGCCTTCCGTCATCCAATCCCCGAACAGACGGCCGATCATTTCTTCCGTGCTTAAGCCCGTCAGTTTTTGCGCCGCCGGATTGGTATTGATGACGCGGCCTTCCCGGTCGATCGAGAAAACGGCGTCATGATTATGCTTTTTGAGCGAGGTGTAACGTTCGACCGATTCCTGAAGCTTTCGCTCCGAAATGCGAAAGTCGGTAATATCGCGATAAATGATCGCGTAACCGGCAGGCTTCTGCGTGTCTCCGAGCGCGAAAGCGGTCAACACGACGTCCAACGCCGCTCCTTCCCGGGTGCGCGCGGTCGCTTCGATCCGCTCGCCTTCGAGCGGCACGAACCGCGAACTCGCCGCCTTGTCCGGATAAAGATGCCGATCGTCGTTCAATGCGCCGCTCAATCCGATCCGCTCTCGCAGCACGGCTTCGTCGACTCCCGCCATTTCCGCCGCCGTCCAGCCGAAAGTACGTTCGAAAGCGGCGTTCAGATTCATGACGCGCCCTTCGCCGTCGAACAAAGCGACGGGATCGAGATTATTGGCGATCAGACTCTCCGACTGCCGCATGGCCGTTTCCAGTTTGATCTGCTCGGCAAGGCGAATCTCGTCGCTTTCTTGCTGATCGGCAAGCGAAGGAAATACCGCGCCTCCGCTGTTTCCGGACAAATCGGTACTGCTCAATTCGTCGTCCGTCATCACGTAATCATGCTGCCGGAGCAGCTTGATTTGAAGCGCGGAACTGATCGAATCGCCTCGATACGCGCAGACCGCCACGATCCGGGAGTTCTGAACCGCGCGCTGAGCGAGACGTTCCAAGTTTTCCAATTCCGCTTCGACGCCGTGCTCTTTTTTCCAAGCGACGTGCGTCCAGATCCGGATTCCCGCCGATTCGGACGAAAAATGAAGTTCGGCCAACTTTCCGAACTCTCCCATGACTTTTTTATGTTCAAAGCTTACGTCCACTCCGTAAAAACGTTCGGCATCCACGTAAACGATCCGTTCAAGTTCCCGATCGTCAAGCAAGGAAGAGATACGCTTTTGAATTCGCGCGATTCGATCGCTCCGGTCGATAAAAATCGCCAGGTCTCCCGCATGCGCGCCCGAAGTCAAATAAGCCGCGGCATTGTCGAAATAAAGACTCTCGTCGTCATAGAGGTAAAGAATATGTCCGCCCGACGATACGCTGACCGTCCGGTTCAATTCCATTATGCGCTCGCTCATTTTGCACCTCATGATTTCGATTAAATTTTAGATTCTTTTATTATACGACAAAGAATAAGAAGAAAGATGACGAATCTCGAGGGCCGGAGCGCGCAGCGAACAAAAAAAGACCGGGATATGCCGTCTAAACGACAAATCGCGGTCCGGTCTTGCTTCGGCTTCGACAATCGATATTCTAAAAGCGGATGCAGGCATCCTGCACCGGCCGGTCTCGGTAAAGGGGTCTCAAAAAAGAAATTTTGCGCTTGCCGTGATTCATCGTGCCTTTTCTCTCGAAAGCTTCGTGTTCGGCGCGCTGCTTCTTGTCGCAGACGATCGCCACGATCGAATCTTCCGGGTCCAGTACCGGATGCAGATTCCCGAGCATCCGCCGCACCGGATTCTCCGCGCCGCTGCCCCAAGAAGTCATCTGCCCGTAAGGCAGATCGGCAATCACGATGTTGACGTTCGCGATCGGCGGCGCGGCCGCTCCGGCAATATCGAACGCGAAGCACGAAGTCGTACGTATCGCGGAACGATCCGTCCGTTCCAGACGTTCGGCGCTTTCCAAGGCTTCCCGATGCGAGTCTTTGCCGTATCGTTCCCGATCGCGCCGCAGGCTTTCTTTTCGCGCCGACAAGCCTTCCGCGGTCAGCAGGCCGAGGTTGCGCCGAGCATGATCCAAAGCGGCCTCGTCGATATCGGAACCGTATAATTCGCTGACGCGTCCGCCGTAGTTGAAGCCGATCATCGTCAGCCAATACGCGCCGCCGCAGCAGGGATCGTAAATTTTCAAATCGCTGCCGCCTCGCAGCCCGGCCAAGCACCGGGACATGATTTCTTTGCCGAGCCTGACCGGAAAAGCCGTGGTGCCCGGCGCATGATGCAGCACTCTGCCGCTCGAATAATCGCTGTAATCCCGCTTTTCGGTCTCGAATTGATAGATCATCGTTTGAAATTCTCCTCTCGGGCGCCGCCTGCGTCGATAACGGCAAAAAAACGCAAAGAAAAAAGCTCCCCGGCTCCGTTGAGCAAGCCGAGAAGCTCTCGTTCGTTACATAAAGGATGCGGTCGAGAGGACTCGAACCTCCACGGGGGTTAGCCCACACGGACCTGAACCGTGCGCGTCTGCCAATTCCGCCACGACCGCTCATTATCGATCGCCGTTTAGCGCAGCGACAAGATAGATCATACCACGAGCGTGATGCTTGCGTCAATCTTATTCAAAAAAAGTCCGGTTTGATGTTGCATGCGCACAAGTGTTCGTTTATAATAAGAACAGAACACAAGTTCCTACAAGGTGGTGAAGAGCATGACCGCTGTACAAACGACACGTGACGAACTTTCGTTGATCAAGAGCTACCTGCTGTTGACCCATATTCTCAAAGTCTTCGAGAACGATGCGAAAAGGCTGAAATCCGAAGCTACGGTGCATACTTCCCCTTTATATATCGAAATGATCCGCAGCGCTTCGCAGTGCGCGGCCGTGCTTCTGTCCGGCATCCGCCGAGAATTCAAAAAACGGCATATCCGGATCTGCGAAGTCAAACACGGCGAAGCCGGCGTCGATACCGACTACCTGTGCAGAGGCCTTCACGGCACGATGCATATCGACAGCGAATCTTTCCGTTCGGAGACCGATTTGCGCATGCGCGCTTACATGAGCCTGCAAACCGAACCGATCGTCACCGATTCCGGCCGCCAATCGGCGTCGCCGACAAGAACTTATCCGCAGCGCCCTTCCGCGGCCGCTCCGAGCAAGAAGAAGCTTTCGGGTTCTTACGCTTGATCATTTAAGCTCCCCCGCCTATGCAGCCGATCCGGAAAGTCCTCCCCCGACAGGTCCGGCCGGCGCATGGGATTTGCAACTCTATAGATAGGGCGAGAGGATTCCTCCGCTCGACATGGCGAAGCCCGCCTTTTCCGAAGTTCGGAAAAGGCGGGCTTCTGCGTGCGTTCGATTATTCCGCCAACGGATCGATCCGTTCTTCTTTGGACGGCTGAATCAGATAGCCGCGATCCAATTTGACGACGTTGCGATTCGGGCGCCGAATCAGGACATGGGTATCGTCCCAGGCGACCACGATGCCGCGCACGTCGTTTTCCCGGAGCGCGTCGCGCACCACGCGAACTTTTTCTCCCGAGATGCGGTAAGCGTTCAGTTGTTCGTCGCTGATCATGCGTTCTCCTTCTTTCTAAGCGAACTCGATTATCGTTGCTTCGTTAACGAAAAAGGCCCGTGCGCGCCAACAGCGCGAACGGGCCGGTTTTGGAAAATCATGCGCGAATCCGAAATCGAACGTGATCGACCCTTACTTAACGCTGGGCATGCTCTTTCGAATCCGTATTTTCGAACCAGAAGTCGAGCACTTTGGCCGACATCACGCGTTGTTCGACGTATTCCACCTGCTGCGGCGTGAATTCGTCTCTCCACGGGAACGACAACTCTTCGCACAAATCGGCGAGAGTCAACAATTCGGACCAAGCTACATAGCGTTTATACCAGAAAAATTGAGGATGTTCGATCATATAGGGATAAAGGTCATCGAATTCCGTATGCTTGCAATCGAGGGCACGCTCAAAATGGACTTTAGCGTCATTGACTTTTTTGATGAAAAATTCAGCATTTACTGTTTGTTCGCTCATGTCAGTCTTCCTCCTCTCCCTACTTACAAGGTATTATACGTAACATTATCGGAGGGGTAAAGCGGGAAATGTAGATTTTGCGACGAATTTCTTTCGGAACGAAGCCTGACGAAAAATCCGTACGTCAGTCCGCGAACACGATCCCGTCCTCTTCCAATGCTTGGATACGAACCAGAGATTCCAACCGAATTCCCTGATCGCGCAGTCCTTGCGCGCCGGGCTGAAAACATTTTTCGACCACGATTCCTACTCCGACCAATGCGGCTTCCGCGGCATGAATGATCTTCACCAGTCCGCGCGCCGCATCGCCGTTGGCGATAATGTCATCGATCAGCAGAACTCTGTCTTCTTTTTTAATAAACCGTTTAGGAAGCATTAAATCGGTCACGATCCCTTTGGTAAAAGAAGGTACCCGTTCCACGTACGAATCCGGGTCGGCGAGCAGCGTTTTTTTGCGTCTTGCGAAGATCATCGGCACGCCGAGTTCGTGGGCGACGGCAAAAGCGACCGGAATTCCGGAGGACTCGACGGTCACGACTTTCGTTACGCCGTCCGCTGCGAAGCGTGCCGCGAACTGCCGTCCCATCTCCATCGTCAGCGCCGGGTCGACCTGGTGATTCAAGATCGCATCCAGCTTCAAGACCTGCTGCGAGACGATTTCCCCTTCGCGTTTGATCCGTTCTTTTAATTCTTCCATAGGCTCAGTCCTCCAAAGATTGGATTTTCACGCGTTTTCGTAAAAATAGCATTTTGTTCGATTTTTTTCAAGGCAATAAAGCAGCTTCTTAGGGAATTTCGGCCGAATACTTGGCTTCATACCGTCTGTTGGCCGCGTCCTTCGTAACTCAGATACAATCGTTTGAGTTCGATCGCCACCCGATTCAGCGAATACTGCGATTTGGCTTTCTCGCAAGCGGTTCGCGCCAATTCGTAACGGTACGACGGATCGCCGATCACCTGCTCGAGCGCGTCGGCCAGAGCGGCCGGATCGTCCGGCGGCACGAGCAGCCCGTTGACTCCGTGCTCGATCTGCTCGGGAATCCCGCCCACGTTCGTGCCGACGAGCGCCAGACAGCAGAGCGCGGCTTCCGCGAATACGGAGCCGAACGCTTCCGCCCGCGAAGGGAGCACGAAGATATCGAAGAACGGCATAAACTCTTCGGGATGCAGCGTATAGCCGTAGAAGATCGTATCGTCGTATACCCCCAGCTCTTGCGCCATATGCTCCAACTCTTCGCGGGACGGTCCGTCGCCGA
The DNA here is from genome assembly GCF_002205895.1 of Saccharibacillus sp. O23. Lineage (GTDB taxonomy): Bacteria > Bacillota > Bacilli > Paenibacillales > Paenibacillaceae > Saccharibacillus. The sequence continues at coordinate 194,107 of NZ_NJDE01000025.1, forward strand.
TCAAATGGAGCACGTACGGACAGCCTCGCCGTTTAAGCAGCGCGCAGGCTTCCAGCAGCACGTCCAGCCCTTTGGCCGGCACAAGGCGGCAGACGGCCATGAGCTGCGTCACTTCGTTCTCGTGCGGCACCGGCTTGAACCGGCGTTCGTCGTAACCGTTCGGCATGATCTTGACCTGTTCGGGGTGTTCGATATACTGCCCCATATAACGGCGAAACGCATCGGAAACGGTAATCAATTGATCGGTCCGGGCTTCCAATTCTTTGTAGATCGAAGTCAGAAAACGATGTTCCGGGCCGCCTTCTTCGATCTTGCCGTTCAGGATCAATTCGCGTTCGTAGCTGGAGTGGGTCGTTTGCAGAACGGGCGTCTCGGGAAATACCGTCTTCATCGCCAGCGCCGCGATCGGATGATGCGCATGGATCAGATCGTAAGGCTTGGTCAGACGAAGGCGGGTCCACCAGAGATAGTCGCGGTAGGTCTGCATATATTTTTGCACGATCGGACTGTCCCCGTACTGCGTCCAATCGAAGGTCTCGAACCTTACTTCTTCGCGTCCTTTGCCGCGAATCCGTTTGGGCAAAGAGAAGATTTCCATCTCCCAACGCGCCGAAGAGAACTTCTCTTGCAGATACGGGATCATGGATGATACGCCCCCCGGCTGCTCGGGCGGGAAAAATAAAGCTTGCAGCAATCTCACAGCCAGTCCCCCTTCCGCTTCATGCGTTCTTCTATTGATGATAGCCCACAACGGAGCCAAAGGTAAAGGGCAAGCCGGAACAAAAATCGACGGATTCGGCATCTCGAAAAGCCGCCCGGCGCAAGGTCCGGACGGCTGCCGAATAAAGACGGATCGACGGCCTGCGTCGAGCGAAAACGACAGCGCGCGAGCCGGGACGCGCCTGCTCCCGCAACCGGGTGCGGCTTCTGTCCGAAACGCGAATCTGTATCGCTCCTTCTATACGGACGCCGACTTATTCGCCGCGCAGCGCCCGCAATTCGTCTTCGCTCAATTCGCGATACTGTCCGGGAGCAAGCGCGGGATCAAGTTCCAGCGGTCCCATCGTGACGCGCTTGAGGAAGATCACTTTTTTGCCGACCGCTTCGAACATGCGCTTCACCTGATGAAATTTGCCTTCCATGATCGTCAGACGAATATCCGAACGGCTTTCGTCGTCCAGCACGTAATTGCGCACGATCTCGAGTTCGGCCGGCATCGTCTTGTAGCCGTCGTCCAGCGTGACGCCGGCCGCGAACGCTTGACCGTCGGATTCGTCGACCGCGCCGAGCACGACGGCTTCGTACGTCTTCGGCACATGCTTGCGCGGCGACAGCAGTTCGTGCGCCAGCTTGCCGTCGTTGGTCAGCAGCAGCAGACCTTCGGTGTCTTTGTCGAGCCTTCCTACAGGGAACGGCTCGAACGCCAGATATTCGGTATCCAGCAGATCGACGACCGTGCGATCGTAACGATCTTCGGTCGCTGATACGACGCCCTGCGGTTTGTTGAGCAGCAGATAGACGAACTCGCGGTAACGGACCGGCTGTCCGTCGACTTCGATCGACGAAAGTTCCGGGTCCACCTGAAGGCCGCTGTCTTTGACCGTTTTGCCGTCTACCGCGATTCTGCCTTGTTTCGCCAACTTTTTGCTTTCGCTGCGCGTCGCCAAACCCAGATGCGACAAGATTTTATCGAGGCGCAGCTTCTTGCCGCTTTTCGGTTTCGGTTCTTGGTTCATCCGTTCCATCTCCATCCTGCCGGATATTCGTTTTTCAATACGCCTGCCGCCCATTTGCCCCAGCCGACGGAATAGCCGTCGATCGACACCAGCACGTAGCCTTTGGCATCCGTTCCCTCGGCGCGCGCGACGCGTTCTGCGCCGAACGTCAGCGTCTCGCCTTTGAGATACGAGACGGCTTCCGGCAGCGCGGAGCTGAGATTCAGCGTACGCGCCGATTCGATTGGTTTCAAAGCGGCGGCCAGAGCGTTCGACGGAACAAAGCGGCCGCCGGATTTGACCATGCCCAGTTGGAAGCCGGAGCGGCGAACCTTCAGGCCGAGCAGCCGCGCCGGCTCCACCGGGCAGGCGTACGCGTAGTCGCCGGAGATCAGCAGCGTGCCGTAGAGCGGCGCGGTAAGCTGCGCCGCCAGGAATTCCAGGCACGCGCGACGCACGTCGCCTTCGGACGCTTCTTCGCGGACGTAGGCGGCTTTGCTTTGTCCGCGAGCTTGGCGCGCGGACTTGTCTTCGCGGCGCGGCGATCCGGCGCCGCGCCCTTGAGGGCGGCCCTTTCCTTTGGGGCCGCCCGCGCGCCCGCCGGCTTCGGCGGCGGGCAGGTCTTCCCCGGCCCCGATGATCGGGCCGGGAGCACTTCCGGCGGCGCTGTCCGGCCGCGCCGCCCGCTCGCCCGTGTGCTCCAGCACGCACACGAAATGCCCTTCGCCTTCGGCGAGATGCGGCCAGATGCGCGCCGCCCGCGCCGTCGGCGCGAGCGCTCCCGGCCGCGCGAGCAGCGGCTCTCCGCCTTGAGCCGCTTCGTGCAGCAGCGGCGACAGCCCGCCGCCGCTCTCGACCAATTCGGCCGCCCATTCCGGCCGACCCGGAGCGAACAGCGGCGAATGCGGCAATTCGCCTACGACGAATTCCGGATGGCGCGCGAGGAACAGCGCGATCATCGCTTCGTTCTCTTCCGGCGAGAACGTGCAGGTCGAATACACGATGCGTCCTCCCGGCGCCAGCATCGACGCCACCGTATCCAGAATGTCCCGCTGCATCACGGTGCAGACTTCGACCGAATGCTTCTCCCATTGGCGAACCGCATCCGGGTCTTTGCGGAACATGCCTTCGCCGGAACACGGCGCGTCGACCAAGATCTTGTCGAAGTACGCCGGAAATTTCTCGGCGATCCGCTCCGGCGTTTCGTTCAGCACGACGACGTTGCGCGCGCCGCTCATTTCGATGTTTTTGGCCAGCGCTTTGGTCCGTTCGGCGCTGATATCGTTCGTCACCAGTACGCCCCGTCCTTGAAGCTTGGCCGCGATCTGCGTCGATTTGCCGCCGGGAGCGGCGCACAGATCCAGTACCCGGTCGCCCGGTTCGGGCCGAAGCGCTTCGGCCGGCTCCATCGCGCTCGGTTCCTGAATATAATACAATCCCGCATGGTAATACGGATGTTTGCCGGGCCGGTCGTTCTCGTCGACGTAGAACCCCGTTTCGCACCACGGAATCGGCTTAAGCGCGAACGGGCTGATCGCTGCGAAATCTTCCGTGCCGATCTTCAACGTATTGACGCGGATTCCCGCATGGCGGGGCCGTTCGTAGCTGGCGATAAAATCCTCGTATTCGCCGCCGAGCCAGTGCTGCATGCGCGACTGAAACAGCGGCGGAAGCTGGATGCTCATGAAACATTCCTCCTGAATAGGGCCGGCCGCGAAGCGGGCCGGCTTCTTTGCTTGACGACGCGCGGCGGCTCGCGAACGCGCAAAACGGCCCGCCCCGCCTCGCGGCGTTCGCCGCCGCCCGGCGGAGCGGGCCAGTCGTCTTGAATAAAGGATCAGCGATCTTCCGGTTCTTTCGGCTTGGCTTTGGGTCCCCGGCTGTAATCGGTGCGCATCGGAAGATGCGGCGCGATCCGCTCCTCGGCCGCCCGTACCTGTTCGCGCAGCTCGGGATCGGAGATCTCGATATCGAGCGGATAGAACGCGAACGGTTCTTCTTCGTACCGATCCAGCTTCGCGGCATAATCCCGGGCTTCGGCCGTCAACAGATCCAGACGTATGCCCAGACTGTCCGCGGGATAAGCCGCCAGTTTGCCCAGCGCGCTGTGCATCATCTTGCGCGCGCCCGCGATCTTGTTGTAACGTCGCGCGATGCCGCCGTTACGAAAATGATACAGCGCCACGGCGATCTGCAGCAGTCCCGAGTACAGCGGGTCGCGTCCGCGCTCCAGCCATAACTCTTCGAGCACTTCGTGGCACTCGAAGTAGTCGCGATCCCGGTTGAAATACACCAGGAAAGCCACGAACTTCGGTTCAATCTTCATTTTCCGATTCTTCCTGATGTTTGGCGGCCATCAATGCTTTGACTTCCGCCAGCATCTCTTTCATGCCGTCGAAATCGCGTTCCAAGAACGCTTCGCTGAATTTCTCCTGATACGAGATCGCTTCCGCCACCAGATGATAGGAATACAAGCGGTTGATCGTTTTGAGCAGCGTCGAGACGATGTTCGCGTCGTCTTCGAACGTCTTCTGAGCGGCCAGAATCTCTTCGCGGATGCTCGACATCTCGCTGTCGAGCACCGAAGCGGCCTGCGCCGATTTCTGAAGCCTCAGCCGCATATCGCCCGGCAGGCCGCCGCGGTACTTGTAGTTCAGCGAGTGTTCGATCGTCGCCCAGAAGTTCATCGCCAGCGTGCGGATCTGAATCTCGGCGAGCACGATCTTCTGTTCCAACGCCGTCTGGATCGGATAACGGATGATCATATGGAAGCTGCGATAACCGCTGTCTTTGTAATTGGTGATATAGTCCTTCTCGTACAGCACGGTCAGGTCTTTGCGGGCACGAATGTATTCGGCTACCCGGCGGATATCTTCGACGAACTGGCACATGATCCGGATGCCGGCGATGTCTTCGATTCCTTCTTCGAGCTTGTCCATCGGGACGTCGAGCCGCTCGGCTTTCTCCAGAATGCTGGAGATCCGTTTGACCCGTCCGGTAACGAACTCGATCGGCGCGTATTCCTCGCGCTTTTTCAGTTCGGAGCGCATCGTTTTGAACTTGACCTTCAATTCTTCGACCGTCTGTTCATATGGAAGCAAAAAAGTTTCCCAGTTTCTACCGTCCATGCTATATGCCTCCTCGTCTTCCTTCACCCTTTTAACGGTGGTCGGCACCGACCGCTTGGGAAATATGGGTGAACCCGTCTGTGTGCATCAAACGCGACAATCCGGCATGAATCTGCCGGTTGATCTCCGGCCCTTTGTAGATCAGCGCCGTATAAATCTCGACCAGACTGGCTCCGGCGCGAATCTTCGCATAAGCGTCCTCCGGCGTGAAGATGCCTCCGCTGCCGACGATCGGCAGGCGGCCTTCCGTCTGCGCGTATGCCCGCCGCACGATCTCGGTCGAGCGGCCGGTCAGCGGACGGCCGCTGAGACCGCCCGTCTCGCTTCGGTTGGCATGCGCCAGCCCGTCGCGCGACAGCGTCGTATTGGTCGCGATCAATCCGGACACGCCGCTGGCCGAGATGGCATCCACTGTCTGCTCCAAGTCTGCGTCGCTCAGATCGGGCGCGATCTTGACGAACACCGGTTTCGGCGACGCTTCGCCGGCTTGGCGGGACAGTTCGGCCGTTACGGCCGTAAGCAGCGTGCGCAGTTCGTCCCCGTGCTGCAAACGCCGCAGGTCCGGCGTATTCGGCGAACTGATGTTCACGATGAAGAAATCCGCGTACGGATACAAGATCCGAATGCAGCGTTCGTAATCGAGATAAGCCTCCTCGTTGGGCGTCGTCTTGTTCTTGCCGATATTGACGCCGATCGGAACGGGGCGCTCTTTGAGCGCGGCCAGACGCTGCGCCATGTCTTCCGCTCCTTTGTTGTTGAAGCCCATGCGGTTGACCAGAGCTCCGTCGGGCGGAAGACGGAACAACCGCGGTTGTTCGTTCCCGGGCTGACCGACCGGGGTAACCGTGCCGACTTCGAGAAACCCGAAGCCGATCGAAGAAAAGCCGGAGACCGCCTCGGCGTTTTTGTCCAGTCCTGCGGCCAGTCCGACCGGCGACGGGAACGACAGCCCGGCCACTTCCGTCGCCAGCGCTTCGTCGCGTCCGACGCCGTACATCCCGCGCAGCAGCGTCAGTCCTCCCGGCACGGATGCCGCCCGGCGCATGCCGTCAATGACGAGATGATGCGCTTTTTCGGGGTCCATCCGGAAAAAAAACGGTTTGGCAAGGCGTTCATACAGCAAAAGGCTCACTCCTATTCTTCTCTTCTCGCTCATTTAAGTTTACCCGGAACCCGATTAAAAGGAAAGTATTCCGAAGCTCGTTTTTGCCGCCGAACCCTGCATCGAAGATCGTAAAAAGCCTGCTTACAATCCGGCGAAAAGCGATTACAATAATCGTATACCGATATCAAAGGAGTCGATGACGATGACCGTCAAACGCAAACCGCCTGCTTTGCAGCAGAAAAAAGAAGAAGTCAACCGCAAAGCCGCCTTATGGATCGGCGGAAGCATCGCGCTGTTTGTTCTTGCGGTAAGCGCCCTGATCGTCTGGGCACAGCTCTGATCCTTCTATCGTTCCGGCATCACGGAACGCGCTTTCGGACAAAACCCGGCTTCGGCAACCGCCCGAGCCGGGTTTTTGAATGCATCCGTACGTAAGAAGCCGTCAGTTCAACCAATGGTACACTTTTTTGTCGTTGGTCTGATCCTGCCGATCCTGCGACTTGAACGGCTGCTTCGCAGTCAGCGTCTTTTCCGGCAGCACGTTGTCGGTCAGCGTGACTTTGGTGCCGGCCGGCGCCATATCGAACAGTTCTTCGACGTCGTCTTTGTTCATCCGTACGCAGCCGTGCGATTCGTCGCCGCCGATGCTGTCCGGCTCGTTCGTCCCGTGGATCGCGTAATCCGTATCCGACAATTGCATGCCCCGGCTGCCGAATTCTCCGTTTGGTTTGCCGTTGGGATTGACCACTTTGTCGCTGATCGCATACGTTCCCGTCGGCGTCTTGCTGCCGCCCAAGCCTACTTCGTAATTGCGCAGCAGCACGTTCCCGCTCACCAGAGCCAGACGATGGCGGGACCGATCGACGATAATCTCGAGCGGCTGCTCCAGATACGGCTTGCCGCCGAGCGTGGAAACGGCGACGGCGCGGCCTCCTTCCGCCAACGGCTTCGAAGCCTGCCCGTAAGCTTGGCGTTTCGCCAGCGTCGTCATGGCCGAGAACGAGCGTTTCATCGTCGGGGTCGATCCGGACAACACGTTGTTCGGAAACGTTCGATTCAGATCGTCCAAGCTCTGCGGCAGTCCGCCTCGGGTTTCCCGGTAAGTCCGGATCGCGGAAGCCAATACCGCAAGGCTTTCTTGTTCGTTCATCCATGCCTGCGCGGCTTTGCGTTCTTGCGAAGAGGTGTCCGCCTCGCAATCGCAGGTCTTCCGGTCGTAGCTGCGCAGCAGGGTTTCTCCGCGCTTCAAGCCGGGTTCGATCTTCGCGATCACCGGAAGGTCTTTCTGCCAGAGCAGCCATTTGCCGTCGCGCTTCATGCCCAGAACGGAAGCCGGAACCGCCCTCCCGTCCTGCAGGTAGCCCGCGGCGGCGGCACCGACCGCATCGGGCCGGCCGGCTTCGGCGGCCGTGAACAGCTCGGGCGGAAGACCGCTTGCGGGCGGCGCTTGCTCGGCGGCGCTTCGCGGACCGCCGATCCCCGGCGCTTCCGCATAGCGGAATCCGGCCAGCAGCAGCAACACGGCAAGCAAGAGCCAGTTTCGGCGCTTGGCCGCGCGTTTGGCCCGCCTGTCGGCGGCTTCGCGCAGCTTATGCTCGTATTCGGCCAGAATGTCTTCCGGAACTTGGATGTGTTCGTAGGCTTCGTAGACTTCCTGCGCCCGGTTGAAGCAGTAGTTCGCTTTCCCCGGCTGGCCGTCGGCTTCGTATTCTTTGCCGAGCAGATACCAAGCCATTTTGTTGTCCGGGTGTTCGCGCACATAAGTCTTCAAATGAGGAAAACGACTCACGGCCCTTCACTCCTTTGCCCGAAAAATGCGTCCAATTCCGTTTTCGCAAAAAAGCGCCTCCCGCCTGTACGTTCAGGAGAGAGACGCTTTATCCCGGATCTGCCCTGTATTCGGCGCTTGCGAGTCGAATCAGCCTTCTTTGTTAAACGGTTCGTCCGCGACGATGATCGAATCGGTCGGGCATCCGTCGCATGCGTCGATCATGTCTTCGTGCATGTCTTCCGGAATCGCCGTAACCCCGTGGTTGCTGTCGCCGCCGAAGATGACTTCCGCCAGACCTTCGTCGTCGTAATCGTAAATATCCGGAGCCGTCGCGCCGCATGCGCCGCACGCGATGCAGGTGTCTTTATCTACCCATGTGTATTTAGCCATGTATGTTCCCTCCTGTATACTCTCTATCGACAGTGCCGATTCTTTTTGTCGAGAAGCTGCTTTCTGCGAGAGCCTTCATCCCTCTAACTATAATATAAACCCTTTTTGATTTCAATCGTTCCTAAGGCCTTCCCGCTCTCCGTGAAAAGAAATTCCCGGGGTGCGTCCGGCTTTCATCCGCTTGCTTCCGTCGTCTTCCAACATCCCGGCCGTCATCAGCGCGTCTTCGCCGAATTTGTCGCGCAGCTTGTCCATGATCTCCGTCAATTTCTCTTTTTTCGGCTGCCGCTCGTAATCGAACAAATCGAGCTGGATGGCCGCGCTGCTCTTGTCGGTCAGGTTCTGGGCCGCCACGCCCAGCAGACGCACCGCTTTGCCGTCGTTCCAATGCCGCAGGTACAAAGCTTTCGCTTCGCGGTAAATATCGTCGGCCGCTTCCGTCGGCGTCTCCAGCGTCCGCGAACGGGTGATGGTCTTCATCTCCGGCGTGCGGATCGTGATCTGCACGGCGCCGGCCAGCAGATGCTGTTTACGCATGCGCCTCGCGACCTGATCGCTCAGATTGAGCAGCACCCGCAGCGCTTCGGCCGATTCGGTCACGTCGTACGGAAGCGTGGTCGTATGGCCGACCGATTTGCTCGGTTCGGGCACGGACTGCACTTCCGAACGGTCCTGCCCGTTAGCCGCGCGCTTCATCCAAGCCCCGAATACGCCGAAAGTCGTTTGCAGCCGCTTCTCTTCCGTCCGCGCCAGCTCGCCGATCGTGCGAATCCCCATCCGGCTCAGCTTTTCCGCCGTTTTCGCGCCCACGCCGAACAGTTCGCCGCACGGTTTATCCCATAAGGTCTGCGGCAGATCGCGGATACGCAGCACCGAGATGCCGTTCGGCTTTTTCATGTCGGAAGCCATCTTCGCCAGCAGTTTGTTCGGCGCTACCCCGATCGAACACGGCAGCGACAGTTCGTTTTGGATGCGGCGCTGAATCTCTTCGGCGATCTGGAGCGGCGTGCCGAACTGCTTCGAACCGGTAATGTCCATATAACACTCGTCGATCGACGTCGCTTCGATCATCGGCGTGTAGCTGTAGAGAATTTCGCGAAAAGCTTTCGAGTAAGCCCGATACAATCGAAAATCCGGCTTGATCAGGATGAGCGAAGGACACAGACGAAGCGCCTGGTTGGCCGTCATGCCGGTACGGACTCCTTTTCGTCGGGCCGGATAAGAACTGGTGACGACGATCCCGCGCCGCTTCTCGCTGTCGCCGGCGACCGCCGTCATCTTGCCGCGATACAGCTCCGGATGTTCCGCTTCGTGCACCGAGCAATAGAACGCGTTCATATCGACGTGCAAAATAACCCGTCCTTTCGACGGGTAATAACGGTCCACGTCCGTCATGACGCTCCTCCTTTCTCCGCTTTGTTTTCCGGTACGGATCCTGATTCTATTTTACACGATTCCGCGCTTCTTCGAGCCGCTCTCCGTAAGTTTCTCCCCATTCTTTCATGAACAGGATCATCGGTTCGAGCGTGCGGCCGAACGCCGTCAACGAATATTCGACGCGGGGCGGGACTTCGTTGTACGCTTCGCGGTGCACCAGCCCGTCGCGTTCCAATTCGCGGAGCTGCAAGGTCAGCATGAACGGCGTGATATTCGGATACAGTTTGCGGAATTCGTTGAATCTTCGAGGACTTTCCAGCAGATGGTACAGCAGGATTCCTTTCCATTTCCCGCTGATCGCGGTCAGCGTCGTGCCGACCGGACATCCTTCGAGCGTAGGCGCGAGTTTGGTTCGATGCATCGGATTCCCTCCCTTCGGCGGTACGGTTCAGGTACTATTTTTAGAACCCGGTTTGAAAAATCTGCGTACTTCTCAAGTCGGCGCCTTCTTTCTATACTAGCACATAGCGAACCGGGCCCGGAGCGCGAAACCGCAAAAAGCGAAGAAAGGATGATCGATCCATGAAAGCCGTCGTACACCGAGGATTGGGCGGACAGGAGCTTCTCGCGTATCGGAACGTTCCCGATCCGGTGCCCGATCCCGGAGAAGTTGTCGTCCATTTGAAAACCGCCGGATTGAACCATCGCGACTTATTCGTGATGAAAGACCGCGCGCATCCCGAACGCGAATGGATTCCCGGCTCGGACGGAGCCGGAATCGTCGAAGCGGTCGGAGCGGGCGTCGAAAACGTTCGCCCCGGCGATCGCGTCGTCATTCATCCGACGCTCGGTTGGGAGCGCGCCGACGAAATCCCGGAAGTGCCCGCCATTCTGGGCGGCCCTTCCGCGGGCACGTTCGCCGAACTCGTCGCCGTTCCCGCCGCGAACGTCTTCGCCAAGCCCGATTTCCTGACTTGGGAAGAAGCGGGCGTGCTGCCGCTGTCCGCGCTCACCGCTTATCGCGCTTTGTTCGGCCGGGGCCGACTGAAGCCCGAAGAGTCTCTGCTCGTCACCGGCATCGGCGGCGGCGTCGCCACTTACGCGCTGATGATGGCCAAAGCGGCAGGCGCTTCGGTCGCCGTCACGTCCCGAAGCGCGGACAAGCTGCGCAAAGCTCTCGCGCTCGGCGCCGATCTCGCGCTGGACAACGCCGCGGACTGGGCAAGCGTTCCCGGCATGCGCAAAGCCGATTTGATTCTCGACAGCGTCGGCGGCGCGTTGTTCCCCCGTTTTTTCGCGCTGCTGAATCCGGGAGGCCGAATCGTCAGCCTCGGAGCCAGCAGCGACGCGCGGATCGAGCTGTCTTTGCGCGAATTATTTTTCTCGCAGTTCGGTTTGATAGGCACTTCGATGGGCAGCCGGGAAGAATTTATCGAGATGCTGCATTTCGTCGAGACTCATCGTATCCGTCCTGTCGTGGACTCCGTTCGCCCGCTGTCCGACGCGGCTTCGGCATTCGATCGGTTGGTATCCGGGAGCCAGTTCGGCAATCTCGCGATTCGGATCTCCGACTGACCTTGGCGGCCGCGTCCTTCATGCGCGGACAGCGCTTCAACGCTCCTTTTTCGTCCGCAAAAATTGTTAACCCGACTACTATACCGGTTTAAAGCGTTCATGTTATAATCGACAATTAATACGGACGGAAGGGAGCAGTTCCATGACACGGTCCATCACCATTTTCGATACGACATTAAGAGACGGCACGCAGGGGGAAGGCATCAGCCTGTCGGCCGACGATAAACTGAAGATCGCCGCCAAGCTCGACGAACTCGGCGTTCATTATATCGAAGGAGGCAACCCGGGCAGCAACGGCAAAGACGTGGAATTTTTCCGTCGCGTGCAGGAGCTGGGTCTCAAAGCGAAGATTACCGCGTTCGGCAGCACGCGCCGCAAAGGCGCTTCGGCCGAAGACGACGAAAACCTGAAACGCATCGCCGAATCGGGCGCGCAAGCGGCAACGCTGGTGGGCAAGTCTTGGGACTTCCATGTCCATACGGCGCTTCAGACCACGCTCGAAGAAAATCTCGCGATGATCGAAGACTCGATCCGTTATCTCAAAAAGCGCGGATTGGAAGTCATTTTCGACGCCGAACATTTCTTCGATGGATACAAACATAATCCCGACTACGCCAAGTCCGTGCTGCGCGCCGCTTCGGACGCCGGAGCCGACTGGCTGGTGCTCTGCGACACGAACGGCGGCACGATGCCGGGCGAGATCCGAAGCGCGGTAGAAGCGCTGTCGGCGGAGATGCCGGACGCTCGGCTGGGCATCCACACGCACAACGATTGCGAACTTGCCGTCGCCAACGCGTTGAGCGCGGTAGCCGCGGGCGCTCTTCAAGTGCAGGGCACGATCAACGGTTACGGCGAGCGCTGCGGCAACGCCAATCTGTGTTCGGTCATTCCGAACCTTCAATTGAAGTTTGGCCTGAACTGCCTGCCCGAAGAAAAGCTGGCGCTGCTCGTTCCGACGGCCCGTTACGTCAGCGAGATCGCCAACGTGCATATGCCGAACGGGCAGCCGTATGTCGGCAGCGCGGCGTTCGCGCATAAAGGCGGCATCCATGTCTCCGCGATCCTGCGCGATTCCCGCACGTACGAGCATATCTCTCCCGAACGTGTCGGAAACAAACAGCGCGTGCTCGTCTCCGAACTTGCCGGCCAGAGCAATTTGATCTCGAAAGCGCAGGAACTCGGCATCGAGCTCGATCCCAAAAGCCCTCAGGCTTCCGAGACGATCAACCGGATCAAAGATCTGGAACATCGCGGCTATCAGTTCGAAGGCGCCGATGCTTCGCTCGAACTGCTGCTGCGCGAAGCGGACGGCGAAGTGCGAGAGCTGTTCACGTTCGAGTCGTTCAAGATGCTGGTGGAGAAATCGGCCGGCAAACCCGTCGTATCGGAAGCGTTCGTCAAACTGCGGATCGGCGGCGAAAGCCTCTACACGGCCGGCGAAGGCAACGGTCCGGTCAACGCGCTCGATAACGCGCTCCGCAAAGCGCTGCTGCAATATTATCCGAAGCTCACCGATATGCATCTGAGCGACTACAAAGTCCGCGTGCTGGACGACAAAGAAGCGACCGCTTCCAAAGTTCGCGTCTTGATCGAATCCCGCGACGCGAAGAATGCTTGGAGTACCGTCGGCGTGTCCGGCAACGTGATCGAAGCCAGTTGGGAAGCGCTGGTCGACAGCATGCGCTACGCGCTGCTCGGCCAAGAACCGCAAGGATCGGGACCGGGGACGTATACGGCCGAACCGAGACCCGGCCTTCTCAATCATTGATCTTTGGGCCGGCGCAACAAAAAAACGGCTTCCCGCCGCAGCGGAAAGCCCAGTTGAGAGGGGTAAACATGGGTAGCAAGCTCTGAGAAAGCGGCGTTTCGCCCGTTCGGCAGTACCGGTTTCCGCGAGAAATACGGTCTGCTCGGACGAAGCCCGTTTCGCTGCGAGCCTGCGGGGTAAAACAGATAATCGCGCGGCGGGCGGCATGCGGACCGAAATCGCGCTTCGGTCCGCACCGTAACGCCGTACCCGCCGCAGGCCGCACGCTTCGTCCCGAATCCAGGCGCCGACTTCCGTTCTACGCGGAAGCGGCGCTTTTTCGGTTCTACGTGTTGCCCAGTCTGGCATAGAGATCGCCGAGCGTGGAGATCTGATTGTCTTTGACCCGATCGAGATAACCGCCCCAAAGCTTCGCCGTCATCAGGGAATCGCCGAGCGCGTGATGACGCTGCTTGATTTCGATGCCTTCTTCCGCCAATAATTCGTCCAGTCCGTAATGGCTTCGGAAAGGACTCAGCAATTTGGCGATCATCATCGTGTCGATGACCCGATGGTTAAGATGCGATTTGGACGTTTTCCAGAGCGCCGTATTGAGAAACGCTTTGTCGTGCGCGCTGGCATGGGCTACCAATACCGAATGTCCGATAAACGCCATAAAATCGTGCAGCGCTTCGATCAGCGGAGGCGCCTCCTCTACCATCTCCGGAGTAATGCCGGTCAAATCGGTGATGTGAGGAGGAATCTCGATCCGCGGATTGACGAGCGTATAGAACGTCTCGCTTTCCAGCACTTGGCTGCCTTTCATCTTTACCGCTCCGAAAGACAAGATCTCGTCGCCTTTCTGGCAGTTGAAGCCTGTCGTCTCCAGATCGAATACGATGGTCTCCAGCTCGGAAAGCGGCGTGATCAACGCTTCGGGTCTGCGCTGCTCCCGGCTGAGCGAGCGGATAAACGCCATCTGCTGGGCGCTCTGCCCTCTGAATACCGAAGCCACCGCGGAAGGCACGCCTCCGCTGCGCAGCATATTCCAAAATCCGCTTCCCGACCCGGCCGGATCTTTCATGCGCGTCTCCTTTCCGCGAACCTAAGCTGACGCTGAAGCACGCGATGCAGTTTGCGTACCAGAACCAAGCTGTCGCGGAGCTCGTAGAACTGCTCCTTTTTTTTCAACTCGGCGTTCGGCAGATAACCGCTGCTCTGAAGCAGACCCGCGCGCTCCGTGATTTCCGTCATCCCGCGAAGCCGAAGCGCCGTCAGGAACGCTTCGTAAGCCGGCTCGATCAGCGGAAGCGATGCCGCTTCGAGTTGGATCAACCGCTGCATCCGGCGCAGCGTGGACGACTCCTCGACGCCGTGCTGAAGCGCCATGAATCGCGCGGCGTTGACGAGCGGGATATACATCCCGTATTTGACGTCGAAATCTCCCGCATTGTCGCCGAAACGCTCGGTCATCACCTGACCCAGTACGTTCAATGTCTTTTTGTGCCGGACCGTATTGCGCAGAATCGCCGCGTGAAGATCGGCATTGCCGCGCAGCCCTTCGTAAAAGCTCCGTTTCCAGCTTTCCGCCAGCGCGGCGTCGCCCGCGATCAGACGGAAATCGGAAGCGATGATCAGATAGCGGACCGGCTCCCAACTGAGGTCGCTTCTCCACTCTTCGAGCTGCGCCGCCCATTCCGAAGACGTGCGCCGCCACCTCGGCTCCGAACACATCACTTTTCCTTCGCATTTCTCGTACCCCGCCGTTTCCAGAATGTCCGTCAGCCGGCGGCCGAACTCGTCAAAGTACCCGTCTTTGTCCGCATGCTCCGCATCCGACAAAATCAATCCGTTATCTTGATCGCTCCACAGCGTCTGTTCCCGTCTGCCCGCGCTGCCGAAAACGACAAAAGCATAAGAGACAGGAGGCCGACCGAAGCCTGCCTCCTCCATCTCATGCTCGCATAATTCGACCGCATGCCTCATCAGCCGATCGTGCATGTCATTGACAGAAGCGTTCCAGCCGAGAACGTCTCGGCTGTCGTAGGCTTCCCTTAATTGGCCCTGCATGGCGACCCGCCTCTCGCGAAGCTCCTCGGGGGAACGGATCTGCGAAAAATCCTCATAGGATGTCGACAAATAGTCCGCGTACGAATCGGTTGGCTTCACCGGATTCCCCCTTTCCATCTTCTCGAAATTCAGGCGTTAGCCGGAGTGCGCGTCGTGCTTGCTTCCGGGTTGGTCGGACCGTGGAAAGTCGTTTCGCCCGCCATTTTCATTTGTTCAGGGTAACCGTAGTTGCCGTGTTCGCTGATGTCCAGACCCATCATTTCTTCTTCTTCCGTTACGCGAATGCCCATCGTTGCTTTCATGATCGCGAAGATCACGAAGGTTACGACGCCCACGAAAGCCAGAGTGCCGATAACGCCCAGCGCTTGCACGCCCAATTGGTGCAGCCCGCCGCCGTAGAACAGACCCGCTTGACCCAGACCTTTATCCGTGGACAAGGAAGGCATTGCGAAGAATCCCGTGGAAAGCGCGCCCCAGATCCCTGCGATCCCGTGTACGGAGAACGCGTAGACCGGATCGTCGACGCCCGCTCTTTCGAACCATTGCGCCGTGAAGAATGTCAGAACGCCCGCGACCAGACCGATCACGACCGCCGCCCAAGGCGCGACGAACGCGCAGGAACCGGTAATGGCGACCAGTGCCGCCAGCACGCCGTTCAGCATGCTCGGAATGTCGGCTTTGCCGAACACGACCCAGGAGATCAACAGAGCCGCTACGCCGCCTGCCGCTGCGGCAATATTCGTCGTCAGGGCTACATAAGCGAAGAATCCGTCCATGACCGTCAAAGCGCTGCCCGGGTTGAAGCCGAACCAGCCTACCCAGAGAATGATGACGCCCAGCACGGACAATACTTGGTTGTGACCCAGAATGCTGTTCGGTTTACCGTCTTTTCCGTATTTACCCAGACGAGGCTTGAGCATAACCGTCGCGACCAGCGCCGCCGTGGCACCCGTCAAGTGAACGACCGTCGAACCGGCGAAGTCTTGCATGCCCATCGATCCGAGCCAGCCGCCGCCCCATACCCAGTGCGCGATAACCGGATAGATCACGATCGTGAAGAGGGCGCCGAATACGATGTATACGCTAAGTTTGGCGCGTTCCGCCAGACCGCCTCCGGCGATCGCCAGCGATACGCCCGCGAAAGCGAGGTGGAAAAGGAACATCAGCGAGACCGGCAGGCCGTAACCGTTCACCGAATCGAACGATGCCGCTTGGCCTTCTCCTCCGAAGAAGAAACCTTCGAAGCCGAAGAATCCGTTACCGTTGCCGAAGCCGAACGCGAAACCGAAAGCCCAGAACGCGACGCTCGCGACGCCGAAGGAAAGGATCGTTTTGCCCGCTACGTGCCCGGCGTTCTTCATCCGGACCGAACCGGCTTCGAGCAATGCGAATCCGGCTTGCATGAAGATAACCAGTACCGCCGCGATAAACACGAATGCCATGTTCACGCCGTTCGTAAGCGTCGTGCCGTCAACGGCTTCCGCCGCGTACGCGCTGACCGGGAACGCCGATACCGCCGCTAATGCTCCGATTCCTGCCCACCATTTCTTCTTCATTTCCCCACACCCTCTTCATGTAATTTTATCTAACATTATGTGAAACTCTTGGTGTCATTATAAACCGCGGCAAGAAAGCTGACAAGTGTATTTTCATAAAAAAATCCGATTTATTTCAGAATTTTTTTCGAACGAAAAGATCTACTCGCGTTAATGCGACAGAGAGCGCTTTCAGGTCGAAACCATAACGTTTGACTGTATGCTTTTAGTTGGCTATAATTGAATTTGTCAAGGTCATCTTTTGATATCTGCTTACTTTTACTACTGTTAAGGAAAGGGTGAGACGGCGATGGGGATATGAAACTGTTCCGGATCGGCGAGCTGGCAAAGGCGGCGGGCACCAGCGAACGGACCATCGACTATTACACCAAGCTGGGTTTGATCCAGCCGCGCGACCGGTCGATGACCAATTACCGATTATACGGACCTGAAACTTTGCTCCGTCTGCAGCGTATTCATGAGTTGAAAGAAGAGAAATTTACATTAGAAGAGATTCGGGAACGGCTGGACCGATGGAACGCGGCCAGCGGCGACGAACGGGTTTCGGAAAAGCTGACATTGCTTGAAAGCCATCTCGCGCAAATCGAGAAAGAGTTGAAAGAATTGCAGCCGATGCTCCAAGATCTCGATCCGGCGCAGGCCCGCAAGACGTTCTCGCAGCTTGTCCCGCAAGGTATCGCCTGCATCGAAGCGATCAAGCTGCTGCTCGGGCAGAATCTCATGTAAGAGTACCTTGTCGACTCTTAATCAAAGGTTCTTACCTTTATCGTCTATCGTCGACAAGGTACAAGTAAGGTTCTCGACAAAAATTGGAGGGAAACGAGTATGAGCTTTAACACTTTTATGTACATTCTGATCATCCCGGCGTTCATTCTGACGATCTGGGCTCAGTTCCGGGTCAAAGGCACTTATAACAAATGGCGCGAAATTCCGGTGAACAGCGGCATCACCGGTTATCAAGCCGCTCGCCATATGCTGGATACGAACGGCCTGCAGGACGTGCAGATCGTGACGGTTCCGGGCACGCTGTCCGACCATTACAATCCGGTCAACCGGACGGTCGCTTTATCCGAAGACGTCTACTACGGCAACAGCATCTCGTCCGTCTCGGTCGCCTGCCACGAGATCGGCCACGCCATTCAGCACAAAGAAGCTTATCCGATGCTGTCTCTGCGCCACAAGATCTTCCCGGTCGTCAACTTCGCTTCCGGTATCGCCCCGTTCTTGATCTTGGCGGGCTTCCTGTTCAGCGCCACCGGCTTGATCGGCGTCGGCATTTTGTTCTTCGCCGTCACCGTCGTATTCCAACTGATCACGCTGCCGGTCGAATTCAATGCCAGCAACCGCGCGCGGGAGATCATGGTCTCCGAAGGCTTTATCACCAACGAAGAAGAACGCGGAGTCGGCAAAGTCTTGAACGCCGCCGCTCTGACTTACGTAGCCGCGGCTTTGGTTTCGCTGCTCGAATTGATTCGTCTGATCGGCATTTTCAATAACCGCGATTAACCCCTGAACCGGCGAAGGCATCCGTCCTCCGCCGGTTTTTCCGTATTCTCTGCGGACGCAGCCGCCTATCCGTGCCGTTCGAGCCTCGAGCCGAGGCTTCAATCAAGAAATATTAGCTAAGTTGCCGGGTTTTATGGTACTATACAGCTACTTTGAAGAGTTGAACTCGATCGCGGTTTTCGCACAAAAAGGAGAAGGTTCGTGAGCTTATCAGTGTGGTTTGATCTCTTCCTGTTCGTCCTATTGTTCGTTTTGTTCGCTTATATCTTTTTCGCTGTTCGAGTCACCAATCTACATAAAGTCTATTTCGTGTTCCACTTCTTCATGATGCTCTGGCCGCTGTGCCAATTCGCCACGCATATCGTACAGGACCCCGAAATCCAATTCGTCTATGTCTCGTTATCTTTCGCCGCTTGCCTGATGCTTGCCAGCGGGTGGCTGCTGTTTACGCTCTTCCTCGCGGGCGACGCGGAGAAACTTGAATTCCGCTCGATCGCTCCGCTGTTCCTGCCTGCCGCGATCGTCTCGATCGGCATTATCGCCAATCCGTTCCATTTGTTCACCAGCCCGATCCGGGACGGCTACGTCGATCGTTCCTACGGCCCTATCTTTTGGTTGACGATGGCGGTGCTTGCTTGCTATTTCTTGGCTTCGCTGATCGTGCTGGTTCGCGCGCTAAGATCGCCCGCGGCTTCGGCCAGCCTCAAAAATCAGATCCGCCTCGTCTTGTGGGGCATTTGCGTATTGGTCTTTTTCGTCGGTGCCGATGTTCTGTTCAACGTCATCCTCGCCGACTATTTGCCGATCATTCCCGGACTGACTTCGCTGGGCATTTTCATTACCGCTTTATTTTTTGCGTTCGTCATTACCCGCTACAAGGTATTCGACCTGGTCTCGATCGCGCATGAAGACATTATCAATACGATTCCGCACGGCATTCTGGTACTGGACGAACATGATTCGGTGGTCGAAGCCAATCGCGCGTTAAGAAAGTTTCTGGACATCAGGGAAGGCAGCCTTTTCGATATCGAGACTTTCTTCGCTTCGGTTCGGGTCACGGGAGACAGCAAGCAGTTTCTGGAACATTACAAGCGCAAAGACGAAGACCTGTTCCATATCGAACTGTTCGCGGAACGCGGAAACGGCCTGCACTTCATCCTGCAAACGTCTCCGATCTTCGATGCTTCCCGCCAACCGATCGGACATATCCTCGCTTTCCAAGACGTTTCTCAAGAGCGGCGTCTGGTTCAAGAATTGAACCGCCAGAACGATGTCCTGCACGAGCGGAACCGTTCATTGGACCGCGCGCGCATGGAATTGTCGCAGGCCAACCGCAAACTCGAAGAGATGGCGCTGACGGACAGCTTGACGCAATGCTACAATCGTCGTTATCTGACGCAGCGCCTTGCCAAAGACATGATGCTGAACGTCAAGCCGCATACGCCTTTCTCGTTCATACTGTTCGATATCGACTTCTTCAAAACGGTCAACGACCGCTACGGACACGTCGTCGGAGACGAAGTGCTGTATCGGACGGCCGAAGCCGTCCGTCAGTGCATTCGCCAAAACGATATTCTGGCGAGATACGGCGGCGAAGAATTTATCTTGTATCTGCCGAATACCGACCGGGAAACCGCGAGACGGCTCGCGGAAAAAGTTCGTTCGACGGTCGAATCCAACGAGATTCGTTTGGAACAATCCGCGCAGGCCGTAAGCGTCACGGTCAGCATCGGCGTGCTGGCGATCGAACGTTTCGTACGTCAGCCGGCTTTCGACGATCTGGACGAATATTTGCTGCATGTGTTCGCCGAAGCGGACAAGTCGCTGTATGAAGCCAAAAACAACGGCCGCAACCGGATCGAAGTGGCGGACGTCGACCAAGTTTCGTTTTGGCGGAACGCGGAGCTCGGTTAGTCCGCGCCAAGCGATCCTGCCGGCCGTTCCGATTTCACGCCAAAAGCCGACCTCGAGAAGAGGTCGGCTTTTTGATGAGCATTAACGTCATGAATATCGAAATCGGCAAAAGCGGCTTAACCGATCTTCCGGCCCAGCGGCAGACGAATCATCAGGCCGTACAAGAAGAAGCCCGCGATCATTCCGCCCAGATGCGCCCAGACGTTGACTTCCGGAGACGCAAACGTAAAGATTAATCCCATCGCCAGCAGGATATAGATCGTCTGTCTCGAAGCCTTATCCATCTTCTGCCGCTGGAACAGAGCCAGATATAAGAACGCGCCGTATCCCCCGTAGATCGCGCCGGAAGCGCCTACCGAGATAAAGATCTGACCTGCCCGCTCGTACGCTCCCATACTGATTAGATTGGCGATGATCCCGCTGAGCAGATAGAGCACGCCATAACGAATATGACCCAACAGCCGTTCCAGCGGAGGAAGAAACACGAGAATCGCGAAACAGTTAAACAGCAAATGTTCGAAACTTCCGTGCAGGAAGATCGAAGTCAGGTAACGCCACGGGGATTCCACGTCTCCAATGCCGGGAAGACCGACCGCGTTGGATAATGCACCGTATTTGAGCAGCGCCGCTCCCGAAGCTTCCGCGCGATAAGTACCGTCCAGCGCCATAATGATAAACATCGCCACGTTGATCACGATGAACAAAGTGGTGACCGGATAGAACTTCAGGTACTGGTTCCATTTTTCGTACCTTACAAAAATCATGATTTTCCTCTTTTCCGCTATTCTATTTTTTGCAAACGATCCTTAACCAATATTATAATAAAAAGGTGCGGGAAAATCCAAACGTCCCGGCTTCATATCGGCATATTCAAGGAGGTTATTCGTGATGACTCAACAACGTACGGGCGTCGCCACATTCAAAGGCAACCCGATCACCCTGATCGGTCCCGAACTCAAAGTCGGCGACTCGGCGCCGGACTTCAAACTGAACCGCAATCTGCTGGAGGAAGCTTCGCTGAAAGACTTCGCGGGCAAGATCAAATTGATCAGCGTGGTCCCTTCTCTCGATACCGGAACCTGCGACGCGCAGACGCGGCGTTTCAATACCGAAGCCGCCGATCTGGGCGACAAAGTCGTCATCTTGACCGTCAGCGTCGATCTTCCGTTCGCGCAGGCCCGTTGGTGCGGCGCGGCAGGCGTCGACCAAGTCGTGACTTTGTCCGACTACAAAGGACGTTCGTTCGGCGAAGCCTACGGCGTTCTGATCGAAGAATTCCAGCTCGATATGCGCGCGATCTTCGTGTTGGACGAAAACGACCGGATCGCTTATGTCGAATATTTGCAGGAAATGGGCAATCATCCGAACTACGAGCAAGCGATCGCGGCCGTTAAAGCGCTGCTGTAGTACCCTTTCAACTCTTAATCACAGGATTATGTTTCACTGAAACGCACACGCTTTAGGTGCGATTCAGGGGAGCGTATTCCTACCTTTAGTGTTGACAAGGTACTAGTACCTTTAGCGTTGACAAGGCACTGATCCTTTTCCCCGAATCGACGAAAAAACGCACCCGCTCTGCTTAAGACTTCTACAGAGCGGGTGCGCTTACATCAACTCGAAAGTTCGACGAAGACCGATCGGTCTCTGCCTCTCGTCCCTCCGACTTAACTTGTCGTTTTGTACGATGCCAGCTTTTTGTCCAGAATCGCGAACAAGCTTAGAATCGTCCGATAATTGGCGCCCAGATCGCCCAGCGATCCGCGGGAAGCCGAATAAATGTCCACGGCGCTCTTCACCGGTCCGACGGCCAATACCGATACGGTAATATCCATCGTCCGTCCGAACTTCGTGCGTTTCTCCAGCGTGATCTCTCCGACGCCCGCCACTTCGTGCAGCACGGTATAACCGGGAATTTTTTTCAGCGTCGCGCTGACTTCCTCCCACGCTCTGTCTCTGGAAAGGCTGTAGTATCTCGTTTTCATCTTAGGGTCGGCTGCGCGGTCGCTTGTTCCTTCCTGACTGCGAATGATCCCGACCAGTGTACGTTTAAACGACAAGATCTTTCCTCCTTTAACGTTACCCCTCGTACTCTGCGTTCCTTACTTCCTAGTGTATCATTGTTCGATTCAGAACAAAAGAAAAACACAACAAAAACGTCCCTGCCCGAGAGTGGCCTACACCCGGTGCAAGGACGCTTTATCCCGTTCGGGATTCAACGCTGTCTTGTTATGTACGCCCGGCAGGGACATTCCCCGCTAGGCAAAAAGAGATCCCGCTCTGCCGTCCGGTGACATTGTCTCGAACCTGCTATCGCAGGTGGGTGACCGCAAGACGGGCTTTGAAGTCCCCATGTCATATAGACAGGGCTTTTCATCGCGGCGCCTAATGTAGATCTCCCGAGACTTATCCATTGGTTCAAAACAACGAAAGACCGAAACGTACATCGCAGGATGTAACGTCATTATAGCGCTTACGCACCGTAATGTAAACGCCGAAGACGACTTTTGTTAAAGAACCTTCACTATTTCTTTTTTACTTTTCTTTCTTCTCTTTGCCCAGTTCGATGATCTCCGATTCTTGATCCGCGTTCTGCGCTTCTTCGCGTTTCTTGGCCTGTTCCTGCATCTTGGTAAAGGTCGCGTAGAAGTTGAAGA
This sequence comes from Saccharibacillus sp. O23, assembly GCF_002205895.1. Classification (GTDB taxonomy): domain Bacteria; phylum Bacillota; class Bacilli; order Paenibacillales; family Paenibacillaceae; genus Saccharibacillus. The sequence goes on from NZ_NJDE01000025.1 coordinate 216,615, forward strand.
ACGCGAACCAAGCGATCACGCTTCCGGCAAAGATCACGATCAGCACCGGCATGTAGGTGAAGCAGATATAGATGACGGCGATCGCGCCGAGCAGAGTCGAGAATACGCGGAACGGACGCAGCAGCGTCAGCAGGATCGCGTTTTTGAGAATGCCGCCGATCTTCATATGATAGTGCGTGACCATCGAGAAGAAATTGAACAGCGAGACGAACAGGAGAATCATCAAGATCAGCATCAGGATGCCGAACAGCTGCATGTTGCGGAACTGCACCATGTAGACCGTGATGTCCACGTACATGACCACGAACAGCAGCGTATAGAAGAGTCCGCCTACGAGGCTCTGTTTATAATTTTCTTTGTAGCCTTTGAAAAACGTACGAATGATCTTGACGTCCGGCTCTCCCATGACCCATTTCCGCGTCACCGTAAACATGGCGGACGTGGCCGGGAACAATGTAACCGGTGCCAGAATCCCCAGCGCCCAATTCAGCGTAACCGCTTCGTTCACGTACTGCGGGTCGATCGCCAGCCGCATGTACAAGATGAACAAGAACGGCACCGAACAGATCACCCAGAGCAGATTCGTACCCGAGAGACGCATGATCCACTCGGTCAGGCGATAGATGCCCCCTGTAAGCCCCCTAAATTCCAACAGGTATTCCTCCTCAAAAATCGCATAATCGCCGCGTAATACGCGAAAACGCACTTTATGCCGTATGATATTTCATTATAACGGTTCCCTTCCGCAAAAACCACCCTTTGCAAAAAGGGTTTCGAAACGTTTGCACGTCTTCCGGGCGAAAAAGCAAAGAAAGAAACAAAAAGAGCGGCGCAAGGATGCGCCGCTCGGGGATTGCTCGATTCGTTCTTAGCCTTCGTAGTTGTCGCGTTTAGGAGCCGGACGGTCTCCGCCTTGTCCTTGGTAAGAGGACTTGCCGCGACCTTGGTAGCCGCCTTCTTTGGAGCCTTTGTAGCCGCCGGTTCCGCCCGAACGGCTGCCGCCTTGGTAGCCGCCGCTGCGTCCGCTGCTGCTTCCGCCTTTGTAGCCGCCTTTATAACCGCTGCCACTTCCGCCTTTGTAACCGCCGCCCGAACGTCCGCCGCCGTAGCTGCCCGACGGTTTGCGACGTTTCACGCGAACCGGATCTTCCGGAGTCAATTCGATCTTCGCGTCTTTTTTCTCGCCGGTCATCAGCTTCATCGCCGCCGACAGCAAGTTGACGGAATCGTATTGTTCCAGCATTTGGATCGCGATCGCTTTGTATTCGTTCAGTTCGCCGTCCTGCACCACTTCGAGCAGACGCTCGGCGAGGATGCGTTGTTTGCCTTCGATTGCTTCGCTCATCGTAGGAAGCGGTTTGCGGGCGATCTTATGACGCGTTACGCGTTCGATGAAGTTCAGGTGATCCAGCTCGCGCGGCGTTACGAACGACCACGCTTTGCCTTCTTTGCCCGCGCGGCCCGTACGGCCGATCCGGTGAACGTAGCTCTCCGGATCCTGCGGAAGGTCGAAGTTGATTACGTGCGAGACGCCCGATACGTCGAGACCGCGCGCCGCAACGTCCGTCGCTACGAGAACTTCGATGCTGCCGTCGCGGAACTTGCGCATAACCGCGTCGCGTTGGTTCTGCGACAGGTCGCCGTGCAGGCCGTCCGCCGAGTAACCGCGTTTTTGCAGCGCTTCGGACAGTTCGTCGACCCGGCGCTTCGTGCGTCCGAACAGGATTGCCAGTTCCGGCGATTCCATGTCGATCAGGCGGGTCAGGGCTTCGAACTTCTGACGCTCAGGCACTTCGATGTAAGCCTGATCGATCAGCGGAGCGCTGATTTGCTTCGGAATGACGGATACGTGCTGCGGGTTCTTCAGGAACTGCTCGGCCAGACGTTTGATGTTGGCCGGCATCGTTGCCGAGAACAGCAGCGTTTGACGCTCTTCCGGAACGAGTTTCAGGATCGACTGGATGTCGTCCATGAAGCCCATGTCCAGCATTTCGTCCGCTTCGTCCAGTACGACGGTGTGAACATCGTCGAGCTTGATCGTTTTGCGGTTGATGTGGTCAAGCAGACGTCCCGGCGTACCGATGATGATCTGCGGTTTTCTTTTCAGGGCGCGGATCTGACGCACGATGTCTTGACCGCCGTAGATCGCCAGCGAACGCAGGCCTTTGAAACGGGCCAGTTTCTCGATCTCGTCGGCAACCTGAATCGCGAGTTCGCGGGTAGGCGCCATGATGAGTGCCGAGATTTTTTCTTCTTCGCGAGCGATCTTGCTGATCATCGGAATGCCGAACGCGGCCGTTTTGCCCGTACCGGTCTGCGCTTGTCCGATCATGTCGCTTCCGGTCAGCGCGATCGGAATCGCCTGCGCCTGGATCGGAGTCGCTTCTTCAAAGCCCATTTCCGTGATTGCCTGCAATACTTTTGGTTCCAAATCGAAGTCTACAAAATTTGCCAATAGATTCATGCTCCTTTTATTGTGAGCGACCGCCACTTTCTGTGGACAAGCCGCTTTCGGATTCTGTATTCTTAAGTAGCCGCAACCGATCGATAACCGAAGGGTTCCTCATACTGCTGCTGCGCCAAGTTCTCCGTACCTCAACACTTGGCTTGGACAAAGGGGAGGAGCTTTTCAAACCGAAAAGCCAAAGCCTTATTATATACCGTTTAACCTTTTACTCGTGATTCTTCCGCTCAGCCGTTGACGGTTACGGAAACGAGAAAGATCTACTCAAGAACATCTAAATCATTATACCATAAGCGACTATCAAAAAGCCAGTAAACCTTTCAAGGGTTTGTCACATTTTTTCACGTTTTTCATATTTTTTTTGAAACTCATTTTGTTTTCAGGAGTGGTTGTCTTGTTTATTCGCTTGGGTCATATCGTCACGACGGTCGTCGGCGCTCTGCTGATCGCGGCCGGTTTCAACCTGTTCTTGATTCCCCATCAACTGCTCAGCGGCGGCGTATCGGGCCTTTCCATGCTTACCGGCTACTTCACCCCGCTCTCGATCGGGGTGCTGTATTTCGTCTACAACGTGCCGATGCTGATCGCGGGTTGGTTTCTGCTCGGACGGCGCTTTATCCTGCTGAGCATCGTTTCCGTCGCGGCCGTCACGGTATTGGTCACGCTCGTTCCGGAACGCATGGTCGCCAACGACCCTATCCTCTCCTCCGTCTTCGGCGGCGTGCTGGTCGGCGTAGGCGCCGGCATCTCGTTCCGCGTCGGCGGTTCGAGCGGCGGTTTCGATATTCTCGGCTCGATCGTCACGCGTTATCGCGATTTTCCCGTCGGCAACGTGCTCGTGGCGTTGAACGGGTTGGTCATTTTGGCGATGGGCTATCTGCAGGAGGATTGGAATCTGGCCCTGCTCTCGATGGTCTCGATCTATATCACGGGCAAAGTCGTCGACATGATCCACGTCAGCCATACCAAAGTCACGCTGTTCATCATCACGGACGATACGGAGAAGATGCTCGAACGCCTGCTGCAGATCGAACGCGGCGTGACGCGGATTCCGGCCGAAGGCGCTTTTTCCCACGCAAAAAAAGACATGCTGATGACCGTCACCACCCGCTACGAGTTGGCCGAGCTGCGGCGCATCATCAAAGAAGCCGATCCGCGCGCTTTCGTCAATATCGTGGAAACGGTAGGGGTCATGGGCTCGTTCCGCAAACGCTCGATGTAACGCTTCCGAAGAAAAAGGCGCGAAATCGAATTTCGTAAAATCCTGTGTTATAATGAATCCGTACCGCTTCCGGGATCTCCCCGGAGTCCCGGTTGACAAGCTTCACGCTTCAGCTTCATAGGCAGCGCATGGTTAGCTTTTCTCAGGTATTCGAGTCAGACAATGACGTACGATTCCGGAAAAGAAAGGGTGACGACTATGGAAATGGAAGCCGTAAAACTTGAGCAAATCGTGATGAAATGGTACCCCGACATGCTTTCGTTCTTGAAGCAGCAGGAGCTTGATTCCGTGATCGTCCTTCGCGACGGCCTGGGTATTCTCGAAGCCGAAGACGCGCTCGACATTATCCATCACAGCATCCTGGAGCATCAGACGCCGGAAGTTCTGCAATGACCCGCAAGATTCGCGCTTGATCTTCTTCATAAGTTCGACCCATAAGGCCGCTTCTTCCTTAGACGGAAGAGCGGCCCTACATATTTGTCCCGATCTCCGCGATTCGTCCGTGATGCAAGAGGTTAAATATTCAAGATGTGCCGCGCGCCGGAATAATCAGGGATTCGTGACAAATTTGTTGCTTCGCCGAGGCAAAAAAACGCTATACTGGTAACGGCCCTTCCGGCCCAGAATCACGCATACACAAGGGAGAGAATGAAATGGACATCTTATGGAGCCTGTTGGCTCTGACGGTAGGCGCATCCAACCCGGAAAGCGTGCAGCCTGCCCAAACGAACCCCAATCCGATCACGGTAGCGGTCGAATCGGCGTGGAACATGAGCGCCCTCACCGCCCAGAAGAACAACGTGGTCATCGACGCGGACAACCCGCCGGTCAAGATCGACCCGCAGCCGGACGCCCCGAAAGTCAAAGGGGTCTACGTCACGGCATACAGCGCGGGCGGTTCGCGAATGAACCAACTGCTGGATCTGCTCGACAATACCGGTCTGAACTCGATGGTAATCGACATCAAAGACGACCTGGGGTACATAACGTACAAGACCGAGAATCAGGATCTGCTCAAGATGGGCACTGCCCAAAAGTTCATCCCGGACATCAAAGACCTGATGGGCAAACTCCAAAAGCATAACGTCTACCCGATCGCGCGCATCGTCGTGTTCAAAGACACGGTGCTGGCCGAAAAACACCCGGAACTGTCGTTCACCAATGCCGACGGCAGCGTCTGGAAAAACGGCGGCGGCGACGCGTTCGTCAATCCGTACAGCAAAAAAGTATGGGATTATAACGTCGCGATCGCCAAAGAAGCGGCCGCGATGGGCTTTAAAGAAATCCAGTTCGACTATGTCCGTTTCGCCGAAGGATTCGAGAAACGCGCCGATACGTTGAAATACGAAAAACAAGGCGACAAAACGCGGACCGAAGCCGTCTCCGAATTCGTGCAGTACGCGCGCAAAGAACTGGCTCCGCTCGGCGTTCGGGTCTCCGTCGACATCTTCGGTTATGCCGCATCCGTGCCGGCGGCGGAAGGCATCGGGCAGGACTTTACCAAGATCTCGGAAAACGTCGACGTTATCGCGCCGATGGTCTATCCGAGCCATTACTCGACCGGTTGGTTCGGCGCCAAAGATCCGGACAAAGAACCGTACAAAACGATCAAAGGCTCGATGGTCGACACGTTCAAGAAATTGGACGAGATCAAAGACGAATCGCAGCGGCCGATCGTTCGCCCGTGGATTCAGGACTTTACGGCAAGCTGGCTCGGCAGCGGCCATTACGCCAAATACGGCAAAGCCGAAGTCGACGCGCAGATCAAAGCGATGGCCGATATGGGCGTGGACGAATACCTGCTGTGGAACGCGTCCAACCGTTATACCTCGAACGGCAACTACGGACCGAAAGACTGATCTCCGCGGACCGTTCGATCGCACTATGATGCGGCGTCTTCCGGCGCGGCGGCACATATTCGGCGGCAGCCCGGCCTTCTCGGCCGGGTTTTTGCCTGCGCCCGCGTTCCGCTCGACGAAGGCCCGATGAAAGGATACGTTCAAGATATGCATCCCACTTCTACTCTCAAGCAAAAATGGTCTCAATTTTTCGTCGTGTTCGTGCCGATTTTCGTCACGCAGATCGCTTTGTCGGCTATGGCTTTCTTCGACACGAGCATGACGGGCCACGTCAGTCCCGCTGCTCAAGCCGGGGTGTCGATCGGCGTCAGCCTGTGGATTCCGATCCAGACCGGCCTTAACGGCGTGCTGAACGGCATCATGCCGATCGTCTCGCATCTGGTCGGCGGCGGCAAGGAACGCGATATCCGTTATAACGTGTTCCAAGCGCTGCTGCTGTCGCTCCTGTTCTCGGCCGCCGTGCTGATTCTCGGAGGCCTGCTGCTTCGGCCGGCCCTCGGCTTCATGAACGCGGAAGCGGAAGTCGCCGATACCGCGTACAAGTTCTTGCTATGCCTCGCCTTCGGCGTCGTTCCGCTGTTCGGGTATACGGTGCTGCGCGGCTGCATCGACGCGCTCGGACAGACGCGGGTCTCGATGGCGATCACGCTCTGCTCCATGCCGGTGCAGCTGCTGCTGAACTACCTGCTGATCTTCGGCAAGTTCGGCTTCCCGAAACTGGGCGGCGTCGGAGCCGGCATCGCCACGGCCGTCACGTATTGGGTCATCTTCCTGATCGCCGCTTTGATCATGCACCGCAGCGAACCGTTCGCAAGTTTCGGCTTTTTCCGCCGTTGGCACCGAATCTCGTGGGCCAAACAGGGCGAACTGCTGAAGCTCGGCATCCCGATCGGCTTCGCGACGTTCTTCGAGACGTCGATCTTCGCCGCGGTCACGCTGCTGATGAACCGTTTCGGCACGAACGCCGTCGCCGCCCATTCGGCCGCGATCAACTTCGCGTCGACGCTGTACATGATCCCGCTCGCCATCTGCATGGCGCTGACCATCCTCGTCGGCTACGAAGTCGGCGCCGGCCGGCGCAAAGACGCCAGGCAGTACGCGCTGATCGGTATCTCTTCCGCCGTGATCATGGCGCTGGCTACCGCGGTAGTCCTGCTTCTGTTCTCGGACCAAGTCGCGCGGATCTATTCGACCGATCCGGCCGTCACGGCGCTGATCGTCCAATTCCTCGGCTACGCGATCTTCTTCCAACTGTCGGACGCGCTCGCGACGCCGATTCAAGGCGCGCTGCGCGGATACAAAGACGTAACGCCGGCTTTCTTTATCACGCTGATCGCTTATTGGGGCATCGGACTGCCGCTCGGCTTCGTGTTGGCCGTGTATACGTCGATAGGTCCGTTCGGCTACTGGCTGGGCTTGATCGCCGGACTCGCCGTCGGCGCGGCGCTGCTGCTTCTGCGCTTGTTCAAGGTACAGCGGATGCCGAAATTGTCGCTTCCCGACCGGGACACGGAACCCGTCTGATCCCATGCCGCTTAAGTCCGTTTGCGCAGCCCGTACAGCCTACGACAAAAACCGTTCCTTTTCTCCGCGCAGGCGGGGATAAGAACGGTTTTTTCATGACCCTTTCGGGTCTCGGTCTCGGGTCGCCACGCCCGGCCGGTCAGAACTCGAACAAATCCAACTGCTGCGGTTCGTCTTCGCCGGGAAGCTTCGGCACGTTCTGACCCAGAATCGCCATCAGTTCGCGCGCGTTCTCCGCGGCGTCCCCGCCGGAGTTGTTGTTGAACACGACGAACACGTCTTGCGACTGCTTCTCCAACCGCCGCAGCCGCTCCGCCCATTCTTCCAACTCCTGCGTGTTATAGCGATAGAGATAACGCACTTCCCGCCAATTCGGCTGGTTGGCGGACTGCCAACCGGACTCGTTGCGACCGTGCATCCGCACGATCGTCAGCGACTCGTCGGTCGCTTCCTCGACGATCGGCACGGAACCTATACCGGCCTGCGGTTCGTCGCAGACGCTGTGAATCCAGCGTTCTTCGCGCATGAATTTGAGCGTGCGTTCGCGCATCACCGGCTGGAACCAGCTCTGATTGCGAAATTCCAGCGCGCACGGATATCCTTCCATGCGGGCGCGAATCTCGCGCAGCTTCGCCACGTTCTCGCGCGTGCAGTCGAACCAAGGCGGGAATTGGAACAGCGCGGCTTTGAGTTTGCCCGCCTGCTGCATATTGCCGATCGACAAACGGAACGCTTCGAACATTTCGTCTTCGCTGTCGAAAGGAATTTTGCCGCGCGAATGTCCGGTCATCCCTTGATACGCTTTGACGATAAACGAAAAACCGGCCGGCGTCTCTTCGACCCATTTCTCCATGTTTCGCCTGGATTGGATCGCGTAAAACATGCTGTCCACTTCGACGGTTCCGAACATTTTTCCGTACGTCACCAATTTCTGCTTGGCCGCTTCTTTGGTCGGGTAGATATAATCATGATCGCCCCAGCCGCTCAATCCGATCGTAATCATTGGCCGCGCCTCCTTTCTTTTTTTCTTACCTTCATTACCCTTACCACCTCGGCCGCTTACGCAAACGCCAAAAAGCCTTCGGGCCGAAAGCCGCAGAAGAATCTGCCGCTCCGAACGCGAAGGCTGCCGGTAAAAGCAAAACGGCGATTACTGCGACAAACGCAGCGCCAGCTCGTACATTTCGTGGTCGAACGCCGTTCTGGTGTTGACGACTTTGTCGATGTCCGTCAGCGTCAATTCGCCTTTGATGATGCCGCAGGCTTTGTCGCTCTCGCCTTGAATCAGCGAGCGTACGGCGAAGTCGCCCAGACGGCTGGCGAGATTGCGGTCGAACGGAGTCGGCGTGCCGCCGCGCTGGATATGACCCAGAACGGTCACGCGCGCGTCGATCTGCTTGGAGCGCTGCGACAATTCGCGGGCGATGTCTTCGCCTTTGCCCGCGCCTTCGGCGACCACGATGATACTGTGGCGTTTGCCCATCGCGAAATTGTGCGTCATGCGCTGCGCGACTTCGTCCAGATCGTAAGGAACTTCCGGAACAAGAATCGTTTCCGCGCCCGATGCCAGACCCGCGTGCAGCGCGATATCGCCGCAGTGACGGCCCATGACTTCCACGACCGAAGCGCGTTCGTGCGAAGACATCGTATCGCGCAGTTTGTTGATCGCGTCGACGACCACGCCTACGGCCGTATCGAAGCCGATCGTGTAGTCCGTGAACGAGATATCGTTATCGATGGTGCCCGGCAGGCCCATCGTATTGATGCCGAGCTTGCTCAGCTTGTTCGCGCCGTGGTACGAACCGTCGCCGCCGATGACGACCAAGCCGTCGATGCCGTAATTGCGAAGGATTTCCGCGCCTTTGCGCTGTCCTTCTTCGGTATAGAACTCTTTGGAACGTGCCGATTGCAGCACCGTTCCGCCGCGTTGGATGATATCGCCGACGCTGCGGAGATCCATCGAGAAGATATCGTTATTAAGCAGGCCCTGATAGCCGCGTTGAATGCCGAAGATCTCGATCCCGTGATAGATGGCGCTGCGGACGACGGCGCGAAGCGCGGCGTTCATCCCTTGGGAGTCTCCTCCGCTGGTCAATACTGCGATTTTTTTTACTGCTGACATGTTGCATCCTCCTTGTTAGTGCTGCTTATGTTTGCGGATCCATATACTGTTGACGAAAAAGAACAATCGCGTCAGAGGACTTCTTTTCATCAACCGTTTAGACACGATACGCACGTCTTTCTGCTCGCTGACCTTCGGATCGGACAAGTACAGCGCGAGCAAACCTTCGATTACCATACGGTGGAAAGCGGCATGCGGAAGCCTCGCCACGTCGCGGCGCGCGCCGTTCACGATCTCTTCGACGCGGGCCAACATGGCTTCGCTGCTTTCGTAATAATTGCAGAAATTCAGGTCGCCGCCGATGCGGTCCTCTTCTTGATCGATCAGATAATCGAGCATGATATGGAGTCCGCAGACGTAAGGGAAATAGCTTTCGTAAACGGACTTCGCCGCGTCGGCATCGAAATCCTCCCGGCTCGCGCCGGCGAACAGCATGAACATGCCGAGCGTCGATCCGGTCGCGGCGGCAAATTCGTTCCAATACAAATCGGGCGCAAGATCGGCATGCCGCGCTCTCCAAGACGTCAGCGAAGGTTCCCGCAGTTCGTGCGAGATATGCTTATACACCTGAAGATCGCCGTACAGGCCGACAAGGAGACGCACATAAGGCTGAGCATAGGCGTAACCGGGCAGTTTGCGGATATTCTGCTGGCAGGTCGCGACCAGCGCGTTCAAATATCCTCCGTCTTCCTGCTCGTCGCGGAACCGGTAATAGTTGTCCGGCTGCGCCGACGGATCGATCGCGTCCAGCATCGACTTATGTAAGAGACGAAAATCTTCCGGGTCCAAAGAAGTGCTTCGATCGCACAGATTGTCGAGATAATCGCTGATGGTCTGAAGCGCCACGATCAGCGGAATAAGCACGTCTTTTCGGTCGAAATTGATTGCGGCGTATACCGATCCACCCTGACAGTGGAATTCCTTCGAGGCGATGCTCGCCAATGCTTGGGTCCGCAGCTCGGGGTCGGGAATGGTCTCGGCACGGCTCCGCCACTTCCCCAGTTCTTCCCGAACGCCCGGCAGGACGATCTTGTATACTCCCCTCATCAGGCTGATAGGGTCTTCGGGAACGGTGTGAGCGGTTCTGAGTCGGTTCAAAGCGTACCTCCAAGTGCCAGTCTTAGTACCTTGTCGTCGACAAGGTATCAGGTCTACCCAAATTCTTCTCCATTATAATATGAGGGTTCGTTTTGCACAAATAACCTTCGTCATATTCTTGCTTTTTTTCATCGTTTTTTCTGCAAAAAGCGCTTGGCATTCCGCAATTTCGTCACAGTCTTCGCCGCGGCAGCCGAAAATCTTTCAAATCGGGCAAACTTTCGGTACGTCCGCCGCAACCGTTTTTCGTCATGGTATACTGGAAGGCAAAAGATCCGAAGGAGTATGATCATGTCCGACGTTCCCCTTACTTGGAGGCGGCTGCTGACGTTCTTCGTGCCGCTGGGCTTATCCGCTTCGCTCGTCACCTTGTCTCACGTCATCATCAGCCGAACGCTCGCGACCTCCGCTTCGCCGGAGACGGTCATCGCCAGCTACGCGCTCGCCAGCAGCCTGCTCGCCGTGACCGAACGGCCGTCCACGCTGCTGCGGCAGACCTGTTCGGCGCTCGTCCGCGACAAGCTCTCGTTCCGGGCGCTGACCTTCGTCACTTACGTCTTCCTCGTCTGCGTGCTGCTGATCGGCGGCTTGATCGTCTACACCCCGATCGGCCGCGGGATCTTCGGCACGCTGTTCGGCGTGGATCGGGCGCTTCTGCCGAGCGTGCTCGCCGTCTACGGCGTGCTGATGTTCGTCAGCGTATTCTCCGTCATTCGCAATATTTATCAAGGCATCATCATCACGAACAACCGGACCAAATGGCTGACGATCGGCATGATCATCCGTCTGGCCGGCATGTATCTGTTGTCGCTCTACTTCGTGCATGTCTACGGCGTGAAGAGCGGCATCGTCGGCGCGGTGATCTTCGTGGCCGGCATGGTGATCGAAGCCGGCGTGAGTTTTCTCGAAGGACGGAATATCGCAAGGAAGATGCCGGCCAAAAAAGAAGGGCATCCCGTGGAAACGCGCGGCGACGTATTCCGATTCTACAAACCGCTGCTGTATTCGTCGTTCGTCGCCATGTTCATCGGTCCCGCGCTCAATATCATGCTGGGCAAAACGGACGGCGTGGCGCTGGCGATCTCTTCGTTCGCCGTGGCGGGCAGCCTGATGCAGCTTACGCTGAGTTTCTTCATCTATATTCACCAGATCGTGCTCAACTATTACAAGGTCGATCCGCTGCTCGTTCGGCGTTTCGCGCTGGCGATCGGCTTCATCCCGGCCGCGCTCGTCGCCGTCATCGCGTATACGCCGCTCGGCTACTGGGTATTCGGCCATGTGATGAACGTCGAAGGCCAACTGCTGGAAGAAAGCCTTCGCACGCTGCGCGCCTTCATCCTCTATCCGCTCGTGATGCCGTGGCTCGATTACGGCAACGGACTGATTCTGCTCGGCGGGCAAACGAAGGTCATGCTGCGCTCCCAGCTGGCCAACGCGATCTGCACGATCGGCTGCCTGCTCCTGCTGATCGCGCTCGTTCCGCATTGGAACGGCATGGTAGGCGCGCTGGCGCAGTCGCTGGGCCTGCTCGCCGAAGCGACGATCATCTTCCTCGTCGTACGCCGCATGGGCCGCGAACCGAAGCTGAACCGTCCGGCCGCGTGAGGAGGCTTGGCCTCCCTCCTCTGCCCGGTCCGCGAAAAACATGCAAAAAGGCACAGCTCCCGTAAAGGAACTGTGCCTGGGGTTTGCTATGTCATCAAATGTGGTAAGAAATAAATTCTTACAGTTTGATTACGTTAGCTGCTTGTGGTCCACGGTTTCCGTCAGTGATTTCGAATTCTACTTCTTGACCTTCGTCAAGAGTTTTGAATCCGTCGCCTTGGATTGCCGAGAAGTGAACGAAGACGTCTTCTCCGCCTTCTACGGACAAGAAACCATAACCTTTTTCTGCGTTAAACCATTTAACTGTACCTTTCAAATGAACAACCTCCTAAAAATATCACCATCTATGGTGAATAACGTTATTATACTGCAAGAAAAATCCTTTGGCAATTGAAAACTTCAAAGCCGTGCGGACATTGCTTTTGCCGGCAGCTCTAGGGTATGATTTTAGATAAGAAACGATGTGAAACGAGGAATGGTTGATCATGATGAAAAAGCACCAGATCTACAAACGGGATAATTGGAACATGATGACGGTCGAGGTTCAAGGCCGGCAGCTCGTGCTGCGCGAAATTTCCGACCAATGGGGCGAAGAAACGCACCATTTCATCAGCCGTCCGGAAATGATGGAATGGGCGAAGAACCGTTTCGACAAAGAGAAATTCGACGGCACCGACGAGGAATGGCAAACCATCATGGCCGCGCTCAAGGAAGTGTGACCGGCGATGAATACCACCAATCTGGCCGTTCTGGTCGTATCGACGCTGCTGCTGGGCGGCGTCCTCATTTTTTATCGGGAGAGCCTTACGCCCAAGCTGAGACGGATTCTGGCTACCGCCGCCGCCGTCATGCTTCTGCTCACGTTTGTCCTGTTGGTCTATACGCTGTTCACCATCGGGTCCTGAACCTTCTTCGGCGATCATCCGTTGACGGCCAAGCCGAATAACCCTGAGGAGGTTTCCGAACATGAGTACATTGCCTACAACCCTGCCTAAACGAAGCGAAGTGGCCGCCGAACATCAATGGAAGCTGAGCGACCTGTTCGCCGATCAAGCATCCTGGGACGCGACCTACGCCGAAACCAAAGAACAACTCAAGAAATTCGAGGACTTCCGCGGCAAGCTGAGCGACGCGCAAACGATCGGCGAGTGCTTCCGCTTCGAAGACGAAGTCTCGCTGAAGCTCGAACAGCTCTACGTCTATACGCATCTGTATCACGACCAAGACACGGCGAACCCGACCTACCAAGCGTTGACGCAAAAAGGCCGCAAGCTGCTGGTCGACGCCGGCGAAGCGCTCTCCTTTATCACGCCGGAGATTCTGTCGCTCGACGACGCGAAGCTGGACGAACTGATCGGAGACGAATCGCTTAAGGAATACCGCTTCACCCTTCAAGAGATGAAACGGGAGAAAGCGCATGTGTTGACGCAGGCGGAAGAAGCGCTGCTGGCTCAAGTCGGCAATCTGTCGCAGGCGCCGCAGAACATTTTCGGCATGCTCAACAATGCGGATCTGAAATTCCCGAACATCAAAGACGAAAACGGTGTCGAGGTCGAACTGACGCACGGCAGCTATATTCAATTCTTGGAGAGCCCGAATGCGGAAGTCCGCCGCCAAGCGTTCCAAGCCGTATACGGCACGTACGCCAAGCTCAAGAACACGATCGGCGCGTCGCTGACGGCCAACGTGAACAAAAACATTTTCTACTCCCGCGTGCGGAAATATCCGTCCGTGCTGGAAATGAAACTCTACGGCGATAACGTTCCGGTATCCGTCTACGACAACCTCGTCGACGCGATCCACGAGAGCCTGCCGATTCTCCACCGCTACATGCGCCTGCGCAAGAAGCTGATGGGCGTGGACGAACTGCATATGTACGACCTGTTCGCTCCGCTGGTGGAAGAGTTCAAGATGGACATCACGTACGACGAAGCGAAGCAAACGGTGATCGACGGTCTGCAGCCGCTCGGCGAAGATTACCTGACCGTGCTGAAGAACAGCTTCGAAGAAGGCTGGATCGACATTTACGAAAACGAAGGCAAGCGGACCGGAGCTTATTCTTCCGGCGCTTACGGCGTTCACCCGTACGTCCTGCTCAACCACAAAGACAACCTGAACAGCATGTTCACGTTGGCGCACGAGATGGGCCACGCGCTGCATTCGTATTATTCCGATACCAATCAGAGCTACCGCAGCGCCCAATACACGATCTTCTTGGCCGAAGTGGCTTCGACGACCAACGAAGCGCTGCTGATGGATTATCTGCTCAAGAAAGCGACCGATCCGAAAGAAAAAATGTATCTGCTCACGTATTACGCGGATCAATTCCGGACGACGGTCTTCCGTCAGACGATGTTCGCGGAATTCGAGAAGATCATTCACGCGCGCACGGAAGCCGGCGAATCGCTTACGCCTCAAGATCTGTCGAGCATCTATTACGACCTGAACGTGAAATACCACGGTCCGGACATGGTGGTCGATCAAGACATCGAGATGGAATGGGCGCGCATCCCGCACTTCTATAACAGCTTCTACGTCTACAAATACGCGACCGGCTTCTCCGCCGCGACGAGCTTCTCCAAGCAGATCCTCGACGAAGGCGCGCCGGCGGTCGAACGCTATCTCGGCTTCCTGAAGAGCGGCGGCAGCGACTATTCGATCAACATTCTGCAAAAAGCCGGCGTCGACATGTCTTCCCCGGAACCGGTACGCGAAGCGATGAGCGTATTCGAAGCTTTGATCGAGCAAATGGAACAGCTCTCCGAATAAGGGCGAAGCTTCCTGCGTCAAAACTCCCCCTAGCGGCTAATGATGCTCAGAAGCAACAAGGCGAAAGGGGTTGTCCTTATTCATGAAAGCACAATGGTCTCTGATTCTCATGTTACTCTTCGCGGTGATTATCGCGATCTTCGCGGTCATCAACGTGAATCCGGTGGAAGTCAATTTCCTGTTCGGTTACGCGGACGTTCCGTTGATCCTGCTCATTCTCGGCAGCGCTTTGTTCGGCGGGCTCGCGGTCGGCATGTTCGGCATCTATCGCCTTTTCCGTACGCAGCGCGAGCTGAAGAAGCTGCGTCTGGAGCACGAGAAGCTGCGCGGCCAATCGACGGTAGCGGCAACGCCTTCCGTCTCCTCGACGATGACGCCTCCGGCTTACGACGAGCCGACGGTATCGGCCGATCCGACGCCGCTGGAGCCGATCTCGGACGATCTGGACCGCGCGCGCGATTCGCGTTCGTTCCGGATCGATAAGTAATCGGATTTCCTTTTTATCGAATTAGCGTTTTGCCGAGTTTCATACGTTCGCGAAGAAACAGCCGCCTTGTTTCGGGCGCATGCGCAGCTCACCGGCCGCGATGCGCTCGAAGCAAGCGGTTTTCTTCTTGAGCGTCCCTTTTATTCTATATTCATGGAGGTTTCTGATCATGACCGTACATATCGACGAAGATTACGTAGTGACCCTGCTCAAAAAACTGCTCGACACCCCGAGCCCGACCGGCTATACGCATCACATTATCGACATGATCCGCGAAGAAGCGGAGAAGCTCGGATTCCCCGTGACGTTTAACGAAAAAGGCGGCGCGATCATCAGCATGGAAGGCGAAAACGATTCCTATACGGTCGGCCTGAGCGGCCACGTGGACACGCTGGGCGCGATGGTCCGTTCGATCACCCCGCACGGCACGCTCAAACTCACGTCGCTCGGCGGCTTCGCCATGTCCAGCATCGAAAACGAATACTGCATCATTCATACCCGCGGCGGCAAAACGTATACCGGCACGATCTTGACCCAGCACCCTTCCGTCCATGTCTACGCCGACGCGCGCGATTTCAAACGTTCGGAAGAACATATGGAAGTGCGGATCGACGAGCTGGTCTCTTCCCGCGAAGAAGTCGAAGCGCTGGGTATCCGCACCGGCGATTATATCTCGTTCGACGCCCGCGCCGTAGTCACCGAGAGCGGTTATATCAAGTCGCGCCACCTCGACGACAAAGCCAGCGTAGCGGCGCTGTTCGGCCTGCTGGAATCGGCCAAACGCGAAGGATGGAAACCGAAACAGAACGTCAAGATCCTGATCTCC
Source organism: Saccharibacillus sp. O23 (assembly GCF_002205895.1). GTDB lineage: Bacteria > Bacillota > Bacilli > Paenibacillales > Paenibacillaceae > Saccharibacillus. Next base: position 232,591 of record NZ_NJDE01000025.1, read on the forward strand.
AACTATGAAGAAGTCGGCCACGGCACCGCTTATATTCCGGGCGATATCGCCGAACTGATCGCGGTGGACATGGGCTGCATGGGCGACGATCTGAACTGCAAAGAGACCGACGTCTCGATCTGCGCCAAAGACTCTTCCGGCCCTTACGATTACCAGATGACCGGCAAACTGATCGAGCTGTGCGAAGCGGAAAAGATCGAACATGTCGTGGATATCTATCCGTTCTACGGCTCCGACGCCTCGGCCGCGCTGCGCGGCGGCAGCAATATCCGCGCCGCTCTGATCGGTCCCGGCGTGCATGCTTCGCACTCGATGGAACGCACGCATACCCGCGCCGTGATCGGTACGGCCCGCCTGTTGTGCGCTTATGTCCGAGCCTAAAAACGACAGCGGCAGCGAACGGCCGGATCTCGGCGAATCCCGGAAGTCCGGCGTTGATCCGGATCAAACGAGACGTCGAAGAACGCGCCTACGGCTGACGATCGGACTGGCCGTGCTGCTCGTCGCGGCCTGCATCGCCGCCGTCTGGCTGCTCCTCTCCCCGCCCAAGCAGACCGAAGTCTTCGACAGACTGCCAAAACGTTATGAATATCTGGAGGTCAAGCAGCCGCAGCAGCCGGAACTGTATATGTTGGTCGCGTCTCCGGAAGACATCCGCCTGCGGGCCGATCGCCTTCCGCTGCGGCAGATTCCGGCTTACGGGATCAACGGCGGATTTTTCTACGGGAACGACCTGCTGTCGATCGCGGTCATGAACGACAAGCCGGTCAACGGCGAGCGCGGCGCTTACGGCTCCGGGTGGTTCAACGCCAAATACGCGCGCGGCACGCTGGTCTGGGACGGTACTGACCGCAAATTCTCGGTGCAGGTCGTCTCGTCCGCCGACGAGATTCGGGTCGAAGATCGCGGCCGTTACTGGGCGCAAGGCGGCGTCAGTCTAAACTTGTCGGACGAAGCGGCCTGGAGAACGTCGATCGTCGAGCAGCATCTTCCGTTCGCCGACGAGCTGCGGATGCGTTCCGCGCTCGTCTACAACGACGAAGGCAGGCTCTGGCTGATCGTATCGCCGACGTTGGTCACCGCCGCCGACTTCCGTGCCGCGCTGCTGGAATCCGTTCCCGGTTCGGGACGCGAAGGCATCTTCCTCGACGGAGACGGATCGTCGCAGATGAATGCCGAAGAACGGGTGCTCACCGGCGACGAGCGCATGGTCGTGCAGATGATCTCGGTAGCGGGCGATTCGCGCGAATGATCTTTATCCAAACCAAAGAACCTTCATCCTGCGGGAAGCAGCGACGAAGGTTCTTTTTTCATCGGCAAAAAATAAAGCGGTCATAAGCGTTCCACACGTGCGTATCGTCGGCTACATACCCTCTCAGCCATAAAACGCCGTCGATGTTCCGAAGATAAAATCCTTTCGGAATTTCGTGATCTTCCGTCAGCGGCGCGGAAACGATCGTGATCGAACCGTCCGGCGCTTGATGCGTTTTGTTCGCGCTGCTTGAACGTCCTTCCGGTTGGTCCTGCATTTGCAGACGCATATGCGGCCCGAGTTCCAGAGGACAGAGCCGAAGGTCGCGTTCGAACGCCGCAGCTTGAATCTGAGGCATCGTCGCTCCTTCCGGGAATCCCAGATCGGCCGGGCACAACTCGACGGTCGTCAGACGGCTTGCCGTTTCGTCAGTCGTAAACCGATCGTCGGCGAACAGCAGGTCGGCGTATCGGTTCAGCTCGATCGAGTCGGCTTGAAGCTTCTCCAGAAGCTCCGATTTGGTCAGGCCGCCGATCTGTACGATACGGGTCGCGGCTTCATCGATATTCATGTTGTTCTTCGCCTCCGTTTCTTTCTCATCTCTTCTTTGTCTCTTCCGTATCGCGTTCCTCTGTATGCGATCGATTCGGCAGTACGGGTTCACCATTGCAAAATAAAGTCGATCTCCCGGTGCACGGGATCGGGCTCGCCCAGATCCCGGAATCCCAGTCCTCGATACAGTTTAATCGCGTTCGTATTGTCTTCGTAACACGATACGACGATCTCGCGGTAATCCGTGTTTTGCCGTACCCACTCGATTACGCTTCGGATCGCGGCTTTGCCGTACCCCCGAGCCTGATACCGCCGATCGATCAAGAACTGCCACAGCAGCACATTACGAAATTCCTTGTTACGCCGCAGCATGACGAAACCTACCATCTGCTCGTCTGCGTAGATCGCGAACGGAACCGCCGTTTCTTGATGGACATACGCTAATGCCAACGATTCGGCCGCCGAGCGGACCCACCGCTGTTGATCTTCTCCAACTTGCAGCGCCAGACATTCTTTGATGTTTTCCGCACCGATCTTTTTCAAATGAATCATGATCCAGCCTTCTTTCGATTGAATAACAGCCTTGTAAGGCAAATGTAAGACAAATCGATGGTACGCGGCCGGCTTGCCGGATAAGATCGAGACTGAGATCAAGATCCCTCGACAAACGCTTTTTTTCGCAAAGGAGAATCTGTATGAGAGTGTTTGAACTGCTGCTGTTGGCTTCGAATATCGGTTGGCTGGTCGTGATGCTGATAAGCAAAAAAGGGCGGCGCAGCATCCCCGCACTCTCGGTCGGCGGAATCGCCGCGCTGCTGCTCGTGTTGCATCTGACTCTGGAAGGTTATCGCATTCAGCTCTTGCCGCTCTACGCGACGACGATCGGAGCGTCGGCCGTTTCGCTCTATCTTCGCGTCCGATCAGAAAGCCGCCGGAAGTTTCCGCGCTTCGCAGCCGGCTCCGCTTATACCGCTATGACGCTGATGCTGCTCGCGACGGCGGTTATGCTGTATGTCTTTCCGGTGTTCCGGCTTCCCGAGCCGAGCGGCCGATTCCAAGTCGGCACGCAGGCTTTCCATTGGATCGACGAAGACCGGGAAGAATCGTTCGCCCGGACGCCAAAAAGCAAACGGGAACTCATGGTCCAAGTCTGGTATCCCGCGCAAGCCGATTCCCGCAAACATGCTCCCTTTATTCCCACTACCCGAATTCTACGGCCTATGGCGGCCAATTACGGTCTTCCCGGGTTTACGTTCGAATATCTGCGGTATGTAACGAGCCATTCTCGGACCCAAGCTCCCGCCGCGGCGGAACAGCCGGCTTACCCTCTGATTCTGGCGAATCCCGGTTTCGGTTCTTCCCGTTTTCTCCACACGTCGCAGGCGGAAGAGTTGGCGAGCCGCGGATATATCGTCGCCGTGATCGATCATACGTACAACACCTTTGCCACCGAATTCCCCGACGGACGGATCACGACCGACGCGACCTCTGCGCTGTTCTCACCGGATCAGAGCTATGCGGAGTCGAGCGCTGCTCGTGACCGATTGGGACGAGTGCTTACCGAAGATGCGGAGTTCGTGTTGGACCGCTTCGAGCAGATTCAATCCGGACAGATTCCGAGTCTGCTGCAGGGCAAAATCGATCTGGCGCATATCGGCATATTCGGCCATTCGATCGGCGGCGCAACCGCTTACGATACGGCTTACGACGAACGGATCGATGCCGGCATCGACCTCGACGGCGGGCTGTATCGAGTGCATGAACGAGGCGCTCTGCAGAAACCGTTTCTGTTCTTGAACTCGGCGAGCGAAGCCCGGAGACTGCAAAGGATCTTGGAAGATCGGCCTTACACCGATACGGAGCTTACAGAGATGGGTTCGACCCGGGAATGGGAAGAACAAGTCGCGGCAGGCAAAAAAGCCGAACTCGAGCGCATGCGCGAAGCCGTCGATCACGGCGGACAAGCGCTGTATATCGACGGCACGGAACATTTGAATTTTACAGACGCGCAGTTCGTTTCTCCCGTATTCAAGCTGCTCGGCGCAACCGGATCGATCTCGCCGAAGCGAGCCGACGCCGTGATCGACGCGTATATGCTCGACTTTTTCGATACCTATTTGAAAGGTCAAAAAGGCGAGCTGCTGCGTGGCACGGACTCCCGTTTTCCGGAAGTTAGATTCTTGTTCGAGGCGCCGGATTCACGAGAGACGACCGACTAACAGGGAGCAGCGAAGAAGAACCGTATCCGGTCCTTTTTTGCCGCCGTGACCCGTCCGAGAAAGATGTTTACTCCGGCTGATCGGGATCGTAGCGCATTACCCAATATTCCGCTCCCGGTTCGCCCTGCTCGACGACGGGTTTCCAACCTCTTTTTTGATAAAAAGCTAATGCTTTATGATTCTCCGACACGCATTTCAACGTTACCGGCGCGCCCAATTCTTCGACCGATTGCTTGAGCAAGCGATCGCCCGCGCCTTTGCCTGCCGCGTCCGGATGCACGAAAAGATTATGGATGAACCGATCCGGTACGTAGAGCGAAGCGAAGCCCAGAATCCGGGAATCTTCCTCCGCTATCAGAATCCGCTCCTCGGCCGTATGCCGGTCGAAATCGTCAAGAGTCATCAGACTCCCGTCCTCCCAATGAAAACTGTGACGACGCGAATCCAGATAAATTTTTCTCAACTGCGGGTAATCGGCTGTAGTGGCTTCACGAACGAACATCCGATTCCTCCTTTCGGGTATTGAACTTGTACTTTTTTATTATAAACCCTAACCGTTCCCGAATGAATGGGGTTAAACTATTTTCGACATTAACATGCAAACACAAACCTATAGGAAGAGGTGTTGGGCCAATGGCGTTAACCTCCGTATTCACGAGCCTCAATCTGCCCGTCGCAAACGTCGCGCAATCGAAAGTTTTTTTCACCGGACTCGGATTCGCGCTTAACCCGCAGTTCCCCGACAACGATACTTCGGCAGCCGTCATGCTCGGCGATCATCTGCAAGCGATGCTGATCGATCGAACGTTCTTCAATACGCTGACGGACAAAGACACCGTCGATACGAGCAAGTATGCCCAGATGACGATCGCGCTGGCTTTCGACAGCCGCGAACAAGTGGATCACATCGTGAATACGGCGGTATCGCTCGGCGGAAAATTGCATGCGGAACCCGAAGAACACGAGTCGATGTATCATTGGGGATTCGTGGATCTCGACGGGCATCTGTGGGCGATCAACTGTATGGACATGAAGAATACGACGCAAGCTTAAGATCAACGACGGATCGTATCTGAATTCGAAAAAGAAGACGCCCGGAATGTTCCGCGGCGTCTTTTTGTCGACGTTCAGTTCTGTTCGGTATACGCTTTGAAATGGTTCAAGATGGCCTGCCAGCCCGCCTGCTGCATCTCGACAGGATTTGCGGTCTCCGCATCGAACGTCTGAACGACCTTCGTCGTACCTCCTTGATCCGCGAACGCGATATCGACTCTTCTTCCGTCTCCGATCGTATAACCGATCTGCTCATGCTCCTTCACGACATCGTAAACGCCGCCGAAATCAAACCCCATGCTGCCGTCTTTCGCTTCCATGCGGGTCAGAAAAGTGCCGCCGACGCGCAGATCGTTCTCGGCTCTCGGCGCATGCCAATCTTCGGACGCTTGATTCCACTTCGTGATATGTTCCGGTTCGGTCCAATAACGCCATACTTTCTCGATGGGAGCTTCGATAACGGCCTGCACGGTGACTTTCGTCGGTTCGCTGATTTCCATTTCGATTGGACACCTCGCTTGATGATTGGGATTGGAGGATCGATGGTTCAAAACGGATCGAAAAAGGTCATATGCTTCTTGTCCGCTCGATAATATTCTAAACGATCTGCCAAGGTTCCGGTATGAAATTCGAATTTATGTCCGTTGGGATCGGTGAAATAAATAGACTGTCGATCCTCTTCGGCTCTTGCCCGGCCTTCCAAGATGTTGACGTTCAGTCGAACCAATCGCTCGTAAGCTTGGTCGAATTCTTCTGGCTTAATCGTAAACGCGATATGCGTATAAGATTGATGGATCTCGTTTCGAGGAATATCCTCTTCTTCGTTCAGCGCGATCCACGTGCCGGCCAGATCGAAATAAGCCAGTTTTCTTCCTTTGACCAATATCTCGGCACCGAATACGTTCCGATAGAACTCGATCGACGTATTCAAATCCGAGACCGAAAAACACATATGATTCAGTCCTTGGATCTGCATAGGGTTGCTCCTTGCTTGGAGGATTTGGGATTATTGCGTTGGGGGCTTATGCGTCTGCCAATCTTATTCGGATACCGAGCGCGCCCCACTTACGTTCTTGTTCAGGCGTATAGATCTCATAGGTGCCTTCGATCATCTCGGCCGTCGACCATCCTTCGCAGTCCATCTCTTCGAAAGGGACGGCACGATATAAGTCTTCGAATGTTCCGTGTGGGTACAACGCTTCTACGATCACAGTCACTTTACGCTGCCGATCCGGCAGACATTCGAACTGAATCGTATCGCCTACGCTGATCATTCTTCGCTTCTCGTCGTTCAGACGAACTTCGACAGATTTGCGTCCCGAGCAGGTCGAATCGAAATACTCGGGGTATAAAGTCATGATATGGTTCATGGGATATGCTCCGGGTCCGAATATTTTAGAAAAGCTTGCTGTATTTTTTTAGTTTTCAATTTGATCAGATACGTTCGCCATACCTCTCCGATCGAGCTGAGTGAATCGGTGTATAAAAAGCTCCCGTTCGATCGTCTGCAGCACCGGATACCGCTGATATTGGCTCCGAAGGAAAGAAATTAAAGACTGCTTGCGATCGAGCAAAGTCTCATCCAGATCAAATAAGATTCCTTTTATCATGGTTTCGTCCTCTGAGATCTGTCTTATCACGCGGCAGCGTCGAGTTAACGATCTTCATTTCTATTCGAATAACTGCACCTTGACGTCTTTGCGATCCATCGAAATATAGGTATGCAATTGGCCTCTGTGATGGTAGACATGACCTAAGATTTCCAACAGCCATTCGAACCTTGTGTACTCGACTCCCCAGTAAGACTTTTTCTGTTCGAACAATTCTTCTTCCGAATAACGAGAGAACGTTTCGACGAGTTCGTTGTAATTCGCGAGCAGGCTCTTCTTGATCTCTGCGATCGTGGTCGGAGCGTTACTTGCGTAATATAGGTCCATCTCGGTCGACGTCGCTTCATTCGAAATCAACAGATCCGCTTGGCAGATCAGAGCGATATGAGACAGCAGTTCGGCGTAGGATCTCTTGCCGTTGATCGGCGTGGATTCCAAGTCGGCGTCAGACAACTGATCGAGCATTTCGTCAACGGAATCGATCGCGATTTTAATTTGGTGAAAAACCGGAGTTAGATATGTATTCATGATTTCCTCGCTTTTCTGTTTGGTTCTCGTCCAGCCTGTCGATCAATGGCTTTCAGAGATACGGTCATGTGTACTTATAGCGACCTCGGCCATTTCTTTTAACTTAGCCTTATCTAAGCCTTTTACTCCAAAATCTTTGGCTATACTTTCGAAGTACGCCCAATCGTTATTTCTTTTACGGCCCGTATTTCTTGGATCAGATTAGAAAATTCGTCGCGCCCTTCTAGATCGATATACAATTCGCTAACTGTTCAAATCCCGCTTCGTTCGGCTTATGACCGATGCCCGCAAAACTAGCGATATAGTGCTCGAAGTAACCTTTGGGATATTTATCGTTTTCCATTATGATTCTCCTTTGATTGCACAGATCCTATTTGATCAGTGACGTTTCCGCTATAAGGTTCCAGCTGCGACACGCTTCGGTCCACAGAATTTTTTGTCTAAATCGCTTCTTCGATAGGGTTATCTACTGAATATGATTCCCATAAAGTCTCTTGTAGATCAAGCATGAGTAGGATGTCTTCTCAAGGAATCGATCACCCTGAATGACTACAACGCCTTGATTAGCTCTAAATTCGCATAAGTCGTTTCCGAACATTCACGATCCCCATAGACCCCGCTTGCCTGATTAAATCCCGATTTAATCCAAAACTTTAAAGCCGGCCAATTTTTCAAAGCTACGTTGATCCGAATTTCTGTATATCCCAAAGCTGCGGTTACCTCCGCAAATCGATTGACGACTTCTTGTCCGAAACCTTGCTTCTGAATCGTTTTATCGATATACAAAAATTCAAGATATACAGCATCTGTAGACGGGAAACCATGATAGACGCTCAATATTCCGATGATCTGTTGATCTTCTTGATTTCGAATCGTTTGAATTTTGTAGTTTTCCAATTTACCGTTCGGAGGCAGGTTTCCTTTGAAGAAACAATCTTTAATATGCTCGGGGTTGTAGATTTCGCCATCCCACTGGTTCATATATCGACTTGTTTCATAAAGGTCTTGTACCTCCGGAATTTCGTCTTCTTTCAAATCGGTCATCGTAAGCCTTTGGGAATTCCATTTGTCTGAGATGAGTTTCATGGTTTTGCTCCTTCTTCTTTTGCTTTTTAGATTATTCGAATAACGTTCTTCTATTCACACTGAATATTTGGCGAATACCGGGTCAAAGGCGTACGCCCGGCGCATGAACATGTTGTTATAGGATGTCGGAAGCTTCGTTAAAAGAACGAGTAAGTTCTATATAGCTCTTCCTCAACTCAATATAGTAACCATCGGATTTCCAGCAATCGTCTAGTTCTTTATAGATCTCTTTGATAGTATTCTTTGGTTCACCACAATTCCTAAGCAGCCATTCCTTAATATAATCTATGTCTCTATTCTCGTCTTCCCACAAGAAATCCATAATTCCCGACTCTCTTGCAGCACTATCCGGACAATAAATAGCGTATGGTGCGTCAAAATACTCCATAAGCTCAATAGATATATTCCTTAAGTGTGTTTGAAAATCAATCTCTAAATCATTTATTAAAAACGTAATCCATCTGGTATAATGCGACACCATACAAACCTTCTCTGAAAAGGTGAATTCGAGATGATAAGGACCGCTTAGCTCTAAGGTGCCTCCAAACTCATCAACCCTAATACTCCAAGTTTCTTGTTTATCATTTGAATTGACCTTACGTAATTCCTTAATAAACTTGTCAACATGACTCAGCTGATTATTATTTAAGTCAAAACACATTTTGTCTATTTCATATTTGGTCAACGAATGACCTATGTATGCTGTGAAATCCATCCCCATTGAGCTGCCTCCAAAACATGGTTTCGTTCGATTTCTTGTAACGTTTCTATGTTTACGACGTCCTGCCGACTTAAGCCCGTTAGGGCGATTAGGGCGGCTGCGCTTGCGCAGTTAGTCGATGCAGATGTTTCCCGGCAACTATTTTACCGAATTATCTTTCGGGACTAAGGCGTCTTATGCGCCGATGCATGAACACATTGTTATACGAAGGTACCTCTTCTTCTAATTATCCTACTATTGTTATATAAGCATTTACGAAACTCACTCTTCATTACGAGGAGCCAACTCTGTCATCTGAATCTATTGAAGTTCTTGTTAATCATTAATATGTTAACTCCTTCTTTTGAAATTCAGATTACACCGGATCCCGTATCAAACTCCAACCTTATTCATTTTTCTTACTTTTTCTTGTTACAATAACTGATACTATGATAGAAGTTACAAAACTTAATATGGGGACATATACAAAGAAGAGCGGCATAAAAACATAATTAGTATCAGTTCCAGTAATTCCTTTACTATCAATAATATATTGACCAATAAATCCTCCGAGAATAGCGTAAATAAATCCAGATAATATTGCGGTTATAAAAAAAACTATACATCCCATACAATCACCTTAGCCTTTATTTTTTAGTTTTTTCTTATAACGTTACTGTATTCACTACCCGGAGTATGTCGGGTGTCTGACGTATGCCAGATCCAAGGCGTAAGCCCGCAGCGTGAATATTATGTTAGATGATGTATGACACTTCTTCGAATCTACTAATTCATATCTTCTTCGTACTTGCTTGATAATAATTCTAAAGAAATCCAATTAATTGTAAGTTTTATTAATAGCTTTAAGTCATCTATATCTTTGTTTTCCCAACGTCTTACATAATGAGTCTCATCATTACCTAACCAAACTGCACGTTTAGAAATTTCTTTAATTCTTTGATTCAGAATATAATTACTAATTACAGCTGCTAGAGGTTCTTTTTTTATATTCTCTACTTTCTCTGGTTGCAAAGTTATTGCATAGTCTTTAATCAAAAATTCTAAAGCTTTTCTATATCCCACACCACAAATTTGATCTAATCTTCTTTCTTCTGCATGTTTTGCTTGATTATATATTTCTACAAAAGAAGGAGATAACTCTTCAATACATTCTTCGAAGGATTCTGGAAACGGTTGGAATGGGGAACATCCTCTTAAGTAAAACACATCGTCTCTAAAATTAAACTGATCTTTGAGATAAACTCCGAAGAATATTTCTGAACATTTTGCATTAGTACAGGTAAATACGATTCTATAACGTTCTTCACGATCTTTAAAAAAGCTATACCCGATCACAAAATTTGGATTAACTGATACATGACACATTGGACATTGATCAGGAATTCGATCTATTTTTCTATTTTGTAAATCTTGAAAAAAAGATGCTTGCTTCACTTCTTTCACCTCGTTATGTCATATTTCATCTAACGTTCCTGTATTTACGACCCGACGCATGTCGGGTGGCCGGCGAACGCCGGACCCAGGGCGTATGCCCGCAGCGTAAATATTATGTTATAGGGTGTTCCCCTGCTCGGATCGTTTCAATCCGCTCTTCTTCCCCGTTACGATCGTCTTCGATTTATATCGCCGTTGACATGTACCGCCCTTGCTTTGTATCGCCTTTGTCCTGTATAGCTTTTTATTTATATCGTTCGTAATTTATATCGTCCTTGACTTGTATCGCCGTTGATCTTGTTCGCTCTTGGTCTGTATCGCACTTAGCCCCTATGCTTTTGACCTGTACAGCTTTTGATCTTTATAGCCATTAGCCCGTATAGCTCTTGACCTGTATAGATTTTGATCTGTATACCCTTGAACCGTATAGCCCTTGATCTGTATCGCTCTTCAATCTTTTATTCGTTTTATTCTTTGCAGGGGAATTACCTATAACGTTCCTGTATTCACGACCCGACGCATGTCGGGTGTCTGGCGAATGCCAGACCAAGGACGTATGTCCGCAGCGTAAATATTATGTTATCTGATGCCATCTATCTTCTTCGATTGGCTTACACCTACTTCAATCTTCTTTCAATTCAGCTTTTATTCCTCTTCTAATGTCTTTAAAATTCTTTCCTTAGTTTGTCTCAGCCTCTTTTCTGCTCCATTCTGGTTCAGAGGTTCACCCCAAGGGAATTCATCACCTTGATATCTTGGAATAAGATGCATATGATAATGGTTTAGATCGTTAAATATTCCTCCATCTTGACAAATTCTTATTCCATCAGGTTTAAATATGCTCTTTAATGCAACTGAAAGTTTTTGTGAAGCATCCATGATTGCGTATGCCGTTTTTGGATCAATCTCGTCTACATCAAGATAATGTTGTTTAGGCAGAATTAGAGTGTGTCCTTCATTAAAAGGATCAATGTCTAGCACACACATAATGAATTCGTTCTCATAAATAATGTTTAAGTTGGGTTCAATACCGTTAGCGATTCTACATCCTAAGCATTCCATGCTTATCACACTCTATTCTGAAAAGTATTTCTCATCATTAATTGAGTTTAGATGGTTTCAGATAACGTTCCTGTATTCACGACCCGACGCATGTCGGGTGTCCGGCGAATGCCGGGCCAAGGACGAATGTCCGCAGCGTGAATATTATGTTAAGTGAAGTTACTGCTCTAATTTCTTTAATGCTTTGTATTTTAATTTTTTAAGAATCCTCGTGTTGAATTTTCAGCATTCTTTATATACTTTATTTCTGTTTCAAGTTAAAGCGTTTCTGCTATTAATGTAAGAGTATTGCAAAAGAAAGTTCGATTTGTTCAAACATCTTAATCATAAAATGTTATCAATTGATTGCACTTTACGCATGTGTACTGTATTATAAATGTGAGAGGTGATCATGCAAATGACGACGGCAGAATTTCTACGTCAAGCTAAAAATCTTATATCTAATAGGCGAACTTACTTTTGCAAAAGAACTGATTATGACACAGTTCAAGCTCTTTTCGATCTAGGAATTGAAGATAGAGCGACTGCTTGGCGAGAAATTATGCAATTAAAACCTAGTGACCAATATAAGCCACCGGAACCTGATCGTAACGGCTCCGATAATCTGGTATGGTTTTTTAAAAAAACCATTAATGGCGAATCGGCATACATCAAGTTAACCATTGACCAAAACTTGTGTATGTGTATTTCCTTTCATCCTGAAGGTTACACTACTAATTAAGTACATAGGAAGACGAGGTTTTCCACCTCGTCTCCTACTTTTATATAATTTAAGACTTACCGTGGGGGGCGCGGACTAATGAATTATTGTGAATCTTGCTTTGAAGAACATACTTATACTATCAAAAACGAAATTCATTCATTTAAATTTAGAGGCGAAAACATTGAGATTGAAAGAAGAGTAGCATATTGTAATAAATGCAATTCTTTAATCGACGTAGAAGAGTTGGAAAATGAAACGATGGCTAAAGTAGCACAAACATATTCCGAAAAATACGGTATGACATCACTTGAAATTAAAAATGTTAGAAAACAATTTAATTTAGGAATCAGACCTTTTGCTAAGTTATTGAGAATTGGTTCAGCTAGTGTTTCGAGATATGAATCAGGAAGCCTACCGCAAGCAACCCATTTGGATATTTATAAAAGGTTGCAACATCATCCACATGCCATATTAGAATTTTTTAATACTAATAAAGATCTTTTAACTGATAGAGAACTTCAAATGGTGGAAGCATCACTTCAGGCCTGGTCAGTTTCTGAACAATCATTTCAAACAGATGAGCAAATTGTAGAATCAATTTATAAAACAAATGAACTAACAGAATTGACTGGTTATAATGAATTTTCCTTAGATAAATTCATTAATATGGTTTTATACTTCACATCTAATGGAGTTCTTAAAACAAAGCTTATGAAGTTAATGTGGTATAGTGATTTCTTATTTTTCAAGCGGCAAACCGTATCTATAACGGGAGCAACTTACGTAAAATATCCGTATGGTCCAGTACCAAAAGATCATGACATAGCTTTAGCTCACTTGCAGCATATGAATATAATTGAAATAGATGAGCTTACAAATGATGAGGGCTGGACTATGATGAAGATTAAGGCCTCTGAACCTTTTGATTCTACAATTTTTTTAGAGGAAGAATTAAAAACTATGTCAGAAATTGAAGTATTCTTCCGAGAGTATGGCTCTCGAAAAATTAGCGAGTATGCACATAATGAAAGAGGTTGGATAGAGACAGAAGTAAAACAGCCGATTAGTTATATCCATGCCGAAGAATTACGTGAATTTTAAAAATTCGCTACAAAAAGATACTTTCTGTTTCCAAACATGTTAAAAAGGAGATAATTTCAATTCCCACCATATAGAAGTGCAGAAGTTTAGCTAATTAAATCTTCATAGCCGTTCAATCTTGAGCGGCTTTTTTATTACTTTTTCGCTTTTTCATTTCTTCATTTCTTCATTTCTTCATTTCATAAAAAAATCTTAATCTAATGATGTATTCATTTTTTCCTTTTCTCTTGTTATGGTTCTATCTTGTATCAGGACAACCCTAAAAATTTCATTTAGATTAATTCTCAGATATCCAAAATACTTTCGCACAGAGACCCTAGTAATTTCACTTAACGTTCCTGTATTCACGACCCGACGTATGTCGGGTGTCTGGCGTATGCCGGACCAAGGACGAATGTCCGCAGCGTGAATATTATGTTATACGACGGAATCCCTTCTCTGATGCCACTCATGGATCTCTTTTAAATTTATTAAATTTTAAAAAACATGATTTATTCAATCAAACTTCCCCCGAAAAATGTCATAGTTAGAGGGTGTTTCATTTCGCATTAACTCTGCAATTTCATGAATATTATTTCTAATCATTGAATCCGTATTTTTCTTTAGTAGATACGCCGTCTGATACATAGGAAAAATAATATTATTAAATTGTTGCCAGTTGATTGGTCCAAAATATTGAAAGGTATGTTCTATTAACGAACTATGTTTGATTCTAAAACCTTCTTTGTATGCATTACCATATAAAAGTTCATTTTTGGTTTGCTTAGATATGGGCTCTGAAATAATAAAATCTCTATCTTTGCTTCGAAGATTACAGACCATATTTACAGCCCAATCCCCAATAACAGTACTCCATTCATAATCTCTGTTTAATACTGATCTTGATAAAATAATCCTATCAATCTCAAATTCTCTATATTGAGAATCTTTCATATACTTTCCTAAAATTAAAGTTCCTAATCCATCTGCAAAAATACTAATATTCGCTTCGTATATTCTATAAATGTCACTTAACCATTCACTTATTCTTTTCACTTCTTCTAGAAGTGAGAAATCTTTATCTCCAGAATAATACCAATAAGGTGCAAAAATCCAATCCGCAGAGCTTACTATAGGAGATATTTTATTATTAAAATTCATATGTTCCATTACATTAGTTATTGTAACTAATATTTTTTTCTCTCTTATTCCTCTTATTACGTGTCTATGAATATATGCTTCTCGAGCTCTTAATAAACTTTCTACACTGAAGTACTCTTCATAATCATTCCAAGTGGAGCTATCTGCTTTTTTGTCCAGAATAACTTCTACCATACCAACATCTAAATTTAATTTATCTTTTGAAAACAAATTCAAAAAACTATATATGGATTCTTTGCTGGATTCTTCTATTATGATAACGTCTAATTGACAATCTTCAACTACCATAAGTTCATTAGACTGTACCCAACAGCATTCTTTATTAGGCAATATAATCATGCAATCTAAATCATTGGGCTCCTCTTTCTCGGTCACAAATGATCCCGCTAAAATAATGCTACTCCCCTCTCGACTCAATGCGAAAGCAAAAATTTCTTCTAGAACTTTTTTGTACTTGCTTCTAACAGCACTAGTTTCATAACAGAATCTATTCATGAATTGTTGTGAATTACACTGGTGAATTCCTTTTTCAAGGACTCCTCTTTGATTAAAATTTGGAATTGTCATTTTTTTCTCCTTAGTAGTATTTTTTAAATTCTTTATCTTTTATTATATTTTTCATATCTTCATCTATCATTTTTCTATAATTCTCAAAGTCAGGTTTGTACTCTTTGATCAAAACTTCTGTTATTGAATCAAACGCTTCTTTATATTCAAGCATACTTATACTTTCGTTCATTAAGCTAATTCTATATGAAGCTAAGTGGGATTGTAATTTCATAAACTTGTAAGTTTCTGAAATTACACTCTCTATTAGTTTATCTCTTGAGGATAATCGAAAAAATTTAGTGAATAAAGAATACTCTGAAATTAAATCGTTATATTGCAATTTTATACTTTCAAAATACTTTGATATATCTTCATTCTTAGAATATTCATTCATAATACTAATAATCTTTAAAGTGTCGTATAACAAGTAGTTGAGTATTCTATACATTGCTACATAATATTTTCGTTTCTCATTTGTATATTGGACTATAGATGGAACCAATACTAAAAGACTGCTTGCAAAGAGACCTATACTAAAATTTAAATAAAAATCTTTATGGCTTTCCTTAGGTAAAACATTTGAAAATTCTAATAATAAAGCTGTACTAAAAAAAATTATACAAAAAAGAAACATTACGATAACTACATGTTTATTAACTTTCATTTCTCTCTCCATCTGCGGTAAAGAAACTTATATAAAATATAAGTTCATCTTCTCACTGTATTTGGATTCTGTCGTATAACGTTCCTGTATTCACGACTCGACGCATGTCGAGTGTCCGGCGTATGCCGGACCCAGGGCGTATGCCCGCAGCGTGAATATTATGTTATCCGATGCTACTGTCTTCTTTGAATTACGATCAGCCCATGTGAAAGAACTCTTGGTTTTCAAACATAATATTTAAAGAACCTGAAGGTCCTACAACAAACTTTGAAATATTTGTTTTATCGTATCCCACTCTACGAAAATCTAGTACTATTTGCTTCTCCTGAATTACTAAATCAAAAGCATTATTAATGACTTTAGCTTTTAAGTTTATGCAAGGAACTTCATTCTCTAGAAAACCATATTCTTTAAATGAAATCCCTTCTAGTTTTTTTGTCTTTTCTCTCTTTATCATAAATTCAAGATAAGTCTCATTTTTTCTTGATTCAATTCTGATTTTATTTCCTGACACATTACAAATAAAATCATTAACTTCCTTATTGGGAGCGAGTAAGATGTCATTATCAATAATCCTAATTATTAATTCTCCAGAACTGTTCCATAGCTGTGCATTTAAAGTCAATTGACCTTTAGCATTTTCTTTCAATGCAAATATTTCATTTCCTAAAACTCTTAATGATATTTGGTTTTTAGCTATTATCAAATTCTTACCGGCATTTAAAACGCTATTCTTTAAGTTCCAATGCAATTTCCCTTTGATGGGACTTTTCTCACCTTCTGTTTTTAGGGTTCTTAATTCTTCTTTAGTCCATGTTCCTCGATCTGCCATGCTATGATGACTAGGACAAAGGGCAATCATCCCTTCGATATTATGTACATTTCCTTCATGCCAAGGCGGATTAAAATGATGGTATTCAAGAAAAGGTGATCTACATCCTTCAATAGGACAACCAAAACCAACTTCTCTTCTCAAATCTCTTCGCACTTCTACTGGCGGAATTCTGCCATTCATTTTAGCAACTCCTAAATTTTCGATTACAGTAGTTTCGGATAACGTCTTTTTCACGAACTTCGCTAACCCTAATCTCCCGGTATATTCACGAACTTCGTCAATCCCTCATTCACAGCATCATTTCCGAACCCCTACGGCGTACTCTTCTATTCCTCCCCCATGCTCAATCGCTTTCTTTTCCATTTTATCAGCACTAAAGGAATTTGAATATGAATTCTCATACGGAAAAGGCCTTCGCGGCGGTCTCCACCGAAGGCCTTGCTCTGCATACGTCCTGCCATCTACGAGCCTACGAGCCGCTGCTTACTTCTCCCCCACCCCAAACCGCAGCACGGTCTTCATCTTCGCCCTCTCGGTCTTTCTGGGATCGGTCAAATAAATCTCCCGGTGCAGCTTGCTCAGCCGCTCGTAACCCTGCTCCGCGCAGAACGCTTCCATTCGGGCAAAGCTTGCGGGTTCGTCTTCGAAAGGACCGACGTGCATCATCTGGCAGCTTAAACCGTCAGTCAGCGATTGGAAACGGAGTTTCTCCAGAAACGGATTGTCTTTTTTCTTCTTCACCTGCTCAAGGAAACGCTCATAACCTTCTTCGGTCAAAAAGTCGGGCTGGCGGATCATGATCGTGTATTTCAGGTTGCTTTTGTCCGTGGACGGTTTGCCGTGATCGACTAGATCCCAGATGCCTTCGAGAGGGAACACGGTATAGTCGTAATACCCTTCGGGCACCTGCTCGCTTTTGTAAGACATTTTGACGGCGTAGCTCAAGCTGTACAGCGCTTCGATCGCCAGACCGTATTCCGCGCCGTTCGGGTCGCCGGAGCCGTCCAGCATGATAAACGGGATACTCGGAACGTCCACGATCTCCGGCGTCGTTTTCGGCATGTACAGATGTTTGTAGTCTTTGCGATATTCGACTTTTGCAGGCATAGGCTTTTCTCCCATCGTTTGAATGTTTCGCTTCTTGAGTGTAGTGTAGCTTCCGATCCCGGACAACAGCATGTACAGGTTGAGCGCGACGGTCAGCGTTTATTCGGAACGATCCAGCGAACCCTAACCTAAATTTCCGCGCAAAAAAGGCTTTTAGACCCGCAACGATCTAAAAGCCTTCTTATTCCTCTATAAAGTCGATCAGTTCTTCGCCTGTTCGATCTGCTCGGCCAGTTCGTTCAGATACGTCCAACGTTCCATGAGTTCTTCCAACTTCGCTTCCGCCGCGGTCTGCTTCTCCATCAGCTCTTGAAGCTTCGCGGAATCGCTGCCCGAACGCTCCATCTCGGCAGCGATCTCGGAGATGCGCTGCTCCGCCGCTTCGATATCGGAGTCGATCGTCTCGTATTCCCGCTGTTCTTTGTACGTGAACTTGAGCTTCTTTGCCGGCGAGGAAGCACCGCCGGCAGGCGCGGAGGATGCCGCAGAAGCCGAAGCCGCCGAAGAGGTTTCTTTGGCTTCTTTGCCGCCGCTGCCGCCCGTCGAGAATCCGTCTTTGAGCGCTTCGCCGCCTGTCCGTTCCATATATTCGCTGTAGTTGCCCGCATGGATCGCCACTTTGCCGCTGCCTTCGAACGCGAACAGCTTGTCGCATACCCGGTCGAGGAAATAGCGATCGTGGGATACGGTGATCATCACGCCCGGGAAGTCGTCCAGATAATCTTCGAGCACGGTCAGCGTCTGGATATCCAGATCGTTCGTCGGTTCGTCCAGCAGCAGCACGTTCGGCGCGGCGATCAGGATGCGCAGCAGGTACAGTCTGCGGCGTTCGCCGCCGGACAGCTTGCCGATCGGGGTCCATTGCGCGGTCGGGGTAAACAGGAAACGTTCCAGCATCTGCGACGCGGTCACGGTGCCTTCTTCCGTTTTGACCGTCTCCGCGGCTTCTTTGATGTAATCGATCGCCCGCATGTTCGGATCCATCTCCGCCGGTTCTTGACGGAAATAGCCGATACGGACCGTCGAACCGGAGTCGATGCTGCCGCCGTCCGGCTGAAGATCGCCCGCGATCAGGTTGAGCAGCGTGGACTTGCCGCGTCCGTTAGGTCCGACGATGCCGATCCGGTCGCCCGGCACGGCCATATAGGTCAAATCGTCGATCAGCAGACGGCCGGCCATCGATTTGCTCATATGGTCGATCTCCATGATCTTGCGGCCCAGACGGGACGAGAGCGTCGCCATCTCCAGATCGCTCGCTTTCTGCTGCGGCTTGTCGTCTTGAAGCTGTTCGAACCGCTCGATCCGCGCTTTCTGCTTGGTCGAACGGGCTTTGGCGCCGCGGCGAATCCAAGCCAATTCTTTGCGCAGCAGGTTCTGCCGTTTGTCTTCGGACGCCGCTTCGCGTTCTTCGCGTTCCGCTTTGAGTTCGAGGAACCGCGAATAGTTCGCCGTATACCGATACAATTTGCCGTAATCCAGTTCGAGCATGACGTCCGCCACCCGATCCAAGAAGTAGCGATCGTGGGTGACCATGAGCAGCGCGCCGCGGCGTTTCTTCAGATACGTCTCCAACCATGCGACCGACTCGGAATCGATATGGTTGGTCGGTTCGTCCAGAATCAGCAGCTCGGACGGCTGTACCAGCGCGGCCGCCAGAGCGACGCGTTTGCGCTGTCCGCCGGAGAGCGAACCCATTTTGGCGTCGAACAGATCCAAGCCCAGCTTCGACAGCACGCTTTTCGCTTCGCTTTCGATGCTCCACGCGTTGAGGCGGTCCAGCTCCTGCCCGGCTTTGATCAGGCGCTGTTGAAGTTCTTCCGAATCGGGCTGAAGTTCGAACTGCCGCATCGTCTCGCTGTAGAAACGCACCGCCGCCAGCTCGTCGCCTTCGCCGTGCAGGAGCTGCTGAAGCACGGTCAGTTCCGGATCGAAATCGGGATTCTGCGCCAGATAACGTATGCGAATGCCGCTTCCTTTGACGACCTGACCGGAATCGGCCTGTTCCAAGCCCGCTATGACTTTCAAGAACGTCGATTTGCCCGTCCCGTTGACGCCGACCACGCCGATCTTGTCTTGATCTTCCATGCCGAACGACGCGTCGTCGAACAGCACCTTTTCCCCGTAGCTTTTGGATAGATGTTCAACGGTCATGATATTCATTGCCGTCAGTTCCCCCTTCGTCGTTCCTTACTCGCCAAAAACCGGACCCCCGCCTGCTTCTGGAAGTCCGGACGTTTACGTTCGCGATGTTTTCGCAATCAATGCAGTTCTTTCTCGCTGCCTTGCAGGAACAAGCGTACCGTTTGCAGCACCCGTTTCTCCAGATCTTCGCGCGTGAACTCGCCTTCGAACAAAATGTCCATCTTGAGGCGATCCAGCATCCCGATATACGCTTTGGCGTAGAAGTCCGGATCGGGCATGCCGGCGTCTTCCAACGCTTCCTTGACCAGCGCCATGTAGCGGGTCAAGAACCCGTGCATCAACCGCATCAATTCGGGGTCGTTGTTGGGCGCGTGGAAGAACAGCTTGGTATGCGCTTTGCGTTCGTAATAGTATTCCAGATGATGCACCGCGACGCGCTGAAGCTTGTCCATCAGGCCGTCGGCCGATTTCAATTGGAAATTCAGATCGCGCAGGAACTTCTCCCAGTCGCGTTTGGTCACGGCCGAGAACAGTTCTTCTTTGCTTTTGAAATATAAATACATCGTGCCTTTCGCGATCCCCGCATGTTCGGTGATATCCGAAATTTTCGTGTCGTAGAAGCCTTTTTTGCCGAAAATCTCGAACGCCGAGTCCAGAATCGCCTCATGCTTTTCTTTCTGCGCTCCGCTCATCCGAACCACCTCCCCGCCAGAATCATGATGACCAACGCCAGACCTCCGCCTGCCGCCGAAGACAATAAATTGACCCAATCGTTATTCATAAAAGGCCACCCGCGGTAACGTACCGTCGGTTGACCGCAGTGCGTGCGGCTCTCGACGCTTTTGCCGCAGACTTGGCAGCGGTACATGACCTGCACCGTCGCCCCGAGATACGAATCGACGAACGCGCCGACCGTTCCGCCCAACGCGCCCGCCGGAATCCAAGCCCAGAGCGGCCAATCCGGCCCGGTGCCCGTCCAATAGAGCAGGACGGCTCCGGCCGTGCCGATCATGCCCGCGCCCACGACGGCCGCCGCGCTGCCGCGCAGCGAGACCCCGCCCGACGTTCCGGCCGGGAGCGGTTTCCACGTCACGATCGAACGCGGAGGCTTGCGGCTGAGGCTGCCCCATTCGGTCGCCCACGTATCGGCCGTGACCGTCGCCATGACGCCGACGAACGCGCCGAACCAGATCGGACACGGCCAGAAATAATTGCCCAGACACAGCACCATGCCGATGCCGCCGTTGGCGAGCACCTGCATCGCGTCGCGTCGGCCCGTTTTCTCATACATCTGCTCGGCCTGACGCTTCTCCGCCTGCTTGACCTTCGACAATACGCTGGAAGTCACGAAGAAAAGCAGCAGCAGCCCGAACCAGAACAAATCTCCGGCTCCGTAATAGATCGTGCCCATAAGGACAGCCGCGATCGCGCCGGAAGCCGACAGCGACCGCTTCGCGTAGGCCGCTCCCGCCACAAGGCAAGCGCCGACCGCTCCGATGATCCAATCCACTTGATGATACGCCTCCCGGGCGGAAACGTGCAGCCGTCTATCCGACGGTGCAGCCGCCCCATTTTTCTTCGTTCCAATACAGTTCGAGCACGTCGCCGGCCGTCGTCGGTCCGACGCCTTCCGGGGTGCCCGTATAGATCAAGTCTCCTTCGCCGAGACCGTAATGTTCGCCGATGTAATCGAGCAGCGTCTGCAGATCGAAGATCATGTTCGCGATGCTGCCGAGCTGCACGGTTTCGCCGTTCTTGCGGAGCGAGAACTCGCCTGCGCGCAGCGCGTCCAGACCCGGGAATTCGATCTCGCGGGTCAGCGGAGCGGAATTGCGGAAGCCTTTGGCGGCCGTCCACGGATGGCCTTTGGCTTTGATCTTCGACTGCACGTCGCGCAGCGTGAAATCGATACCGAGCGAGACCGCCGCGACGAGGTCTTCGACCTTGAGCCCCGGCTCGTAAGCGCGTCCGATCCGCAGTACCAATTCCGTCTCGTAATGCACCTCGCCGAGGTTCTGCGGCAGTTCGACCGTTCCGCCGTCCAGCGCGCATACCGCATGGGAAGGCTTCAAGAAGATCATCGGCTCCGACGGCACGTCGTTGCCCAGTTCTTCGGCGTGTTTCTTGTAATTGCGTCCTACGCAGTACACATTGCTTACAGCTATCATGGAAAAAACCACCTTTGTCGTCGTAGTAAGGGTATAGGTACTGCCGTACGGCTTTCGGTTATTCCGGTCAAAAATGCAGCCAGCGGCGCCAAACGGGACGTTCGCGCACTTCCGGCAGTTTCTTCGCCAGCAGCCAGCGGTCGGGCCTGTTGGTACAGATCATCAGATCGGGATGCATCGAACCGAGTTCGCGCATGCGGCGGATCTGATCCACCGTCCAGACCATGATATTGATCCCCTGTCCGATCGTCGAACGGACGAAAGCCGTATCGACCCGGCCGTGCCCGATCGACAGCAGGCTGCATCCGCACTCTTCCAACCGCCGGTTCAGATCGGCGGGCCGGGAATCGATAATCAGCCCGCGCCGGATCCCGGGCGCGGCTTCGCGCGCTTCAAGAAGCGCTTTCGGTTCGAAAGACGTGAAGATCACGTCGCTCTTCATCCCGCAGCCTTCGACGACGTCGACCGCCGCCGCCGCAAGTCCAGGGTACAGCTGGGCGTTCGTTTTCAGCTCGATATTGAGCTTGAGCCGTCCTTGAACTTCGCGCAGCACTTCTTCCAGCGTCGGAATGCGTTCGCCCGCGAACAAGCGCGATTTCCAGCTTCCGGCATCCAGACGCCGCAATCGGTCCAGCGTATGGTCGCGCACGGCTCCCGAACCGTTCGTCGTGCGGTTAAGCGTAAAATCGTGAATCACGACGGGAACGCCGTCGCTCGACAATTGAACGTCGATCTCCATCCATTCGACGTCTTTCATCTTCGCGGCCAAGCGAATCGCGGCCAGCGTGTTCTCGGGCGCGACGCCGGAAAATCCCCG
Source organism: Saccharibacillus sp. O23 (assembly GCF_002205895.1). Lineage (GTDB taxonomy): Bacteria > Bacillota > Bacilli > Paenibacillales > Paenibacillaceae > Saccharibacillus. Next base: position 255,334 of record NZ_NJDE01000025.1, read on the forward strand.
GTGCGCCACGCATTTGTTATTCAGCATGATGTCATCTCCCGCAGGGTATGCCGGACGGCCTGATCGATGCGGATCAGTTCTTGACGCGGATGCTTCCGTCTTCGCCGATCTTCACGCCCGGCGACAATCCTTCGACGCGCTTGAGCAGCTTCTGCGCGTCGACCGGCTGCATCGGCACCGGCCGAGCCAATTCGGCCCAATACGGAACCAGCTTCAGCGAACATTTGCCGTTCTTCGTGCATTCGGCTTGGAACACGCCGGTCTCCCAGGTCTTCTGCGCAGCCGAATGGGTAAAAATGAAATTGCCGGTCCCGTAAGCGATCCATTTGCCTTTGTACTGCTCGAATCCTTGCAGCACGTGCGCATGGCCGCCGATGGTCAGATCAGCTCCGGCATCGACCAGCGCGCGAGCCAACGTCTGCTGGTTGGCGTCCGGCGTATCGACCCGTTCTTTGCCCCAATGCACGATCGCGACGACCAGATCGGCGTTCTTCTTCGCTTCGCCGACCGCGCGCGCCGCCGCTGCCGTGTCGTAAGCGCTCGCCGCGCCGGGATGATTTTTCCCCGCCGCCCAAGACGTCTCGGGCAGCACGCGGGTCACGCCGACCACGGCGATCTTGATGCCTTTGCGTTCGACATAGACGGGCGCGTAAGCCGCGTCGGCGTCTTTGCCCGCGCCGACATGGGCGAGTCCGGCCTGATCCAGATTGGCGATCGTGTCGAGCAGGCCTTTGGCGCCTTGATCCAACGTATGGTTGTTCGCCAGATTGACCACGTCGACGCCCGCGTTCTTAAGCGGCGTCAACGCCTTGGGCGGCGACTTGAACACGAACGATTTGTCCGCTCCGGTCGTGCTCAGCGCCGTAACGGGCGTTTCAAGGTTAATAACCGTGAGATCGTCGTTCTTAAACCGGTCTCTCACATAAGCGTAAGGATAATCGTATCCTTCTTTCTCCAATAGCGATTGCACTTTGCCGGAGAAGATCACGTCTCCGGCAAAAGTCAGGTTGACGACCTTGTTGTTGCCCGCGGTCGCCGATCCTCCGGCGGCCGCTTTGGGAGCCGTCAGCGTCTGTTCGCTGACGGTCGGTTCTTCGGCCGGCTTCGCTTCGGCCGAAGCGGTGCCTTCGCCGGAGACTTCGTCCTCCGGCGGATTGCCTTCCGCATCTGCGGCGGAAGGCGCGTCGGCGGTGCCCGCCGCAGGAGCCGCCTCGGAAGCGGGCGGCTCTTCGGCTGCGGGCGCCTCGGGCGATTCCGCTTCGCGGGAATCGCCGACCGCGCCGGCCTGCGGCGCGGCTTCGGCCGGTGCGGCGGCCGAAAGGCTCTCGTCCGGCGAGGCATTCGCGCCGGACGGCTCTTCTCCGCCGGCCGCGAGGCCGCCGGCAGGCACTTCTTCGTCCGCCGCTTCGGAGGCGGACGGCTGTTCGGCGAGGGCGCTCAGCGCTGCCTCGCCGCGCGCGGCGGACTCGCGCAGAGCCTGCGCGGTGCGCGCTTCGCTCGCGGCGTGCTCGCGCGCGTAGAGCAGGCCGCCGCCGGCCAAGACCAGCAGCAGCAGCGACAGGTTTACAAGCAGCAGTACCCGGCGCTTGCGCTTGCGGGCCGTGCGTGTTCGAGTTCGGCTCGAACGGGATGAATAACTCAAAGTCTGAATCTCCTTCGTTTCGTCGAATAAGCGGTGACGATTCGTGTCGATTTCGTTCCCTTATTGGAAAACTATTCTTCATTATAGCAGGTTATCCGGCGGAAGTAGAAGGCGCGCTGCGCAAAATCGACAAAAGCCGCTCCGCGTCATCTTCGGATGACGGAAGCGGCCTTCGCCTGCTCTTCTGTTATCGATCGCCGATCGGTCGCCCTTCTTCGCGGCGGGACGTTCGGCTCGGCCGACGGCTTCAGACCGCCGAGCTCGCGAGCGCCGGCGCGGCGGACGCCAACTGGGTCGAGATCTCTTTGGCTTGACGGATGCAGTCCGGCAGTCCGACGCCGTCGTAGCCCGCTCCGGCGATATAGACGCCCGGAAGCTTCTGCGCCATTTCTTGACGCAATTGCGCGATCTGCGCCAGATGGCCGACCGGATACTGCGGCATCGAATCGTTCAAGCGCGTCACTTCCGTGAACAGCGGCTTCGCGTCGATGCCCATCAGATCGAGAATGTCTTTGCGGACCAGCTCGACCAGTCCGGCATCGTCGCGCTTGAGCGCTTCCTGCTCGCCCGCGCGGCCGACGTAACAGCGCATCAGCACTTTGTCTTCCGTGCTGGTATGCAGCCATTTCGTCGACGTCCAGGTGCAGGCCGTGATCGTCCGTCCTTCTTTGCGCGGCACGAGGAAGCCCGAGCCGTCGAAGGTCGTTCGGATATCTTTTTTGTCGAAAGCCAGTACGACGTTCGCTACCGACACGTAGCCGATCTCGTCGAGCGGCTTCGTGTCGACGTGCGGCGACAGCAGCTTCGACGCCGCGAACGTCTGCACCGTCACGATCACCGAGTCGGCGGCCAATACGCTTCCGTCGTCCAATTCGACGGCATAACCGCCTTCAGGCTGTTTGCGGATCGCGGAAGCCCCCGTCTCCGAACGCAGTTCGACCGAACCGGTCAAGTCGTTGATCAGCGCGTGAACCAAGCTTTGCAGGCCTTGGCGGAACGTCAAGAACATGCTTTTCTTCGTCCCGGTATGCGTCTCGGTCGGTTTGCGTCCGGTCATCATGCCGCGGATCAGGCTGCCGTATTCGCGTTCGACCGCGCCGAACTGCGGGAACGTCGAATTCAGGCTCAGGTTCCGGGTATCCCCCGCGTAGATGCCGGCAAGCAGCGGTTCGGTCACGTTTTCCAATACTTCGTGGCCCAATCGCCGTTCGATGAAATCGCCGAGCGACTCGTCTTCCGCGCTCTTGCGCGCAGGCAGCACGTAGTCCATCAGCGCCCGTACTTTGCCTGCCGGAGACACGAGTTTGCTGGCGAGAAAAGGCTTGAGCTGCGTCGGCACGCCGAGCACGAGACCCGACGGCATCGCATGCAGCTTGCCTTTATGCAGCAGATACGTCTTTTTGGCTTCCGGATTGGTCGTCACCAGATCGTGATCGATCTCCAGTTCTTTCGCCAGATCGACCATCGCCGTTTTGCGGGCCAAGAACGAGTCCGGGCCTTTTTCGATCACGAAGCCGTCTTTATGCAGCGTTTCGATCTTGCCGCCCCAGACCGAACTTTTCTCCACGACGGTCACGATCGGATCGTAACCGGCTTCGCGCAGGAAGTTGCGGGCATAATGAGCGGCGCTGAGCCCGGTCAGGCCTCCGCCGATAATGACGACTCTGCGCGGCTCACTCATGGACGAGCGCCTCCTTGCGACATTCGGCCAGCACGCAGTCGGCCAGCGTCCGCATATAGAGCGGATCGGTGTTCAGCGAGTCGATCCGCATCAGACGGACATCGAGTTCTTCGGCGACCTGCTGCGCTTCGATATCCAGATCGTACAGCACTTCCAGATGGTCCGATACGAAACCGAGCGGCGACACGAGCATGTAGCGCACGTCCTGTTCGGACAATTCTTTCATCGTGTCCAGCACGTCCGGTCCCAACCACGGCTCCGCCGTGCGGCCCGCGCTCTGCCACGTGAACTGCCAATTGCTTACGCCCGCTTTCTCGGCGACCGCTTCGGACGTTTCCAGCAGTTGGTCGCGGTACGGATCGCCGATCGACAGAATCCGTTCCGGCAGGCTGTGGGCGCTGAACAGGACTTTGACTTCTTCGCGTTTCGCTCCGGTCTCGACGAACGCGTCCAGCTTGTCCGAGACGCGCTTGGCGAACGCTTCGATCAGCAGCGGGTGCAGATGGTAGCTCTCGATAAAGCTGATGCGGAGACCGGCTTCTTCCGCCGTCTCTTTGGCGCGCTTGATGTAGCTGCCGACGCTCATGGTCGAATAATGCGGCGCCAGCACGATGCCGACCGCTTCGGTAATGCCGTCTTCCGCCATCTGCTTCACGCCGTCTTCGATAAACGGATACGCGTGTTTCAAGCCTTGATAGCAGACGAACTCCGCATCCGCCGGTTGTTGCCGGTTCAGTTCCGCCTGCAGGTCTTCGACTTGACGGTCGGTATTCTCGCGCAGCGGGAACACGCCGCCGACAATCGCTTTGTAACGGTCTTTCAGTTCTTTCAGTTGTTCGGGCGCAGGAGGATTGCCTCTGCGGATATGCGTGTAATAGGCTTCGACGTCGTCCAGACTTTTCGGCGTGCCGTAGGACATGACGAGTACTCCGATTTTCTTCTTCAACTTCGTGGTCCCCTCTCTCGGATAGTGGGAGGCAGCCGTTTCCGCGCGGCGGCTTCCCCAGCTTGATTACGCTTCGGGCTTCGGCCCGCTTAACCTCGGCTCGCCGCGCGCGACAGCGCCTGCGCCGAATATTCGTGGATGTAACCGGTCAGCTCGCGCAGTTTGTCCAGCGAAGCTTCCGGGAACAGGCCGTGGCCCAGATTGAAAATAAAGCCCGGTTCGCGCACGCCTTCGTCGATGATCTTGGCCGCGCGTTCGTGGATCAGCTCCTGCGGCGCGGTCAGCACGAACGGATCGAGATTGCCCTGCACGGCGTAACCCGATCCGAGACGTCTGCGGCCTTCGGCGATCGAGACGCGCCAGTCGAGGCCGATCACGTCGGCTTTGAGCCCGCGCAGCGTCGGCAGCAGTTCGCCGGAACTTACGCCCGGGAAGTAGATCTTCGGCACGTTCGCCATTTCCGGCAGCGCCGACAGTTCGTCGAAGATGCGGGTGATCGTCGGCAGCACGTAATACGCGAAGTCGTCCGGCGACAGCGCGCCGACCCAACTGTCGAACACTTGGAAAGCTTTGCCGCCGTTTTGCACGTGCGCGCGCAGGTAAGCGATCACCATGTCGCCGAGCTTGTCCATCAGCGCGAACCACGTCTTCGGCTCGCTGTACATCATCGTTTTGGTGCGGATATAGTTTTTCGACGGCCGACCTTCGATCAAGTAGCTGGCGATGGTAAACGGCGCTCCCGCGAACGTGATCAACGGGACGTCGAGTTCGCGGTCCAGAATGCGGATCGTCTCCAGCACGTGTCCCAGATCGCCTTCCACGTCGATCGGACGAAGACGTTCCACGTCGGCGAGACTGCGGATCGGATTGTCGATCACCGGTCCGACGTCTTTGACGATATCGAAGTCGATGCCGATCGAAGCGACCGGGTTCATGATATCCGAATACAAAATGGCCGCGTCCACGCCGAGCTTGCGTACCGGCATCAGCGTCACTTCCGCGGCAAGCTCGGGACGGCGGCAAATTTCGAGCAGCGAATATTTTTCTTTGATCTTGCGGTATTCCGGATCGTATCTGCCGGCCTGACGCATGTACCATACAGGCAGCCGATCCACTTCCCGACCGTAACAGGCCCGGATAAAACGATCGTTAACACTCATTCGATAGGGTCCTCCCATACCTGGTTGTGGTAATCCCTTCAATACATTCAATTTTAATTATGTGCTTTTAAATTGTTCGTCACAAGGTCAGATTGCGTCTATTCCTTGACGATTTCCGCCTATACCATTATCCACCCCGAGCGGCGGTTTGAGAACCGCTTCGGGCGTTTTATCATTTAACGTTCACGCTTTCTTCACCATCGCGACGGCCAATCCGTCATAGGCGGGCAGCAGCGAACTGATCAACCGCGGATCTTCCGCCAATCGGCGGTTGAACTCGCGCAGCGCCAGCACCGAAGGCCCGTTCTTGTCCGGATTGAGCGTGCGTCCGCGCAGCAGCAGGTTGTCGGCCGCGATCACCGCTCCCGGTTCCGCCAATTCCAGCGCGAGTTCCAGATAATTGAGGTAATTGCCTTTGTCCGCATCGATAAAAAAGAAATCGAACCGTTCGCCGTCTTCTTTGAGCTTGTTCAGCGAATCCAGCGCCGGACCGATCAAGTAACGCGTCTGCCCGCCGAATCCCGCCTGCGCCACATGCCGCTGCGCCAGTTCCGCGTATTCCGGCTGAAGCTCGAGCGAGGTCAGCAGGCCGCCTTCGGCCATCCCGCGCGCCATGCAGACGCCGCTGTATCCGCCGAGCGCCCCGATCTCGAGGATCCGCCGAGCGCCGGACAGCGAAGCCAGAAGCGTCAGGAGCTTGCCGTAACCGGCCGCTACCGAGACTTCCGGCATGCCCGCTTCGCGGATCGTTTCCCGGATTCCGAGCAGCAGCGCGTCTTCTCCCGCCAGACTTTCCATATAAGCTTCGGCCGCCGAGACGTCCGTATGTGGGTCTTTCACGTTATTCACTCTCCGTTTTCGTTAGCTCTGATATTGTCACCGGAACACCGTTCACCTATACTAGAGTGTGCATTGGATGCGTTTAAGCCGCCGAAGCGCTTAGCTTCGCGCGCGCACCCGGCGGATGTTCTCCGGATTCCCATCTAACGATTGTACGATTTTCGCGCGGGCTTCACAAGCGGACAAGCCGATCGTATCGCGGCTTGCCGGACGCTTCGCGCGCTTTTTTCTACTTATTCGCCCGTGTTTTCCGAACGTCTTCTTGCCGACCTGATCGCCGATGCGGTCATCGACCTTATTAATGGAGCTGAATGTATGAGAATCCCCGAAAAATTGACCTTGATCGCGACCTGCCCGATGGGCATCGAAGCGGTCGTCGCTCGCGAATTGAAAGAACTCGGCTACGCCGACGCGCGCACCGAGAACGGACGCGTCACCTTTACCGGAACGCCGGCCGATATCTGCCGCACCAATCTGTGGCTGCGGACCGCCGACCGGGTGCTGATCAAGATGGCCGAATTCCCGGCCGTCACCTTCGAAGAATTGTTCCAAGGCGTCAAAGCCGTCGATTGGGCGGGCTTCATTCCCGAATACGGCGAATTCCCGGTCAACGGACGTTCGCACAAATCGCAGTTGTCCAGCGTGCCGGCCTGCCAATCGATCGTCAAGAAAGCCGTCGTCGAGAAGATGAAAGAATCGTACGGCACCGAATGGTTCGACGAAGACGGTCCGCTGTATACGCTGGAAGTCGCTCTTCTGAACGATATCGCCACGATCACGCTCGACACGACCGGGCCTTCGCTGCATAAACGCGGTTACCGCAAAACGACCGTCGAAGCGCCGCTCAAAGAAACGATGGCCGCCGCGCTGATCCTGCTCAGCCGCTGGGGCCCGCACCGTCCGTTCTACGATCCGTTCTGCGGCTCCGGCACGCTGCCGATCGAAGCGGCTCTGATCGCCTGGAACATCGCGCCGGGACTGCGCCGCAGCTTCCCTTCCGAACGTTGGGACTTCGTGCCGGAAGAACTGTGGAGCCAAGCGCGCGAAGAAGCGTTCGACGCCGTGCGCGACGACATCCCGCTGAACATCGGCGGCAGCGATATCGACCCGGAAGCGATCGAGATCGCCAAAGCCTCCGCCAAGCGCGCGGGACTCGGCGGCGAGATCAACTTCGCGGTGCAGCCGGTCGCCCGTTTCAAAGCGGAAGGCAAATTCGGCTGCGTGATCACCAACCCGCCTTACGGCGAGCGTCTCAGCGAAGAAGAAGAAGTCGAAAAAATGATCCGACAGCTCGGGCGCGCCGCGCTGGATCTTCCGGACTGGTCGTTCTTCGCGATCACGCCGACGGAGAATTTCGAACAGAACTTCGGCAAGAAAGCCGATAAACGCCGCAAACTGTTTAACGGACGGATCGAGTGCCAGTTCCTTCAGTTCTTGGGACCTCTGCCGCCTCGCCCGAGGGGGTGATCGTGCTTGCGAAGATTTCAATTTCATCGCGATACGACCCGACCCGGCTTTAGGCCGGGTCTTCTTGTTACTTCGGGACTTCTGATTCTGTTCGCGCTGTCGATGCTGATCAAGCTCAAGCTGCTGCACGACAATCTGCAGCTGCCTTATATCGACATGGACGCGACGGATACCTTGATCGCCGCGGGCAGTCTGCTCGCGCTGTCGTTCTGGGTGTTCTGGCTGCCTCCTCGCGGGCGCTTTCCCGCGTTGGCCGCGCTCGACGTGCTGCTGACCGTTTTGATCTTCGCGGATCTGGTCTATTTCCGCTACTTCGGCGATTTTCTGACCGTGCCCGTGCTGCTGCAAGCCGGTCAGGTCGAATCGCTCGGCGGAAGCATCGCGGAACTGCTGCGCCTGAAAGATCTGTGGTTGTTCGCCGATTGGCTGCTGCTGCTCGGATTCGCGCTCTGGCTGCGAACGCGGCGGCGCGGACGGCAAGCGGCCAATGCGGGTTACTCGCAAGCGGGAACGGGAGCGCTCTCGGACAGCGGACGCGGACGACGTCTGATCGTACGTTTCGCCGCCGGTCTGCTGGCGCTCGCGATCGGGTTCTCGGCCGCCTTTTTCCCGATTCGCCACGCTTCCCAGACTTGGGCCAAGAATCTGCTCGAGAACAATTGGTGGAATATGTCGATGTACAACGTAACCGGATTGTTCGCGTTCCACGCGATCGACGCTTATCAATATGCGCGGACCGCGATCGGCAAAGGACAAGAACTGCCGCCCGAGCGGCTGGACGAAATTCGCGCTTGGTTCGACGAGACCCGCGCTTCCCGTTCCGGCACGGCGCAGCTTCTCGGACGTTACAAAGGCAGCAACGTGGTCATGATCCAAGGCGAAGCGTTCATGAACTTTTTCGTCGGCAAGAAGGTCAACGGTCAGCCGATCACGCCGAATCTGGACGCGCTTCGAGCAGACAGTTTGTATTTCAGCAACTTCTATCATCAGACGGGTCAAGGCCGGACGTCGGACGCGGATCTTGGCGCCAACGTCTCGCTGCATCCGCTTCCTTCCGGTTCCGTGTTTATCCGTTATGCGGACAATGCGTTCGACACGCTGCCTTCCGTGCTCAAAGAGCTGGGTTACGCGACGAACGTCTATCATGCTTACGACGGCAGTTTCTGGAACCGGACGCGGATGTACAAGCAGATGGGTTACGACCGTTTTTACACGGAAAAAGATTACGAGATCGACGAACCGCTCGGCTGGTCGATCGGCGATCGTTCGTTCCTCGACCAGTCGCTCGGGTTTATGGAAAAAACGCGGCAGCCGTTCTATTCGTTCCTGATCACGCTGTCGAGTCATCATCCGTACAATCTGGCGCTGACGGACGATCAGAAGCTGGATGTCGGAGAGTTCGGCGGCACGACTTTCGGCGATTATTTGCAGGCCGTGCATTATGTCGATTCCGCGCTCGGCGACATGGTCGCACGGATGAAGAAGGACGGACTGTGGGAAAATACGATCTTCGTGTTCTACGGAGATCATGACTATTCGCTCGACGAACGCGAAGCGGCCGGCAAAATCATGGGACGCGAACTGTCCGACTTCGATTACGACCAGCTCATGGCTCAAGTCCCTCTGCTGATCCATCTGCCGGACGGCGCATTGGCCGGTACGCGCGAAGAACCGGCCGGACAGCTCGACATTATGCCGACGCTGCTGGATCTGCTCGGCGCGGACGCCGGCGATTACAAGCTGATGGGACGCAACCTGCTGGGCGGCGATTCGTCCGGCAAGCCGCTCGTCGTGCTGCGAAGCGGCGCTTTTACCGACGGCGAGATCTACTACGAACCTTCCGCGGACGGCGTATTCGAGAACGGGATCTGCTACGATCTGAAGACGCGACAGAAAACCGACGTCGAGCGGGCCAGAACCGGCTACGAAGAAGCGGTCAAACGTCTGGCGATCTCCGACGACGTCATCGCGCGCGATCTGATCCCGAAGCTCGAAGCGAAGCCTTGACGGCGTGCGGAGGTCGGAAACAGAACAGACGGAAAGACGGACTCTGCGCGAAACGAAACTCCGGCATCGGCTTCCGAACGGAGCTGACGAGCGGCCCCGAACGAATCAAGGATCGAATCGGAGCGTATTGCAGCAGACGATTACGAAGGCGAGTCGCAGGGCTGGATTGCGCGAGTCGAATCGGGCGAGGAACGATGCCTTTCATCGATGCCGCTGATCGTTATAGGTAGATCGAGTGTTGACGAAACGTCAACATTCTGGCGAAAAAAATGCGATCAAACGGCGATTGTTGACTAAATGCTCACATTTTCGCTCGAAAATTGCCGAAATCGCCGTTTTCCTAAGAAAATGCTAACCAAACGTCAACATTTTCGATTTTATGCCTGTTTTGTCGCTAAAATGCTGACAAAAAGTCAACATTCGCCTTTTAAGTCAACGAAGCGCTCTACCAAGTCTCGTTAACCTCTCGTTGTCGGCGGCACCAGTCCGCTTCGGCAGCGAATCGGCTCGCATCCAAAAAAGCCCCGAGTTCCGCTCAAACGGAATTCGGGGCTTTTCAGGTATACGGCCTTCCAAAAACGGGCCTAAATGAAACGAATCGGCGAACCGCTCGAAGCGGCTTCGAGGGCCGATTAAGACTTTTTGATAAAAGGCGCGACCTTCTCCAGCACTTCGGCTTCCGTCGGAGCGCTGACGTAACGGCCGTTGATGAACACGAAAGCCCGTTTGCCGCAAGGGCCGCAGTACGACTTGCAGCCGATCTTGATCTCGGCGTCGGGGGCCATTTTTTGCAGCTTCGGCACGATGGTCTTCATGCGCACGTGCTGACATTTATCGCAGACGCGAATATCGTTAGGCATGTTTCTTCCCTTCTTCTGTCGGCCGCTCTTAGTGGTCGCCGTGGTTGCCCTTGGTCGGGTTCGTAATCACGAAACCTTCTTCTTGGGCGCTGTACAGGTAATCGATCTTGATGCCGTCGAGCATCGGCTCGCTTGCGTCCACCAGAACGTCGATTCCTTTGTCCGTGGATACGACTTCGTCGCCGTCTTTCTGAGCATCGACGTCCATGCCGTAATGGGCGTGGTCGCCGTGGGAATGCGTGACGAACACGCGGAGTTTGCGGTCTTGATTTTCTTCCTTGTTCAGTTCTTCCAACAGTTTCTTAGCGGCGTTGCGCGTGATTTTGACTTTCATGAATAGGCTCCTTTCGTTCCCGGCTTCGGGCCGGGACTCTCCGTAGAATGATAACATCGCGAAAAAATCGGAAAGCGGTCGAGGTTACATCGACGCAACCTGCCAGATTGCTTTGGTTCTGGCGATATACTCGGCCAGCCACTTCTGCGCGATCTTCTCGAACATGTCCGATTCGCCGCTGTGCAGGAACCGATGCTCGGGCACGGCGTCTCCGGTCTCGAGCTGTCCGCGTTCGTACAAGATGGTGCTCACTTCGCGGGCCGTTTCTTCCGCCGAACTGATCAAGCTGACGGACGGTCCCATGACCCGCTGAATCGTGTCCGCCAGAAACGGATAATGCGTGCAGCCCAGAATCAGGCAGTCGAGCGGCAGCGCGCGCAGCGGCAGCAGTTCGTTCTTGACGATCTCGTAAGTCGCCCGGCCGCTGAAATGCCCTTGTTCGACCAGCGGCACGAACGACGGACAAGCCCGGCTGACCACGTTGACGTAAGGCGACAACTGCTTGAGCGCGTTGGCGTAAGCTTCGCTGTCCACCGTTCCTTTGGTACCGATCACGCCGATGATTCCGTTATTCGCCCGGCTGATCGCCGCCCGCGCTCCCGGATGAATAACGCCGACGACCGGCACGTCGACTTTGGCGGCGATCACGTCGAGCGCCGCGGCGGTCGCCGTATTGCAGGCGATCACGATCATCTTCGGATTGAACGTCATCAGATGCTCGACGATCTGCTCCGTAAACGCACGAACTTCCATCAGATCGCGCGGCCCGTAAGGCGTGCGCGCCGTATCCCCGAAATAAATGATCTGCTCTCTCGGCAGTTGACGCATCACTTCTCTCGCTACGGTCAGACCGCCGACTCCCGAATCCATAATGGCAATAGCTTGCTGCACGAGTACACGCTTCCTTCATATCGTTTTCCCGAATATCCGCATCGAACGGACATGAAGCCGTCCGGCGCGGACCGGTGCTGATTTTAAGTCCATCCCCTATCATAACGAAGCGGCTTCTTCGCCGCAAGCCGATTTTGGACGAATTCTTCGTTATCGTTCCCGGTCGCCGTCGCTTTCGGCGCGCGAAGAACGGGAGGCTTCCGCTTCGGCCGCCGCTGCCCGCTGCCGTTCCTGTATCCGGTATTCGCGTTCGGAACGGAATTCCGTGCCGTCTTCTTCGCGCAGGCGATAACCGGACTCGGATTCTTCCGGCCATTCGTCGCCGAACGACTCTTCTTTCTCCAGACCCACCGGATCTTCCGTCTGCGTGCCGGAATAATAAGGATGGCCCGGATTCAGGTCGATGACCGCGCGCTCCGGGGCCAATACGGAAGGCTGTTCTTCGCAGCGCCATCTCAGGCCGGCTCCGCCGAGCAGTTGACCGTCCTCGACCCTGCCGCCGTTCCCGTAGAGATAATAGGCCGCTCCGTAGATCATCGGAATGACCCGGTCCGGCGTCAAGCCCGACACGCGGCATTGAATGTCCGGTATGCCCAGCGCCGTCAAGCCCAGCGTATCGACTAACACCTCGTCCTGCCGCTGCATCTGATAGACGCGCACGTTCAGCGCGCCGTACAGCGGCTCGTTCGCATGCGCGGCAAGGAAGCTGCGGGCATCGATCAACTGTCCGCTAGGCTGCCAATATACGGCATCGCAGCCGGTCGTCTCGACGACGCTCGCCAGCACCGATTGGAACATCTCCATGCGCCGTTCGAACGGCAGCATCGCCGCATACCAATCGCACAAGGTCACGGTATACCGATATTCTTCCAGACGTTCCGCTCCGCCTTCCCATTTCCAGCTCTGCTGGAGCACGCCTTCCCAATTCAATGCTTCGCGAATCGGTCTCGGATCGAACAGGCGGGTCTGCGCCGGCACTTCCGCATCCGTAAAGGTTACCGTATAATCGCCATGGTAAAAGACGGCCGCCAGCTCGAACTGATCGCTGCCCGTCGTCTCTTTGCGGCGCAGCGCTTCGTTCTCGACTTGCTCCGTTTCCCGGAACGGTCCGGTATTGATCGCGGTCTTGCGAATCCGCTGGTGAATCCCCTGCAAGATCTGCGACGGGTCGAGTTTCGGTTCCTCCCGGAACAACAGTTCCACCGCGTAGACCGGGAGAAATCCCGGTTTGAGTCTTTTGCCGTCTCTGGGTTGCTGCCCTGCCGAATCGGTCATTGCTCTGCTTCCTCCTTCTTGTCCTGCTTCGGCCCGCTACTGCGGCCGACTTTCCCCTAGTTCGCTGAGCAGATACCGGTTCACCCGGTCCGCAAAACGTTCGAGCGCCGCGGGCAGCTCCATCGTCAACGGATGCAGCGTCTTCCGGTCCCACTCGTAATAATCCTGCACCAGAGGGCGGCGCAGTCTGACCAAACGCAGCAGCGTGCCGTGCAGCTCGTCGTCGATCACGGATTCTCCGTGAATGATGTCGACGATGTCTTCGTAACTTCCCGCGTCGCGCATAATAAAACCGTCGATCAGGTAGCTCCCGATGTCGGTAACCGCCTCGAGCGCCAGATGCAGCGCGCGTTCCTGCGCCAGTCCTTGCAGCAGCGTGCTTTCCCACTCCGCCGCGACCAGACGCATCGCTTCGATCGTCTGCGGCAGCGACAGCAGCCGCTTCTCGATCTGTTCCCGGTTCACGTAATACAATGTCGGTTCCTCCCGTATTCGAAGGACGCGCGCCGCTCGGCCGCGCATCCGCGTCGTCAATGGTCGCGTTCGTTTTCGCCCCGCCGCCCGGAAGCGGCAGGACGTTTCGAACGATTCGTTCATGCTTCGGGCGCTGCTTAGATCTCGTAGTCTACGGCAAGCGAGATTTCTTTGACGCCGTTGATGTATTCGATGATCTTCTGGTGCACCGGATGCGTCTGGTAGCTTTGCAGATCGTCGAGCGTATCGACGGTCGCCGTCAGAGCGATATCGTACGAGCGCTCCGAACGCAGAATGTCCGTGCCGACTTCCAGCGATCTCAACTGCTCGATCTTGCCGTCCATGCTGCGCAGTACTTCGGCCGCTTCGGCTACGCTTTCCGCCGAACGGTTCTTCAATTTGAAAAAGACGATATGTTTGATCATATTGGCTCATCTCCCGATGCAAGATAGAAGTCTTGACGCTTTGCAAAAAAGCTCACAAAGAAACTATATCATAAGGAGAGCGGTTACAGCCAAAATTGCGGACGGCAATTTGCCGAAAACGCGCGGCCCGCTTCGAAGAAAGTCGGCGGGAACATAAAAAAAGACCGCTGCCGGATTGCGGCAAGCGGCCTTGCGAAAAAGGTTTTCGGCAGACAAGACCGAAGAGAGGTTTAACGCGAACGGCGCATGCCGATCAAAGCGCCGGAAGCGATCAGCAGCAGTCCCGCGAACAGGAATCCGGCTTCACTTCCCGTCTCGCCCGTCTGAGGCAGCATCGAACCGCCGTTCCAGTTCGCGGCATAAGCGGTCTCTGTCATGCCTGCTTCATTGGAAGCATTTCCTGCGGCAGCAGGAACCGCGGTATCGGCGCTCGAAGCTTCGGTCATCGAATCGCCGGCTCCCGACGCTTCGGTCGTGACTGCCGGAACTCCCGTAATGCCCGAAGCGCCGGCCATCGCGATCGCGCCGTCGGTAATGCCGCGGAAGTCGTCGTCCGCCGGAGCCGTCGCGTCGAATTCGTCGCTTTCGACAACGGTCGCCGGCGTGACGGAGTTATCCGTACCTTGAGCGTCGACGGCCGGAACTTCGATCGTCACTTCGCCGGAAGACGAGATCACCGTTCCCGGCGTCGTTCCGCCGTTGTTGCCACCGTTGCCGGTTCCCGGCGTCGTTCCTACGTTATTGCCGCCGTTGTCCGTTCCCGGCGTCGTTCCCCCGTTGTTGCCGCCGTTGTCGGTTCCCGGCGTCGTTCCCCCGTTGTTGCCGCCAAGATTACTTCGTATGCTGTCTTCTGCTTGAAAAATAAACACAACTCCAATCCTGTTCGATGGCACGCACTTATCGAATACGCCTTGTCAACA
>NZ_NJDE01000026.1 GCF_002205895.1 Saccharibacillus sp. O23
GTCACTCTTCGTCGTGTCTTCTATCTTATTTATCTTTTCGTTGCTCTTTTTTTTTTTAATGCGTTCGCGGCCGTTTCCGCCTTCGGAGCGGCGTCCGCGACCGCCTTCTTGTCCGCTGCGGCCTTGACCTTGGCCTCCGCCTCGGCGGCCGCCGCCTTTGACGGACGGTTCCCGGCGGTCGTCGTCCGCATGGCGGGTCGCGTCGGCGACGCGGATCACGCCGCCGTTCTGGTAGACGAGGCGCGGCCCGTACGGCCGATTCGGTGGATATAGCTGTCCGTATCCTGCGGGATATCGAAGTTGAAGACGTGCGTGACGCCTTCGACGTCGAGACCGCGCGCGGCTACGTCGGTCGCGACGAGGATCTGCAGACGCGCGTCTCGGAAAGCGCGCATGACCTGCTCGCGCTTGTTCTGCGACAGATCGCCGTGCAGTTCGGCCGAATTGAAGCCTTCCAATTGCAGCTCTTCGTTCAGCTTGGACGCGCGGCGTTTGGTGCGGCAGAACACGACGGCCAAATACGGATTGTCGCGGTTGATCAGGAACTTCAGCGCGTCGTATTTATTGCGGTCCGTGCATTCGAGCGCGATCTGGCGAATATTGCGCGCCGGAATCTTCTCGGCCGGCGTGATGCTGATCTGCTCCGCATCCCGGGTATAAGCGCCCGCGAGATGACGTACGGCATCCGGCAGCGTCGCCGAGAACAGCATCGTCTGGCGGGAAGGCGGGGTCGCTTCGATGATCGCCTGCACTTCGGCCAAGAAGCCCATATGCAGCATTTGATCGGCTTCGTCCAGCACCAGCGTTTTCACGCGGCCCAGCTTCAGCGTCTCGCGGCGGATATGGTCGAGCAGACGGCCCGGCGTGCCGATGACCAGATCGCAGCCGCTTTTGAGTTTATGCAGCTGCGCTTCCACGTCCTGACCGCCGTAAACGGACAGAATCCGCATTTCCGGCCCCGCGACTTTGCGCGCTTCGACCGTGATTTGCAGCGCCAGTTCGCGCGTCGGCGCGACCACGAGCGCCGGCGGCAGACCCGTACCTTCCGAACGTCCGCCGTCGTGCCATTCGCGTCCGGCCGCGATCTTTTCGAGGATCGGCAGGATGAAGGCCAACGTCTTGCCCGTGCCGGTCTGCGCCTGCACCATCAGATCGCGTCCTTGCAGCGCGAGCGGCAGCGAAGCTTCTTGAACGGGAGTCGCCGTGACGATGCCCTGCGCTTTCAGGCGTTCCAGCACCTCGGGAGCGATCCCCAAATCTTTGAATGTTGTCATGATTATTATTCCTCCGTATGGGGACTGCTTCCGCGATGCCGGAGCCCGCCTGCGCGAACTCCCAAATAAGGGGCATCCGACTTGGCGGATACCCCTTTTCCGCTCCATGCCCTACGCGCCGTTTCGCTTCTTCAACCCGAAGCGAGCCGACTCCTAAGATGCGGAAAGTCCCGATTTTTCGATTGCGATGCGGCTCTCTTCGTTAAGGCCGCGTATTTCTGCCTGTTTGCCCAACTTGTAATATTCCAATTTGACTCTCGATACCGCCGAGGCGGCCGAGTGGTCCCACACATGCGAATGCGAGAAATCGATCACCACATGATCCGGATCGTTCGCCGGCGAGAAATGATCCACGAAATGCGAAGCCGTTCCGAAAAACATCTGCCCGCGCACTTCGTACTTTTTGATTCCGTCGATCGTGTCCGCCGTTACCTTCAGTCTCGCAATCTTCCAGCCGAAATGCAAGCTGCACAGCACGACGCCTACGCCCACGCCGATCGACAGATTGTCCGTCGCCACGACGATCCCGACCACGACAAGCATCACGACCGTATCGGCAAGCGGAATCTTATGAATCCGGGTAAGCGAACTCCAATCGAACGTGCCGATCGAGACCATGATCATGACCCCGACCAGCGCCGCCAGCGGAATTCCGCTGACGATATCGCCGAGCAGCAGCAGGATGACGAGCAGAAAAGCGCCCGCCGTGAACGTGGACAACCGTCCTCGCCCGCCCGACTTGATATTGATTACCGACTGCCCGATCATCGCGCAGCCCGCCATGCCTCCGAAAAAGCCGTTGACGATATTGGCGATGCCTTGTCCGCGCGCTTCGGCGTTCTTGCTGCTCTTGCTCTCCGTCATATCGTCCACGATCGTGGCCGTCAGCAGCGATTCCAGCAGACCGACGAGCGCAAGCGAGACCGATACCGGAAGGATCGTCAGCAGCATGTTCCACGTGAAATCGATCTGCGGGATATGGAACATCGGCGGCGTATTGCCCAGCTCGCCCATTTCCCCGACCGTTTTGACGTCGAGATGCAGCCAGACCGCCAGCAGCGACATGACGACGATCGCGACCAGCGGCGCCGGTACGGCTTTGGTAAACCGCGGCAAAATATAGATGATCGCCAGCGTTCCCGCGATAATCGCGTACATGGCCGGACCCGCGCCGACGAACTGCGGAAGCTGCGCCGTAAAGATGATAATCGCCAAAGCATTGACGAATCCCGTCATGACCGGCTTGGGGATAAACGTGATAAACCGGCCGATCCCCAGCACGCCGAGCAGCACTTGAATCACGCCGGCAAGCACGCCCGCGGCAAGCAGATACTCCATCCCGTGATCGCGATAGAGACCGCCCATCAGCACGGCCATCGCGCCCGTCGCCGCCGAGATCATGCCTGCCCGTCCGCCGACGAACGCGATCACGATCGCGATGACGATCGAGGCGTGCAGTCCGACGATCGGATTGACTCCCGCAACGATCGAGAAGCCGATAGCTTCCGGAATCAGCGCGAGCGCTACCGTAATTCCGGACAGAATGTCGCCCCGCACGTTGCCGAACCATTGTTGTCTAAGCTCCATAACCATCCTCTTTCTTCCGTCAAGTATGATGTTGTGGAGTTTTCCCCTTTCAGAAAAACCCGGGTCCGTTGTAGTCAAGACCCTCATTATACAAAATTCGAAGAAGGGCGGCTACAGCAGCAAAACGCCAAAAAACGGACCCGGAAGGCGATTATTGCGCTTTTTCGCCTTCTGGCCCGCTTTTTTACGTTTTTTCTGAAAATTTGCAAAAGTGTTCCGATCGCCTTCGGTTCCGAACGTCGTCAGAACCTGCCCGACCTGAAGATCGACAACAGCAGCAGCAGCACCATCAGCACGGCCACGACCAGTCCCATCTCGATAATCGGATAATTCCAGATCATCGTCTCTTTCTGAGCCAACGCCGCGCCGATCACAAGTCCCGCCATCACGATGCTGAAAGCCAATAGCACGATGCTGAAAGCCAGCCGATTGACCAGTCGATCCACGCCCCGGGAAGCGCGCCTCAGCTCGGGAACGTCCACTTCGACTCTGACCCGGCCGCCGCTGATAAACGACGTCAGATGCCGCAGCCGCTGAGGCAGTCCGGCGAGCGAATCGGCCAATCCGAGCGCTCCGCTTACCGTTTTTTTGCGCAGCCGATCGGGACCGAACTTCTCCCGCGCCAGCTTGCGTCCGAACGGTTCGGCCAGCGTGACGATGCTCAGCGTGGGATCGAGCCGCTCCACGATGCCTTCGGTCGTCACCAGCGCTTTGCCGAGCATCAGCAGGTCCGGCGGAATGCCGATGCCGTGCTGCCTCGCCGTCGAGAAGAAATCGTTGATGACCTGACCCAGATTCACTTCGGAGAACGCTACGTCGTAATACCGTTCTCGCAGTCTCTCCAGATCGCGTTTCAACGCCGACAGATCGGTCTCGTCGGGAACCATGCCCATACGCTCGATCGCCCGCACCATCGCCGGCGTATCTTGGCGCATCAGCGCGATGACGAGCGAAGACAGATACTCCCGCATCTCCGGACTCAATCTCCCGACCATGCCGAAATCCAGAAACGTGATCGAACCGTCTTTCATGATCAGCAGATTCCCCGGATGAGGGTCCGCATGGAAAAAGCCTTCGATAAATACTTGGTTCAGCACGGCGTTCACGATCCGCGAAGCGATCGTCTTGACGTCGTACCCTTTGCTCTCCAGATCTTCCCGTCCGGTCGGCTTGATGCCTTCCACGAAAGCCATCGTCAGCACGCGCTCGGACGTAAAGTCCCAGAAGACCTCCGGAACGTGAATATGATGGTCCTGCTGAAACTGCGCGGAGATGCGCTCCATGTTGCGGGCCTCCGACGTGTAGTCCAGTTCCGCTTCCATCGAACGGGCGAACTCTTCGACGAGCTGCGGCATCTGGTAGCGGGTCACCCATTCCCAGCGCTTCTCGCCGAGCGCCACAAGGTCGTGCAGAATCTCCAAATCTCGGATCACCTGCCGTTTGACGCCCGGACGTTGGACTTTGATCGCGACCCGTCGGCCGCTCGCGGCGAGGCGCGCGCTATGTACCTGACCGATCGAAGCGGCGGCGATCGGATGTTCCGAGAATTCGCTCATCACGTCTTCGATCGGACCGCCGAGTTCCAATTCCACGATCTGCCGGGCTTCTTCCGCGCCGAACGGCGGAACGTTGTCTTGCAGCTTCGCCAGCTCCTGAATAACCGAAGGCGGCAGCAGATCCGCGCGGGTGCTGGCGAGCTGCCCCAGTTTGATAAAGGTCGGGCCCAGCGCTTCCATCACCAGCCGGATGCGTTCGCCGAGCGTTTTGGTTTCCGGCGCTTCGCGCCGAATCCAGCGGATCGGCAGACGCAGCACGCGCGTCAGCCCCATCTCTTCGACCATATAACCGAAGCCGTGCCGGATCAGAGCGACCGCGATCTCCCGGTAGCGGCCGGCATGGCGGATATGAACCGCCATTTTATTCGGCCGTCGGTCCGCCGGCCGGGTCCGGACGGTAGTTGTTCGTTTCCGCGGCCGGGTCCGCCGCAATCGCCGGTTTGGAGCCTTCCAGCTCGGCTACGCGCTTCTCCAATACGGCAATGCGCTGTTCCAAGCTGGCGACGTCGCTGCCGGCCGGCACGTCGAGATCCTGAAGCACGCGCTTCACTTGTTCCTGTACCATGCTTTTGATCGAATTCCGTTCTTCCTCGCCGCGTTCGATCAACTTATTGACCATCGCTTTCGACTCGGACGGGGCGATTTCGCCTTTTTTGACCAGATCGTCGACGACCTTCTCGACTTTCTCTTTGCTTGCCACGGTCAAGCCGATTCCCAACGACAACGCCTTCTTCAACAGATCGCTCATCTTCTGATTCCTCCGTTTTCAAATGGGATACGTGCGCTTGCCTTACTTCTTGCTTACGCTTGCGCGTCGCTCTGCGCCGCTTCGGCCGCCGAACCGGCATAATATTTCGCCAGCTCGACCATCATGCTGCCCATACGCTCTTCGGGCGGAGCGACGACGCGGGCAATGCCTTCTTCGCGAATCGCTTGAGCCGTTACTTTGCCGACGGCCACGGCGACCACTTCGTTCTCGAACGCCGCTTGCAGCGCCGCTTCTTGGCCGCGATCGGCGGCGTGCTGAATCAAGAAACGCACCTGCGGACCGCTCGTGAACGTCACCGCATCTACCCGATGTTCCAGAATGTCGTCCAACAACTGCCGCAGTTGCTCTTCCGGAGGAGCGATATGCCGATAAGGCAGCACCGTGCGCACCGTCGCTCCGCGGCTCTCCAACCATGCGACCAGACGAGGCGCGGGATCGCCGTGAAGCTGAACGACCACGGTCGTTCCGGACAGATCGTGTGCTTCGAGCTGGCGGATCAATCCTTCGGTGCTGCCGTCATCGTCGCGGACGACCGGAGCGAGCTCGCGCTTCTTCAGCGCGTTTACCGTCTTATACCCGCGGGCCGCGATCTTCGAACGGGCAATCGTATCCAAGAACAACTCGCCGACTTCCATCTCCTGCGCCGTATTGATCAGCGCTTCGAGCCCCATGCCCGTCGTCAACACGGACCATTCCGGCTTCAACCGAATCCATTCGGAGATGCCTCCGCCAAGCTCCGGCTCGTCCAGAAATACCGTTCCCTGAGCGGGCCGAATCAATGCCGTGCCTCCCATGTTCTGTACCAGCTTGCTCAATTCTTCCGCTTTGCGCGGTCCGGTAATCGCGATACGTTTGCCTTCCAATCTTTTTGCCAAGCGATCTGCCCCTTCCCCATCCGATATAGAAGGATTCCCTCTGCGCGGCCGTGCCGCTTTTCACTTATTTTCGCTTCCCCGGGGCAAAATTGCAACCGCGCGCGCGATAAAACGCCCCCCGCTCCGCAAACGCCCGCCTATCGTTATTTTTTGACTCGATAAATACTTATATTCGATATGTCCCAAAATTACTATCATATCCTCACGCCGCCGTCCGATATATAATTTAACGCACAACGCAAAGGCGCGAAGCCAAGTCGAAAAAACCTTCTGAATCGTTGATACGACAAGGTTTTTTTACGATCATAGACCTGTCGGGTTTTTCGTCGGCAAAAGCGGATTGACCGTCATTCGGCCTATCCTGTATATTGTAAATTACTAGTATTAAAAGAATTATATGATAAGCTATAAACGGGAACGGATCTTAGCAACGCGAGCGAGGTGCAGACATGCAAACAACATTGACTCTCCGTTCGGAGATTGAAAAGGGCATCGCGGAACTCGGCATGAATTTCTCCAGTTTCGGCGAGTTGTCCGGCATTAACCGAGGCATTTTCAGCGCGATCCTCAACGGCAGCCCGCCGAAGCCGATCTCTCTGAACCAGATGGAATCGATCACGCGGGCTTTCGGCAAAGAACCGGGGTGGATGTTCGACTTATATATCGAAGAATGTTTCTACGACGGCAAGCCCAACCGCCGCCGCGTCGAACCGTTCCTCATCCGCTGCGCCGAACTCGGCCGAACGGACTGCATCCGCGAAGTTCTCTCCCGCCTGCTCGAAGACCTCAAGCACGTCTCCATGATCTTCGAAATCGCCGAAACGCTTTTCACGTCCGGCCAAGTCCAAGAATCTCTTGTGTTTTACGAGTGCGTGGTGGAGAACGAGAAGTACCATCATTCCGAGCGGCTCGCGATCAGCCATTACAGACTTTTCCGGGCGGCGATCGGTGAGGACAACGAAAAAAACCTTCGATCCGCACTTAGATTTGAACCTTTCTGCGGCAAGCTTCCCGACCATCATAGATTAGACGGATTGCTGCAATTGACGAATGTTTATTTCAATCTTGGCAGATGGGGAGATGTAGAGTTTCATGCAGATGAATTAAGATCTTTTTCAAAAAACGTTTATCAAAACATTACTCATAAAAAAAAGATGAAAGATAAAAAAGAGCAGTTAAACACTGAGCGTCATTTGGTTGTATATTACGGTCAAGGTTACTTGCAAAAAGGAAATGCATTAGAACATCAAGGGAAATATGACGAAGCAATGAAATATATTGAGGGTTATTCCGATTTAAGTTGGTTTGAAGATCTGGACGAGATAGGGATCATCGAAGTAAAAAAGTTCCACTATTGGGCAATAGCCAACCGATTTAACTTAACAATTTTAAAAGGAGATCCTTCTGTTCTAGGCGATTATTCTCGATTCCTTGAAGAACATCCTCATGAAGTGCTCCCAAGTGTATTAACGATTTTGGAATCGGCAAATAAGCATGGATTCAATATCGAAGAAATCTTAGAAAAATTTCTTCCCGAAATGATTGAAGAAAACAAAAACAACTACTACAATACTTCGTTCAGTCTCAACAGACAGTCTAATTTTTACTATCAATTAGCTCTTTATCAAACAAAAAACAAAAATTACAACTTCGCTATTAACTTCACTTTACAGGCTCTTGAACTGTCCATTAGAATAAATAATAGATTCGTATCCATTCAATCTGTTGCTTTATTTGAAGAGTTGCGAAGCAGAGCACTTCAAGAACAGATTAAGGAATATGAAAATCTAATCAGGACGGTGTATCTGAATGCATAAACTAAAAGCTCTCGCACTTTCCGTAGTGTTAACGGCGGGTTTGATTAGTATTATACCTTCCGCAGTATCTGGCGGTTCTTCTGTCATTCAAGTAACTTCAAACGGTTCCGGCGGAGCTCCTTCAGTTCAATTTTTCTCTAATGGTTCAGGCGGCTGACTGCAAATGGCTTGCTTAAATGACTTAAAAAGCGTCTTACAGCTATGAAAATAACTGTATGGTGCTTTTTTTCTTTATAAACAGCTGTTTTATTGAAAGGAGGTTGTATACCTGAATAATGTCGAACTCCATTCTTTGATAGCGGAAAATATTTTAGATTCTTATAACTCTTTTTCGAACTTTTCTAAAAAGTCAGGTATATCTAGAGGTGCTCTCAGTCTAATTTTCAAAAAGCCTAAACCCAAGCCTATTTCTTTTGATCAACTGGTTAAAATCACTACCACGCTCGGATATCCGGAAGAACATTTTTTCAACCTCTACATAGAAACCTATTTCGTTGAAGGGAGTTTCAATCGGAGTCGAATCGAAAGTCTGCTAGATCGTTGCGGCGAACTTGAATTGATGCAGCATTTGGAGAAAGCGCTACGCCTGCTTGAGAGTACGCCCTATTATATACCGATCATATTTGAGGTTGCCGAACGTCTTCATGAGACCAACAAGAAAAACGCTGCATTGTTTATATATAATTGGATAACTGCTCACACTAGCGAAATTTCACAGGAAATGCTTTCTATTTGTCACTATCGAATATTCCGCTGCGGACTCTTACTCGATAGCGATAACAATCTTCAACTTTTGTATCGCCTTCTGCCCTTTAAACTAAATCTTCCTCCACATTTGAAGTTGGAGACCCTGCTTAACGCAACAGACATCTTACATCATCAACAGCGCTATGAAGATCAAGATATTTTAGCTGAGGAATTAATTTCCTTATGTGTTGAGCTATTCGGAACAGAACAAAACGCCAATCATAAGAGCATTGCACTTTACAAAGACATTTTGGAGCGGCATCCCGTTGTATATTACGGAAGAGGCTATCTATTAAAATATGCTTACTTAGAAAGTACGCAACAATATGAAAAAGCTCAAGAATATGTAAAAGCATACGGGTCTCTATATTGGTTTGACGACGATACTGAAATCGCCAAAGCAGAAATAGAAAAGTTCGCTATTTTTGCGAAGGCAAATGTCTGGAATCTTGAATTATTACAAGGAAATACATCAGTTCTTCCCGAATATTCTGCTTTTCTAGATGATCATCCGCTTGAGATTTTACCTAGTTTTATCAGCGTTTTGACTGCGGCCAACGATTTGGGATTTTTAATCGATGAGTTTTTGGATAAATTCGAGACAAGGCTAACGGAAGGCTTAGCAGATCCGCACAATTATTATTCCGAAAGTACAAAGCGCAATAATCACTCTTACGCGCTCTATCACTTAGCTATTTATTACTTCAATATCGGTCAAGTTGAAAAGTCTCTAAGTGCAGCGATAGAATGTTGGCGAATGTCTTCCGTTGTGAATAACGAACAGCACGTTAAACTTCTCGCTTCTCTTACGCTTCTTTACAACACTTGTTCTTTAGAAAACACTCATGCAGAAAGAGAGTGACTTACTCGATATGGAACTTGGCTTGAAGTTATTATTTTTTATAGCCCTTTCCGCGATATTTTTTAATCTGGTCAGACTTTTTGTAAAAACCTACTTAGATCACTTTTATGAAAAGCTGTTCGATAAAATACATCGTTTGTTTCATTAGTTTCGAGAAGCTTCGCAAACTGCCGAATAGCTCGGAAAACGCCCCGTCGACGAGATCCCGTCGAGGTCGGTTCCGGGCTTTTTGCCTTCCCATAGATCGTCGCTCGCTTTGTTCCGTTATTCACTAACCCACCTCTATCTTCCATCTCTCCCTTCTTGCCCCGCGAAGTGTTATAATTAATCCCGAAAAGAAACATGGCTTGTAGATGAAACGTACATACTACCTTCTTTTTGTCATTTAGTTAATCGATTCGACAAACTTTTTCGGTTTCTGCGGCTCGGCTGCCAGATATTAAAGATATGTGACAAACGTTTCGCTATCGAGGATTATAATGACTCAATTAGCATTTTTGCATATTCTGTTTTTTTACTAGCACTTCCTATTCGCCCGCCTTCCGCCGTGTCGGCTTTTTTTATATTTCTGACCGAGGTGCCAGCATGCAGACTTCCAATCCACTAAGAACGGCCATCAAACAGAATATGCGGAAGAAGGGATACAATTTCTCCGTTTTATCGGAAAAATCGGGGATTCCGCGCGGATCGCTCAGCTTGATCTTCGTAGGCGGACCTTCGCGGCGAAGCCCGATGTCTTTCCAACACCTGATCCGAATCAGCGAGGCGCTCGGTTTGCCGGAGGACGCCTTTTTTGATCTTTACGTCGACGAATGTTTTATCGGGGGCCGTCCCAATCGCAGCCGGATCGAGCCGTTTCTCGAACGCTGCATCGAACTCGGGCATCCCGGCTGCATCGATCGGGTGCTCGAACGCTTGAACGGCGAACCGCGTTACCTGCCTCTGCTGTTCCGGATCGCGGAGAGCCTGAACGGAAACGTAACGAATTCGCCGATCGAACGTATCTATCAGTACCTGCTGCTTCATAACGGGAATCGTCACTCGATCGAAGTCGCCGTCTGTCATTACCGATTATTCCTGCAAAAGATCGGCGAAGACGAAGAGATAAATTCGATGGCCCTTAACGCTTTCTCGCCTTACCGCGATAATCTGCCCGACGAATTCAAATTGGAAGCTCTGCTCGTCATGTGCAATTTGAGCCTGAACCGCATGAATGCCGACGAATTGGAGAAAGCGGCGGACGAGCTGATCGCTTTGTGCATCCGTTTGTTCGGAACGAGAGATTGCCCGCCGGTTAAGCCGTTCGTCCCGGAATATCCGCTCGAACGCCCCATTCTTTTTTACTACAGTCAGGGCTACATCATGAAGCAGATCGCGCTGTGCGAACGGGGCGATTTCCGGCAGGCCGAGCGTTATTCCGAGCGGTACCGTGATCTGAGTTGGCTGGTTTCCGATCCGGAAGACGAACGAAGCGTGTCCGTGCTCCGAGAGGTGGCCCATACGACCTCTTTGGGGTGCGGGTTGTTGGACGGTCGGGTCGAAGGATTGGACGAGTACGCGAAGCTGCTCGGACGGCATCCGACGGAGACGACATCCGGACTGATCGTGATGCTCCGAACGGCCAATCGGTATTCGCTCGATATCGACGAATGGTTGAAGCGATTCCCGCTCGATCTGGAACGGACGCTGGAGATGCAGGACAGTGCTTACCGCAAGCAAGTCGGCCGCAACCGGTTCGCCCGCCTGCTGTATCAGCTGTCGATCTATCATTACAGCCGCGGCCGGATCGAAGAATCGCTGCAAACGGCTTTGCAAAGTTGGGAGTTGTCCCGCCGATTGAACAATCACCGGATGTTTCGCCTGCTCGCTTCGTTAACGTTAATGTACAGCGGGCAGTGCGAACCGACGGAGCTCTGAGAGGTGCAGCATGGAAAAATCCTTTGAACTGCGCTCCGCCATCGAACGCGAAATGACGAAGCAAGGACATAACTTCGCGACGTTAAGCGAAAAATCCGGCATCAACCGCGGCGTATTCAGCGCGATCCTGAACAGCACGCCGCCGAAACCGGTCTCTTTCCATCAATTGACGACGATTGCCGAAGCGCTCGATATGCCTCGAGGCTGGCTGTTCGACGAATACGTCGGAGAATGTTTCTACGACGGCAAACCCAACCGGCGCCGGATCGAACCGTTCCTGTTGGCGTGTGCCGAATTAGGCAGATTCGATCTGGTCCGTTCGGTGCTCAAAAGGCTGCTCGAAGACCTCAAATACGCGGGATTCGTGTTCGAGACCGCCGAAGCCCTGTTCATGGACGGCAAATTCGCGCAGTCCGCTCCCTTCTACGAGAACGTGATCGAACACGAAAAGCATCAGCACTCGCTTCGCTTGTCCATTTGCCAATATCGGCTGTTCCGGACGCGGCTCGGCGAAGACGGCGAAGAAAATCTCAAAGCGGCCGTGCAGTTCGAGCCTTTCCGCTTCCTGCTGCCGGACGAGTTGAGACTCGACGCTCTGGTACGGATCGGCAACCTGTATTACGAACTGGGCAAATATACGGAAATGGAAGCCACGGCCGACGAATTGTACGACTGCGCGTCGGAGCTGTACGAACGGCTTCGACGCGGAGAAACGCTGCCCGACGATCGGCCGAAGCCGCTGCCGGAGCAGCCGCTGGTGTACTATTACGGCAATGCCCTGCTCCATAAACAGCTTGCGCTGATCGAGCAGAAACGTTACGAAGAAGCTCGTCCTTACAGCGAAATCTACGGCAATCTCGACCAGTTCGAGATCATGGACGACGAAGGGCGCGCAGAAGTGGAGAACTTGAAGATTTTCGCGTTGGGCAACAGCCTCGATATCGAATTGATGCTCGGCAATTTCTCCGTTCTCCCCCGGTACGAAGCGTATATGGACCGTTATCCCAACGAAGTGCTGCCCTGCCTGAACAACGTGGTCGAAGCCGCGAATCTGCACGGAATCGAGATCGACGACCTGATCGCGAAGCGATACCGGCCGCTTGACGAGTATCTGGCGAAACGGCCGGACAATTATTATCCGGAATCGGTCGTTCGCAGCACCTTCGCCAGCTTGCATTATCATCTCGCCGTGTACTATCACCAGCGTCATCGAATGGCCGATTCGGCCATGCATGTCGGGGAATGCTGGAAGCTGTCGCAGGACCTGAACAACCAGCAGCATTTTCGGCAGTTGGCTTCCTTGTTGTCGCTGCCTTCGGCGTTCGTCAACGCCGCGGACCCGAACCGAGAAAACGAATAAACGAACGAAAATCGAAAGCGCCGAGAGACGGGGATTCCCGTTTCTCGGCGCTTTTCGAATGATCGGACGCGATTTCTACGATCTTGATCCTGCGATCGGAATCGCCAGAACGGCTCGCGTTCGAACCGATCGGGCTTACTCCGTTCGGATACGGATTTCTTTGATGTACTCCTGAGGCTGCTTCACTTCGAGCGATTCGGCGAACGCGTCCGCTACCGGCTCGATCGCGACCATCATGCTGCCGCTGAGGTTCTGCATCTTATAGCCCAGATCGACGGTCTCGGCATTCGCCTCGTCGTCTCCCGTCTGCACGGTCATCTGCGCGCTGCCTTTATTCAGCGTGACGGTTTTGTCTCCTTTGCGCAGCTTCACGACGCTGGTACCGTCGAATCCGAAATCCGCGCCCAACGCGGCGGCCAACTCTTTGACCGGGACGAGGATCTTGCCTTCGCGGATCTGCGCCGGAACGTTGAACTGCACTTCTTTGTCGTCGACGTAGACGAACAGGCTGAACACTCCGCTCTGCATATCCACGGCCAAATGCGACAATTGATTTTTCAGTTCCTCGTTGAACTGGTCCACGTTCTCCGCGGTGACCCGGTGCTTGTCCGCCACGATATCGCGCAGAATCTGCTCGTTGATCGCTTGGCTGTGGTGCGACAGGTCTTTGTATTGGCTCAAGTTATACGTGATCGACGTATCTTCTTGGAAGTCGTAGACTTTGACGTTCGGATATTGGCTGAACTGTTCGAACATATACTTCTTCATCGCGTATTGATTTTCGGCGCGAACCGGATTCGTTTCCGCCCATACCTGCTGACGCAAGATGGTGTACGGCGGATAGTAGAACGTGAACTGCGTTTCCGGATGTTCTTTGACCAGACTCAGCACGTATTTTTGGAAAACGGCTTTGACGTTGTCGAGCGAGAATTCGTTTTTGCCGTAGCCGATTTCTTTAGTACGGTCGATCTCCCACGTTCTCAATACCTTGTCTTGGCTGTAACCGGCCGCTTTATCCCAGTTGCGCAGCAGATCGAGATCGCGAACGGCTTTGTACTCGTCGGGAGACGAAGTCAACGCTCTCCAAGCGTGCTTGATGTTCGAGATATTGAACAGATACTCGTAATCGTTGAACGGATTGTTGTCGTACATGTACATCGGCATATTCTCGGATTTCGCGTCGACGTCTTGACGCATCGCGAAATAGTCGAGGCCCCAGAGCACTTTCTTGACTTGTCCGGTATCCAGCGCGACTTTGCCGACGGCATGCTGTTCCAGCGCGGTCGAACCTTCGATCGACAGCTTCATCACTTTGCCGCCCATAAGGCTCTCCACGTACGAAGGCACGAAGTTCTGCGTCATCGAACTGCCGAGAATGATGGTGTCGTAATCGTAACTGCGGGCCAGACCCGCGTTCTGGTAACGTTCCTGCGACGAATACAGCGGCGTGTAGAGCGTCGATTTGCGGTACATTTGCAGCGGATCGACGATATACATGAACAGGCCGACCAGCAGCGCGAACACGAGGCCGCTGGCGGTGAACTTGACCAGGAATTTGCGGTAATCCTTGTTATCCATAACCTTCCCCCATGACGAACCGAACCCTTAATTCAGAAATTGAAGTAGAGGAATTCGCTGATTTGGTTGAAATACAGAAGCGAGACGACGAAGATGGCGGCGGCGAACGCGGCACGTCCGAGCGTCGGCTTGAAGCTCTCCGTCAATTGGATCGAGTTGCGCGCGAACAAAGCGATCAGCAGCGAAACGACCACGATCGGCAGGCCTGCCGTCAGGATGTCCGGAGGCAGGATAATGCCGCTCATGCCGAACATGCCTTTCAGAATCCGGACGCCGTCCGACCAATGCTGGGCGCGGAAAAAGACCCAAGCGATATTGACGAAGTTGAACGTGATAAACCAACCGACGTATTTGTTCATCTTGATGCCGGTAAGCTGCCATAGACGCTGCACGACCTGCGCGGCGCCGTGCATCGCGCCCCAGATGATGAACGTCCAGCCCGCTCCGTGCCAGAAGCCCCCGATCAGGAAAGTCAGGAACAAGTTGATATACGTCCTCGTCGTGCCTTTGCGGTTGCCGCCCAGCGGGATGTAGATGTAGTCCCGCAGGAAGCGGCTGAGCGTCATATGCCATCTTGCCCAGAAGTCTTTGATGTTCACGCCTTTGTAAGGCGAGTTGAAGTTGATCGGCAGCTTGATGTTGAAGATCAGGCCGAGGCCGATCGCCATATCCGAATAAGCGCTGAAGTCGAAGTAGAGCTGGCCGGTGTAAGCAAGCGACGTCGTCCACGCTTCCACGAAGTGAAGCGAATGTCCGCCGTCGAATCCGGCCGTGGCGATCGGCGCCAGCAGGTCCGCGATCACGACTTTTTTGAACAACCCGATACAGAAAATGAAAATGCCGCGCGAGATGTTATCGGCGCGAATCCGTTTGCTGTCGGGATCGTCGAACTGCGGCATCATCTCTTTGTGGTGGAGAATCGGTCCGGCGATCAAATGCGGGAAGAACGTCACGAACAGCACGTAGTTGGCGACGTTGTATTCGCGCGCGTTGCCTCGGTAAGCGTCGACCAAATAGGCCAACTGAGTGAACGTGAAGAAGCTGATACCGAGCGGAAGCGCGATATGTAACAGCGAAACGTCTTGGCCGAGCAGGCCGTTATAGTTTTCGATGAAAAAGTCGGCGTATTTGTAATAGCCGAGCAGCCCCACGTCGCCCACGATCCCCAGAATCAACAGCCATTTGCCTTTATGGTTGATTCCGTTGGAGTTGATGTGTCCGAGTCCGCGTCCGACCAGATAGTTGAACGCGATCGAGCCGAGAATCAGCGGCAGGTAACGGGTGTCTTCGTACGCATAGAAGAACAGCGAGGCCAGCGCCATCCAGATTTTGGCCGTGTTGTAGAGCTTGAATCGGTTCAGCAGGAAATAGCCGATGAACACGACCGGCAGATAAGCAAATATGAACTCGTAAGAATTGAAAAGCACGTCTTCCCTTCCTCTCTTCGTCCCGCGGGTCCGCCGGGAGGCGGGTACGCAGCGATGCAATCTAGAGCAAGCCGAACGGCGAGATACGCCGTTTAGGCACAACGCCCATTATACCTATTGGACACCGGAGGAAGCAACGCAGTTGCGCTAATTTTAAACGTTTCTTCTCGGTTTCTTCAGGTTCTTGAGACTTTCCCGATATCACGAGAAAGGCATCGGAAGGCAAGAGCCGAACAAGACGTTCGCGAAAAAAAGCCGCACGGCAGGGTTAACCCCCGCCATGCGGCGCTTTCGTCCAGCAGTCGATGCCGACTCTAAGCCAAAATGTGTTCGATCCGCTCCAGCACGTCCGCGCTCAGTTTGATGCCCGAAGCGGCCGCGTTTTCTCGGACCTGCTCGGGTCGGCTCGCCCCGACGAGCGCGCTGGCGACGTTCGGTTGGCGCAGAATCCAAGCGATCGCGAGCTGGCTCACCCGGATGCCCAGTTCGTCCGCGATCTTCGACAACTCGCCGACTTTGGCGATCCGTTCTTGATTGAGCCGTTCTTCGTTCCAACCGAGCTTGGCGGCGCGGCTGTCGGCCGGCGCTTCGGCTCCCGGTTTGTATTTGCCGGTGAGCAGACCTTGCGCCAGCGGAGAGTAGACCACTTGGCCGATGCCTTCGCGCAGGCCGAGCGGAATGATCTCCGGTTCGATATAACGGTCGAACATGTTGTAGACCGGCTGATTGACGACGATCCGGTCGAGCAGGTAACGGTCGGCCGTGCCGAGCGCTTCGGTCATCTGCGCGGCCGTCCATTGGCTCACGCCGACGTAGAGCACCTTGCCTTGACGCACCAGATCGTCGAGCGCGCGCAGCGTCTCGTGTACCGGCGTCTCCGGATGGTAGCGGTGGCAGTAGTAGACGTCCACGTAATCGAGGCCGAGCCGCGACAGGCTCGCGTTGCACTGCTCGACGATATGCTTGCGCGACAGGCCGGAATCGTTGGGGCCGTCGCCCATTTTGCCGAAGACTTTGGTCGCCAGCACGTAAGACTCGCGCGGATAACGCTTCAGCGCTTCGCCGACGACCTTCTCCGCTTCGCCGCGTTCGTAGACATTGGCCGTATCGAAAAAGTTGATGCCTTCGTCGTAAGCCGCGTGAATGGAATTCACCGCGTTTTCCCGTTCGACGTAGCCGCCGTAAGTCAGCCAACTGCCCAAGCTGATCTCGCTTACCTTGAGTCCCGTTCCGCCCAAACGCCGATATTCCATAGGTTCGCTCGCCTCCGTTTATTAAGCTTGAATTTCGAATTTTTACAAGTTCGAATACCGTTCCCAGCCGTTCTGAAGATTCTGCCGCGCCCATTCGGTATGCTCCGGTCCGAAGCCCCGGTAATGGCATTCGACGCGCATGACCAGATCGAGATACAACGCGTACAGCGCGCGGCGGATCTTCCGCGAAGCTTCCGAGCCTTCCGGCAGAGACGCGAGGCGCGCGGAATCGTCGGTTTCCGCCGCGCTGCGCAGCGCGGCATCCTCGGCCGCGTATCCGCGTTCGAACGCGTCCGTATCCCAGAACTTGCCGAAGCCGTGTTCCATCAGCGGATCGGCCCAGAGCGCGCGCTCGAAATCGATGATGCCTTCGACGCGTCCGTCCCGAACGAATACGTTGCCCGGCCACGAATCCCAATGCACCAACCGCGGCGTGCGTACTTCGCGAAGCGCTTCTCGTCTGCGCTCCAATTCGGCATCCAGTTCTTCGTACGCCATCGGCAGTTCGATCCCGGCTTCCCGGCCGTCCTGCATCACGTCGCGCATCAGCGCGATGAAAGCGTCTTCCCAAAGCGGCGCGTTGGCGGCATTCGGCAGGTAATAGCCGAACTCCCGACCTTCGATCTCGTGAATCCGCCGGAAATATCCGCCCAGCTCCCCGTCGATCGCGTCCCGAATTTCCGGAGCAAGTTCGCCCCGCGCTTTGTCGTACGTTTCTCCTTTTACCCGTTCCATCAGAAAATATTCGCTGCCGATCGTTCGTTTCGAGTCGTCATAAGCATAAATGCGAGGCAGCGGCACGCCGCCCGACCGTTCGATTCGGCGCATGACTTCCGTCTCCGTGCGCATCAAGCCGCGTTCGCAGCGCATCCGGCCTTCTTCGGAATCGGCCGCCACTTTCAATACGGCTTCCCGTCCGTCTTCGAGCGCGAGCAGATAAGCCGAGTTGGCCCATCCTTCGCTTAATTCCTCGTAGGTCTTGCAGCCGCAGCCGAACGTCGTTTGCGCGATGCGTTCGATTTCTTCCGCCGTAAGCTGCTTTTTGGTCACACTGTCCATGCGTTCATTCCTTTCCGGTTTCGTTCTCGTTCTTAGGTTTATTTCTACGAAGAGAACGCGGTCCCTTTTTCTTTTTGCGAAAAAGAAACGATTAGACCCCGCCGATAAGGGTAAAACTATAGCGGAACGAGAAACAATCCGATTCCAGAAATGCATCTTTTTTCTAGACTCTTTTCCGCAAGCCTTGTCATGACGCTCGATCAGCCAGAGGATCATCTCACAACCAAGAGGAGGAATTACCATGTTCATCCACATGAAAGAGCTGCAGTACCATGCAAAGCCGGAGAAGCCGGACCCGATATTCGCCAAAAAGCTTCAGGAAGTGCTGGGCGGCCAATACGGCGAAATGTCGGTTATGATGCAGTATCTGTTCCAAGGTTGGAATTGTCGCGCCGATCAGAAATATCGGGACATGCTGCTCGATATCGGGACTGAAGAGATCGGCCACGTCGAGATGCTGAGCACCATGATCGCGCAGCTTCTGGACGGGGCTCCGGTCGATCAGCTCGAAGCGGCGGCCAAAGACCCGATCATCGAAGCGGCGCTCGGCGGCATGAATCCGCAGCATCTGATCGTATCCGGTCTGGGCGCGACGCCGACGGACAGCGTCGGCTATCCTTGGAATTCGCGATATATCGTCGCCAGCGGCAATCTGCTCGCCGACTTCCGCGCGAACCTGAACGCCGAATCGCAAGGCCGCCTGCAGGTGGCGCGCCTGTACGAGATGACGACGGACCCGGGCATCCGCAAGATGATGGGCTTCATGCTGGCGCGCGATACGATGCACCAGAATCAATGGATGGCGGCGATCGCCGAGATCGAATCGATGGAAGGCACGATCGTGCCGGCTTCGTTCCCTCGCGAGCTGGAGCTTCAAGAAGTGTCGCACCAATACATGAACTTCTCCGCAGGCGAAGAAAGCGCCGAAGGCCGCTGGGCCAAAGGCCCGTCGATGGACGATCAAGGCAAATTCGAATACGTGGCGACGCCGCAGGCGATGGGCGAGAAACCAGTGCTCACGCCGGCTCCGGACTTTACGTTCTCCCGTCCGGGCGCGCAGCCGAAGCTGACCAACGAAGGCACGAAGTCGGGCAAAGGCCTGCTGTAAAGGCAAGGCGGTCCATGTGACTTCAGCCGCATCGAGCGGGTTCGTTCGAGGAGTAGGGCCGTTCCGGTCATTCGGCTCGCCGTTCGGCTGCTAACGGATCGAGATGACGCTTAGCGGGCATTTGCAGCGGTTTTGAAATTCTAACGGATTCAGATGACGCTTAGAATGCAAACAGGCCGGTTTTCAGCCGAAAAAGAGCGGAATCGGACGGCTAAGGAATCCACGATCCGTTAGGTTTTCGAAAAGGGTTGTTTTGCGGTTCTAAGGAATCCACGATCCGTTA
>NZ_NJDE01000027.1 GCF_002205895.1 Saccharibacillus sp. O23
CGGAGAAGGCTTTTTTGTATGTGAATTTGCAAGTAACACAAGAGATCCTTGCAGTCGGCAAAGCCGCTGCCTGCCTTCCGCGACTGGAAGAGAGGCGCGGCAAAGTTGTTGCGAACGGGACTCAGAACGTCTAAGGCTCAAGCACTCAGAGGCTTGAGACGCTTTCCCTCCCCCGAACAGAGCGATGCTGTTCTCCGAACCGGAGCGCCTTTGGCTTGTCGCCCTCTACACCCAGCCGCATTCTTGTTCGATCGGAAGAGGGAGACAAACAACGAAGCGCAGGTCGGAGAGCAGCATCGCGGCCCCAACCATCAGCGCTACAGCTAGCAAAAATAAGTTATCCACCGAGATATTAAGATTTCCACATGCTTGGTTGATAAATCGGCTGTAAATCGCTGTTTTTCAACAGATTATCCCCATTTTGCACATTTTTTTGTTTGAGCCGAGGTCGTGTTGTTTTATATATCTGTAAAAAACAGAAAAATGGGAATGGAGGACTTTCATGAAAATTCAGGTTGTAAAACAAAGGCGTACGGCATCATTCGCAGCGCTCGCTTTGGCCGGTTTATTAATTTGGCAGGCTCCTACCGAAGCGGCTGCGCCTCAATCATCCGTATCTGTCAAAGATTACGGAGCCGTACCGAACGGAAAAACCGATTCGTTGGCCGCTTTTCAAAAAGCGATTGCTGCGGCTAAAACCCGAGGGGGCAGCGTCTATGTCCCGCCGGGCAATTACGCGTTAAGCGGCCGCTTATTTGTGGATGGAGTGGGGATAACCGGCGCCGGGCAGAACTTGTCCATTCTGACTTCGACGGATCCTGCCAACGGTTCGATCGATCTGAAAGGCTCCAACGTCTCACTCAAAGACCTGACGCATGTATACAAAAATACCGCCGCGCGTGACGGTTCGGATGCCAAGAACAGCATAACGGTGCTGGGAGCGTCGAACTTCTCGATCCGCAATGTCCGAGTCGTCGGAGCGGGGACCGCCGGTATTCTGGTTCGGGACGAAGCAAAGGATGGCGTTATTTCCGATAACGTTATCAAGAACACCAAAGCCGACGGTATTCATATTACGGACGGCAGCAGCCGGATCACGATCGAGAATAATACCGTCAAACAGACCGGCGACGACACGATTGCCGTAGTCAGTTACAAGAAGGATCCTGTCGTGACAAGCGACGTCGTGATTCGAGGGAACTCGGTCGGTTACGCTTCGGGAGCCCGCGGCATCTCCGTGGTAGGCGGGAGCGGAGTGAAGATCGAGAAGAATACGATCAACAACACCGAAATGGCGGGAATTTATATCGCGGTCGAAGCGGCTTGGAAGACTCGCGACGTCAATGACGTGAATGTCAGCGGCAATACGATCGTAAAAACAGGCACCCGGCCGACCAACGACCATCCTAATGTACTCGTATTCGCGGATACCGGAAGCATCGACGAGATTCGCTTCGATCGAAACGTGATTACGGATTCGACCAATGCGGGGATCGGAGTATGGGGAGACGGCAAGATCGGCAAGATTTATTTTACGTTTAATCAGGTCAAGAATCCCGGACATGACGCGACCAATTTCAAGAAAGGCGATATTACGTCGGAAGGGAACAGCGGATTTTAACAGGCAAGCAGGAAGACCGCGAACCTCGCGGTCTTTTTTTGATATTCAAAAAAACGGGAAGTCTTGGCATTTGCAAAAAATATGCTATAATATACACAAAGTCAAAGAAAGTCAAAGTCAACTGTTTGTCGTGTCATCAATACCCTGCGACACGCCGCAAATTCACGGTGCCTAGCGGCTCGAAACCGTTCGGGCCGTACAAAAACAACCAGACGTTTCTTCCTTTTTGCGGAAGGGTTATTTTAAGAGTAGGCTCCACATTCGGACAGTAGGCCGAGCGGCGGCTCAGGTAGATCGTGGAGGGTGAGTCGATGCGTAACATATCCGATGTCATCGAGCATTATTTAAAGACGGTTCTTCAAGAAAGCCAAGGAGGCATGATCGAGATTCAACGCAACGATCTGGCCGACCGCTTCTCTTGTGTGCCGTCGCAGATCAATTACGTCATCAGTACGCGTTTTACGTTGGAAAAAGGATATTTGGTCGAAAGCAAGCGAGGCGGGGGAGGCTACATCCGGATTCAGCGTATCGAGCTTCCGGCCCATTCCGAGCTTCATGCCCATGTACACGAGACGATCGGCGGCGAGATGAGTCAAGCGGCAGCCGAAGGATTGATCTACCGTCTGGAAGAAGCGGGCTTGATCACCTGCCGGGAAGCCGCGGTCATGAGAGCGACGGTCTCGCGCAATACGCTGCTGCTCAAGCTGCCGTATCGGGACGAGATGAGAGCGCGCATCATGAAAGCGATGCTGATCGCGCTGATGGGGCAGCAATAACAAGAGAGTCGCGCAGGATTGCGGCGATTCAACGTTTATCAGTCGAAGGAGGTGGCGCGGATGCTGTGTCAAGAATGCCAACAGCGGCCCGCAACCCTGCATTTTACGAAGATTATCAACGGCGAGAAAAACGAATTCCATATTTGCGAACAGTGCGCGAGAGAGAAAGGCGAGACGATTCCCGGTACGGCCGGAGGCTTCTCGATTCATAATCTCCTCTCGGGATTTCTCGACTTCGACAATATGGCCGGCAAGACGCAATCGGGAACTCCGCCGCAGACCCAGCAGCAGCATTGCGAGGAATGCGGGATGACGTATGCCCAGTTCCGCAAAATCGGGCGTTTCGGATGCAGTTCTTGTTATAAATATTTCGACGATCGGATCGATCCGCTTCTTAAACGGGTGCATGGAGGAACCGTGCATGTCGGCAAAGTGCCGAAGCGAGGCGGGGCCGATTTGCAGGTTCAACGCGAGATCGACGCGCTCAAGCAGGAACTTCAAGAGCGGATCGAGAAGCAGGAGTTCGAAACGGCCGCCCAGCTTCGAGACCGCATTCGCGAGCTTGAGCTGCAGCGAACCCAGCGGTAAAGGAGGGACCGAACCATGTCGGATTTTACTTTTACGGAGAATGCGCTTAGCGCTTGGATGCAGGTCGAAGGACGCGACTCCGATATCGTCATCAGCAGCCGGGTAAGGATCGCGCGCAATTTGAGAAAACTGCCGTTTCCGCTTGTGGCGAACGAAGAGCAAGGGGAGCAGGTACGGGAGTTGGTCGTGGATGCCGCGGCCCGGGCGGCCGAAGAATTGGGACCGCTGCAGCCGATCCAACTCGACGAACTGAGCGAAGTGGATCGGCAGGTCTTGGTGGAGAAGCACTTGGTCAGCCCTACGCTGGCGAACGAATCCCAGAACCCGGCCGTCGTGCTGAGCGAAGACGAATCGCTGAGCATCATGATCAACGAAGAAGACCATATTCGCATCCAATGTCTGTATCCCGGATTTCAAGTGAAGCAGGCCTGGGAAAGAGCGACGGCGGTAGACGACGCGCTCGAAGCTTACGTGGATTACGCGTTCGACGATCGCCGCGGATACTTGACCAGTTGTCCGACCAACGTGGGAACCGGACTGCGGGCTTCCGTCATGATCCATATGCCCGCGCTCGTCATGACCCATCAAGTGGGCCGCATCCTTAATGCGGTTTCTCAGGTGGGCCTTACGGTGCGCGGCATCTACGGAGAAGGCAGCGAAGCGCAGGGCAATCTGTTCCAGATCTCCAATCAGATCACGCTCGGACAGAGCGAGCAAGAGATTGTGGACAATCTGGAAGGAATCGTGGCGCAGATTATCGAATATGAACGACAGGCGCGCAGCAGGCTCGTCGGCGAGTCGAAGATCCGTTTGTACGACCGCGTAATGCGTTCGTACGGGATTCTGACTCATGCGGCGATTATCGACGGCAAAGAAGCGGCGCAGCGGCTCTCGGATGTTCGTCTGGGCGTCGATCTCGGTTGGATCGACGCGCTGTCGATGACCTTGCTGAACGAACTTACCATTTTGACCCAGCCGAATTTCCTTCAGAAAACGTTCGGTGCTACAATGAACACATCGGAGAAGG
Source organism: Saccharibacillus sp. O23 (assembly GCF_002205895.1). Classification (GTDB taxonomy): domain Bacteria; phylum Bacillota; class Bacilli; order Paenibacillales; family Paenibacillaceae; genus Saccharibacillus. The sequence continues at coordinate 4,013 of NZ_NJDE01000027.1, forward strand.
ATATGTACCGAGCGCAGTTGATTCGGGACAAATTGGTTAAAAGTAAAGAATAACCCGATTTCCCGTGTCGGCGGTCGAATCCGGCCGGAAGCTTACTAATTTGTGGAGGTGCTTCGCATATGATGTTTGGCAGATTTACGGAACGCGCGCAGAAGGTTCTGGCTCTCGCCCAAGAAGAAGCGGTGAGGCTGGGACATAACAACATTGGCACCGAACATATCCTGCTCGGCTTGATTCGCGAAGGCGAAGGCATCGCGGCCAAAGCGTTGATCGGACTGGGCCTCGGGCTGGAACAAATCCAGAACGAAGTCGAGACTTTGATCGGACGCGGCCAAGATCAGCCGACCAATATCGCATATACGCCTCGGGCGAAAAAAGTCATCGAGCTGTCGATGGACGAAGCTCGCAAGCTCGGCCACACTTACGTGGGCACGGAGCACATCCTGCTCGGTCTGATCCGCGAAGGCGAAGGCGTGGCGGCCCGCGTGCTGAACAACCTCGGCATCAGCCTCAACAAAGCCCGCCAGCAGGTGCTTCAGCTGCTCGGCAGCAGCGAAGCGGTATCGAGCCATCACGGCACGCCGGCTAACGTCAGCACGCCTACGCTGGACAGCCTGGCACGCGATCTGACGGCGTACGCCAAAGACGGCAACATCGATCCGGTCATCGGCCGCAGCAAAGAGATCGAACGCGTGATCCAAGTGCTCAGCCGCCGGACCAAAAACAATCCGGTACTGATCGGCGAACCGGGCGTAGGCAAAACGGCGATCGCCGAAGGCTTGGCCCAGAAGATCGTCAATAACGAAATTCCGGAAACGCTGCGCGAAAAACGCGTCATGACGCTCGATATGGGTTCGGTCGTCGCCGGTACCAAATACCGCGGCGAATTCGAAGACCGTCTGAAAAAGATCATGGACGAGATCCGTCAAGCGGGCAACGTCATCTTGTTCATCGACGAGCTGCATACGCTGATCGGAGCGGGCGGCGCGGAAGGCGCGATTGACGCGTCGAATATCCTGAAGCCGGCTCTGGCCCGCGGCGAACTTCAGTGCATCGGGGCCACGACGCTGGACGAATACCGCAAGTATATCGAGAAAGACGCCGCGCTGGAACGTCGTTTCCAACCGATTACGGTGGATCAACCTTCCGTCGACGAAGCGATCCAGATCCTCATGGGTCTGCGCGACCGTTACGAGGCGCATCACCGCGTGAAAATCACGGACGAAGCGATCGTGCAAGCGGTCAAGCTGTCGGACCGTTATATCACCGACCGCTTCCTGCCGGATAAGGCGATCGACTTGATCGACGAAGCGGGTTCCAAAGTAAGGCTTCACACGTATACGGTACCGCCGAATCTCAAACAGCTCGAAAACCGCTTGGAAGATATCCGCAAAGAGAAGGATTCCGCGGTTCAGAGCCAAGAATTCGAGAAAGCGGCCGCGCTGCGCGATACCGAGCAGAAGATCCGCGAAGAGCTGGAAATGACGCGCAATCAGTGGAAAGAAAAACAGGGCCGTACCGATTCCGAAGTAACGCCGGAAGATATCGCCGACGTGGTCAGCAACTGGACCGGCGTACCGGTCACGAAGCTGAAGGAAGAAGAAACGGAGCGCCTGCTCAATATGGAATCCCTGCTGCATGACCGCGTGATCGGTCAAGACGAAGCGGTCGTGGCCGTCAGCCGAGCGATCCGCCGCGCACGCGCCGGTCTCAAGGATCCGAAGCGTCCGATGGGTTCGTTCATCTTCCTCGGTCCTACGGGCGTAGGTAAAACGGAGCTGGCTCGCGCGCTTGCCGAAGCGATGTTCGGCGACGAAAATGCCGTCATCCGTATCGACATGTCGGAATACATGGAGAAACATTCGACGTCCCGTCTGGTCGGAGCGCCTCCGGGATACGTCGGTTACGAAGAAGGCGGACAGTTGACCGAGAAGGTCCGCCGCAAACCGTATTCCGTCGTCCTGCTGGACGAGATCGAAAAAGCGCACCCTGAAGTGTTCAACATTCTGCTTCAAGTGCTGGAAGACGGACGCCTGACCGACTCCAAAGGCCGCGTCGTCGACTTCCGCAATACGCTGATCATCCTGACGTCGAACGTCGGCGCGGACGCGATTCGCCGCAATTCGACGCTGGGCTTCACGGCCGCGGTCGACAGCGGAGCGGAATACAGCAATATGAAAGGCAAAGTCATGGACGAGCTGAAGAAGAGCTTCCGTCCGGAGTTCCTCAACCGGATCGACGAAGTGATCGTCTTCCACTCGCTGGAAGAGAAGCATATCGGACAGATCGTGACTTTGATGTCCGAAGAACTGCGTAAACGCCTGAACGAATACGGCGTGAACTTCAAGCTGACGGACGAAGCCAAAGCTTTCCTTGCCAAAGAAGGTTACGACCCGGCTTACGGCGCGCGTCCGCTGCGCCGGGCGATCCAGAAGCATATCGAGGACCGTCTGTCCGAAGAGCTGCTGACGGGCCGCGTGGCCAAAGGCGATTTCCTGTTGATCGACGAGAAAGAAGGCGCGTTGACCGTCGAAAAAGGCGAAGAACAGGCGGAGCCGGTCGTATCGGTGGAAAAATCGGATAAATAAGCAGGATCAGTGATAAGTGACAATAAAAGGCCCGGGCCGGGCGATGCTTCGCGCTTTTCCGGTCTGCCGGCCGCCGGAGCCGGGTCGCGAAAATTCGTTTTCGCGGCCTGGCTTTTTTTGCTTGGCAGACCGCTTTGCAGGGACTCGTTCCCCTTACTTTTGCGGACGATAAATGATAAACTTTGATAGGCAGGGCCTTCCGTATGCCGGAGGCGAACGGACGGTTTGGGAATGCCGGGAAACCGGCGAGAGAGGAGATCCATGGCCAAAACGAAAACGAAGTTTTATTGCACCGAATGCGGCTACGAATCGCCGAAATGGTACGGGAAATGCCCGGGATGCCAATCGTGGAACTCGATGGTCGAAGAAACGGTCAGCAGCGGCGTCAAAACGCAGGGGATGAGCGGAATGAACTCTTCCTTGTTTCAAGGGACGACCAAGCCTCAGTCCATCGTGGATATCGAAGGCGGTCAAGAACCGCGCGTCGATACGAAGATCGGCGAGCTGAACCGTGTTCTGGGAGGCGGCGTGGTTCCGGGTTCGCTGATTCTGGTCGGCGGAGATCCGGGCATCGGGAAATCGACGCTGCTCTTGCAGACGTCGCACTCGTTGGCCGCATCGGGACTTAAGGTATTGTATATTTCCGGCGAAGAATCGGTGAAGCAGACCAAACTTCGCGCCGAGCGGCTCGGCGCGTTGTCGGCTCAGCTGTACGTGCTTTGCGAGAGCAACATGGAACAGATCGAGCAGTCCATCGAGCAGATCGCGCCCGATTTTCTGGTCATCGACTCGATTCAGACCGTGTATCAGCCGGACGTGACCAGCGCGCCGGGCAGCGTGTCGCAGGTCCGCGAGTGTACGGCGCGCTTTATGCGGCTCGCCAAGAACGGCGGAATCGCGATCGTGCTGGTCGGACACGTCACCAAAGAAGGCGCGATCGCCGGACCGCGCATGTTGGAACATATGGTGGACTGCGTGCTGTATTTCGAAGGCGAGCGCCATCATACGTACCGGATTCTCCGCGCGGTGAAGAACCGTTTCGGTTCGACGAACGAGATGGGGATCTTCGAGATGCGCGAGCAAGGATTGGACGAAGTGACCAACCCTTCGGAACTGTTCTTGTCCGAGCGCGCGATGGGCGTGTCGGGGACGACCGTCGTGGCCAGCATGGAAGGAACGCGTCCGGTGTTGGTCGAGATTCAGGCCTTGGTCGCGACGACGCATTTCCCGTCGCCGAGACGGATGGGCACGGGCATTGATTACAACCGGTTGAACTTGATCATCGCGGTGCTGGAGAAACGCATGGGGCTCTATATGCAGACGCAGGACGCTTACGTCAACGTGGCGGGCGGCGTCCGGCTGGACGAGCCGGCGGTCGATCTGGCGATCGCCGTCAGCATCGCGTCCAGCGTGCAGGATAAGCCGACGCGGCCTTACGACGCGGTATTCGGCGAGATCGGCCTGACGGGCGAAGTCCGGGCGGTGGCGCGGGCGGAGCAGCGGGTCAAAGAAGCGCAGAAGTTGGGCTTCAAGCGGGTCATTTTGCCAGAGAAGAGCTTGAAGGGCTGGAAACATCCGAAAGGGATCGAACTGATCGGGGTCGAAACCGTTTCGCAGGCGCTCAAAGCGGCGCTAGAGTAGTGCGTTGACCATGGGGGTCGATGCAGGGGGAGGCAGGCTATGAAAGAATCGGAATCCGTAAAAATGAACGAGCTGCTCAAGCTCGTCGCGCCGGGAGCGCCTTTCCGCGACGGTCTTGAGAACGTGCTCCGGGCCAAGACCGGCGCTCTGATCGTGGTCGGGTACAGTCCCGAAGTGATGGAAGTCGTCGACGGCGGCTTCTCCATCAACTGCGACTTTTCGCCGAACTATCTGTACGAGCTGGCGAAGATGGACGGCGCCATCATCTTGAGCGAAGATCTCAAGCGCATCTTGTACGCCAATACCCAGTTGATTCCCGATCCGGCGATCTCGTCGTCGGAGACGGGCATTCGCCACCGAACGGCGGAACGCGTCGCCAAGCAGACCGGCAAGCTGGTCGTGTCCATTTCCCAGAGGCGCAATATCATCACGCTGTATCTGGGCAGCCTGCGTTACGCGCTCAAAGAAGTCGGCGTCATCCTGACCAAAGCGAATCAGGCGATCCAGACGCTGGAGCGATACAAAGCGGTGCTGACGCAGGCCATGACCAATCTCACCGCTTCGGAATTCGAAGAAATGGTGACGCTTGCGGAAGTCGTGGGCGTGATCCGTCGGGTAGAGATGGTGCTGCGCATCAAGACCGAGATTCAGCGTTACGTCAGCGAGCTGGGGAACGAAGGCCGACTGATCTCGATGCAAATGGAAGAATTGGTCGGCAACACCGAACGCGAAGTCTTGCTGCTGCTCAAAGACTACGTGGCGCAGAGCGGCGAAGAGCGGATCAAAGACGTGCTCGCCGCGCTTCGCCGATCCACCGACGACGAGCTGCTGGATACGGCGCATATCGTGCGTCTGCTCGGTTATCCGGCGCAGACGTCGGTCGCCGACGAGATGCTCACTCCGCGCGGTTATCGCGTACTCAGCAAGATTCCTCGCCTGCCGAACGTCATCGTGCACAACTTGACCGAACATTTCGGCAAACTGGGCCATGTCGTGCGGGCGGAGCTGGAAGAGTTGGACGAAGTCGACGGCATCGGCGGCGCCCGCGCCCGCACGATCAAAGAAGGTCTGCGGCGTTTGCAGGATCAAGTCTTTATCGACCGGCAGGTCTAAACGTTTCTACGCGATATAAGCGGTTTCACGGCGTCTTCCTTCGGGAAGGCGCTTGTCTTTTTCGGCGGAAGAAGCCGGGTTTTCAGGCCGTTTTCGGCAGGATTGTAGTTTTCCGTGCTTGCTGCGGGTATACTTAAGAGACGCGGAAAAACAGCGAAAACGGCATAAAGGCGGGGCTGAAAGCAATGGAACGGAATTTGAGCGTGATCGTGGTCGCGGCCGGCCGCGGCTCGCGCATGGGAACGGCGGAAAGCAAACAGTTTCTCGAATTGGACGGTCGTCCGCTGTTTCTGCGGGCGATCGAAACGTTCGGGCGTTTTGCCGCGACTGCGGAGATTATCGTGGTAACCGGGGCGGCCGACGTCGAACGCTGCGGCCGCTATATCGAAGAAGCGGGCTGCCCGCTCGTCGAAGCGGTCGTGGCCGGCGGTTCGGAACGTCAGCATTCCGTCTACGAAGGACTGAAGCACGCGCGATCCCCGTGGGTGATGGTGCACGACGGCGTAAGGCCTTTTATCCGCGAACGGGATATCGCTTCCTGCTACGAAGAGATGCAGCGAAGCGGCGCTTCCGTATTGGCGGTACCGGTCAAAGATACGATCAAGACCGTCGGCGAAGGCGGCACCATCGTCGATACGCCCGACCGCAGCCTGCTGTGGGCGATCCAGACGCCTCAAGGGTTCCGTACCGAAGAACTGCTGCGGGCTCATCGGCGCGCGGCGGAAGAAGGGTTCCTCGGAACGGACGATTCGATGCTCGCGGAGCGTCTGGGCGTTCCGGTCAGCGTCGCGCGGGGCGATTATACGAATATCAAGATTACGACGCCGGAGGATCTCGATTATGCGGAGTTCCTGCTCCGGGCGGAGACGAAGGAGAGAGAAGCATGATCAGAGTAGGACAAGGATTCGACGTGCATCAATTGACCGAAGGCAGGCCCTGCATCATCGGCGGGGTGACCATTCCTCATGAAAAAGGACTGCTGGGCCATTCCGACGCCGACGTGCTGCTGCATACGATCAGCGACGCGATTCTGGGCGCGCTGGCGCTGGGCGATATCGGCCGTCATTTTCCCGACACGGATCCGGCTTTCAAAGACGCGGACAGCGTGAAGCTGTTGGAGCGCGTCTGGGAGATGGCGACGGAGCGCGGCTACGTACTGGGCAATCTGGACGCGACCATCATCGCGCAGCAGCCGAAGATGGCGCCTTATATCCCGCAGATGGTGACCGTGATCGCCCGGGCGCTCGGCGCGGAAGAGTCGCAAGTCAACGTCAAAGCGACAACCACGGAATGGCTCGGCTTTACCGGAAGAGGCGAAGGCATCGCGGCGCAGGCCGTTGTTTGTCTGACGAAGGATATGCTATCATCGGAAAAGAGTTTGTAGAAACGATACGGGAGGAAGACGATCATGACTAAGGAAGTACGCGTACGGTATGCGCCGAGCCCGACGGGCCATCTGCATATCGGCAACGCCAGAACGGCGCTGTTCAATTACCTTTTCGCTCGCAATCAGGGCGGCAAATTCATCGTCCGCATCGAAGACACCGACGTGAAACGCAACGTGGCCGGCGGCGAAGAAAGCCAATTGAAATACATGAAATGGCTCGGCATCGACTGGGACGAAAGCATCGACATCGGCGGGGAGTACGGACCTTACCGCCAAACGGAACGGCTCGACGTCTATAAAATCTATTGGCAGGAGCTGCTCGACAAAGGGCTGGCTTACCTCTGCTACTGCACGGAAGAAGAGCTGGAAAAAGAACGCGAAGAACAAACCGCCGCAGGACTGACGCCGCGTTATTCGGGCAAACACCGGGACTTGACCGCGGAGCAGCGTCAAGCGTTCGAAGCCGAAGGCCGCGTGCCGAGCGTGCGTTTCCGCGTGCCGGAGAACAAAACGTATACGTTCGACGACATGGTCAAAGGAGAAATCTCCTTCACGACGGAAGATACGGGCGATTTCGTCATCGTGAAGCGCGACGGCATCCCGACGTACAACTTCGCCGTCGTCATCGACGACTACCTGATGAAGATCTCTCATGTGCTGCGCGGGGAAGACCATATCTCCAACACGCCGCGCCAGCTGATGATCTACGAAGCTTTGGGATGGGAAGCGCCGCGCTTCGCGCATATGACGCTGATCGTGGGCGACGACCACAAGAAGCTCAGCAAGCGGAACGAATCGATCATCCAGTTTATCTCGCAGTACGAAGAACTGGGCTACCTGCCGGAAGCCATGTTCAACTTCATCGCGCTGCTCGGCTGGTCGCCGGAAGGCGAAGAAGAGATCTTCGACCGCGAGCAGCTGATCTCGATCTTCAACGCGAACCGTCTGTCGAAGAGTCCGGCGGTGTTCGATCCGCATAAACTGGCGCATATCAACAACCATTACATCAAGAATGCCGATCCGAAGCGGATCGCCGATCTTGCGATTCCGCATCTGCAAAAAGCGGGGCTGCTGCCGGAAACCTTGGACGCGGCGCAGCGGGAATGGGCGGAACGCCTCGTGGCTCTGTATCAAGAGCAGATGAACGCGGCGTCGGACATCGTCAAGCTGTCGGAGATGTTCTTCCGCGAAGACGTCGAATTCGGCGACGAAGAACGCGAAGTGCTGGCCGACGAGAAAGCGCCGGTCGCGCTGGGCGCGTTCCTCGCCAAAGTCGAAGCTTCCGACGAGTTCACGCCGGAGCGCATGGCGGCCTTGATCAAAGAAGTGCAGAAAGAGAACGGCATCAAAGGCAAACAGCTGTTCATGCCGATTCGCGTCGCGCTCACCGGACAAATGCACGGACGAGACTTGAACCAGACGATCTACCTGCTGGGCAAAGAAACCGTCATCGAGCGCTTGAAAGCCCAAACGGCGTAAACGACCCGCGGGGCGAGGTTCGGCTTCCTTTTCGCGGAGTCCGCTTCCTTGATTGACCGGGAACCAAACGATTGTCAGACCGCGGGGATTCGTTTATAATGGCTAAACAAGATCTATCCAACCTCGTATTCAATCGAATATTTCTATAGCGAAGATCAGGAGAAGTACGTTGTACGCCGCATCCCCAGAGAGGACGGCCGAACGCTCGAAGCCCTTGCGGGCCGAACGGCGGGGAGCTGGGAGTCGTCCGGAGCGGCAGACGGAAATGCGCCTGTGAGCAGCGGATTCGAACTTCGAGCGCTTGAAGCGCCCGGAGCTAGAGTCCGCCGGCCGGTCCCCGTTACGGACTTTGAACGAGACGGACTTCCCGAGCGATCGGAGCAGGTCCAAGCAGAGTGGAACCGCGGTCGAACGCCTCTGCAGCATGATATATGCTGCCGGGGCGTTTTTATTTTGGGGCAATGGAAGCGAGGAAGCGTGATGTTCAAATCGATGAAGTCCGATATCCGCGCGGTATTCGATAACGATCCGGCGGCGAGAAGTATGTTTGAAGTCGTATTCACCTATTCGGGGCTGCATGCGATCTGGGCCCATCGAGTCGCGCACAAGCTGTACGGTTGGCGGCGTTTCACGCTGGCCCGGTTCGTGTCGCAGATCAGCCGCTTTTTCACCGGGATCGAGATCCATCCGGGCGCGACGATCGGCCAGCGGCTGTTCATCGACCACGGCATGGGCGTGGTGATCGGCGAGACGTGCGAGATCGGCGACGACGTCGTCATCTATCAAGGCGTGACGCTGGGAGGCACCGGCAAAGAAAAAGGCAAACGGCATCCGACGATCGGCAACAACGTGGTGGTCGGCTCGGGCGCGAAAGTGCTCGGTTCCATCAAGGTCGGCGATCAGAGCAACATCGGTTCCAATTCCGTCGTGCTCAAAGAAGTGCCGCCCAACAGCACGGTCGTCGGTATTCCCGGGCAGATCGTTCGGCAGCACGGACGCAAAGTGGATCGCTTGAGCCATCAGATGCCGGATCCGTCGCACGACGCGATCTGCGAGCTGCGGCGCCAGATCGGCGAACTTCAGCAAGAACTGGACCGGGTGCGCGAAGACGCGTACGGCAAGCCGCCGCGCGCGGCAGGTAACGGAGACGGCAAACTGTAAACGAGATCGAGAGAGGAACGTGGAAAAATGACGCTGCAAATCTACAATACGATGTCGAGAGAAAAAGAGGAATTCGTGCCGGTCGATCCGGGTAAAGTGAATATGTACGTATGCGGTCCGACCGTATACGACTACATTCACATCGGGAACGCTCGTCCCATGATCTTTTTCGACGTGGTCCGAGCTTATCTGGAAGATCGCGGTTACGACGTGAACTACGTCGCCAACTTTACCGACGTGGACGACAAGCTGATCCGCAAAGCGGAAGCGATGAACACGACGGTGCCGGAAGTGGCGGAAACGTTTATCGCGGCTTACTACGAAGATCTGGAAGGGCTCGGCGTGCAGAGAGCGACCTTGAATCCGCGCGTGACCGAAAACATGGACGACATCATCGCGTTCATCGGCGAACTGGTGGATACGGACCATGCTTACGCGAGCGGCGGCGACGTCTACTTCCGGACTTCCAGCTTCGAAGGATACGGCAAACTGTCGCGTCAGAATCTGGAACAGCTTCAATTCGGCATCCGGATCGAAGTCGACGCGCGCAAAGAGAACCAAGAAGACTTCGTGCTCTGGAAAGGGGCAAAATCGGGCGAGATCTTCTGGGAAAGCCCTTGGGGACCGGGTCGTCCGGGTTGGCATATCGAATGCTCCGCGATGGCGCGCCGCTATCTCGGCGACACGCTGGACATTCACGGCGGCGGACAAGACCTTCAATTCCCGCACCACGAGTGCGAGATCGCCCAATCGGAATCGCTGACCGGCCACCCGCTGTCCAACTATTGGATGCATAACGGTTACGTCAATATCGACAACGAGAAAATGTCCAAGTCGCTCGGCAACGGGATCACGGTCAAAGAACTGCGCGCCCGTTACAAAAAAGAAGCGCTGCGTTACTTCGTATTGTCGACGCAGTACCGCAACCCGCTGAACTTCAGCGCGGACAACATGCAGCAGTCGCTGAACAGCGTGGAACGCATCGAAAACGCGGTCGGCGCGGTACATCATCGTCTGAGCGCCGCGACCGCGGGAACCGAAGGCGTGACGGAAGAACTGCAAACGAAGCTCGCGGCGGTGCTGAACGATTTTTATGCCAAAATGGACGACGACTTCAACACGCCGGATGCGGTGACCGCCGTGTTCGAATGGGTGAACGAAGCGAATCTGGTGCTGCGCCAAGACGTCGCGCGCAAAGCGGATCTCGAAGCGCTGCTGGAGGCTTTCCGCAAGATGAACGCCGTGCTGCGCATCGCGGCCGAGCCGGGCGCGGAGCTGCTGGACGAGGAAGTGGAAGCCTTGATCGCGGAACGCGCCGAAGCGCGCAAAGCGAAGAACTGGAGCCGCTCCGACGAAATTCGCGATCTGCTCGCCGAACAAGGCATCCTGCTGGAAGATACGCCGCAGGGCATGAGATGGCGGAGAAAATAAGATGACGGAACGCGAGAAGCCGGAAGGCCTGCTGTTCGATTACCCGCCGTCCAAGCCGCCGGGATTGCTGCCGCCGCTCGTGCTGGCTTATATCGGAGACGCGGTCTTCGAAGTGGCGATCCGCCAATATCTGATCGGGCACGCGAATCTGCGGCCGCATCATCTGCATCGCGAGGCGACCAAGCTCGTCTCGGCAGGCGCTCAGGCCCGTATGCTGTTTCGGATCGAAGAAGAACTGACCGAAGAAGAAGCGGATATCGTCCGCCGCGGCCGCAACGCCAAATCCGGCTCCGTGCCGAAGAACGCCGACGTGCTCGAATACCGGCACGCGACGGCGCTGGAATGTCTGGCGGGTTATCTCTATTACGGCGGCCGCGTCGGCCGGCTGGAAGATCTGATCCGCATCGGTCTGGCTCCGCTTCCGGAAGACGGAGAAACGAAGCCAGGCGGCGAATCCTAACGCATCAAGAATATCAACCAATAACGGCGGCAGAGGCTCGCCGGCGGAAAGGAAGAATCGGAATGGAAGAAGAATTGATTGCCGGCAAGCACTCGGTCGCCGAGGCGCTAAGAGCCGGTAGAAGCATCAACAAGATCTGGATCGCGGAGGGCACGCAGCAGAAGCAGATGCAGCCGATCCTGACGGAAGCGAAAAAACGCGGCGTCGTCGTTCAGACGGCCGACAAGCGCAAGCTGGACACGCTCGTGCCGGGCATCCAGCACCAAGGCGTCGTGGCTCAAGCCGCGCCTTACGTCTACGCGGAGGTGGAAGACCTGCTCGCGGCTGCGGCGGCCAAAGACGAAGATCCGTTCCTGCTGATCCTCGACGAGATCGAAGACCCGCATAATCTGGGTTCGATCCTGCGGACGGCGGACTGCACGGGCGTGCACGGGGTCATCATTCCCAAGCGCCGTTCGGCGCAGGTCAACGCGACCGTGTCCAAGACGAGCGCGGGAGCGGCGGAATACGTGCCGGTCGCGCGTGTGAGCAATCTGGCGCAGACGATGGAGAAGCTCAAGGAAGCCGGCGTATGGATCGCGGGCACCGACGTGCGCGCCGAAGGCGAGATCTACGAAACGGACGTGTTCAAAGGTCCGGTCGCGCTGGTGATCGGCAACGAAGGCGAAGGCATGGGCCGCCTCGTGCGCGAGACCTGCGACGTGCTCGTCAAGCTGCCGATGCAGGGGCAGATCAACTCGTTGAACGCTTCCGTCGCCGCCGGCGTCGTCATGTACGAAGTGCTTCGCCAGCGCAGCGGCAGAAAGTAGAAGACGGCGATGGGCGATTTGCGGGATGTACTGCTGGTGGACGGCTACAACATGATCGGAGCCTGGCCCGACCTGGCTCCGCTGTCGCAAATCGACATGAACGAAGCGCGGGATCGGCTGCTGGAACGTTTGGCCGATTACCAGGCTTTTACGGGCCGGCGAGTCATTGCGGTGTTCGACGCGTACCGGGTTCCCGGCAAAGGGCGGACGTTCGAACAAGGGCGCGTCGAAATCTACTTCACGAAAGAAAAGGAGACGGCCGACGAAGCGATCGAACGTTTCGCCGGCCAGCTTCGGAGCAAACGCCGCCGCGTCTACGTCGCGACGAGCGACTTCGTGGAGCAGAGCGTCGCTTTCGCGCAGGGCGCGCTTCGCGTTCCGGCGTTGGAACTGCTGACGGACGTCGAGCAGAGCGAACGCGAGATCGGCAAGCGGATCGCGGAGCAGGCGCAGCGCGGCAGCCGCAACACGATCGACGGCAAATTGACGCCCGAGCAGCTCAAGCTGTTCGAACTTTGGAGACGCCAGTGAAGAATAGGGAAAGAGCGTATCGAATCCTTCTGCGCATCCGAGAGAAGCGAGTGGTACGGCGAATTTTACAACTCGGTGTACAAAAAGGAATTATTCGGCACGCTCTCCCTCTTTTGGGCGTTATGCGGTTGACGGTGTAAGGTGACATAATATATACTGGGTCTAACTTTTACGACAGGCTCGAAACTTGCGCCGCGGCCGGAGGGATTGCTGGTGAGTGTAGATCTCAAAGACGTCATAGTTTCACCTTACGATTTCCAATGCGACGAAGAAGTCGTGGAAGCCGTTCGTGCCGGCGACAGCGAAGCGCTGGAATACCTGATCAACAAGTATCGGAATTTCGTTCGCGCGAAAGCGCGTTCATATTTCCTGATCGGGGCGGACCGGGAGGATATCATCCAAGAAGGCATGATCGGTCTGTACAAGTCGATTCGCGATTTCCGCGGCGACAAGCTGGCCTCTTTCAAGGCGTTTGCCGAATTGTGCATCACGCGGCAGATTATCACGGCGATCAAGACGGCGACGCGGCAGAAACATATTCCGCTCAATTCGTACGTCTCGCTGGACAAGCCGATCTACGAAGAAGATTCCGACCGCACGCTGCTCGACGTGATCTGCGTCTCGCAGGTCTGCGATCCGGAAGAGCTGATCATCAACCGGGAAGAGTTTAACGGGTTGGAAGACAAAATGTCGGAAATTCTGAGCGAGCTGGAACGTCAGGTGTTGATGCTGTATTTGGACGGAAGGTCTTATCAAGAGATCGCCGTCGATCTGCGGAGGCACGTCAAATCGATCGACAACGCGCTGCAGCGGGTGAAACGCAAGTTGGAGCGGTATCTGGAAGTCAGGGATCAATTCTAAAAAAGGGCTTTGCGCATCGCGGTCCGTTCATCGTTACATAGACCAGGCAGCCGATCCGGAAGCGGCGGCGGCCGAAGAGGCTCCCTTCAGGGGGCCTTTTTTATAGGCAGAGCGCTTGGAACGCGAAAAACGAAATCAGGATACACGCGGCTGAGTTGCTGTAGTTTTTCGTTGACAGCCTATACCGGCTATGCTAAAGTGTTTTAGGTAGGCCTAAAATTATGATTTTAGGCTCAATACGAGTTCTTCTATTGAAGGATATCTTCGGGAGGTGTACATCTATGCGGGTTATTATCACGTTGGCATGCACGCAGTGCAAGCAGCGCAATTATACAACGATGAAAAACAAACGTAATCACCCTGACCGCATGGAGATGAAGAAGTATTGCAAGTATTGTAACTCGCAAACTCCTCATCGTGAAACCAGATAGTTTGTTGGAGGTGTCGTCGGCGTGAAAAAAAGCTTCAAGTCTATGTTTTCCTTTTTCTCCGAAAGCTGGGCTGAACTTAAAAAGGTTCGCTGGCCCAATCGCAAAGAACTGACCAACTACTCGCTGGTCGTGCTGGGTACGATTGTTGTGATGGCTGTATTCTTTTGGGTAATTGACATCGGACTGTCTTATGCGATTGAAGCGATAATTTAAGGAAGGGCCTGTAGGTGGCTTGATATGGAAAAAAGATGGTACGTCGTTCATACCTACTCCGGGTATGAGAACAAAGTCAAAGCCAATTTGGAAAAACGCGTAGAATCGATGGGCATGGAAGACAAGATTTTCCGGGTTCTTGTTCCGATGGAAGAAGAACTGGTCGACAAAGACGGCAAGAAAAAAACCGTCATGCGTAAAGTATATCCCGGTTATGTCTTGGTAGAAATGATCCAAACCGATGATTCTTGGTATGTTGTCCGCAACACGCCGGGCGTCACCGGATTCGTAGGTTCGACGGGTTCCGGTTCCAAGCCGACAGCCCTGCTTCCGGAAGAGGTAGAACAAATTCTGAAGCATATGGGCATGGACGAGCCGAAACCGAAGATCGAATTCGATCTGAAGGAATCCGTGCGTATCAAAGTTGGTCCTTTCGCGAACTTTGTCGGAACGGTGGAAGAAATTCTGCTCGACAAAAGCAAGCTGAAGGTTCACGTCAACATGTTCGGGCGCGAGACTCCGCTTGAACTGGATTACACGCAAGTCGAAAAGATTTAACTAACGCAAGGAGGTGTTTCTCAGATGGCAAAGAAAGTCATTAAAATGGTGAAACTTCAAATTCCTGCTGGCAAAGCGAACCCTGCGCCACCGGTAGGTCCGGCACTGGGTCAAGCAGGCGTGAACATCATGGCATTCTGCAAAGAGTTCAACGCTCGCACAGCGGATCAAGCAGGTCTGATCATTCCGGTCGAGATCTCCGTATTTGAAGACCGTTCGTTTACTTTCATCACGAAAACTCCGCCGGCTGCAGTTCTGCTGCGCGTCGCTGCGAAGATCGAGAAAGGTTCGGGCGAACCGAACAAAAAGAAAGTCGCAACGGTAAACCGCGATACTGTTCGTCAGATCGCTGAACAAAAAATGCCTGACCTGAACGCGGCGAACGTCGAGTCCGCTATGCGCATGGTCGAAGGTACTGCCCGCAGCATGGGCATCACGATCCAAGACTAATTCTTGCGATTCGTTCCAAAGCCGAGCCTCATAGGCAGTGCGGCATACGTGGGAGGGTTACCCGCTAACACCACAAAGGAGGAATACACACATGGCTAAACACGGTAAGAAATACGTAGAAGCTGCCAAGCTGATCGACAGCGAAGCAACTTACGAACCAACCGAAGCCGTAGGTCTCGTCAAAAAGACGGCAACCGCTAAATTCGACGAAACCGTCGAAGCAGCAGTACGTCTGGGCGTAGACCCGCGTAAACAAGACCAAGCCGTTCGCGGCGTCGTTGTCCTGCCACACGGCACAGGCAAAACGCAACGCGTACTGGTATTTGCGAAAGGCGATAAAGCGAAGGAAGCGGAAGCTGCCGGAGCGGACTTCGTAGGCGATCAGGACATGATCAACAAGATCCAACAAGGTTGGTTCGAGTTCGACGTCTGCGTAGCAACGCCTGACATGATGAGCGAAGTCGGTAAACTGGGTCGTCTGCTCGGCGGTAAAGGCCTCATGCCTAACCCTAAAGCAGGTACAGTTACTTTCGACGTTACCAAAGCCGTTCAAGAAATCAAGGCTGGTAAAATCGAATACCGTCTGGACAAAGCAGGCCAAATCCATGCACCGATCGGCAAAGCGTCGTTCAGTGAGGATCAGTTGAACGAAAACCTGAAAGCACTGATGGACGCGCTGAACCGCGCTAAACCGGCTGCCGCTAAGGGCGTTTACCTGAAAGGCGTAGCTGTGTCCGCAACGATGGGACCGAGCATTCGCGTTAACACAGCCGCTTACAGATAAAAAAGTGTTGACTTCGGTCGACTCTTTCGATAAACTGTAGAAGCTGTTTCATTCCGTTCTTACAGAACGGTCTGCTAAATTTGAATATGCTTACCGTAGACAGTAGGTGCCCTCGGGCTTAATTTCCTACCGAGGTGTCGTGATAGAATTTCAGCTTCGCTGATTCGTCAAGCCTTCGTCTTCTGCGGAGGCTTTTCTTATTGCCTGCGCTGCGTCGCAAGACGCATCATTACAAGGCGAACGACCGGGCGGCCCGCTGCGGCGCATCCGGACTTCGCTTGAATTCAACAGGAGGTGTACGATTTGGCTAACGCAAAAGTAATCACTGCTAAAGAAGCAGCGGTAAACGAAATCGCCGGCAAATTGCGCGAAAGCGTAACGACCGTCGTTGTCGATTATCGCGGCCTGAACGTAGCTCAAGTTACCGAGCTGCGCAAACAGCTGCGCGAAGCGGGCATCGAGTTCCAAGTGTTGAAAAACACTCTGGTACGCCGCGCGACTGCAGCTGCCGAACTGAGCGATCTTGACGCGGTTCTGACCGGCCCGACAGCAATTGCTTTCGGTACGGAAGACGCTGTAGCGCCTGCTAAAATCCTGAACGACTTCGCGAAAACGAATGACGCTCTGGAACTGAAAGGCGGCGTGGTCGAAGGACGCGTAGTAAGTGCCGACGAACTGAAAGCACTGGCTTCCCTGCCTTCCCGCGAAGGTTTGCTGTCCATGCTCCTCAGCGTGCTTCAAGCACCGGTGCGCAACTTCGCACTGGCTGTCAAAGCCGTTGCGGACAAAGACGAGCAACAATCTGCTTAAGATCGCTTAGCGATCTCATGCAAAATGCATCATCCCGTTTCACAAAATCGACAGCCTTAACCGGCTGATCCCACATACCCAAATGGAGGTTCAATCATGAGCAACGAGCAAATCCTTGAAGCCATCAAAGGCATGACTGTACTGGAACTGAACGACCTGGTTAAAGCAATCGAAGAAGAATTCGGCGTAACTGCAGCAGCTCCGGTAGCAGCAGTAGGCGGCGGCGCAGCAGCAGCTGAAGCTGAGCAAACTGAATTCGACGTTATCCTGACAAGCGCTGGCGCTTCGAAGATCAACGTAATCAAAGTCGTTCGCGAAATCACAGGTCTGGGCCTGAAAGAAGCGAAAGAAGTTGTAGACAACGCTCCAAAAGCAATCAAAGAAAAAACTTCCAAAGAAGACGCAGAAGCGGTTAAAGCTAAGCTTGAAGAAGCTGGCGCTTCCGTAGAAGTGAAGTAATTCTTCTTTAAATAAGCTTTACACAGGCAGACCCTCGAAGTTATCCTGCTTCGGGGGTCTGTTCTCGTATTTGACCGTGAGCGGGACTTGGATCAACGGCAGAAGGGATTGAAGCGGATGTCGGATCATTATTATTCCAATCGTCCTTCCGCGGCGCATGACCGTAGGACGATCGAAGACGAACTGCGCGGCCGCAAGGTGCGTCTCGTTACCGATGCGGGCGTCTTTTCCAAAGGCGGGCTGGATTACGGAAGTCGGGTGCTGATCGACGCGCTGGATATTCCGGTCGGTGCTTCCGTTCTCGACGTAGGCTGCGGTTACGGGCCGATCGGCATTGCCGCCGGCATTTTGGGCGCAGGAAAAGTCACCATGTTGGACGTGAACGAAAGAGCGGTCGAATTGGCGCGCGAGAATGCGGCAGCCAACGGGATCGCGCAGGCCAAAGCGATGCAAAGCGATCTGCTCGAAGCGGTGTCGGAAGAGCGTTTCGACGTGATCATTACCAATCCGCCGATCCGCGCCGGCAAAGAAACGGTACATCGGCTGTTCGAACAGGCGAGCGAACGTTTGAACTCCGGGGGTTCGTTGTGGATCGTGATTCAAAAGAAACAAGGCGCACCGTCGGCGAAAGCCAAATTGGAAACCTTGTTCGAACGGGTAGAAGAGGTTACGAAAGATAAAGGTTACCGAATCTATCAAGCGATCAAAGGGAATTGAGCGGGTTTGCCAAACTTCTTCGAGGGAAAAACGGAGAAGGGGTTGACCTGGCAGCAAGGCCGTGTTATAGTTGTAAAATGTCAGTATAGAATGCCCTACGTGGCTTTACCATATTAAAATGTTGAGAGGCTCCGCAAAACAGCAAAGGAAGCGCGGTTTTGTTTGGGGCTTACTATTTTGATGTGAGAAGGCAAGTCCGCGGGTATTTTTGACGGCAACAATGAAAGATATGCAGCGACGTTTCATTACATGTTTCGATTCATCATTGATCCGGCCATGCGACGCTCTTTTTTCGAATCATACTCGATAAGGGCTTTTCTGCATGTAAGGGACGTGCCCGTCTTGGTCTCATTATACGTGATTCTGACGAAGGGCCGCAACGGAATTTTTAAACTCGGCATTTTCATCCAAAAAGTGCCTAAAGTTGAGTAGACATTGAGGGGTGAGTATAGTTGACGGGACATCTTGTTCGATATGGTCGACGCACTCGGCGGAGTTATTCGCGGATTCATGAGGTGCTCGAAGTTCCGAATCTGATCGAGATTCAGCAAAAATCTTACGAATGGTTCCTGGAGGAAGGTCTTCGGGAAATGTTCCACGATATTTCGCCGATCCAGGACTTTACGGGGAATCTGATTCTGGAATTTATCGATTACAGCCTCGGAGAACCGAAATACACGACAGACGATGCCAAAGAGCGTGACGTGACGTACGCGGCGCCGCTGCGCGTGAAAGTCCGCCTGATTAACAAAGAAACGGGCGAAGTCAAAGAGCAGGAAGTATTTATGGGCGACTTCCCGCTGATGACCGAAACCGGTACGTTTATCATAAACGGTGCGGAACGGGTTATTGTCAGTCAGTTGGTTCGCTCTCCAAGCGTCTACTTCAATACTAAAGTGGACAAAAACGGAAAGAAAACATACAGCGCGACTGTGATCCCGAACCGCGGCGCATGGCTCGAACTCGAGACGGACGCTAAGGATATCATCTACGTTCGTATCGACCGTACCCGGAAGATTCCGGTAACGGTACTGCTGCGCGCGCTCGGTTTCGGCAGCGATGCCGAAATTCTGGATCTGCTCGGCAACGACGAGTATATCCGCAACACGCTGGACAAAGACAATACGGATTCGACGGAGAAAGCTCTGATCGAAATCTACGAACGTCTGCGTCCGGGCGAACCGCCTACGCTGGACAACGCGAAAAGCTTGCTCATCGCTCGCTTCTTCGATCCAAAGAGATACGATCTCGCCAACGTAGGCCGTTACAAGATCAACAAAAAGCTTCATATCAAGAACCGTCTCTTCAACCAAAGACTGGCCGAAACGCTGATCGACACCGTAACCGGCGAGATCATCGCGGAAGCGGGACAAATGGTAGACCGTCGTCTCCTCGACGAAATTCTGCCGTATCTGGAGAGCGAACACAGCGTGAAGACGTATCATGTCGCGGGCGGCGTACTCGAAGCCAACGACATTCCGATGCAGTCGATCGACGTGTTCTCGCCGATCGAAGATGGCAAAGTCGTTAAGGTCATCGCGAACGGTCTGATCGACAAAACGGTCAAACACATCACGCCTGCCGACATCATCGCATCGGTCAGCTACTTTATCGACCTGCTGCACGGCATCGGCGACACCGACGATATCGACCACCTGGGCAACCGTCGTCTGCGTTCCGTAGGCGAACTGCTTCAGAACCAATTCCGTATCGGTCTGTCCCGTATGGAACGCGTCGTTCGCGAGCGCATGTCCATTCAGGACGCGAACGTGATCACGCCGCAGGCTCTGATCAACATTCGTCCGGTTATCGCATCCATTAAGGAGTTCTTCGGCAGCTCGCAGCTCTCCCAGTTCATGGACCAAACGAACCCGCTGGCAGAACTGACGCACAAACGCCGTCTGTCCGCTCTCGGACCCGGCGGTCTGACGCGCGAACGCGCAGGTTTCGAAGTTCGAGACGTTCACGCCAGCCACTACGGCCGGATGTGCCCGATCGAAACGCCGGAAGGACCGAACATCGGTCTGATCAACTCTTTGTCCACGTTCGCGCGGATCAACGAGTACGGCTTCATCGAAGCGCCTTACCGTCGCGTCGATCCGAAGACGAACAAAGTTACCGAGCATATCGACTATCTGACGGCCGACGAAGAGGATAACTACGTGGTGGCTCAGGCGAACGCCAAGCTGAACGAAGACGATTCCTTCGCCGACGACATGGTTATCGTGCGGTACAACAAACAGGCCGACAACATCCTGCCGATGCCGAGCGATCGCGTCGACTATATGGACGTTTCGCCGAAACAGGTCGTATCCGTCGCGACGGCGCTCATTCCGTTCCTTGAGAACGATGACTCCAACCGCGCTCTGATGGGATCGAACATGCAGCGTCAGGCCGTTCCTCTGCTCATTCCTAAGGCTCCGCTTGTCGGAACCGGCATGGAACACAAAGCAGCCAAGGACTCCGGCGTATGTATCGTCGCGAAACACGACGGTTACATCGAACGTTCGACAGCCAGCGAAATCACGCTGCGCCGCGTCGAGAACGTCGACGGCCAAGAAGTCAAAGGCGACTTGGTCACTTATAAATTACACAAATTCATGCGCTCGAACCAAGGCACGTGCATTAACCAACGTCCGATCGTTCGCGCAGGCGACATCGTGAAAAAAGGCGACATCCTCGCGGACGGTCCTTCGACCGAAATGGGCGAATTGGCTCTGGGCCGCAACGTTGTCGTAGCCTTCATGACTTGGGAAGGTTACAACTACGAGGATGCCATCTTGCTGAGCGAGAAGCTCGTCAAGGAAGACGTATACACTTCGATCCATATCGAAGAATACGAATCCGACGCGCGCGACACCAAGCTCGGACCGGAAGAGATCACGCGCGACATCCCGAACGTCGGCGAAGAAGCGCTGAAGAACCTCGACGATCGCGGCATTATCCGCATCGGCGCGGAGATCGCCGCCGGCGATATCCTGGTCGGCAAAGTCACGCCTAAGGGCGTAACGGAGTTGACGGCGGAAGAGCGCCTGCTGCACGCGATCTTCGGCGAGAAGGCTCGCGAAGTACGCGACACTTCCTTGAGAGTGCCTCACGGTACGGACGGGATCGTCGTGGACGTCAAAGTCTTCACCCGCGAAAACGGCGACGAGCTGCCTCCGGGCGTCAACCAACTCGTTCGCGTGTACATCGCGCAGAAGCGTAAAATCTCCCAAGGCGACAAGATGGCCGGACGTCACGGTAACAAGGGTGTCGTATCGCGCATCATGCCGGAAGAAGATATGCCGTTCCTGCCGGACGGCACGCCGGTTCAGATCGTACTGAACCCGCTGGGCGTACCTTCGCGGATGAACATCGGACAGATCTTGGAAGTTCACTTGGGCATGGCCGCGCAGCGTCTGGGCATCCACGTGGCCACTCCGGTATTCGACGGAGCGGACGAATACGACGTATTCGATACGATGGAAGAGTCCGGCATGCAGCGCAACGGCAAAACGGTCCTGTACGACGGTCGTACCGGCGAGCGCTTTGAGCGCGAAGTCACGGTCGGCGTCATGCATATGATCAAGCTGGCGCACATGGTCGACGACAAGATCCACGCCCGTTCGACGGGTCCTTACTCGCTCGTTACGCAGCAGCCTCTGGGCGGTAAAGCTCAGTTCGGCGGACAGCGTTTCGGCGAAATGGAAGTATGGGCGCTGGAAGCTTACGGCGCGGCATACACGCTGCAAGAAATCTTGACCGTCAAGTCCGATGACGTGGTGGGCCGCGTGAAAACGTACGAATCCATCGTCAAAGGCGAAAACGTGCCGGAACCGGGCGTTCCGGAAGCGTTCAAGGTCTTGATTAAAGAGCTGCAAAGTTTGGGCATGGACGTCAAGATCCTGAGCGAAGACGAAGAAGAGATCGAAATGAAAGAACTGGACGACGAGGATGAACCGACCGGCGGCGACAAACTTGGCCTCAACCTTGAAGGTTCGGAAGTCGGCGTAGAACAATAAGAGTCAAAAATCAGGAACCGCATATAGGGAGGGTTGCTCCTTGTTGGATGTAAACAACTTCGAGTTTATCAAGATCGGGCTGGCTTCGCCGGACAAGATTCGTTCTTGGTCCCGCGGCGAAGTCAAAAAGCCGGAAACGATCAACTATCGTACGCTCAAACCGGAGAAAGAAGGTCTTTTCTGCGAAAAGATCTTCGGACCGACCAAAGACTGGGAATGCCATTGCGGCAAGTACAAACGCGTTCGTTATAAAGGCGTCGTCTGCGATCGTTGCGGCGTCGAAGTCACTCGCGCCAAAGTACGCCGCGAGCGGATGGGCCATATCGAGCTCGCCGCTCCGGTTTCCCACATCTGGTACTTCAAAGGGATTCCGAGCCGTATGGGTCTGGCGCTGGACATGTCGCCGCGCTCGCTCGAAGAAGTCATTTACTTCGCTTCGTACGTTGTAACCGATCCGGGCGAAACGCCTCTGGAAAGAAAGCAACTGCTGTCCGAAAAAGAATACCGCAGCTATCGCGAGAAATACGGCTACGGATTCCAAGCGGGCATGGGCGCCGAAGCCGTGAAGAAACTCCTCCAGGATCTCGACATCGACAAAGAACTGGAGTTCCTCAAAGAAGAACTGCGTACGACGCAAGGACAACGTAGAAGCCGGGCGATCAAACGTCTGGAAGTCATCGAAGCGTTCAAAAGTTCGGGTAACAACCCGGACTGGATGATCCTCGACGTGCTTCCGGTCATCCCGCCGGAACTGCGTCCGATGGTACAGCTCGACGGCGGCCGTTTCGCGACGTCCGACTTGAACGATCTGTACCGCCGCGTCATCAACCGGAACAACCGTCTGAAAAGACTGCTGGATCTGGGCGCGCCGGACATCATCGTTCAGAACGAAAAGCGCATGCTGCAAGAAGCGGTAGACGCCCTGATCGACAACGGCCGTCGCGGTCGTCCGGTAACGGGCCCGGGTAACCGTCCGCTCAAATCCCTCAGCCATATGCTGAAAGGTAAACAAGGACGTTTCCGTCAGAACTTGCTCGGTAAACGGGTCGACTATTCCGGCCGTTCCGTTATCGTCGTAGGTCCGAACCTGAAGATGTACCAATGCGGTCTTCCGAAGGAAATGGCGTTGGAACTGTTCAAACCGTTCGTGATGAAAGAGCTGGTCAACAAAGGCCTCGCTCATAACATCAAGAGCGCGAAACGCAAAGTCGAGCGCGTAAGCGCCGAAGTATGGGACGTGCTCGAAGAAGTCATCAAAGAGCATCCGGTTCTGTTGAACCGTGCCCCTACGCTTCACCGTCTCGGTATCCAAGCGTTCGAACCGATCTTGGTCGAAGGCAAAGCGATCCGCCTTCACCCGCTCGTATGTACGGCTTACAACGCCGACTTCGACGGCGACCAGATGGCCGTGCACGTTCCGCTGTCCGCGGAAGCGCAGGCCGAAGCCCGCATTCTCATGCTGGCATCCGGCAACATCCTGAACCCGAAAGACGGCAAGCCTGTCGTTACCCCTTCGCAGGATATGGTCCTCGGAACGTATTATCTGACGATGGATAACAAGGAAGGCCGCGGCGCAGGCATGATCCTTCGCAACATCAACGAAGCCGTGTCCGCTTACCAACGCGGCACAGCCGAACTCCACGCTCGCGTGGCGATTCCGGTTAAGGCTCTCAATAAAACAAGCTTCACCGACAAGCAGCAGGAAGCGATCCTGATTACGACGATCGGTCGGATTATCTTCAACGAGATCTTCCCGGCAAGTTTCCCGTATATCAACGACGCGACCCGGGCGAACCTGTTCGACGGCGTAGCCGAAGACTTCTTCATCTATGAAAAAGGGGAGAACGTCACCGAGCGCATCATGAACGCGCCTCAAACCAAAGGCATCGGCAAAGAGTATCTGGGCGAAATCATCGGACGCTGCTTCGAAGTGTACCAGACGACTCAAACTTCGATGATCCTCGACGAAATCAAACAGCTCGGATTCACGTACTCGACTCGTTCGGGCGTAACCGTAGCCGTTTCCGACGTCGTCGTGCCGCCGGAGAAGAAAGACTTGATGGCAGAATCGGACAAGAAGGTCGCGGTCATCACCAACCAATACCGTCGCGGTCTGATTACCAACGAAGAACGGTACGACCGGGTTATCGAAATCTGGTCGAGCGCCAAGGATCAAATCAGTGACATTCTGATGAAATCCATGGACCGTTACAATTCCATCATGCTCATGGTCGACTCCAAAGCCCGCGGTAACAAATCGCAGATCACCCAGCTGGGCGGCATGCGGGGTCTGATGGCCAACCCGTCGGGTCGGATCATCGAACTCCCGATCAAGTCGAACTTCCGCGAAGGCCTGACGGTCCTCGAATACTTCCTGTCTACGCACGGCGCGCGTAAAGGTCTGGCCGATACCGCGCTTCGTACCGCCGACTCGGGTTACTTGACCCGCCGTCTGGTCGACGTGGCTCAGGACGTTATCGTTCGCGAAGACGACTGCGGAACCGATAAAGGCTTCATGGTCAGCCGGATCCAAGACGGCAAGGAAGTCATCGAAGATCTGTACGACCGTATCGAAGGCCGTTACTGCTTCGAGACCGTCCGCCATCCGGAAACCAACGAAATCATCGCTCGCCGCAACGAGCTGATCACTTCGGACAAAGCCGAAGAGATCGTCAAAGCCGGCGTCGAAAAACTGCAAATCCGTTCCGTGCTCAGCTGCCGCGCCCGCCACGGCGTGTGCAAAAAGTGCTACGGACGCAACCTGGCTACGGGTAAACACGTCGAGATCGGCGAAGCGGTCGGCATCATCGCCGCCCAATCGATCGGCGAACCGGGAACCCAGCTCACCATGCGTACGTTCCACACCGGCGGCGTAGCCGGCGACGACATCACGCAAGGTCTGCCGCGTATCCAGGAGTTGTTCGAAGCCCGTAACCCTAAAGGTCAGGCTACGATCAGCGAAATCGACGGCGTCGTGAAAGAGATCCGCGAAGCGAAAGACCGTCGCGAGATCGAAGTTCAAGGCGAAGCCGAAAGCAAAACGTATTCCGTAACTTACGGTTCCCGTCTGCGCGTACGCGAAGGCATGGCGATCGAAGCCGGAGACGAGTTGACGGACGGTTCGATCGACCCGAAAGAAATGCTGCGCATCAAAGGCATCCGCGGCGTGCAGAACTATATCCTTCAGGAAGTTCAGCGCGTATACCGGAACCAAGGCGTAGAAATCAACGATAAGCACGTCGAAGTCATGATCCGTCAGATGCTGCGCAAGATCCGCATCGTGGACGCGGGCGAAACGACGCTGCTGCCGGGTTCGTTCGTCGATCTGCACGAATACGAGAAGGCCAACAAAGAAGCCATGTTGAACGGCAAAGATCCGGCGGTAGCCAAGCCGGTCCTGCTCGGTATCACCAAAGCTTCCTTGGAAACCGACTCCTTCTTGTCCGCGGCGTCGTTCCAAGAAACGACCCGCGTCCTCACCGACGCGGCAATCAAAGGCAAGGTCGACCAACTGCTTGGCCTCAAAGAAAACGTCCTGATCGGTAAACTGATTCCTGCCGGTACCGGCATGACTCGTTACCGCAGCGTCCGTTTCGAAGAGCCGGAAGGTTCGGAAAGCGGAGAAGAGTCGTTGGAAACCGTAACAACCGAGTAACGCTCAGTTTGGCAATCGGAATCGGGGCGGAAGAAAGGAGGAATCTTTTCCGAAGCCCCGACATTCTGTGCTTGACATACCTCTCTGCCAGGTGCTAATATAGCAAAGGTGCGTGAGCGGGTAGTGATAATCCTGTCTTTTGGAGGATATGCCGAATGTCTAATGATAAAGGACTTCAGGATGCACACGTCAAAATCGGTACCAAGCAAACCGTGCGAGCGGTGGAACTTGGATTAGCTTCCGAAGTATATGTAGCCATGGATGCGGACCAGCGGATGATCGCCAAGATCACATCGCTGTGCGGCAAGTCCGGCGTCAAGTTGACCGAAGTGGAGACCATGCGCATGCTGGGCAAAGCTTGCGGCATTGAAGTCGGGGCGGCGATGGCTGCGGTGCTGAAATGAGAAAGTCATAACCTTGTGAGAACGTTTTTGTTTCAGGGGCGTCAAGCGCTTGGGGCAAAAACTTTCATTTGTTCTTTTATGAACCACCTGGGTCTGTGGACTTGAGGAAGCCGGTTTGTAACAAGGATGTTTACCAATATGGGAAGGGGGTGGCAATGACAATGCCAACTATTAACCAACTCGTCCGCAAAGGACGTCAAGCGAAAGTCGTGAAGTCGAAATCCCCAGCACTGCAAAAGGGTTTCAACGCACTGAAACGTGAAGAAACAAACCTGAGCGCCCCGCAAAAACGCGGTGTCTGCACTCGTGTAGGTACGATGACTCCACGTAAACCGAACTCCGCGCTTCGTAAGTATGCCCGTGTTCGTTTGACGAACCGTATCGAGGTGACTGCTTACATTCCGGGTATCGGACACAACCTGCAAGAACACAGCGTCGTGCTGGTTCGCGGAGGTCGCGTAAAGGACTTGGCGGGTGTACGTTACCACATCGTTCGCGGTGCTCTTGACACTGCAGGCGTAAACGGACGTATGCAAGCCCGTTCGAAATACGGCGCTAAGCGTCCGAAAGAAAAGAAAAACTAATTTCAATTTGAGCGCTTAAGAGCGTTCAATTATCGGAGAAAGGGGGATATCCATGCCACGCAAAGGTCCAGTTACCAAAAGAGACGTACTGCCGGATCCGGTGTACAACAGCAAACTGGTTACTCGTCTGATCAACCGCATCATGATCGACGGTAAACGCGGTGTAGCTCAAAACATCCTTTACAACTCGTTCAAATTGATTCAAGAACGTACGGGCAACGACCCGATGGAAGTCTTTGAAGCTGCAATCAAAAACATCATGCCGGTTCTGGAAGTTAAAGCTCGCCGTGTAGGCGGCGCGAACTACCAAGTACCGATCGAAGTTAAGCCAGAAAGACGGACGGCTCTCGGTCTCCGTTGGCTCGTCAACTACTCCCGCAACCGCGGCGAGAAGACGATGGAAGAGCGTCTGGCGGCTGAAATCATCGATGCATCGAACAACACAGGCGCATCCGTGAAGAAACGCGAAGACACGCACAAAATGGCTGAAGCGAACAAAGCGTTCGCTCACTACCGCTGGTAGGATTTCGGCTTAGCAACCAATACAGAATTTTGAAGGGAGAATCCCATTCATGGCAAGAGAGTTCTCCTTGAAAAATACACGTAACATCGGTATCATGGCGCATATCGACGCCGGTAAGACCACGACCACGGAACGGATTCTGTTCTACACAGGCATCACGCACAAAATCGGTGAAGTTCACGAAGGCGCTGCGACGATGGACTGGATGGAACAGGAGCAAGAGCGCGGAATCACGATCACGTCCGCCGCTACGACCGCTCAATGGAAAGGTCACCGCGTCAATATCATCGATACTCCGGGACACGTCGACTTCACAGTAGAAGTCGAACGTTCCCTTCGTGTATTGGACGGGGCAGTAGGCGTATTCAGTGCCAAAGAAGGCGTCGAGCCGCAGTCGGAAACCGTATGGAGACAGGCTGACCGTTACGGCGTACCTCGGATCGCATACGTCAACAAAATGGACATCATCGGCGCGGACTTCCTTAACGTAGTCAAAGATATGGGCGAGCGTCTTCAAGCGAACTCGGTAGCGATTCAGCTTCCGATCGGCGCGGAAAACGACTTCGTCGGTATCATCGACCTGGTTGAGCAAAAAGCTCACATGTACAAAGACGATCTCGGTCAAAACATCGAAGTCGTCGACGTGCCTGAAGAGTTCAAAGCTCAGGTCGAAGAACTGCGCGGAATCCTGGTAGAGAAGGTTGCCGAGCTGGACGAAGAATTGATGATGAAATACCTTGAAGGAGAAGAAATCTCCATCGAAGAGCTCAAAGCAGCTCTGCGTAAAGGTGTTATCGACGTTAAGATCTTCCCGGTTATCTGCGGATCTTCCTACAAAAACAAAGGGGTTCAGCTCATGCTGGACGCCGTTATCGATTACCTGCCGGCTCCGGTAGACGTACCGGCGATCCAGGGTCACCTGGAAGACGGAGAAGAAACGGTTCGTCACTCTTCGGACGAAGAGCCGTTCTCCGCACTGGCATTCAAAATCATGACCGACCCTTACGTGGGTAAACTGACGTTCTTCCGCGTGTACTCCGGCGTGCTTCAATCCGGTTCGTACGTGCTGAATGCAACGAAAGGCAAACGCGAACGGATCGGCCGTATCCTGCAAATGCACGCCAACAGCCGTCAAGAAATCAGCGTCGTTTACGCCGGTGATATCGCGGCAGCGGTTGGTTTGAAAGATACAGGTACAGGTGATACACTGTGTGATGAGAAGAACCCGGTTATTCTGGAATCGATGAACTTCCCTGACCCGGTTATCGAAATCGCGGTCGAGCCGAAAACCAAGGCCGACCAAGACAAGATGGGCGTGGCTCTGAGCAAGCTCACCGAGGAAGATCCGACCCTTCGTGCGCATACGGACGAAGAAACCGGCCAGACGATTCTGGCAGGTATGGGCGAACTCCACCTTGATATCATTATCGACCGGATGCGTCGGGAGTTTAAGGTAGAAACCAATGTGGGTAAACCGCAGGTTGCTTACCGCGAGACTTTCCGTCAACCGGCTCGCGTAGAAGGCAAATTCGTTCGTCAATCCGGCGGCCGCGGTCAATACGGTCACGTATGGGTTGAGTTCGAACCGCTGGAACCGGGTACGGGCAGCCAGTTCGAGAGCAAAGTCGTCGGCGGTTCGGTTCCTCGCGAATACATCCAGCCGGCACTTGCAGGTATCGAAGAACAAATGAAGAGCGGCGTTATCGCGGGCTTCCCGCTGGTAGACGTCAAAGCTACGATCGTAGACGGCTCGTACCACGATGTCGACTCCAACGAAATGGCGTTCAAAATCGCCGGTTCGATGGCGCTCAAAGCAGCTAAAGACAAGTGTAAGCCTGTCCTGCTCGAGCCGATCATGAAAGTCGAAGTAACTGTCCCTGAGGAGTACATGGGCGACGTTATGGGTATGCTGAACTCCCGCCGCGGCCGTATCGAAGGTATGGATTCCCGCAGCGGTGCTCAAATCATCCGTGCGAAGGTACCTCTCTCCGAAATGTTCGGTTACTCGACGACTCTGCGTTCGGGTACGCAAGGACGCGGCGTATTCTCGATGGAACTTTCTCACTACGAAGAAGTTCCGAAGAACATCGCCGAAGAAATCGTATCGAAAACGAAAGCAGGGGAGTAATCCTCGTTTTCACCGCCGGGCGAACGTTTTGTCTTGGACGAAACGCGAGCCCGGATTGATTCAAACCTATAATCTTTCTATATTAAGGAGGAACTGTTTCAAATGGCAAAAGCTAAATTCGAACGTAATAAGCCGCACGTTAACATCGGCACAATCGGTCACGTCGACCATGGTAAAACGACTCTGACAGCTGCTATCACGACTGTCCTCTCCAAAACTTACGGCGGTGCTGCCGTTGCCTTCGACCAAATCGACAAGGCTCCGGAAGAAAGAGAACGCGGTATCACGATCTCGACTGCACACGTAGAATACGAGACTCCTGCTCGTCACTACGCACACGTAGACTGCCCAGGACACGCCGACTATGTTAAAAACATGATCACCGGCGCTGCCCAAATGGACGGAGCAATCCTGGTTGTATCCGCAGCTGACGGCCCTATGCCGCAAACTCGCGAACACATCCTGCTGTCCCGCCAAGTAGGCGTTCCTTACATCGTCGTATTCCTGAACAAATGCGACATGGTTGA
The DNA here is from genome assembly GCF_002205895.1 of Saccharibacillus sp. O23. Taxonomy (GTDB): domain Bacteria; phylum Bacillota; class Bacilli; order Paenibacillales; family Paenibacillaceae; genus Saccharibacillus. The sequence goes on from NZ_NJDE01000027.1 coordinate 33,721, forward strand.
AGACGCTGAACTGTTGGAACTGGTTGAAATGGAAGTACGCGACCTGCTGAGCGAATACGACTTCCCAGGCGACGACACTCCGATCATCCAAGGTTCCGCTCGCGAAGCGCTGCAAAACCCGGACGGCGAATGGGCTCAAAAGATCGTTGAAATGTTCAACATCATCGACGAGTACATCCCGACTCCAGAGCGCGACACTGAGAAGCCTTTCCTGATGCCAGTCGAAGACGTGTTCTCGATCACTGGCCGTGGTACGGTAGCAACTGGCCGTATCGAACGCGGTACAGTTAAAATCGGCGACGAAGTCGAAATCGTTGGTATCGCTGAAGAGTCCAAGAAATCCGTCGTTACGGGCGTAGAAATGTTCCGTAAACTGATGGATTCCGCTCAAGCGGGCGACAACATCGGCGCATTGCTGCGCGGTGTTGACCGTACGCAAATCGAGCGTGGACAAGTTCTGTCGAAACCAGGTTCGGTTAAACCGCACACTGAGTTCACAGCACAAATCTACGTCCTGACTAAAGAAGAAGGTGGCCGTCACAAGCCTTTCTTCACAGGATACCGTCCTCAGTTCTACTTCCGTACAACTGACGTAACGGGCATCATCAACCTGCCGGAAGGCACTGAGATGGTAATGCCGGGCGACAACATCACGGTTACTGTTCAACTGATCGCTCCGATCGCTATCGAAGAAGGAACTAAGTTCTCCATTCGTGAAGGCGGACGTACAGTAGGCGCCGGTGCCGTAGCAACAATCCAAAAATAATAACGGTTCTTAACCGTTAAATAGAGCAACAGTGTACTGGAACGAGCAACAATGTACTGTAAACGAAAGCGCGAGGCGGGGCCATTATCCCGGAGTCGGGATAGGGCCTCGCTTTCTTTTTGTGTAATTCGAAAAAAGTATTGCATTGTCTCGCGATGTTCTATATAATAATGAATGTTGTTCTGAGACGTTGCGATGATGCGAGAGGTTACCGACACACCCGGCTCCTTTGCCATAGTGGGCGTGAGCGGAAAATTTTCGCGGAGTATGTCCGATACCAAATTGGGCGATAGAAGGAGGGAATTATAATGGCAAAGCAAAAAATCCGTATTCGTTTGAAAGCTTATGATCACAGAGTTCTGGATCAATCCGCTGAGAAAATCGTTGAAACGGCAAAACGTTCGGGTGCTGGCGTGTCCGGTCCGATCCCGCTGCCGACTGAAAAACAAATCATCACCATTCTCCGTGCGGTGCACAAGTACAAGGATTCGCGCGAACAATTCGAACAGCGTACGCACAAGCGTCTGATCGATATCGTGAACCCGACTCCACAAACCGTGGATGCCTTGATGCGCTTGGACCTGCCGTCCGGTGTAGATATCGAAATCAAACTGTAATACTCCTGAATAAGGACATAAATGAAAAGAGGTGTCAACATGAAAGGTATCTTAGGGAAAAAACTGGGTATGACCCAAGTGTTCACCGCTGAAGGTAACGTCGTTCCGGTAACGGTCATCGAAGCAGGCCCTTGCGTGGTTCTGCAAAAGAAAGACCTGGAAAACGACGGTTACGAAGCGGTACAAATCGGTTTCTCGGACAAGAAAGCTAGCCGTTCGAACAAACCGGAGGCAGGTCACGCTAAAAAAGCGGACACTGCACCTAAGCGCTACGTCCGCGAACTTCGCGGTGTTGACCTCGGAACTTACGAGGTTGGACAAGTGCTTAAAGCGGACGTATTCGCAGAAGGCGAATTCGTTGACGTAAGCGGCGTATCCAAAGGTAAAGGTTTTGCCGGCGTTATCAAACGTTGGGGACAAAGCCGCGGACCAATGGCGCACGGCTCGCGTTACCACCGCAGACCGGGTTCGATGGGTTCCATCCAAGCTAACCGTGTACCGAAAGGCAAACGCCTGCCAGGACACATGGGCCACGACTCGATCACTGTTCAAAACCTCGAAATCGTAAGAGTCGACGCAGAACGCAACGTATTGCTGGTTAAAGGCTCCATTCCGGGTCCTAAAAACGGCTTCGTCAAAGTTCGCGCATCGGTGAAGAAATAATTAATCCTTAGAAGAAAGGAGGAACATGAAATGCCTAAAGTAGCAGTCTATAATATCGAAGGCAAACAGGTCGAAGAAATCGAACTGAGCGATTCGGTATTCGGTATCAACCCTAACGGACACGTGCTTCACCAGGCAGTCGTGATGCAACAAGCATCCCTGCGCTCGGGTACGCACAAAGTCAAAGGACGTTCGGAAGTTCGTGGCGGCGGTCGTAAACCTTGGAAACAAAAAGGTACAGGACGCGCGCGTCAAGGCTCCATCCGTTCTCCGCAATGGAAAGGCGGCGGTATCGTCTTCGGACCGACTCCGCGCAGCTATTCCTTCAAACTGCCTAAAAAAGTTCGTCGTCTGGCGATCAAATCGGCACTGTCTTCGAAAGTCATCGCAAACGAAATTATCGTTCTGGATGCACTGAGCCTTAACGCTCCGAAGACCAAAGAATTCGCAGCTATCCTGAACAAGTTGAACGTAGACCGTAAAGCCCTGGTAGTGGCTCCGGAATACGACAACAACGTAGCTTTGTCCGCTCGCAACATTCCGGGCGTCAAGTTCGTTCAGGCTGACGGCATCAATGTTCTCGACGTACTCGTGCATGATAAGCTGATCATCACGAAGGACGCAGTTCAGAAGGTAGAGGAGGTATTCGCGTAATGAAAGATCCTCGTGACCTGATCAAACGTCCGATTATCACGGAACGTACGGCTGAAGCGATGAGCCAGTCGAAATACGTATTTGAAGTGCAAATGAGCGCTAACAAAACGGAAGTGAAAAAGGCAGTAGAATCGATCTTCGGCGTAAAAGTGTCGAAAGTCAACGTTCTGCGCGTTCCGGCTAAGCCGAAACGTTACGGCCGTCACTCCGGTTATACGAGCGAATGGAAAAAAGCGATCGTGACGCTGACTCCAGATAGCAAATCGCTCGAGTTCTTTGAATCTGCAGAGTAAGGAGGGAAACCAACGTGCCAATCAAAAAGTATAAACCGACATCCCCGGCCCGCCGCGCGATGAGCGTGTCGACATTCGAAGAAATCACAACGAATCAGCCGGAGAAATCGTTGCTGGCGCCGCTTTACAACAAAGCAGGCCGCAACAACCAAGGTAAAATTACGGTTCGTCACCAAGGCGGCGGACACAAACGTAAATACCGCATCATCGACTTCAAGCGTACCAAAGATGGAATTCCAGGCCGCGTTGCTACGATCGAATACGATCCGAACCGGACTTCGAACATCGCGCTGATCAACTATGCAGACGGCGAAAAGCGCTACATTCTGGCGCCTAAAGGTCTGAAAGTTGGCGACACGATCTTCTCCGGACCGGATGCCGACATCAAGATCGGTAACGCTCTGCCGCTGGAAAACATTCCGGTAGGTACAGTTATCCACAACATCGAGTTGAAACCGGGCAAAGGCGGCCAAATGGTTCGCGCAGCCGGCACAGAAGCTCAATTGCTGGGTAAAGAAGAACGTTACGTATCGATCCGCCTTTCTTCGGGCGAAGTTCGTCGCGTACTGAAAGTTTGCCGCGCTACCATCGGTTCCGTAGGCAACCAGGACCACGAGCTCGTGAAGATCGGTAAAGCAGGCCGTAACCGTTGGTTGGGCAAACGCCCTGAAGTCCGCGGCGTAGTTATGAACCCGAACGATCACCCACACGGTGGTGGTGAAGGTCGTGCTCCGATCGGACGTAAATCCCCGTTGTCTCCTTGGGGCAAACCGACGCTTGGTTACAAAACGCGCAAGAAAAACAAATCTTCGGATCAATACATCATCCGTCGCCGCACGAAGTAATGCGCTTATCCCGCATTGCTTCGCCGGCTAGGGTTATGGAACAAGCCAGCTGAAGGGAGGACTACAATCGATGACACGCAGTCTCAAAAAAGGCCCTTTCATTGATGCATACCTGCTGAAAAAAGTAGAAGTCATGAATGAAGCAAGCAAAAAGGCCGTTATCAAAACTTGGTCCAGACGTTCCACGATCTTCCCGCAATTCATCGGACACACTTTCGCCGTTTACGACGGTCGCAAACACGTGCCGGTATACGTAACGGAAGACATGGTCGGACACAAACTGGGTGAGTTCGCGCCGACGCGTACTTACAAAGGCCACACCGACGACGACAAGAAAACAAGACGCTAAAACGGACCGTACTAAAGTCCGAAGGGAGGTACTGATAGCATGGAAGCAAAAGCGCACTTGAAATATTCCCGCATCGCTCCGCGCAAAGCCCAACTGGTCGCTGATTTGATCCGCGGCAAGCAAGTAGGCGAAGCAATCGCGATTCTGCGCCACACTCCGAAAGCGGCATCCCCGATTCTGGAGAAGTTGCTCAACTCGGCAATCGCTAACGCAGAAAACAACCACTCGCTCGACGTGAGCAAACTGGTGATTTCGCAAGTATACGTAAACCAAGGACCGACTTTGAAACGTTTCCGCCCTCGGGCAATGGGACGCGCAAGCCGGATCAACAAACGCACCAGCCATATCACTCTGGCTGTATCTGAAAAGTAAGGAGGGAAACGTGTGGGACAAAAAGTAAATCCGGTCGGACTCCGTGTAGGGATCATCCGTGACTGGGAATCCAAATGGTACGCTGGCAAAGACTTCGGCACACTGTTGATGGAAGACGTGAAAATTCGCGAATACCTGAAAACTAAGCTGAAAGAATCCGCTGTCTCCAAGATCGAGATCGAAAGAGCAGCAAATCGCGTAAACGTAACGATCCATACGGCTAAGCCGGGTATGGTAATCGGACGCGGCGGCGCAGAGGTTGAGGTACTTCGCGGCGAGATCACTAAGATCGCAAGCGGAAAAAAAGTACACATCAACATCGCTGAAATCAAAAACCAAGAACTGGACGCTGTTCTGGTCGCTGAAAGCATCGCACAACAATTGGAACGTCGCGTATCGTTCCGTCGTGCTTTGAAACAATCGATCCAACGTACAATGCGTGCAGGCGCTAAAGGAATCAAAACTGCGGTTAGCGGTCGTCTCGGCGGCGCGGAAATCGCACGTTCGGAAGGCTACAGCGAAGGAACTGTTCCACTTCATACCCTGCGTGCCGACATCGACTACGGTACAGCTGAAGCGCACACGACTTACGGTCGTATCGGCGTTAAAGTATGGATCTATCGTGGAGAAGTACTTCCTGCGGCTAAGAAACAAGCTGCTCAGGAAGGAGGCAACTAATCATGTTGGTACCTAAACGTGTAAAACACCGTAAACAGCAACGCGGCAGCATGGCCGGTCGTGCTAAAGGCGGTACTGAATTGAACTTCGGCGAATTCGGCCTGCAAGCGACTGAACCTTCGTGGATCACGAACCGTCAGATCGAAGCGGCACGTATCGCCATGACCCGTTACATCAAACGGGGCGGTAAAGTCTGGATCAAGATTTTCCCTGACAAGCCGATTACTCAAAAGCCTCTCGAGGTCCGGATGGGTAGCGGTAAAGGTAACGTTGAGAAATGGGTAGCAGTCGTAAAACCGGGCAAGATCATGTTCGAACTTGCCGGTGTATCGGAAGAAATCGCTCGCGAAGCGATGCGCCTTGCTGCTCACAAACTGCCTGTCAAAACTAAGTTTGTGAAACGTGAAGAATTGGGTGGTGAAGCAAATGAAGGCTAAGGAACTGCGTGACCTGACTACTGCCGAAATCGAACAGAAGGTCTCCGGATTTAAAGAAGAACTCTTTAATCTGCGCTTTCAGCTCGCTACCGGTCAGCTCGACAACCCGACGCGCATCAGCGTAGTCCGCAAGGAAATCGCTCGCGCTAAGACGGTTCTGCGTCAAAGAGAACTCGGAATTACTTCTTAATTCCTTATGACCCTCCGGGTATGTAGCCCGATATTCAGGAAGGAGGCTAACCATGACCGAACAACGCAACTCGCGTAAAGTGCTGGTAGGTAAAGTCGTGAGCGACAAAATGGATAAAACGATCGTTGTTGCTGTAGAAACTTACAAAAAACATGATCTGTATCATAAACGCATCAAATCCACGAAGAAATTCAAAGCGCATGACGAAAACAACGAAGCGAAAATCGGCGATGTAGTAAGAATCGTTGAGACTCGTCCGCTGTCCAAAGACAAGCGCTGGAGACTGGCAGCAGTCACTGAAAAAGCGATCATCATCTAATTGAACGATAAAGCTCGTCCGAAAGGAGGACATTCATAATGATTCAACCATTTACACGTTTGGCTGTAGCCGATAACTCCGGTGCGAAGGAACTGATGTGCATCCGCGTACTCGGCGGTACGGGACGTCGTACAGCTAACATCGGCGACCTGATCGTTTGCTCGGTAAAACAAGCAACACCAGGGGGCGTTGTCAAAAAAGGCGACGTAGTTAAAGCGGTAGTCGTTCGCACGAAACGTTCGGTACGTCGTAAAGACGGATCTTACATCGCATTCGACGAAAACGCAGCAGTAGTGGTGAAAGAAGATCGCAGCCCGCGCGGTACGCGTATCTTTGGACCAGTTGCCCGTGAACTTCGCGACAAGGACTTCATGAAAATCGTTTCCTTGGCACCGGAAGTTATCTAATATAGCATGCACGATTTTCTTGTCGGCTGCCGGCCGGTAAGTCATAGGAGGTGTACCTGATGGCAAGAGTGAAAAAAGTTCTGGAATCCCACAACAACAAACTTCACGTGAAAAAAGACGATGTCGTTATCGTAATCACTGGTAAAGACAAAGGCAAAAAAGGCCGCGTAATCGCAGCTTATCCTCGTGAAAACCGCGTGCTGGTCGAAGGCGTGAACATGGTGAAAAAACACCAGAAGCCAAGCCAAGCGAACCCGCAAGGCGGAATCGTGGAACAAGAAGCTTCGATCCACGTGTCGAACGTGATGCACGTTGACCCGAAAGACGGCGGCAAAGTAACCCGCGTTGGTTACAAGACGTTGGACAACGGCAAAAAAGTGCGCGTTGCGAAACGTTCCGGAGAAGTTATCGAATAATCATCTTTACAGAAAGGAGGCCCATCCTTCATGGTAACAAGACTTAAAGAACGTTATTTGAACGAAAGTACTCCTGCTTTGATGCAGAAGTTCAACTATACGTCGGTTATGCAGGTGCCGAAACTGGAGAAAGTCGTCATCAACATGGGTGTCGGCGAAGCCGTATCCAACTCCAAAGTTCTCGACACGGCAGTAGCCGAGCTCGAGCAAATCGCTGGTCAAAAACCGGTAATCACTCGCGCTAAAAAATCGATCGCAGGTTTCAAACTGCGTGAGAACATGCCGATCGGAACGAAGGTAACCCTGCGCGGCGAGCGCATGTACCAGTTCCTCGACAAACTGTTCAACGTAGCGCTTCCGCGCGTACGTGACTTCCAAGGCGTATCGAACAAAGCGTTCGACGGCCGCGGCAACTACACGCTGGGTCTTAAAGAACAGCTGATCTTCCCAGAAATCCAATACGATCAAGTGGACAAAGTCCGCGGTATGGATATCGTTATCGTAACTACGGCGAAGAGCGACGAAGAAGCTCGTGAACTGCTCACGGGTCTCGGAATGCCTTTCGCAAAATAATATCGGCCAGTATCTAGGGCCATGATCTATGACCCTGTTCTCCCGAAACTATCCAGGAGGTGTCAGGCTAAAGTGGCAAAAACTTCGATGAAGGTTAAACAGCAACGCACCCCGAAATTCAAAGTGCGTGCATACACGCGCTGCGAGCGTTGCGGTCGTCCACACTCGGTTCTGCAAAAGTACAAAATCTGCCGTATTTGCTTCCGCGAATTGGCTTATAAAGGCCAGATCCCTGGCGTGAAAAAAGCAAGCTGGTAATTACCGCATAACAAGGAAGGAGGTTCACACACTATGACTATGTCCGATCCGATTGCAGATATGCTTACACGTATTCGCAACGCGAACGTGGTTCGTCACGAGAAAGTCGAAATGCCGGCTTCCGCGATGAAAAAGCAAATTGCTGAGATCCTGAAGCGCGAAGGTTTTATCCGCGACGCGGAATTCGTACAGGATAACAAGCAAGGCATCATCCGTATCTTCCTGAAATACGGACAAAACAACGAGCGCGTTATTACTGGTCTGAAAAGAATCAGTAAGCCGGGTCTGCGCGTGTACACGAAGAGCAACGAAGTTCCTCGCGTACTGGGCGGCCTGGGTATCGCGATCATCTCCACGTCCAAGGGAGTAATGACCGACAAAGAAGCTCGTCAGGCGAAAGCCGGCGGCGAAGTAATCTGCTACGTTTGGTAATCACGTCAGAACACAAGGAGGTGCAACACATATGTCGCGTATTGGTCGCAAACCAATCGAAGTACCAAGCGGGGTTGAAGTAACGCTGAACAACGCAGCGATTACTGTCAAAGGCCCTAAAGGTACACTCACTCGTGAACTTCATAGAGATATGAAAGTAACGGTGGAAGGTAATACAATCACGGTAGAACGCCCTTCCGATAACAAAGAGCATCGTTCCCTTCACGGCACGACGCGCAGCGTTGTCAACAACATGGTAAGTGGTGTAACGGATGGCTTCTCCAAGTCTCTGGAACTGGTCGGGGTCGGATACCGTGCCAGCAAATCGGGAGACAAGATCGTCCTGAACGTAGGTTACTCCCACCCGGTCGAAATCACGCCGGAAGCGGGAATCGAGTTCGAAGTTCCTTCGAACACGAAAATCATCGTTCGCGGAATCGACAAAGAGCGCGTAGGCGCCTATGCCGCTCAAATCCGTTCGGTACGTGAGCCTGAGCCGTATAAAGGCAAAGGTATCAAGTACGAAGGCGAACGCATCATCCGTAAAGAAGGTAAAGCCGGCAAGAAGAAATAAGCCGCTTTCCTTCGCATTACCCTTAGCTTGCTCATGTGAAGCTGCTTAATAAGCAGATGGGAAGGAGTGAAAGTACTCATGATTACCAAAGGTGATAAAAATAAAGCTCGCTTGAAAAGACACTTGCGTGTACGCAAGAAAATTCAAGGTACGGTTGAGCGTCCTCGTCTGAACGTATACCGTTCGGAGAAACACATCTATGCCCAACTGATCGACGACGTAAACGGCGTAACTATCGTTTCGGCTTCGACTATGGACAAAGAGCTGAAGAGCGAAATCACGAACGGCGGCAACGTTGAAGCTGCGACTAAGGTCGGCACGCTGGTTGCGAACCGTGCGAAGGAAAAAGGTTATACTGCTGTCGTATTCGACCGCGGAGGATACCTCTACCACGGACGGATCCAAGCACTGGCTGACGCAGCCCGTGAAGCCGGACTGGAATTCTAATACCGAGACAAAAGGAGGTTAACGACTTGCGTGTAGATATGAGCACTGTAGGAGAACTGACGGAACGCGTTGTACACATCAACCGCGTAGCTAAAGTTGTAAAGGGCGGACGCCGTTTCAGCTTCAGCGCACTGGTTGTCGTAGGCGACGGACAAGGTAACGTCGGTGCGGGCATCGGTAAAGCCGGAGAAGTTCCGGACGCGATCCGCAAAGGCATCGAAGATGCTAAGAAAAACATGATCCACGTTCCGCTCGTAGGAACAACGATCACTCACCCGATCACAGGTAAATTCGGAGCCGGCAGCGTACTGCTGAAACCAGCTTCCGAAGGTACAGGCGTTATCGCCGGCGGTCCGGTACGTGCAGTACTGGAACTTGCAGGCGTAGGCGATATCTTGACAAAATCCCTGGGTTCTTCGAACTCCATGAACATGGTCAACGCGACGTTGGAAGGATTGTCCCGTTTGAAGCGTGCCGAAGATGTGGCTAAGCTTCGCGGTAAATCCGTCGAAGAACTGAGAGGCTAAGGAGGGAAAAGCAATGGCTAAATTGGAAATCACCCTCGTACGCAGCCTGATCGGACGTCCGAAAAACCAACGCACGACCGTGAACACGCTGGGACTGCGTAAAACGAACCAAGTCGTTGTAAAAGACGACAACGCTGCGATTCGCGGTATGGTAAATCAAGTTCAGCACTTGGTTTCCGTAAAAGAAATCGAAGCTTAAATTTCAATCGCTTCTCGAGAAGCGAATCAATAGAATGAATCAAGGAGGTGCAACGAACGATGAAGTTACATGAGCTTTCTCCAGCTCCGGGTTCGACTAAAGAGCGCAAGCGCATCGGTCGCGGTACGAGTAGCGGTACGGGTAAAACAGCCGGACGCGGTCATAAAGGCCAAAACGCTCGTTCCGGCGGCGGTGTCCGTCCAGGCTTCGAAGGCGGTCAGAACCCACTGTATCGTCGCTTGCCGAAACGCGGATTTGTTAATCCGACCCGTAAAGAATATGCCATCGTAAACACCGAAGAGCTGAACAACTTTGCAGAAAACACCGAAATCACTCCTGAGCTCCTGAAGGAACAAGGTATCATCAAAGATGCCAAGAGCGGCATCAAGATCCTTGGCAATGGCGATGTGACGGTGAAATTGACTGTCAAAGCAAACAAGTTCTCTCAATCTGCGGTGGAGAAAATCGAGGCTGCCGGCGGTAAAACCGAGGTGATCTAATGTTCAACACCCTGAAGAATATATGGAAGGTCGAAGACCTGCGTAAACGGATCCTGTTTACGTTGTTGGTCCTGATCATCTATCGTATCGGTTCGTTCATCCCGATTCCGGGTGTCAACACGGACGTGCTGGAATCGGCTAACGAAGCCGGTAGCCAACTGATGGGACTCTTGAACACCTTCTCCGGAGGCGCGCTCAAACAGTTCTCGATCTTCGCGCTCAGCATTTATCCTTACGTTACGGCATCGATCATCGTGCAGCTGCTGTCGATGGATGTCATCCCGAAGTTCACCGAATGGTCGAAACAAGGGGAACACGGGAAAAAGAAGCTGGCGCAAGTTACCCGATACGGTACCATTGTTCTGGGTTTGATCCAGGCGTTCGCTACGGCGATCGGTTTCAACCGGATTTATAATTCGGAAATGATTCCGAACGCTACGCTCGTCGACTATATTCTGATTGCGATTGTCCTGACCGCGGGTACTTCCCTCCTAATGTGGATGGGTGAGCAGATCACGGAAAAGGGCATCGGCAACGGGATTTCGATTATTATCTTTGCCGGGATCGTCGCTAACATTCCGGGGTACATCGCGACAACCGCGCAATCCGATTTCATCGTGGACGGACAAACGTTCCTGAACGTGATGAAAACCGTGATTATCGCGCTTGTCTTGATCCTGATCATTGTCGGTGTTATCTTTATTCAGCAGGGGATCCGGAAAGTTCCGGTTCAATATGCGAAAAGAGTAGTCGGCAATAAAATGTACGGCGGTCAAAACACCCACATTCCGCTGAAAGTAAACGCGGCGGGTGTCATTCCGGTAATCTTTGCCGTGTCTCTGCTGCAGTTCCCGGTTATCCTTGCAAACTTCTGGTCCACGCATCTGTGGGCGCAATGGGTGCAGCAAAACCTGAACTACAGTCAGCCGCTTGGCATGGTGCTTTATGCAGTCATGATCATCGGCTTCACGTTCTTCTACACCTTCGTGCAGATCAATCCGCAGCAGATGGCGGAGAACATGAAGAAAAACGGCGGTTACATCCCTGGAGTACGTCCGGGTAAAGCAACCGAGAAGTACATTACTCGCGTGATGTCGCGGTTGACGGTTACCGGCGCGCTCTTCCTGACCGTAATTTCGCTCTTGCCGATCGCGTTCGGCTCGCTCTCCGGTCTTCCTCAGTCGGTTCAAATCGGCGGCACGTCGCTGCTGATCGTCGTCGGGGTAGCCTTGGATACGATGAAAACGATCGAAAGTCAGCTGATTAAGCGGCACTATAAAGGTTTTATCAATAAATAGCTCAGGTTCCGGACGGGTCCGACTCCATGCGCTCGCCCGGCGCCTTTTGTGCTGTTAGGCATGGGTAAGACGTAAGGAGTGGACATGACGTGAACATTCTATTCATGGGGCCTCCCGGGGCAGGTAAAGGAACACAGGCGCAGGTCATCGTCGATGCATTCGGCATTCCTCATATCTCGACAGGCGATGCATTTCGTCTGGCGATCAAAGAGGGAACTCCGATCGGAGTAAAAGCCAAAGAATACATCGACCAGGGTCTGCTCGTACCGGATGACGTAACGAACGGTATCGTCCGCGAACGGCTGAGTCAGCCGGATTGCGAAAAAGGTTTCTTGCTCGACGGATTTCCGAGAACTCTGCTGCAGGCCGAAGCATTGGATGCACTTTTGCTCGAATCGGGCCGTAAGCTTGATCATGTTATCAACCTGAACGTTGATCCGGAGAAGCTGCTTAACCGGATTACGGGTCGCCGCATCTGCAAGACTTGCGGAACGACCTATCATGTGATCTTCAACCCGCCGAAGCAAGAAGGCGTATGTGACAAAGACGGCGGAGAACTTTACCAACGTCCGGACGACAATGAAGAGAGCGTACGCACGCGGCTTGAGGAATATGCAAGCAAAACGGCGCCTCTGATCGATTACTATGCAAACAAAGGCTTGCTGCGGCAGATCGACGGAGACCAGGAGATCGGTACGGTATCGGAAGGAATCCTGTCCGTACTGCGAGGTTAACTGTAATGATCATTTGCAAGTCCGAAACGGAGCTCGGCTTTATGAGAGAAGCGGGACGGATTGTGGCTGAGACTCACCGCGCATTGGCGAAAGCGATCGAACCCGGCATTACAACCGCCGAGCTTGACGCGATTGCCGAAGCGACCATCCGCAGCCAGGATGCGGTGCCGTCTTTCAAAGGCTATAATGGTTTTCCGGCCAGCATCTGTGCGTCGGTTAACGACCAGCTGGTTCACGGATTCCCCAGCGAGCGAAAGCTTCGGGAAGGCGATATCGTCACGCTCGATATCGGCGCGCAGTACCGCGGTTACCACGGCGATTCCGCCTGGACTTACCCGGTGGGGCGCATTTCCGACGAAGCCCAGCGTCTGCTGGACGTTACGGAAGGCTCCCTGTACGCAGGACTGGCGTTTGTAAAGCCGGATGTGCGTCTGTTTACCATTTCGCATGCGATTCAGCGATACATCGAAGCGTCGGGCATGTCGGTTGTTCGGGAATTCGTCGGTCACGGCATCGGCCTTGATCTGCACGAAGATCCGAAGATTCCGAATTACGGCATCGAAGGCCGCGGTCCGCTGCTCAAGCCGGGCATGGTGCTGGCGATCGAACCGATGGTCAACCTCGGCGGACGGCAAGTCCGAACGCTGGAGGACGAATGGACCGTCGTAACGGTAGACGGCTCCCTGTGTGCTCATTTCGAACACACAGTAGCGGTTACGAAAGACGGATTGGAAATTTTCACAAAATTGAGCGCGTAGGTGATACACTTGAAAAAGGAAAATCCCCTGCAAATCGGTCAACTCGTGAAGATCCGAAAGGGCCGCGATGCCGGGCAGGCGGCGGTAATCGTAAAGCTTGACGAGGAACAGGGAATTTGGATCGCGGACGGACACAAACGCAAGTTTGACCATCCGAAGAAAAAAAATCCGCTGCACCTCGAGCCCCAGTTGGCAATCAGCAGCGAAGTCGTAAACAGTTTGCAGGAGAGCGGCAGGGTTACAAATGCGAAATTGCGTCATGCGATCAACGCATTTCTGGAATCCGACGCACAGAATGCTAAGCAGAAAGGAGAATGATTGTGGCCAAGGAAGATGTCATTGAAATCGAAGGCGTGGTTATCGAACCGCTGCCTAATGCGATGTTCAAGGTGGAACTTGAGAACGGTCATCAAATTCTCGCTCACGTTTCCGGTAAGCTGCGTATGCACTTTATCCGTATTCTGACGGGAGACAAAGTGGTCGTACAGTTATCGCCTTACGATCTGACTCGCGGCCGTATCACTTACCGCAAGTAGGGATACGTCGCTTTTTGGATATACAACGTTCTGGTGCTTGGAACGCTTCCGGTGCGGCCGGAGCGCGTTCTTGCCCGATCAAACCGAATGCTTTTGAGGAGGTAATAATCATGAAGGTTAGACCGTCGGTCAAACCAATGTGCGAAAAATGCAAAGTCATTCGTCGCAAAGGGAATGTCATGGTAATCTGCGAAAATCCGAAACACAAACAAAAACAAGGATAATTTAGAAGGGGGTGTAGCGTAATGGCTCGTATTGCTGGTGTGGATTTGCCACGTGACAAACGCGTTGAGATCGCCTTGACTTATATCTTCGGGATTGGTAAGACAACTTCCCAAAAACTCCTGAGCCAAACAGGAATCAGCCCGGACACTCGTGTTCGCGATCTGACTGAGGATGAGGTAAGCAAGCTGCGTGAAACGATTGACGCTAATGTAAAAGTAGAGGGCGACCTGCGTCGCGAAGTATCTTTGAACATCAAACGTCTGATCGAGATCGGATCTTATCGCGGTATCCGTCATCGTCGTGGATTGCCGGTACGCGGACAACGTACGAAAACGAATGCTCGTACTCGTAAAGGTCCTCGTCGTACTGTAGCGAACAAGAAGAAGTAAGAAAGGGGGATAACTGACAATGGCTAAACCGAAAAAAGTCGTACGTACGAAACGTCGCGACCGTAAAAATATCGAATCCGGCGTGGCACACATCCGTTCCACGTTTAACAATACGATTGTAACGATTACGGATCCGCACGGAAACGCGATCTCCTGGGCAAGCTCGGGCGGTCTCGGTTTCAGAGGTTCCCGTAAATCGACTCCATTCGCCGCTCAGCTCGCTGCCGAAACAGCTGCTAAAGCTGCAATGGAGCACGGCCTGAAAACCGTTGAAGTTATGGTTAAAGGTCCTGGCGCAGGCCGTGAAGCGGCAATCCGCTCGCTGCAAGCAACAGGTCTGGAAATCAACCTGATCAAGGACGTAACTCCGGTTCCTCACAATGGATGCCGTCCTCCTAAGCGTCGCCGCGTATAGTATTCTTAAGCATTGTGAGTTCAGTATGCTTGGTTTCACGGAAGCGACGTTTTGAAGGAGGGGTATTGTAGTGATAGAAATCGAAAAGCCGAAAATCGAGACCGTCGAGATCAATGACGGAGGCACCTACGGTAAATTCGTCGTTGAGCCTCTGGAACGCGGATACGGTACGACGCTTGGAAACTCGCTTCGTCGCATCCTGTTGTCGTCGCTTCCGGGCGCGGCAGTCACTTCGGTCCAAATTGACGGCGTTCTGCACGAATTCTCGACGATCCCCGGCGTTACGGAAGACGTAACGGAAATCATTCTGAATCTGAAAGCTCTCTCGCTGAAGATTCATTCCGATGAAGAAAAGGTACTGGAAATCGACGCGGAAGGCGAAGGCCTCGTAACGGCCGGAGACATCCGCGCCGATAGCGATGTGGAGATCCTGAACCCGGATCTGCATATTGCGACTCTGGCACCGGGATCGAGACTGCATGTACGCATTTTCGCCGGCCGCGGCCGCGGGTACGTACAGTCCGTCAAGAACAAACGTGACGATCAACCGATCGGCGTCATTCCGATCGACTCGATCTACACCCCGATCTCCCGTGTCAACTACACGGTCGAGAACACGCGGGTCGGACAAGTCACGAACTACGACAAGCTCACCTTGGAAGTCTGGACCGATGGCAGCATCCGTCCGGAAGAAGCGGTAAGCCTTGGCGCTAAAATTTTGACCGAGCACGTATTGCTCTTCGTAGGTCTGACCGACGAAGCGCGCGATGCGGAGATCATGGTCGAAAAAGAAGAAGACAAGAAGGAAAAAGTGTTGGAGATGACGATCGAAGAACTCGATCTCTCCGTGCGTTCCTATAACTGTCTGAAACGTGCCGGCATCAATACGGTACAAGAGCTGACCACGAAATCGGAAGAAGACATGATGAAAGTCCGCAACTTGGGCCGCAAGTCTTTGGAAGAAGTTCAAGAGAAGCTCGAAGAACTGGGTCTGGGTCTCCGTCAGGAAGACTAAGACCGAACAGTATATGTAGAAGGAGGGAAAACGATGGCATACCAAAAGTTGGGACGTAACTCCAGCGCGCGCAAAGCTCTGCTTCGCGACCTGGTAACCGACCTGTTCTTGTACGAGCGCATCGAAACGACGGAAGCGAAAGCGAAAGAAGCTCGCTCCATCGCCGAAAAACTGATCACCCTTTCCAAACGCGGAGATCTGCATGCACGCCGCCAAGTGGCTGCATACGTTCGTCGCGAGACGGTTGACGGTGAAAAAGACGCAATCCAAAAGCTGTTTGCTGATCTGGCACCGCGCTACGCGGACCGTCCGGGCGGCTACACACGCATCCTGAAACTGGGAGCACGCCGCGGAGACGCAGCACCTATGGTTTACCTGGAACTGGTTGACCGCGCCTAGTTGCCGGTTCGATCGTTCGGGGCGGGAGTGATCCCACCCATGGATTCCCGAGAAACGTATGCCGCCTGTTCAAGGCGGCAGAGCCGTTTCTTTTTTTTTGAACTTATCCGTTGCCGGTAGGCGATCCGGTACGGAATCAAGCAGAAAGAGAAGGAGGTGAGCCCGTGCGCAATTTATGCATGACCGTCGCTTACGACGGCACGAATTATAACGGATTTCAGACGCAGCCGATCGGCAACACGGTCCAAGACGAACTGGAAGCTTCGATCCTTGCTTTAACGGGCGACAAACCGAAGATTATCGCTTCGGGCCGCACCGACGCCGGCGTGCATGCATACGCTCAAGTGTTCAACTTCCATACTCTTTCGCGGATTCCTGCGGATCGCTGGCCTCTGGCGCTCAATGCCCGGCTGCCGAAAGACATCGTCGTGACCCGTTCTTGGGAAGTTCCGTTCGAATTCAATTCCCGGCATGCGGCCAAACGCAAGACGTATCGCTATACGATCAACGCTAACCGCTATCCGGACGTTTTCCAGCGCCATATGCAGTTTCACCATCCCGCGCCGCAGCTCGACATCGAAGCCATGCGGGAAGGGCTGCAGCATCTGGTGGGGACTTACGATTTTACGTCGTTTGCCTCCAGGCATTCTCAGAAGACCAATCATGTGCGAACGCTGCTCGAAGCTTGGATCGAAGTGGATCGAACGACCTGCCGTCCGGGAACGTCCGATCAGGGGTTCATCCATGTTTTCTTGACAGGCACAGGCTTTCTTCAGCATATGGTTCGAATCATTACCGGTACGCTCCTGCAGGTGGGAGAAGGCAAGCGTGCTTCGGAGGAGATGAAGACCATTTTGCTGGCCTGCGATCGGGCCGCGGCCGGTCCGACGGCAGTAGGGAAAGGCCTCGCGCTGTGGAACGTCGACTACGGCGATCTGCTGCCCGAGTAACGGAAAGTTCTTTGGGGAATTGCTCGAAAATGTATTGCAGTTTATGGGATCATCATGTAGAATAAAAGTTGTGTTTTCTTGAAGGCTTCCCACGGCCCCCAATCAAGAAAACGTGCAACAACAATCGTTTTACCTTTTGATTATCCATGATCGCAAACATAAATCGTTCCGGCAGCCCCGGATCTTAGCCCGGCGGCATGGAACGTCTGACACTTACAACGAATATTATTGCAAAGATTAGAAGGAGGCACTTACTCATGCGTACTACCTACATGGCTAAGCCGAGCGAAGTTGAGCGCAACTGGTACATCATCGACGCTGAAGGCAAAACGCTGGGCCGTCTGGCAAGCGAAGCTGCTGCACTGATCCGCGGCAAGCACAAAACACAATTCACTCCACACGTTGACGGCGGCGACTTCGTTATCGTCATCAATGCGGAGAAAATCCACCTGACAGGCAACAAGCTGCAGGACAAGAAATACTACCGTCACTCGATGCACCCGGGCGGCCTGAAAGTTACAAGCGCAGGCGAAATGATCAAAAACAAGCCTGCACGTCTCCTGGAACTGGCTGTAGCCGGCATGCTTCCTAAGACTCGCATGGGCGACAGAATGAAACTCAGACTCAAAGCGTATGCCGGAGCAGAGCATCCACATGCAGCACAAAAACCGGAAGTTTACGAGCTTCGCGGCTAAATAAAAGGAGGACCCTTTCATGGCAACTGTACAATACTATGGCACTGGTCGTCGTAAGCATTCGGTAGCTCGTGTTCGCCTCGTACCGGGTGAAGGACGCATTGTCATCAACAAACGTGAAATCGACGAATACTTCGGTCTGGAGACGCTCAAACTGATCGTCAACCAACCGCTGAACCTGACTGAGACAGTAGGCAAGTACGACGTAATCGTACTGGCACACGGCGGCGGCACTTCGGGCCAAGCCGGCGCGATTCGTCACGGTATCGCTCGCGCACTGCTCAAAGCAGACCCAGAACTGCGCGGTTCGCTGAAAAAAGCGGGCTTCCTGACGCGTGACCCACGCATGAAGGAACGTAAAAAATACGGCCTCAAAGCCGCTCGTCGCGCTCCACAGTTCTCGAAACGTTAATTCTTACAAGCAAACAGCCTGCTTCCGATTTTCGGAGGCAGGCTGTTTTTTTGTTTGCGTATCCTACAATTCGAAGCGTACGATCGTTTTTTCGAGACTGTCACTGCTCCGGCCGAGTAGTTGGGTCGTTTCCGCGATCGCTTTGGAAGCTTCCAACTGTCGGATCGATAACTGCTGCAAAGAGAGCGTATAGTCCGCGGTAGTCTTGGAGATCTGCGAGATCTGCTCGACCGAAGCCGATACTTCTTCCGAACCGGCCAGAATTTCTTCGGCGGAAGCCGAAATTTCTTCCATGTGGCCGCTGATCTGGTTAAACCGGACAACCGTACGTGCGAACAGCGAATGGACTTGATTCGAAAGTTCGTTGCTTTTCTGAATTTCTTCGCTTTCTTCGCTCATTCTTTCCCCGATAATCGCGACTTCCTGACTGATCTTCGACAGCAGATCCACGACATGAGACGCCGAGGTGGACGACAGTCCGGCCAGCTTGCGAATCTCTCCGGCTACGACAGCAAATCCTGCGCCGTCTTCTCCGGCTCTGGCGGCTTCGATCGAAGCGTTCAGCGCCAACAGGTTCGTTTGTTCGGCAATGCTGGTGATCGATTGAAGAACAGGACCGATCTCGTTCATATAGAGATGCAGGGTATTGACCGAATCGGAAGTATGTCCGACCAACTGGGCCATTTCCGTGATCTTCCGCTGCAGTCCGTCCATCGAAGATTTTCCCCGAGCAGCCGCTTCCAAGACTTCCGTAGATGCTCCCGAGACGTCGGCGGAAGAATGCGTAACTCTTTCGATCGCCGAAGTGATCTCCTGCATCGATCTTGCACATTCTTCGGCACTCGCGTATTGATTGTTCGCTTCGATCGTCAAGGTAGCAGCCGATTCGTTCAATTGATTATTCATGCTCAGCAGCAGGTCGGCTTCCGAAGTGAACCGATGCGAAGACTGGACCAGCGTTTGCGTGGTGTCGCGCATCTCCTGCACCACATCGCCGAGAGTATGGCCTAATCGAACGCTCATTTTCGTCATGGCTTCGTACGTCTGGCCGATTTCGTCGTTGGAGCGGTTTTTGACTGTGTTCAAGAGTTGGTTCGCTTTGCCGATCTCCCCGTTCGCGATTGCTTGAGAACTCTCTACGATCACGCTCAACGGACGCAGCGCCCGATACAGGAATACGGCAATGACGGCGAAGATGATCAGCGTCATGCCGGCCATCAGGATATAGAACAAAAAGCTGCTCTGCAAAAACTGATCCGAGATCTGATTGGCGACCGTCACGTTGGTATCGATGCCTAAGATCCCGATCATCTTGCCGCCCGCATCGATAAGAGGCACATAAGCGGAAATGTAACTGCCGTATTCGGGGTGCACGATAATGCCCGTCTGCGCTTTCTCGCCTTTGAGCAATTTGGCGATCGCTTCTTTCGGAATATCCGTTACCTCGCCGATCGGCGAAGCGGTATCCGAACCTTTGGGCTGCCCGTCGACGATCAGGATCGGTTGCTGATCTTGGTCGATGGTCACCGTATACACGTACATGGCTCCGATCTCGCTTCGATATTGGTTCAGTTTGTTGCGGATCTGCCAATACTGCTCGTTTTCCGTGGGATTCGCGGCGAAGGCTTCATACGATTCGACATCGAACTGCGAAGCGAAAGCTTCGGCCATGTTCATATTGAAGCTGCTGATCGTATATTCGCTCGCTTTTTTGACATTTTCGTTTTGCATATAGACAAACGTGGAGAGAAGAACCGCCAGTACAAGAAAGATAATGACGGATAGCTTGACCGAGAGTTTTTGGGTGAGTGCGGACATAAATGCCACCTTCCTGGATTTTGTGAGTTCATTGTACTATGTCGGATGCATTTTATGAGAAAAGAGTCAACAAGCAAGCAAATATTTATTTTAATTTTTAGAAATCTTGTTTTCGGCACGAAAAAAGTTTTTCTCATTTTGAAATAAAGATTGATTGTTTACACGGAAAGTTTTATACTTGAAAATAATTCAGATTAGAATAGTTGGTTTTACGCGATAAAGGATTCGTCCTATCGTAACGCGCATACAAGTCCGAAACTTTTTCCCCGCCGGCCTCACCTCGCTTTTTCGCTGCCGCCGTACGGGATGCTTGATTTTATTCATACCATTCGCCATTCAGAGATGGAGGGTCTTCAAGATGAATTTGTTGGAAAAAGAAGAGTTTGCCCGTACCAAAGCCGAAGAGTTGGAACACTTGAGCGCCGAGGAAGTCATTCGTTTCGCCGCGCAGCAGTATTCGAGCCTGACCTTTGCTTGCAGTTTCGGCGCGGAAGACGTCGTGATCGTGGATATGCTTCAGCATATCAGCCCGACCACGGACGTGTTTTATCTGGATACGGACTTCCATTTCAAAGAAACCTACGAGACGCGCGACCGGATGTCCGATCGTTACGGTCTGGACTTCGTGCGCGTATCTCCGCTGATTACGCCGGAAGAGCAAGCGGCGCAGCACGGAGAGTCTCTCTGGACCGTCGATCCGAACCAATGCTGCAATATCCGCAAAGTCGAGCCGTTGACGCGCAACCTGTCGCGTTACGACGCTTGGATCACCGGGATTCGCCGCGATCAAGCTCCGACCCGCGCGAACTCCAAGAAAGTCGAATACGACTACAAGTTCGGTCTGATGAAGTTCAACCCGTTAGCGGATTGGACGAGCGAAGACGTATGGAAGTACATTCGCGACAACGACATCATCTATAATCCGCTGCATGACCGCAATTTCCCGAGCATCGGCTGCGAACAGTGCACCCGTGCCGTTATGCCGGGCGAAGATCCGCGCGCCGGACGCTGGTCGGGCAACGACAAGACCGAATGCGGTTTGCATAAGTAAGGAAACGACCGGAACAGCTTAACCATCCATAAAGGAGCGACTGCCGATTATGACTTCCATCAAGCCGCACGGCGGCACTTTGATCAACCGTCTCGCCGAAGGCGAAGAACGTACGCGACTGCTCGAAGAGGCCGCGGGCCTTCGCCAGATTGCCATTAACGCATGGACGTTGTCCGACCTTGATCTGATCGCCGTAGGCGCTTTTTCCCCGCTGACCGGATTCATGAACGAAGAAGACTATAACAGCGTGGTCAAGACGATGCGTCTGGCGGACGGAACCGTATGGAGCATCCCGATTACTTTGCCGCTCGAAGGGGCCGAAGCTTCGCTGAAAGGCGAGCGCGTAGCCTTGGTCGGCGAAGAAGACGGCGTCGTCTATGCGGTGCTCGACGTAGAGAGCGTCTACAGCATCGACCGGACCCGAGAAGCGATCAATGTTTTCAAGACCGACGATTCGGAACATCCCGGCGTGAAGAAATTGTTCGAACGTCCGCTCGAGCGGATCGGCGGTACCGTAAGAGTACTGAATCGTCCGCAGCCGGAACGTTTCAACGAGTTTTATTTCGATCCGGCCGAGACGAGACGGTTGTTCGCGGAAAAAGGATGGAAAAGCGTCGTCGGCTTCCAAACCCGCAATCCGGTGCATCGGGCGCACGAATATATTCAGAAGTCGGCGCTGGAAACGGTCGATGCGTTGTTCCTGAACCCGCTGGTCGGCGAGACCAAGTCCGATGACGTGCCGGCGGATATCCGTATGAGAAGCTATCTGGTGCTGCTCGAGAACTATTATCCGGCCGCGCGCACGTTCTTGGGCGTATTCCCGGCGGCGATGCGTTATGCGGGACCGCGCGAAGCGATTTTCCATGCCATCGTGCGTAAAAACTACGGATGCACCCACTTCATCGTAGGCCGCGACCATGCGGGCGTAGGCGACTACTACGGCACGTATGAAGCGCAGGAGATCTTCTCCAACTTCGAAGCGGAAGAACTCGGCATCACGCCGTTGTTCTTCGAACACAGCTTCTTCTGCACGCACTGCGGCAATATGGCCACCAGCAAGACCTGCCCTCACGGCAAAGAGAAGCATCTGACGCTGTCGGGGACGAAGGTGCGCGCTTTGCTGCGTAACGGAGAATGCCCGCCGCCCGAGTTTACCCGTCCGGAAGTCGCTGAAGTGCTGATCGAAGGCATGCGCGACCGGGTCGTCGAGCAAGTCTGAACCTGAACGCCGCAGAAACGAATAACACCGAGCCATTTTCCTTTCGGGGAGAGGCTCGGTGTTTTTGTTTCATGTATAATGAGAAAGAGATTTCCCTGAAAGAGGGAGAGAGGATGAACAGCATGGTAACAAGAGAAGAAGTTGTGGAAGCGCTTGAAGCGGTGATGGACCCCGTCTACCGTGTGCGTTTATCCGACCTAAGGCTGATCCGCGACGTCGTCATCCGCGAGGGACGAGTATCGCTTAGCGTAGTCTGCCTGGATAGCAGCGAAGAGACTCGGCAGGGCTTGGAGACGCAGGTTCGCTCCATTTTGCAATCTTTGGCCGTAGAAGAAGTGCATATCCGTTTCAAAGAAGCGACGGAACTGGAGAAAGAGCGCAGTCGGGCGATTATCGAAGATAACCGAGTGCGCGGCGATCAGGAAGAGGAAGAAGATCAGGATCCCGTCTTGGTCAAAGGCCATGCGGCGGGACTCGAAGATCTGCCGATCCTTAGCCCCGACTCTCCGACGACGTTCGTCTCGATCGCCAGCGGCAAAGGCGGCGTGGGTAAATCGACCGTAGCGGTCAACTTGGCGGTCTCGTTGGCTCGCTTGGGCAAAAAGGTGGGTCTCATCGACGCGGACATCTACGGATTCAGCGTACCGGACATGATGGGAATCGAGGCCGGACCGGAAGTCATAGACGGGCTTCTTCAACCTGTGGAACGTTTCGGGGTGAAAGTCATGTCGATGGGCTTCTTTATCCGCGAAAACAATCCCGTCGTCTGGCGCGGACCGCTGCTCGGACGCATGCTTCGGCAGTTTTTCGAAGAAACCGAATGGGGAGAGATCGACTATATGCTTCTCGACCTCCCTCCGGGAACGGGAGATATCGCGCTCGACGTTCACCAGATGCTTCCTCAGAGCAAACAGATCATCGTTACGACCCCTCACGGCACGGCGGCTTTCGTAGCGGCCAGAGCGGGAGCTATGGGGTTGCAGACCGGGCACGAGATTCTGGGCGTTGTCGAAAACATGGCTTACTACGAAAAAAACGGCGAACGCGATTATATCTTCGGACGCGGCGGCGGCGGAAGATTGGCCGAGACGCTGCATACCGAACTGTTGGGACAAATTCCGCTCGGCGTGCCGGATAACCATGTCTCCGAACCCGACTTCTCGCCGTCCGTTTACAAAGCGGAGAGCGCGACGGGGATGATGTATAACGAGATGGCCGAAGCGGTGATTCGCAAAACGAAAAAAAGCGGATAAGCGAAAGCAAAGGGAGGGAAAGAATGGGGATTCTGTCGTTCGGACAGTTTATCAAAGGATTGGCTCGGAACAAAGCGTACATGTTTGTCGCCAGCGCGATATTTATCGCCAGCATCGCGGCCGGAGCATTTTGGGCGGAAGACCTCCGGCAGCTGTTGATCGCGCAGCTCGAAGGATTGCAATCGGTATCCCAGTCTTTGGAGCAATCGGAGAACGTGGAGCTCAGCTTTTTCGTTTTCATTTTTCTCAATAACGCGATCAAAGCGGTTCTGGTCATGCTTTTGGGCGCTTTTTTCGGACTGGCGCCGCTCTTCTTCTTGATCCTGAACGGGATGATCTTGGGATTCGTGGTCGAAGTGTCCCACAGTCAAGGGCAGGATATGGCGGAGCTGATTTTTAAAGGACTGCTGCCGCACGGCATCATCGAGCTTCCCGCGATCGTGATCGCCTGCGCTTACGGGCTGAAGTTCGGCGCTATGGCGATCGGCAGCCTATTCAATCTGGGAGCGGACAAAAGACAGCGTCTGGCCTCCCGGTGGGAAACCGGCTTGAAGCAAATGGGCGGGGCGGCGGTTTGGATCGTAATCCTGCTTTTCGTCGCCGCGATCATCGAAAGCACGATCACTTATAATCTGCTGCGCTAATCTCTTTGCAGCTCCTGATCTGACTTTTGGCGTTGAAAAGGGATTAGGTTTTGTAAACTTTTACGCATCGAAGGGTTACCCTTGCTTCATTTTGGGTTAAATCAAAGTTGAAATAGCAATTCGACTTTCAATAATGATGAGAAACGCCCGAAGGAAGGAGGGACTGTAATGCTCGGTATGATGTTCAACGATATGGAGTGCAAAGAATTCGGTTATGTGCTGCGCAAAGAACTGGACGAGATGTTGTTCGATTTGAGCGACCAACGTCTGGACCATAATATGCGTCAGTCCATTTCTAAACGATACCAGACCATCTTTCAGATGTATGCGAGAGTTGCGCCTCCTAAGGAACTGTCCAAGTACGTGAGAGACAAGAGGCACGGCGGCGAACGATAAGGCGGATCTGCAAAGATAAAAGAGGGAATGGACAAAGAAAGCGGTCGGAGACTTCCGGACCGCTTTTGACGTTGTAAAGGGATAAAAGAGCCCGCATAAAAAGGTGAAACAGATTATCAAAAAAAGTGTTGACTTGCTATGTTGATCTGTGATAAATTATTAATCGGCTCTTCGAGAGAAGGCCATCGCCTTTCAACAGAAAATAAGCACTGAAAAAGAAATTAAAAAAAGTGCTTGACGAACTGCTTGCGAGTGTGATAGGATATAAAAGTCGCCGCTGAGACATTGACGACGACGAGAAAGAAAAGAAATACACGGTTTGCTCCTTGAAAACTGAACAGTAAGTGAGTCGCGATGATGAAGATCATCGTGAGAATAAAAGGTTCTTGAGCAATCGAGAATCGCCACGTTTTAAACGAGCACATGGTGCTTTCTTGATAAGCCGGCCTTCGGGTCGCAACTTTAATGGAGAGTTTGATCCTGGCTCAGGACGAACGCTGGCGGCATGCCTAATACATGCAAGTCGAGCGGACTTGATGAAGAAGCTTGCTTCTTCTGATAGTTAGCGGCGGACGGGTGAGTAACACGTAGGCAACCTGCCTTTCAGACTGGGATAACTTCCGGAAACGGATGCTAATACCGGATACATCGTTTCTTCGCATGAAGAGACGAGGAAAGACGGCGCAA
>NZ_NJDE01000028.1 GCF_002205895.1 Saccharibacillus sp. O23
CGCGGCGGGGTCCGAGGCCGGCGCAGCCGGGCCGAAGGCGGGCATGCCGGACGGCGAAGCGTCCTGCGGCAGTGCCGGTGCCCCGGGCGAAGCGCCGCGTTCGCCGGGCATGAAGTACACGCACTACGCGCCGAGCGGTCGGCTCGAAGTCGTGCTCGGCGCGGAGCGGGAAGCCGCGGAAACCATCCGCGGCCTGCTCGCCGCCGCGAAAGCTCGCGGCGAGAAGACCGGGGTGCTCGCGTTCGACGAGCACCTGAGCCTCTACGAAGGCTGCGCGGACGTCGTGCTGCCGCTGGGCAGCCTGCACGATCTGCGCCAAGCGGCGTCGCGGCTGTACGCCGCGCTCCGCCGCTTCGACGAAGAAGGCGCGACGTACATGCTCGCCGAAGGCTGCGAGGAGAGCGGAATCGGCGCAGCCGTCATGAATCGGCTGGGCAAAGCGGCCGGCGGCCGAATCCGCCGCGTCTGAAACGGAGCGGCCGTTCCGCTTCGGACTGAAAGCGGAGAGCCGCTCGGCGGTTTGGTTCGATGCCCGTTTTCCCGGCGGAGCCGTTTCGCCGAGGGCTTATGCCGATCGGCTGTCGCGCGCCGTATTCCGGCTGTTCGACCGAAGGCGCGGCCGACTGTCGAGCGGCGCAGCGATCTTTTTAATCTCTGTGCAAAGGAGAGGATTCGCTTGAAAGCGAAGCATATTTTATTCGTATGTACCGGCAATACCTGCCGAAGTCCGATGGCCGAAGGGCTGCTGCGGCAGATGGCCAAGCAGCGCGGCATAGCGCTCGACGTACGTTCGGCGGGCGTCGCGGCTACGCCGGGCATGCCCATGTCCCGCCATGCGGAAGCGGTGCTGCGCGATCATCAGATTCAGGACCGGATGACTTCTTCTGCGCTCGACCTCGGCTTGATCGAATGGGCCGATCTGATTCTGACGCTGACCGGTTCGCATAAGAGCCATGTGCTGCGCACGTTCCCCGAAGCTTACGACCGCACGCATACGCTCAAAGAATACGTCGAAGACGACCCGAACGTGCTGGGCGATCTGGAAGAGCTGGACAGTCTGTCGGCTTCCGTCGAACTCTCGCGGGCGCTCGGAGAAACCGTGGAGACTTCGCAGCGTCAGCGGATGATCGAACTGCGCCAGCGAATCCCCATGTTCGATATTTCCGATCCGTTCGGCGGCTCGCGCGACGAGTACGAAGCGACGGCGGCGGAGATCCGTACGGCGTTGGATCGGCTGCTCGACAAGCTCGAGCGCGAAAAGCGCTGAACCGAATCCGATCGACGGGGATACTTCCCGTATTCCCGAACGTATGTGAAAGGGCGCGCTTAGTTTGTCCGTATTCTGCCGGATTTTAGGTTGATTTTTAACCATCCGTGCTTTATGATGAATTTAAATTGCAGATCCGATGTAACTGGCGACGAGTGTGGGTTCAACCACGATGGAGCATCGGAATATCGGCCGGTCGCCTGGGCAAAGAGCAGCTTCGCGTTTTCGACGCGCGGTCGCTCTTTTTGTTTTTATTCGAAGCTTTACCTGCTTTCCTTTCGCGCGCTCCGGCGTTATGATCGTGTAAGAACGCCGGGATCCAAGCGGTCTACGGCGAATCGCAATCGGCGAAGGAGTGACGGATGTGGAACAGAATCAGGAAGACTCGATCCGCCGTCAAGCCGCGCAAGCGGCGAGAGAACTGGCGGAGTCGGCCGGATTGAAATCGGGCAAAGTGCTCGTGATCGGTACGAGCACGAGCGAAGTCGCCGGCAAGCGTATCGGCACTTCGGGCGCTTTGGAAGTCGCGCAGCAGCTGCTTGCGGGCATCGACGAAGTTCGGCAGGAATTCGGCTTCGACGTGGCGTATCAATGCTGCGAGCATTTGAACCGCGCGCTGGTCATGGAACGTTCCGTGTTGGAACGTCTGGGCCTGCGCGAAGTATCGGCCGTACCCGTGCCGAAAGCCGGCGGTTCGATGGCTTCCGCGGCTTACCGCGCGATGACGGAACCGGCGCTGGCCGAAACGATCGAAGCGCACGCCGGCCTCGATATCGGCGAGACGTTGATCGGCATGCATCTGCGCCGGGTAGCGGTACCGCTGCGGCTGACGGTTCGGCAGATCGGGGAAGCGCGGGTTACCGCCGCGACGACCCGTCCGCCGCTGATCGGCGGCGAACGCGCCGTGTACCGGCTCCAAGGCGAGCCGGATTCGACCTTCTGCGACTAACAGGGCTTTGACGCCCCGGTTCGCGAGGCGCGACCGGCGCCGGGCAGGTTCAGAGCAGAATCTGCCCGGAAGACTGGGTCGCGTCTGAAAACTCAACGATGAGCATCTTTTACCGCCTTTTTGCCCTCTACTTCGTCACTTTCTCTTGACGTGCCCCGGCACGCCTGCGAAAAAGTTCCTTGTTGAGTAACAAAAATTCGGCAAAATCTGCTTACACCGGAGTTTTCAGACACGCCCAACCGCGCGCTTCGCCACGACGCGGCGCTGAAGCGCCGGCTCTCCGCCTGCCGCGAAGAGCCGGTCGGCTTCGAGCCCGTCCGTTCGGCGAACAAGCGCGAGATTCGACCTACAGTCAGACCTAACATTTTCGAACCCAGGGAGGAATACGGAACATGGAGCACTTGAGAAAAAGCGACCCGGCAGTACTGAAAGCAATGGGACAAGAACTTGACCGTCAAAAAGCCAACATCGAGCTGATCGCGTCCGAGAACATCGTAAGCGAAGCGGTCATCGAAGCGATGGGCTCGGTGCTGACGAACAAATATGCCGAAGGTTACCCGGGCAAGCGCTACTACGGCGGCTGCGAATACGTGGACATCGTGGAAGATCTGGCGCGCGACCGCGCCAAAGAACTGTTCGGCGCCGAACACGTCAACGTGCAGCCTCACTCCGGCGCGCAGGCCAACTTGGGCGTATATCTCGCGGCGCTCAAAGCGGGCGATACCGTACTGGGCATGAACTTGGCGCACGGCGGCCACTTGACGCACGGCAGCCCGGTCAACGCTTCGGGCATCCTGTACAACTTCGTCGCTTACGGCGTGCGCGAAGACAACTTCCGCATCGACTACGACGAAGTGCGCAAAGCGGCGTTCAAACACCGCCCTCGCATGCTCGTTGCCGGCGCCAGCGCGTATCCGCGCACGATCGACTTCGAAGCGCTGGCTTCGATCGCGAATGACGTAGGCGCGCTCTTCATGGTCGACATGGCGCATATCGCGGGCCTCGTGGCCGCAGGCGTTCACCCGTCTCCGGTTCCGCACGCGCACTTCGTCACGACGACGACGCACAAGACGCTGCGCGGACCTCGCGGCGGCATGATCATGTGCACCAAGCCGTGGGCGCAGGCGATCGACAAAGCGATGTTCCCGGGCATTCAAGGCGGACCGCTGATGCACGTCATCGCTTCGAAAGCCGTCGCGTTCGGCGAAGCGCTTGATCCGTCGTTCAAAGTGTACGCGCAGAACGTGGTCGACAACGCTCGCGTATTGGCGGAGACGCTGATCGGCGAAGGCATCGACATCGTATCCGGCGGCACGGACAACCACTTGATGCTGATCGACACGCGCGGCGTGGGCATCACGGGCAAAGACGCCGAGCATGTGCTCGATTCCGTCGGCATCACGGTCAACAAGAACGCGATTCCGTTCGACACGACCAGCCCGTTCATCACGAGCGGCATCCGCATCGGCACGCCTGCGGCGACTTCGCGCGGCATGGACCAAGACGCCATGAAATCGATCGGTCGGATCATCGCTTCCGTCCTGAAGGCGCCGAAAGACGAAGCCGTGCTGGACAAAGCTCGCGCCGACGTCAAAGAACTGACCGACCGCTTCCCGCTTTATCCGAATCTGCAATACTAAGACCGAATCCGAAAAATCGCACGACCTGTAAAGCGGTCCGTTTCCGCTTCGCCCGGTTCTTTCCGAACCGGGCTTTTCGGCGTTCCCGGAATGCGGATTTATCTGTAAATAAATAGAAAGTGAGAAATAGCCGCCAAGTTGGGGTATATAGACAGTACGTTTCGCGATCGCATCAACAACGGGATGTGCGCACATCCCCTGCGGATTTTCCGCCTTCGTTTCGCTACATATTCGACAGAGGGAGAGGATTGGGTTGAGCCGTAAAAAAATTTCGCAGCTGACTCAGCAGTTCGTCTTCGTCGGTCCGACCACGATTTTTTTCGCGTTGATCGTACTGGTTCCGTTCCTGCTCGGGGTGTATTATTCCATGACCAACTGGAACGGCGTCTCGCGCCATCTCGAATTCGTCGGACTGAGCAACTACGTCCATATCTTCACTTCGGACCCCGATTTCCGGAACTCGTTCTGGTTTACGGTCCGCTTCACGGTCGTCGCCGTAGTGGGCGCGAATCTGTTGGGCTTTTTCTTGGCGTATTTCCTGACCAAGCCGCTGAAGAGCAAGAACATTCTGCGGACCGTCTTTTTCATGCCCAATATGATCGGAGGACTGCTGCTCGGCTTCATCTGGCAGTTCATCTTCGTGCGCGGATTCACGGCCATCGGGCAGGCGACCGGCTGGTCGTTCTTCAATCTGCCGTGGCTGGGCAACGAACCGACCGCGTTCTGGGGCATCGTGATCGTCTTTATCTGGCAGTATGCCGGCTACCTGATGGTCATCTATATCGCGTCGCTCAGCAACGTCTCCAAAGACGTGCTGGAATCGGCGGAGATCGACGGGGCCAACCGCACTCAGGTGTTGTGGAAAATGATTTTCCCGCTCGTCATGCCGGCCGTGACCGTCTGCTTGTTCCTCACCATTTCTTGGTCGTTCAAAATGTTCGACCTGAACTTGGCGCTGACGAACGGCGGACCGTTTAACGCGACCCGTTCGGTGGCGCTCGATATCTACCGCGAAGCGTTCACGAACAGCCGCCTCGGTCTGGGTACGGCCAAAGCGGTCATCTTCTTCATCATCGTGGCGATCATTACGGCCGTTCAAGTCCGGGCGACCAAGAGCAGGGAGGTCGAAGCTTAATGGAGCAAGATACGAGATACCGCATATCCACGCTGGTTCTGGAGATTCTGTTGGTTCTGGTCGGCCTGCTGTTCTTGGTGCCGTTCTACTTCCTGATATCCAACTCGCTGAAGACGTTCGGAGAGATCTTGTCCGACGCGGCGGCGCTGCCGACCAGCCTTCAGTGGGCGAACTACAAATCCGGCTGGGAGGCGATCAACTTCCCTTCCGCGTTTAAGAACTCGCTGATCATCACGGTTGTCAGCAATCTGCTGCTCGTGCTGTTCAGCTCCATGACGGCTTACCAGATGGTGCGCCGCGATTCCAAGTTCAACCGCGCCCTGTTCGCTCTGTTCGTGGCGGCGATGGTCATTCCTTTCCAATCGATCATGCTGCCGCTGACGGACGTGACCAGCCGCTTCGGGCTCAGCGACAGCCTGTGGGGCCTGATCATCTGCTATATCGGCTTCGGCGCTCCGCTGTCGGTCTTCTTGTTCCACGGCAGCATGAAATCCGTTCCGCTCGAGATCGAGCAGGCGGCGCGCGTGGACGGGGCGGGGACGTACGGCGTCTTTTTCCGAATCGTCTATCCGATGCTGCGCCCGATGTACGTGACGGTCATCATCCTCAACACGCTCTGGATCTGGAACGACTACCTGCTGCCTTCCCTGATCTTGACCAGCGAAGACCTGCAGACGATTCCGATCGCGACTTACATGCTGTTCGGCCAGTACACGAAGCAGTGGGACCTGGCGCTTCCGGCGCTCGTTCTGGGCATCGCTCCGGTCATCGTCTTCTTCCTGGCCATGCAAAAATACATCGTATCCGGCATCGCCGCCGGCGCGGTCAAAGGGTGAGGAGGAGAGAACCATGAAGCATAAATTCGCCAAAAAGCTGATGTGGGTTCCCGCTCTGCTTCTGGCCGCCGCGTCCGCGTTGTCCGGCTGTTCGCAAGGCGGCAGCGCGGGCGAGTCGGGACAGAAGGTCATCAATATCTATCAAGGCAAAGTCGAAATCTCCGATCAGCTTCAGGAAATGAAAAAAGTATACGAAGCTTCGCATCCCGGCGTGATCCTCAACATTCAGTCCGTCGGGGGCGGCACGGATTACGCGGCGTCGCTCAAATCGAGGTTCTCCGCCGGGGCGCAGCCCGACATCTTCACCATCGGCGGTTTCCAAGAGCGCGATCTGTGGCTCGAATATCTGGAAGACCTGTCGGATCAGCCGTGGACGCAGCATATGGATCAGGTCGCCAAAGATCCGATGAGCGCGGATGGCAAACTGTACGGGTTTCCGCTGAACTACGAAGGGTACGGCTTCCTGTACAATAAGGACATTTTCAAAAAAGCCGGCGTGACCGAGATCCCCAAAACGCTGAGCGAGTTGGAAGAAGCGGCGAAAAAGATTCAGGCCGCAGGCTACACGCCGTTCGTCAACGCTTACGCCGAATGGTGGGTGCTGGGCAACCATAACGTCAACGTTCCTTTCGCCCGGCAGGACGACCCCGACGCGTTCATGAAGTCGCTGAACGACGGGACCGCCGATATGGCGAGCAACAAGATTTTCGACGGTTGGCTGGATCTGCTCGATCTGACGCTCAAATACGGCAACGCCAACCCGCTGACGACGGACTACAATACGCAGATGTCCACGTTCGCGAACGGCAAAGCCGCGATGACGCAGCAGGGCAACTGGGTACAGCCGACGCTCGACGGCATCAATCCCGATCTG
This sequence comes from Saccharibacillus sp. O23, assembly GCF_002205895.1. GTDB lineage: Bacteria > Bacillota > Bacilli > Paenibacillales > Paenibacillaceae > Saccharibacillus. The sequence goes on from NZ_NJDE01000028.1 coordinate 6,702, forward strand.
AACGTGGGGATGATGCCGATGCCGATCAGCGACGATGCCGAAGCCAACGACAAACTGTTCGTCGGCGTGCCGACCTATTGGGTCGTCAGCAAAAATTCGCCGGTCAAAGAAGAAGCGAAAGAACTGCTGGATTGGATGGCGGGCACGCCGGAAGGCCAAGAGTTCCTGACCAAGAAGTTCCAGTTCATCCCGGCGTTCAACAACATCAAGGCGGCTTCCGAAGATATCGGACCGCTCGGAAGCGATCTGACGAAATATATCGGCGAAGGCAAAGTGCTCAACTGGTATTTCCAACAGCTTCCGATCGGAACGCCTCAAGATTACGCCAATTTGATGCAATCGTATATTGCCGGCAGGGATACGCGCGAGCAGCTGCTCGAACATATGCAGGCTTCTTACGACAATCTCAAGGTACGATAAACGCAAATTCGGCAGAGCCTCCGTCCGATGTTTCGGGCGGGGCTTTTTTGCGTGAAAAGGCTTCGGAAAAGCGATCGCGAGAAAGCGGCGGGAATTTGTGTCGGAGCCGTGGACGGCGGGTGCATACAGGGCGGTCTAATGCTATAATGGACAAGATTTACGGCGCGCCTCGGCATGGAGCATGCCGGGCAAGGCGCGCCCGACGCGGAATTCGTGAAAGGTTTTCCGAAAAGCGAGCGCCGTCGGCCTTCGTCGGAAGCGAAAGCTTCTCGGCGAAAGGCCGGGTATCAAACATTGTACGGAGGGACGAAATTTTATGAGCAAACTGGTGATTTGCGATCATCCGCTGATCCAGCACAAACTGACTTTTATCCGAGACGTGAACACGAACACGAAAGACTTCCGCGAACTGGTCGACGAAGTCGCGACATTGATGGCGTACGAGATTACGCGCGAGATTCCGCTCGAATCCATTCCGGTCGAAACGCCGGTTACCCAAACCGAAGGCAAAGTCATCTCGGGCCGCATGCTCGGTCTGGTGCCGATCCTGCGCGCGGGTCTCGGCATGCTCGACGGCGTGTTGAAACTTCTTCCGGCGGCCAAAGTCGGACACGTGGGCTTGTTCCGCGATCCGAACACGCTGCAGCCCGTTGAGTATTACGTCAAGCTGCCGACGGACGTGCAAGAGCGCGAGCTGATCGTCATCGACCCGATGCTGGCGACCGGCGGTTCCGCGATCGCGGCGATCGACGTGCTGAAGAAACGCGGATGCACGCAGATCAAGATGATGAATCTGATCGCGGCGCCGGAAGGCGTCAAAGCGGTTCAAGACGCCCATCCGGACGTGGATATCTACGTAGCGGCGCTCGACGAAAGACTCGACGATCACGGTTATATCGTACCGGGCCTCGGCGATGCGGGAGACCGCTTGTACGGCACGAAGTAATCCGGGCGGCGATGCCGCTGGGCGGGTTTGGCTAGGCAGGTTAAAAAAGCGCTTTAATTAATGAAGAGATTATAATGAAGGAATTATATCGAAGGCATTCGGAGCGCCGCTTGCGCGGCGGCCGGATGCCGACGGAAAGGTGAGACGACAACGAATGAACAAGATCAAAGTCATGACGATCTTCGGCGTACGGCCGGAAGCGATCAAGATGGCTCCGCTGATTCTCGAATTGGAGAAGCACCCGGAGCAGATCGAATCGATCGTCTGCGTAACGGCCCAGCATCGCCAGATGCTCGACCAAGTATTGGACGTATTCAAGATCAAGCCGGATTACGATCTGGACGTGATGAAAGACCGGCAGACGCTGAACGAGATTTCGATCCGCGTGCTTCAAGGACTGGAGCCGGTACTGCGCGAAGCGCAGCCGGACATCGTGCTGGTGCACGGCGACACGCTGACGACTTTCTTGGCCAGCTACGCGTCTTTCCTTCAGCAGATCAAAGTCGGCCATGTCGAAGCCGGACTTCGCACTTGGAACAAGCAGTCGCCTTATCCGGAGGAAATGAACCGTCAATTGACGGGCGTGATCGCCGATCTCCATTTCGCTCCGACCTCTTGGTCGGCAGGCAACCTTGCCAAGGAGAATAAGTCGAAGTCAAGCGTTTTTGTCACAGGCAACACCGTTACGGATGTGTTTCAATATACCGTGCAGCCCGATTACAGCCATCCGGTGCTGGATTGGGCCAAGGGAAAAAGGCTGATTCTGATGACGGCGCATCGCCGCGAATCGCAGGGCGAACCTCACCGCAACATCTTCCGCGCGGTGAAACGGATCGCCGACGAATTCGAAGACGTGGCGATCGTATATCCCGTTCACCCGAGCCCCGCAGTCAAAGAGCCGGCTCACGAAATCCTCGGCGGTCATCCGCGCATCTCGCTGATCGATCCGCTCGACGTCGTGGACCTGCATAATTTTTATCCGCATACTCACCTGATTCTGACCGACTCCGGCGGCCTGCAGGAAGAGGCTCCGTCGTTCGGCGTGCCTGTTCTGGTCCTGCGCGACACGACGGAACGGCCGGAAGGCATCGAAGCCGGAACGCTCGAGCTGGTGGGAACGGAAGAAGAGAAGGTGTATGCACGGACTCAAGCGCTGCTGAGCGATGCGACTTTGTACGAATCCATGAGCCGGGCCGCCAACCCGTACGGAGACGGCAAAGCGTCGCAACGGATTGTCAATGCGATTCTTCATAGTTTCGGCTTCCAAACGGAACGTCCCGAAGAATTTCACACAATAGACACAATTGATCCTGAAGTTGCATTGTGATTAACCAGGTAAACAGTATACAGTATAGCTGTACGGTTGATACGCTTTCACGAAATTCGCCCGGCGAGTGTCAAACAATCGTCACAACCTTTCCGTAACGGTAAGCAATTTGTTCCGTAACTACAGGCAACGTCATTTTTCGAAGCGCCGAAGCCTTGCGCGACGCGGCATGAGCGAGAAAAAGGAAAAGTTCGGCGAATTGACAATAACTCTTACTGTTCAGTAAAATGAATGGGGATTATGAGGTTGACAGGCAATGGATAAGCGCGATAAACCGGTTCGTAACAAAGGCCCGTGGAAGGCTGTCGGGCTTGTCGGCGCGATTGGGATCGACCTGGCGATTTTTACCTTGGTCGGGTTTCTCTTCGGGCGTTGGATGGACGACAGAATGGGCGGTTCCGGCCTATGGATCGGAATCGGCGTGCTGATCGGCCTTGTCCTCGGAGCGTTCGGCATTTATGCCCTCGTTCGCAAAGTCTTGGAGGGAAGCGATGAGTGAATTACCGAAGTATATGCGTTGGCTGACGCGCGTGACGTACACGGTGCTCGCGATCGGCGCCGTATGGATGCTGATTGCGCCTCACCATCACCCGGTGCTTCTCGGAATCATTTTCGGGATCAGCATCAGTTGTATGAGCGCGTATTATCTGGGATACAGAGTCAGGAAAATCACCGATGCCGCGGCGGAGGGACGCAAGTTTCGCGGCGGTCTCGGCTTTTCCTGGCGCGCAATCGCGGCGATCGGGGCCTTGGTGGTCGCCATCGAGTTTCCTCACGAGGTGAACTTGCAGGCGCTGCTGGGAAGTCTCGTCGTCGCCCCGTTCATCCTGCTGATTTTCGGGATCGTCTTCAACCTGAAAGGCAGCAGGGAAGAAACCGCCCGCTTCGAAGCGAAGCGGCAGGAGAGATTAGCTGAAGAAAGGGGTGAAAAAGATGCATGAAGCTCCGATAATTCATCTCGGAGGCATTCCGTTTGACCTCTCGATCATTACGATGCTGATCGTAAGCTGCTTGGTCGTATTCCTGATCGCCAAGCTGGCTACGCGCAACCTCTCGGTCGAGAACCCGGGCAAATTGCAGAATTTCATGGAGTGGGTCATCGAGTTCGTTCAGAACCAGATCGCCGGCACCATGGATCTCAAGAAAGGCAGACCGTTCATCACGCTCGGCGTGACGCTGATCATGTTCATTTTCGTCAGCAACATGTTGGGGCTTCCGTTCGGTATCGTGTTTGAGTACGACAGCGTAGAGAAGGCAACCATCTTCGGTCATCAGATCGTTCCGGTCGTCGATACGCTCAACTCGGCTATCGCAGCCGGCGAAGCTCATCCGCATGCCGAAGTCGCTTTCTGGAAATCCCCTACGGCCGACGTTTCCGTTACGATGACGCTGGCGGCAATCATCTTCGTCATGGTTCATTACTTGGGCATGGCCAAGAACACCAAATCTTACTTCAAACACTATCTCGAACCGTATCCCGTTTTCCTGCCGATCAACTTGATCGAACAATTCGCAAGTTTGCTCACGCACGGGATGCGTCTATACGGCAACATTTTTGCCGGCGAGGTATTGATCAGCGTGATCCTGAAACTTGCGGCAGCCGGCGCGGTCGGTTGGATCGCTTCGATTCCGCTGATGATGGTATGGCAAGGATTCAGTATATTCGTAGGCGCGATTCAGGCCTTCGTCTTTATGATTCTGGCTATGGTTTACATATCCCAGAAGATCGATACGCACGAAGAACACTAGCCGTCGTCTAGTCAAGATCTACTGCAAGCGAGTCATGAGCCGGCAAGCTCCGCGAGGAACTTCGGGCTGACTATAAATTTTAAGGTACACAAACCAAGGAGGACTACATTCAATGGGAGTTATGGCATTTATCGCCGCTGCGATCGCAGTAGGCTTGGGCGCCCTCGGCGCGGGTATCGGTAACGGTCTGATCATCAGCAAAACGGTAGAAGGTATCGCTCGTCAACCGGAAGCGAAATCCACGCTGCAAACGACGATGTTTATCGGTGTAGGTCTGGTCGAAGCCCTGCCGATCATCGGTGTCGTTCTCGCCTTCATCTTCTGGGCAGCGGCTTAATTTTTTACGGAAACATACGATGGCGGGGATGGCAGCAGCCTCCGCGCCTTCTTTTTGAACTGAGATTGACCAGCCTGGAAAGGAGTGACCCACGTGCATTTTGTATGGACTTCTACAGTCGTTACGCTGCTCGCATTCGTTATTTTGTACTGGCTGCTCAGCCGCTACGCCATCGGGCCTCTGATGTCCGTTATGGAGAAGCGCCGCGAGCTGGTGCTTAGTCAGTTGAACGAAGCATCGACGACGCGCGAAGAAGCGGCCGCTTATGTGGAACAGCAGAAAGAAGCGCTCCAGCAGGCGCGCAAAGAAGCTTACGATATCATTGAACAATCCAGACAGACGAGCGGCAAGCAGGCCGATCAATTGATCGCGCAAGCCAAAGAAGAGTCTGTTCGCCTGAAGGACGAAGCGCTCCGCGACATCGAGAGCGAAAAGAACAAGGCGATGGCCGCCCTGCGCGGCGAAGTCGGACGCGTCTCCGTCCAGATCGCTTCCAAGCTGATCGAGAAGGAGATCGACGAGAAATCGAACGAAGGCCTGGTTGATCAGTACCTGAAAGACGTAGGAACGAAATCATGAGCCGCGACACTCTGGCCGCGAAACGTTATGCGCGCGCGCTGTTCGAAGTGACTTTCGCCCAAGGCAAAGTCACGGAGACGCAGGCCGAGCTGCGCGCCATTACGGAAGCTTTCGCGTCCGATCCGGCTCTGGGTAAGTTCGTATCTTCGCCCGGTGTATCCGCGGAAGACAAGAAGAAAGTGCTGAACAGCGCTTTTGAAGGCCGCGTATCCGTGCCGGTTGCCCGTACGATCGAATTGTTGGTCGAACGCGGCCGGACACAGCTGTTCGGCGAACTGCGCGAGAGTTACGAGCATATTTCCAACGAGGCGCTCGGCTTGGCCGACGCCACCGTCTATAGCGCCTTCCCTCTCACCGAAGAAGAGAAGACGGCAGCCGCGGAACGTTTCGGCGTTCTGACCGGCAAGAAAATCACGGTTCATAACGTCGTGGACAAAAGCGTGCTGGGCGGCGCCAAAGTCGTCATCGGCAATACGCTCTACGACGGAAGCCTAGCGGGCAAGTTGGCCCGTCTCGAAAAGTCTTTTGAACGGCAAGCATAGTGACAGGGGGGAAACCACTTGAGTATCAGACCTGATGAAATCAGCACGCTGATTAAGAGCCAGATTGAACAATATCAAAGCGAAATCGAAGTCGCCGAAGTGGGTACCGTCATTCAAGTCGGCGACGGTATCGCGCGCGCATACGGTCTCGACAACGTACTGTCGGGCGAACTCCTCGAGTTCGAGAACGGCGTAATGGGCATGGCCCTCAACTTGGAAGAAGATAACGTCGGTATCGTTATCTTGGGTCCTTACACGGATATCCGCGAAGGCAACCAAGTCAAACGTACGGGCCGCATCATGGAAGTTCCGGTCGGCGAAGCGCTGCTCGGACGCGTCGTGAACCCGCTCGGACAGCCGGTCGACGGCAAAGGTCCGATCGAGACGACTCATTACCGTCCGGTCGAAGGTTCGGCTCCGGGCGTTATCGACCGTAAATCCGTGCACGAGCCGATGCAAACGGGCATCAAAGCCATCGACTCGATGGTCCCGATCGGCCGCGGACAGCGCGAGCTGATCATCGGCGACCGTCAAACGGGTAAAACGACGATCGCGATCGATACGATCCTCAACCAAAAAGGCAACAACGTGAAGTGCGTATACGTAGCCATCGGACAGAAACAGTCCACGGTTGCTCAGGTCGTGGAAACGCTGCGCCGCAACGGCGCGCTGGACTACACGATCGTCGTGACGGCGTCCGCTTCGGACCCGGCTCCGCTCCAGTACATCTCGGCTTACGCCGGCTGCGCGATGGGCGAGTACTTCATGTACAAAGGCGAGCATGCGCTGGTCATCTACGACGACTTGTCGAAACAAGCCGCCGCTTACCGCGAACTCTCCCTGCTGCTCCGCCGTCCTCCGGGTCGGGAAGCTTATCCGGGCGACGTCTTCTACCTGCACTCCCGTCTGCTGGAACGCGCGGCTAAGCTGAGCGACGCTCGCGGCGGCGGCTCGCTGACGGCTCTGCCGTTCATCGAAACGCAGGCTTCCGACGTATCGGCGTACATTCCGACGAACGTCATCTCGATCACCGACGGCCAGATCTTCCTGGAGTCCGACTTGTTCTACTCCGGTCAACGTCCGGCGATCAACGTCGGTATCTCGGTATCCCGCGTCGGCGGTTCCGCGCAGATCAAGGCAATGAAAAAAGTTGCCGGCACGCTGCGTCTGGATCTCGCGCAATACCGCGAGCTTCAAGCGTTCTCGCAGTTCGGTTCGGACCTCGACAAATCGACGTTGTCCCGCCTCAACCGCGGCGCGCGCATGATGGAGATCCTCAAACAAGGCGTTAACCAGCCGCTGTCCGTCGAACAACAGGTCGTCAGCCTGTACACGGCCGTCAAAGGCATGCTCGACGATATTCCGGTTGCCGACGTGCGTCGTTTCGAACGCGAATTCCTCGCTTTCATGACGACCGAGCACAAAGCGATTCTCGATTCGATCGTACAGACGAAAGATCTGACGTCCGACAACGAGAAAGCACTGGTAGCCGCGATCGAACAGTTCAAAAAAGGATTCGCGACGACGGCTTAAACCGGCGCGATCTTTCAGTCGAAGCCCGGCGGGCTTCGAACGGGTGAAGCCGCGTCCTTTTCCGATCCGGAAAAGAGCGGCTTTGCGCGTACGAGTCCGGCAGCTTCATTCGATAAATTTACGACCTTACGAAGTGATTTTGCATCCGCAAAATCTGAAGCATAACCTTACGAAGTGACTTTGCTTCGCAAAGTCTAAAGCATAACCTTACGAAGTGACTTTGCTTCGCAAAGTCTAAAGCATAACCTTACGAAGTGACTTTGCTTCGCAAAGTCTAAAGCATAACCTTACGAAGTGACTTTGCTTCGCAAAGTCTGGAGGTGAAACCATTGGCTAAAGGAATACGCGAGATCAAACGGCAGATCAAGAGTACGCAGAATACCCGTCAGATCACCAAAGCGATGGAGATGGTCGCGGCTTCCAAGCTGCGCCGCGCGCAGGAGAAAGCCGAAGCGGCCCGTCCGTATTCGGACAAGCTGCGCGAAGTGGTTGCCAGTATTGCGTCCAGCAGTACCGGAATCCGCCATCCGATGCTGGAGAAACGTCCGGCTCGCAAAACCGCTTATCTGGTCATCACGTCGGACCGCGGTCTGGCCGGCGGGTATAATGCCAACATTCTGCGTCGGGTTTCCAACGAACTGCGCGACCGTCATACGTCTCCGGACGAATACGTGTTGTACGTGATCGGCCGCAAAGGACGCGACTATTTCCGCAGACGGGGTATCCCGGTCGCCGAGACGGTGACGGATCTGTCGGACTCGCCTTCTTTCGCGGACATCAAAGCCGTGGCTGCCCGTGCCGTGCAGGATTACGAACTCGGCCACAGCGACGCGCTATACTTATGTTATAACCAGTTCATCAACGCGCTTACTCAGATTCCTCAGGTGGAAGCTCTGCTTCCGATGGAGCCGGTATCGTTCGACGGCGCGCTGCAATCTTACGAATTCGAGCCGTCGGCGGAGACCGTACTGGGCGAACTGCTGCCGCGTTACGCGGAGACGTTGATCTACAAAGCCGTGCTCGAAGGCAAAGCCAGCGAACTCGGCGCCAAGATGACCGCGATGGGCGCGGCGACGAAGAACGCGTCCAAGCTCATCAACGAATATACCTTAACGTACAACCGGGCTCGCCAAGCGGCCATCACGCAGGAAATTACCGAAATCGTGGCCGGCGCGAGCGCCGCACAAAGCTGAAGCTTGTAGGAGGGAAAACCAAGCATGAATACAGGACGCATCATCAGCATCACGGGTCCGGTTGTCGACGTCGAGTTCGAACGCGGTCAACTTCCGGAAATCCTGAATGCGCTCAAGGTTCAAAAAGCGACGGAAGACGGCAAAACGATCGAACTGACCCTGGAAGTATCGAACCATCTGGGCGACAACACCGTTCGCTGCATCGCGATGTCCTCGACGGACGGCTTGACTCGCGGCAGCGCGGCTGTCGATACCGGCGGCCCGATCTCCGTTCCGGTCGGCGAAGTGACGTTGGGACGCGTATTTAACGTTCTCGGCGATCCGATCGACGAAGCGGGCGACGTGGTGTCCACGGTCAACAACCCGATCCACCGTCAACCGCCGACGTTCGACGAACTGTCGACGCAAGCGGAAATGCTCGAGACCGGCATCAAGGTCATCGACCTTCTGGCTCCTTACGCCAAAGGCGGCAAGATCGGCCTGTTCGGCGGCGCCGGCGTAGGCAAAACCGTAACGATCCAAGAGCTGATCAACAACATCGCGCAGGAACACGGCGGTATCTCCGTATTCGCGGGCGTCGGCGAACGCACGCGCGAAGGTAACGACTTATACCACGAGATGAGAGAATCCGGCGTTATCAGCAAAACGGCCATGGTATTCGGTCAGATGAACGAGCCTCCGGGCGCGCGTCTGCGCGTAGCCTTGACCGGTCTGACGATGGCCGAATATTTCCGCGACGAAGAAGGCCGCGACGTGCTGCTGTTCGTCGACAACATCTTCCGCTTTACCCAAGCGGGTTCGGAAGTATCCGCCCTGCTCGGCCGGATGCCTTCGGCCGTAGGTTACCAGCCGACGCTGGCGACCGAAATGGGTCAATTGCAAGAACGCATCACTTCGACCAAAAAAGGTTCCGTCACGTCGATCCAAGCGATCTACGTACCGGCGGACGACTATACCGACCCGGCTCCTGCGACGACTTTCGCGCACTTGGACGCCACGACCAACTTGGAGCGTAAAATCTCCGAAATGGGTATCTTCCCTGCCGTCGACCCGCTGGCTTCCAGCTCGCGGATTCTGGCTCCGGACGTTGTCGGCGAAGAGCACTACGAAGTCGCTCAAGGCGTTAAGCAGCTCTTGGCCCGCTATCGCGAGCTTCAAGACATCATCGCGATCTTGGGCATGGACGAGCTGAGCGAAGACGATAAAGTCATCGTTGCCCGCGCGCGCAAAATCCAACGCTTCCTGTCCCAGCCGTTCCACGTTGCCGAAGCCTTCACGGGCCTCAAAGGACGTTACGTGCCGGTTAAGGAAACGATCCGCAGCTTCCGCGAGATCCTTGACGGCAAGCACGACGGTCTGCCGGAAGCGGCATTCCTCTTCGTCGGAACGATCGAAGAAGCCGTCGAGAAGGCAAAAACCCTTTAAGCCGTCCGGCTTAGGGTGAGGAGGGATAGAAGTGAGCACCTTTTTGCTGGAAATCGTTACTCCGGAGCGGCTCGTCTACTCCGGCGAAGTCACGAATATCATCGCCAAAAGCATTGAAGGCGACATGGGCGTTCTGGCAGGCCACATCGCGACGGTCGCTCCGCTTCAGATCGGCGCGCTGACCGTCAAACATGCGGACGGCAAACGGTCGCATATCGCCGTGCACGGCGGCTTCCTCGAAGTCCGTCGCGAGAAAGTGGTCGTCTTGGCCGAAAGCGCCGAGCTGCCGGAAGCGATCGACGTCGAACGCGCCCGCGCGGCGCGCGAGAGAGCGCAGCTGCGCCTCGAAAGCGGCAAGATGCATCAAGACGAAGTCGACCATCGCCGGGCCGAGCTTGCGCTGAAACGCGCGATGACTCGGATCGACGTAACGACTACGGATAACGTAAGCAAATGATCGCAGGCCGGTCTCTTCGGAGACCGGCCTTTTTCTGCGGATGCCGAGCAGGCCGAAAAGACTTATTTCCCCGGAAATATAGGTACATAAGCAGGCAGCCAAGAAGTCGAAAAGAACGAAAAAATCCAAAAGCATTAACAAACGCCGAACTTCTGCCGATATAGCGAAAGGGCTTGCCGCATCAAGGTTTTTGCGAAAAAACGCTTACAAAATCGAAGCGAAAAGAAACCTTTCCGCTTTGAAAGCCGTAGAGTAAAGCCGGAGGCGACTTTTTGTAAAAATTGTTTGAAATGTGCTGGATTCTTCGGTCGCTTCCCAGTATTATAAAGAAGTCCGTTAAAATATCCGATAGGCGGACTTACAGTCCGACCGGACGAACGAAGGAGGCTTAAAGCGGTGGGTCAAAGCGCCTTGGCATCTTTCTCGCAAACGGGAGTTTACGGGTTTCTATCCATGCTGATTTCGCTGGGCTGCATTTTTTTGGCTTGGTGGGCGCTGCAGAATCTGAAGCTCGATCTGATCATTCGCCATCCGCAGAGTCCGCAGGGGAAAATGCTGCATGTTCTGCTCGCGATTGTGCTCGGGCACTTCGTTGCGAACTTCGTTTTGGATTACATCGGATGGTCGCAATTGCTCAAAATGGGCTTCTGAAAAGTCGGAATTGTTTTAAGTCGTAACGCTTGGGTTAATCAGTCATTAGGCTTGTTGAGTTCTTTTCTTTCAAAAGACGAATCGGCCGTCAGGCCGGCATGTGCACAATACCACAAACAACGTAAAATAAACGCGCGGAGGGAATACGGAGATGAGCAAATTTATCGTCCGCGGCGGCAAACGATTGACCGGAACCGTCAAAGTTAGCGGTGCCAAGAATTCGGTGCTTCCTATCATCGCTGCCAGTCTTTTAGCACAAGAAGGAGAAAGCGTCATTTCCGACGCGCCTCCTCTTGATGACGTCATGACCATCAACAAAGTTTTGGAATCGTTGGGAGCAGGCATTACATACCGGGATGAAGTCATCCGTGTAAATGCGCAAAACCTGACTTCATCCGAAGCGCCATACGAGTGGGTAAGCAAGATGCGTGCCTCTTTCCTCGTAATGGGGCCTCTCCTTGCGCGCCTTGGCTCTACCCGCATCTCCATGCCGGGCGGCTGCGCGATCGGCACTCGTCCGATCGATCAGCATCTCAAAGGCTTCGAAGCGATGGGCGCCAAGGTTACGCTGGGCGAAGGCTATGTCGAAGCGAAAAGCGACGGCAGACTCCGCGGAGCCAAAATCTATCTGGATTTTGCCAGCGTAGGCGCGACGGAAAACATCATGATGGCCGCAACGATGGCAGTCGGAACGACAACCATCGAAAACGCGGCCAAAGAACCGGAAATCGTGGACCTCGCCAACTATCTGAATGCGATGGGCGCGGTGGTTCGCGGCGCAGGTACGGACACGATCCGTATCGAAGGCGTCGAGAAGCTCGTCGGAGCTCCTCACACGGTCATTCCTGACCGGATCGAAGCGGGTACCTACATGGTTGCCGCGGCGATCACGGGCGGAGACGTTTACGTCGAAGGCGCGATCGCCGACCACCTCGGTCCGGTAATCGCCAAGATGGAAGAGATGGGCGTCACGGTTATGCCGGACGAGAACGGGGTTCGCGTCGTGGCCGACAAGCCGCTGCGCGCCGTGGACATCAAGACGCTTCCGTATCCGGGCTTCCCGACGGACATGCAGTCTCAGATGATGGCTCTGCTTCTTAGCGCGACCGGAACGAGCGTCGTGACGGAAACGGTGTTCGAGAACCGTTTCATGCACGTCGATCAGTTCCGCTTGATGAACGCCGAGATCAAAGTCGAAGGACGTTCTTCGTTCGTCAGCGGCGATACGAAGTTCGTAGGCGCCAAAGTGACGGCAACCGATCTGCGTGCAGGCGCTGCTTTGATCTGCGCGGGACTCGTGGCCGAAGGCACGACGGAAGTCGGCGGCACGCACCATATCGATCGCGGCTACGTCAATCTGACGGAGAAGCTGGTCGGTCTGGGAGCGGACATCTGGCGCGTTTCCGTGCCGGAGAAGTCGGAAGAAACTGCCGCGGTCAAAGAAACGTCGACGCGCGCGGAAGCTCCGATCTTCAACGTTCAGCCGACATGGGCCTAAGCTTGGGTCCTTGTTCATAAGGTTTGCGAATCCAAGTTCGAAAGAACTTGGATTTTTTGCGTTTTTAACCTTCTTTTCCGAGGAATTCCCGTTGAAGAGAGACCCTTAAATATGCTATGTTAAAAGCTGGTAGTTTGCAGGCGACGGGCGGACGCGCGTAGTCATGAAAGCCGAATAAACAAGGATGCTGGAGGCCGCGAATATACATGTTGAGCAAGGATATCGGGATCGACCTGGGCACGGCGAACGTGCTGATTTATGTGAAGGGTAAGGGAGTCGTTATCGACGAGCCATCGGTTGTAGCAGTAGAAAGAGAATCGAAGCGAGTGCTCGCCGTGGGCGAAGAAGCGCGCCGCATGGTCGGACGCACGCCCGGCAACATCGAAGTGGTGCGACCGCTGCGCGACGGCGTCATCGCCGATTTCGAGATTACGGAAGCGATGCTGCGCTACTTTATCAATAAAGTCGGAGGCCGGAATTGGTACAGCAATCCGCGGATTCTGATCTGCGCGCCGACCAACATCACGTCAGTCGAACAGAAGGCGATCCGCGAAGCGGCCCAGCGTACCGGAGCGAAAGACGTATATCTGGAAGAAGAACCTAAAGCGGCCGCGATCGGCGCGGGCATGGACATCTACCAGCCGAGCGGCAACATGGTCGTCGATATCGGCGGCGGCACGACCGACGTGGCCGTACTGTCGATGGGCGATATCGTCACCTCTTCCTCGATCAAGGTGGCGGGCGACACGTTCGACGAATCCATTATCCGCTATATCAAAAATAAATATAAACTGCTGATCGGCGAACGTACGGCGGAAGATCTGAAGATCAATATCGCCTCGGTGCATCCGGACGGCCGCCATGCGGAAGTCGATATTCGCGGACGCGATATGGTGAGCGGCCTGCCGCGCACGATCTCCGTGACTTCGGCCGAAGTCAAAGAAGCGCTGGACGAGTCGGTCGCGTTGATCGTTAGCGCCGCGAAGTCGGTGCTGGAGCGTACCCCGCCGGAACTGTCGGCGGACATCATCGACCGCGGCGTCGTGCTGACGGGCGGAGGCGCTCTGCTGCACGGTCTCGACGACCTGCTGGCGCAGGAACTCAAAGTGCCGGTATGGACGGCGGAAGATCCGATGCACTGCGTCGTCAAGGGCACGCAGAAGATGCTGGATCACCTCGATCAGACGGCGAAGAAAAAATTCTGATTTTCCTCTAAAAAGTTCTTAATAATTTTTCCGAACTGCCGATATATATATCACAAGGCCGAGGGGTTTTTTATAAAAAGGACCCGATCGGCCGCATGGACACGGACAACGACAGCCGGGCTGTTACACCGAGAGCACAAACCGCATCCGCGATATCGGAAAGGGGAAAACACCGAATGCTGAGAGGATTATATACGGCGACCGCAGGCATGATGACCCAACAGCGCAGACACGACACGGTCACGCAGAACATCGCCAACTTGAACACGACGGGGTACAAACAAGTCGAGAGCGTGGCACGTTCTTTTCCGGAAGTGATGATCGGGCTTCAAGGCGGCGATCAAGGACAAGACAATCGTCAGGTCGGCAAGTTGAACACGGGCGTATTCGCGGAAGAAAGCATCGCGATGATGGTGCAGGGCGACGTGACGGAGAGCGGTTCTTCGGACGATCTCGCGCTGGTCTCCGATCTTCAGGTCGCGAATCCGCAAGGCGGCAACTTGGTCTTCGACGCTTCGGGCAAATCCGTGCAGGCGAACGGGACGGTCGTGTATAAGCCTCAAGCTTTCTTCAACGTGCAGAACGCGGAAGGCGGCGTAAGCTACACGCGCGACGGCGATATGCATCTGACGGCCGACGGCGTTCTCGTGACTTCGACGAATCAGACGGTACTCGGCCAGAACGGCCAGCCGATCCGTTTGACCGGCTCCATGGACGATTATTGGGTACGGGAGAACGGCACGATCTTCGAAAAGGCGACAGGCGCGGCTTCCGGACGGATCGGCATTACGGTAGCGGAGAAGCCGGACGGCTTGACCCGCGACGGCGAAGGATTGTTCGCCGAGAAGACGCAGGGCGTCGCTTCGCTGCGAGCCGCGACGAACAACGACCGGATCGAAGTAAGACAAGGCTATCTGGAACGCTCCACGGTCGACCCGGCGCAATCCATGGTCGATCTGACGGCGGCGCTGCGCGCGTATGAGGCCAACCAGAAAGTCGTGCAGTTCTACGACAAGAGCTTGGACAAGGCCGTTAACGAAGTCGGAAGAGTCTAATTAAGGAGGCCCATTCATGAATAACTCGATGATCAGCGCTTCGGTGACCTTGAATAACCTCCAGCGCAAACTCGATCTGATTTCGGATAACATCGCCAACGCGGATACGGTCGGTTACAAAGCCAAGCAAGGCAGCTTCGAAGATACGCTCACGCGCGTGCAGCAGCAGGACAAAGCTTTTCAATTGGGCGGCCGCCGTACGGATGCGGGATTTAACATGGGCTTCGGCGCGCGTATGGGCGAAGTGACCGTCGATCTGACGCAGGGTCCGCTCAAAGAAACGGGAAGCGACTCGGATATCGCGATCGAAGGCAACGCGCTGTTCGAGATTCAAGCGAACGGCCAGAAAGCTTGGACGCGCGAAGGCGGTTTCCAATTGGCGCCTTACGGAGCGGACGCGCGGAACATGTATCTGCTGACCAATCAGGGACATCCGGTGATGGGAACGAACGGTCAGCCGATTCGGATTCCGGTGAACACCAAGATGCAGGTGGACAGCGACGGCCGCGTATACGCGCAGGGCATAAACGGAAAAAGTACATTGGCCGGACAGCTCTCGCTCGCCCGCGTTCAGCACTCCGAAGGTCTGACGCAGGTGGACGGCAACGTGTTCCAACTGGCTGCCGGGGCTAACGAAGCGGACGTTTTGACGAATCGCGGCGTTACGGCGCAGGTTCGCCAACGGTACCTCGAACAGTCGAACGTCGACATGACCAGCCAGATGACGGATATGCTGCAAGCGCAGCGCGCTTATCAGTTGGCCGCGAAGGCGCTGACGTCCAGCGACACGATGGCGGGGATCGCCAACAGCATCCGTCAATAACGGAACATCCAGAGGCTCGCCGGCTCGGCGATTCCATAAGCGATACATCGAAAAGGTCCGAAGCTCCGGCGATTTGTCCGGGGCTTCGGACTTTGCGGCAAGGAGGTTTGCAAGTGGAAAAAGTCATGGACGAGCAGGACAAGACTCCGAAACGCCGCAAAAAAACGTTCGGGAGAAGGCTGCTGCGGTTTGTTCTTTTTTTGCTCTTTTTCGCGGTATGCTTGGCGGGAGGTTTGGTCTTCGGCTACGTATACGTCGGCAAGCAGGAGCTTGAGGAAGCGTTCAAACCGGAGACGTGGAAACATGTCTTCGATCTGGTTTTCGCGCCTTGAGCGGATTTGCATAAATTTTGCATGAACGTGCGCAGAGAGCCGTTTCCGGTACTGGATCATCCGGGGACGGCTCTTTTGCTGCGGTGCTTTTCCGCGATTTCTTTTTGCTGCGGGAAACTGTATAATGATGGAGGAAATTGCCGAAGGGAGTTTTGCTCGTGATGTTGGATTCGCAGCAGATTCAAGAAATTATTCCTCACCGTCCGCCCTTCTTGCTGGTGGACCGTATTCTTGAGGTCGAGCCGGGCAAGAAAGCCGTCGGCATCAAGAACGTAACCGTTAACGAACCTTTCTTTGTCGGACATTTTCCGGGTTATCCGGTAATGCCGGGGGTATTAATAGTTGAAGCGTTGGCTCAGGTAGGCAGCGTGGCGATGATGATCGTCGAAGAGAACCGAGGCAAACTCGGCTTTTTCGCGGGCATCGACGGGTTCCGTTTCCGCGGACAAGTCAAGCCGGGCGATACGCTGCATCTGGAAGTCGAAATGACGCGCTTCAAAGGTAAGATCGGCAAAGGGCATGCCGTAGCGAAAGTCGACGGAAACGTCGTCGCCGAAGGCGATATGATGTTTGCGCTCGCCGACCGCGAATAGGCCCCTTTTCAACCCCAACAATCCGGACAGGGAGGCATATCAAACATGAGTCTGAACGAAAAAACCGCCGCGGTCGTCAATCAGTGGCTGGAAGACCCGAGCATCGACGAAGAGACCAAACAGGAACTGCGCGCGCTCGAATCGCAGCCTGACGAACTGGAAGACCGTTTCTATCGGGAGCTGGAATTCGGCACGGGCGGTCTGCGCGGCGTCATCGGCGCGGGCAGCAACCGGATGAACCGTTACACGGTAGGCAAAGCTACGCAGGGATTGGCGCAGTACATATTGGAAACGGCCGAAGGCAAAGAAGGCAAGCCTTCCGTCATTATCGCGCACGACTCGCGTCATTTCTCGCCGGAGTTCTCGCTCGAAGCGGCGCTGGTTCTGGCGGCTAACGGAATCGTGGCGAAGCTGTATCCGTCGCTGCGTACGACGCCGCAGCTGTCGTTCTCGGTTCGCCATCTGCAAGCGGACGGCGGCATCATGGTAACGGCCAGCCACAACCCGCCGGAATACAACGGCTACAAAGTCTACAACCACGAAGGCGGCCAACTTGTTCCGCATGAAGCCGAGCGCGTCATCAGTCTCGTACAGGGCGTGCAGTCGTTCTCCGAGATCAAACGGATCACCCGCGAAGAAGCCGAAGCTCAAGGACTGCTGGTCTGGCTGGGCGACGCCGAAGACGAAGCGTTCATCGAGACGGTCGCGAGCCTCTCGCTGAGCCGCGAACAGCTTGCCGCCGGCAAAGGCGACGATCTGCAGATCGTGTTCACGCCGCTGCACGGTACGGGCAACCTGCCGGTACGCCGCGTGCTGGAGCGCATCGGCTTCAAGAACGTGACCGTGGTTCCGGAACAAGAACAGCCGGACGGCGATTTCTCGACCGTCAAGTCGCCGAACCCGGAAGAGCGCGAAGCGTTCACGTTGGCGATGAAGCTCGGCGAAGAGCTGAACGCGGACATTCTGATCGGCACCGACCCGGACTGCGACCGCATGGGCGCGGTCGTGCGCAACAAAGAAGGACAGTACGTCGTTCTGAGCGGCAACCAATCGGGCGCGATCATGGTCGATTACGTGCTGGGCCGCATGAAGGAAGCGGGTACGCTGCCGGAGAACGGCGCGGTCATCAAGACGATCGTGACGAGCGAGATGGGCGCGGTCATCGCCCGCCATTACGGCGCGGAAGTGCTGAACACGCTGACCGGCTTCAAGTACATCGGCGAGAAGATGACGCAGTTCGAACAGACGGGCGAGCATACTTTCTTGTTCGGCTACGAAGAAAGCTACGGTTATCTGGCCGGCAGCTACGCGCGCGACAAAGACGCCGTGCTGGCTTCCATGCTGATCGCCGAAGCGGCCGCTTACTACAAAACGCAGGGCAAGACGCTGTACGAAGTGCTCGAAGGCCTGTACGCGAAATTCGGCACGTTCCTCGAACGTCTGGAATCGCGCACGATGAAAGGCAAAGACGGCTTGGCCAAGATCCAATCGATCATGGCCGACTGGCGCGACAACCCGCCGACCGAAGTGGCCGGCGTCAAAGTCGTGCAGACGCTCGATTACGCGCAGGGCATCGACGGCCTGCCGTCGGAGAACGTGCTGAAGTACATCTTGGAAGACGATTCTTGGTTCGTGCTTCGCCCTTCGGGCACCGAGCCGAAGATCAAAGTTTACTTCGCGGTGCGCGGCGATTCGCTGCCGGCGGCCGAAGAAGCGGTGCAGCGCTTGGTAGCGGCTGTGACCGAGCGGGTAGACGCTTAATCCGTCCGCCTTTACAGTCTCCAGAAGGTCCCGACGATGCCTCTTGCCGGAGGGCGCCCAGAGGGTGCGCTCCGACAGGAGGCGTCTGATTTAGTGAGCAGCACGAACGAACATCAATCGAACAACAATGCCGGAAGATTGCTTCCGGCAAGGAGGTATACCGAACTTGAGTCAGAAGTGGCGGCAGTGGAATAAGGCTGCAATAAAAGGATTATGGGTCCTGGTGATCCTCGGGCTGGTGGCAGCCCTTCCGGTCGCGTACGATCGCATCCGGACGGAAGGCACGTCCAAGAACGTGGAGATGATCTTCGATTATCGGGATCTCGTCCAGGTCTCGTCGTATCAAGGGAACCCGAACTCGTTTATCAACGAACAGCTCGACGCGTTGAAAGAAGCCGGCGTGAATACGATGGCGGTCTACGAAGCGACGCTGACGGAATTGTCCAATGCCCGAAGAATCACGGTGTACAGCGAACAGGACGCGGCGCGTCTGACCGGCAAAGTATTGACGGCCAACGAGAACGCGACTTACCTGCTCTTCACCAACGCCGAGATTCAGGCCAAGATCGAACCGATCATCCGCAAGGCTTTTGCCAGTCAGGATATCGCGGTCGAAGATTGGACGTTGAACGGACGCAGCGGTCTGAAGATCGCCACGCCGGTGCAGAACGCCGTGCTCAAAACGATGGAGCCGGACCCGATCGCGATGGAAATGTTGGAGGCCAAAGGATTCCATCTGCTGCCGCGTCTGGGCAACAGTTCGATCTACGATCAGGAATCGCTCGCTTCGCTGCTCGATCGCTTCAAAACGATGGGCGTCGATCGCATCTTGTTCGACGGCGAAGAAGTGCCCGGCTATGCCGAGGAACCGGATGAGCGCCATCTGGAAGATTTCGCGAAACTGCTGAACGAACGCAGCATCGGGATCGCGGCGATCGAGAATCTGAAATCTCCGCAGCGCGGTTTCGAATCGCTCGCGAAGATGACGAATTACAACGTCGCTCGCCTGTACTCGCTGAGCGGACGCGATTCGGCGCTCGATCCGGACATTATCGCCGATCGCTTCGCTCTTGCCGCGAAAGATCGCAATATTCGCATGATGTTCATTCATACGGCCGTGCAGACCAATACGCTCGAAGGCCGCATCACCGACACGATCGAGAATGTGATCGAGAGCCTCGACGGGCCGGAAGGCGCGACGAAGCGCATCGAACATTACGGCTTCAAGTTCGGCCCGGCGTCGTCTTTCGACGTCGCGGAGATGGCCGGACAGAATTACTTCCGTTGGGTCGCCATCGTAGGCGCGGTCGCGCTGGTCGCTCTGGCGGTGTCGATCTTTATCCCGCCGCTGACGCTGCTTGCCTTCCTGCTGGGTCTTGTCGGCGTCGCCGGCCTGTACGTACTGCGCCCGCACTTGATGGAACAAGCGCTCGCGCTGTTCGCGGGCATCAGCGCGCCGACGATCGCGATGGTATTCGCCGTCCGCAAGATCGACCGTTTGTACGAAGCCGGGCAGAACATGAGCCTCGGCCGCCGCTTGGCGCACGGCATTCTGCTGTTCCTGCGGACCAGCGCCATGTCGCTGATGGCCGTGCCGTTCATTATCGCGCTGCTTAACCGCGTGACGTACCAACTGGTGCTGGAGCAGTTCCGCGGCGTCAGCCTGCTGCATCTCGCGCCGATCGCGCTGACCGCGCTGTACGTGCTCTTTTACCGGAAAAACTCGGCGTTCGGCAGCGTCGGCAAGATTCTGCGCATGCCGATTACGGTCGCTATGGTCGTGATTATCGCGGTCGCCGGCGTGGTAGGCATGTATTATCTGTCGCGTACCGGCAACAGCGGCAGCGCCAGCGGATTGGAGAAAATCACGCGTACCCTGCTCGAAAATACGGTCGGCGTGCGTCCGCGCTTCAAAGAATTCCTGCTCGGACACCCGATCTTTATCGCCGGCGTAGTCGTGGCTCTGCGTTATCGCCATGCGATCTACGTCATGATTATCGCATCGATCGGCCAATTGTCCATGGTCGATACCTTCGCGCATATCCATACCCCAATCTGGATTTCGTTCATGCGTGACCTGCTCGGAATCGGCTTCGGTATCGTCGTCGGTCTGGTCTTCGTGCTCGTATGGCAAATCATCGAAAGGTGTTGGAAGAAATGGTCGCCGCTGCTCGCAAAATTGTAATCTCCGGTTACTACGGCTTCCGCAACAGCGGAGACGAAGCGGTCCTGAAATCGATTCTGACCGCGCTGGAACAAGAAGGCAAACGGAGCGGCGTGGCGTTCGAGCCCATCGTTCTCTCCGGCGATCCTTCTTGGACTTCCGGCATCTACGGAGTCAAGGCCGTTCACCGGATGAATATGAAGGAAGTACGCGCGGCGTTGCAGGAGAGCGACGGTCTGATCAGCGGCGGCGGAAGCCTGCTGCAGGACGCGACCAGCCCCAAGACGATTCCTTATTACGTCGGCGTGATCCGTCTCGCCCAATGGCTCGGCAAACCGGTGTTTATCTACGCGCAGGGCGTCGGGCCGGTCAATCGCAAGATTTTCTATCCTTTCATTAAAGGAGCGTTCAAGCGCAGCATGTACGTCTCGGTGCGCGATCAGGAGTCGTCGGAGCTGCTGCGCGCGATGAACCTCCCGGCCGAACGGATCGAGATCGTGCCGGACCCCGTCATGGGACTGCCGCTGCCGACGGGCGCGGCTTCCAAATTCCCGGCCGGCAAGCCGGAAGAAGGCGAGCTGCCGAAGATCGGGGTATCCGTCCGTTTCTGGGACGAAGGCCGCGCGGAACTGGCGGGCATCGCCGACGGACTGCGCAAACTCGCGGAGACGCGAAACGTGCATTTCTGCTTCCTGCCGTTCCATCTGCCGGACGACGAAGCCGCATCGAATTACGTGATCGAGCGCATGGGCGACGTGAAGTCGCTCGGCTCGAAGATCACGATGCGGCAGAACGAAGATCCGCAGGCCATGCTGCTCGAAGTCGGACGCTGTTCCGCGCTCGTCGGCATGCGGCTGCACAGCTTGATCTATGCCGCGTCGCAGCGGGTTCCGCTCGCCGGCGTATCGTACGACCCGAAGATCGACAGTTTCCTCGCGCGGCTCAAAGTCAAAGCGATCGGCAGCAGCCAGCAGGTGCGTCCGGAGCGGTTGGCCGAAGAATTGAATCATCTGCTGGACGACGCCGACGGCTGGAAGCGCGAACGAGAGCCGCTGATCGCGGAACTTCAGCGCGAAGCGGCGCGCCCTGCCCGGGCGATCGCCGACTATTTTGCACAAAAAGGATGAGCGATATTGAGCAGTCATACCCATCTGGAAGCCGGAACCGGTAAGGTGCCGGTCACGTCCATCCTCGGCGTCGAAGTCTCGAAGCTCGATATGCGGGGAACGGTCGAGGTCTTGGAACGCGCCGTAGCTTCGGGCCTGCCGCATCAGGTAATCACGGCGAACCCGATCATGATCATGGCGGCGCTGGAGAGCGAAGACAACATGCGCGCCATGCGCGAAGCCGAATTGATCGTGCCGGACGGCGCGGGCGTGGTCTGGGCCGCCGAGCAGTTCGGCGATCCGGTCGCGGAGCGCGTGGCCGGATTCGACCTGCTGCACGAGCTGATGAAGCGCGGCGAACAACTGGGCTGGAGCGCTTATCTGTTGGGAGCGGCGGAAGAAGTGGTTCAGGAAGCAGCCAGCCGGTTACAGAAACAGTATCCGAAGGTGCGAATCGTTGGCGTGCGCAACGGATACTTCGGCGAGCCCGAAAACGCGGGAGTCATCGAAGCGATCCGCGAAGCGAAGCCGGACCTGCTCTTCGTCGCGCGCGATGCCAAGACGCAGGAACCGTGGATCGCCCGCCATAAGCACGAATTGGGCGTTCCCGTCATCATGGGCGTGGGCGGCAGCTTCGACGTCATCTCCGGCAAGACCAAACGAGCGCCGGTATTCATGCAGAAACTGAAGCTCGAGTGGTTCTATCGGCTCGCCAAAGAACCTTCCCGCTTGCCGCGCATGATGGCTCTGCCCCGATTCATGCGCGTCGTCAAGAAAACGAAAAAGAAAGACAAGTAAAGGCAGGCCTGCCAAAAAGATAGATAAATAGAGAGAAACGGCCGAATTTGCGCAAAAAGGATAAAAACTTGCCTCGGATTCGGTCGATGTAGACGAAAAACCGCAGATTCATGCTGGTATTCGCACGCAGAGCGGGTTATAATTATTCCCGGTTGAAACACTATTGGAGGTTGGAGACAATCATGCACATCGTCTATATTCTCGGCTTCGTACTCGCCCTTGGATTGGCCCTCGGTCTGACGCCGCTCGTGAAGCGGTTCGCGATCAAGGTCGGAGCCGTGGACGTGCCGAACGCCCGTAAAGTGCATACGCGCATTATGCCGCGCCTTGGCGGACTCGGAATCTTTCTTGCTTTTGCCATTTCGCTGCTTGCGATTATGCCGTTCCTGCCGTTCGAACTGGCGGGTCGGGACGCAGACTTCATCAAAGCCTTCCTGACGGCCGGTACGATCATCGTGCTGACCGGTGCCCTGGACGACCGATTCGACCTGAACGCCAAGCTGAAGTTTCTGATTCAGACCGGTGCGGCCTGCGTCGTCGTGTTCGGATTCGGCATCAAAGTAGACTTCGTCAACGTTCCTTTTATGGATGCCTATTCTTCGCTCGAGAACTGGATAGCGATTCCGCTGACCGTCTTCTGGATCGTCGGCGTCACGAACGCGGTCAATCTGATCGACGGACTGGACGGCTTGGCGGCCGGCGTGTCCGGCATCGCCATCGGCACCATCCTCGTGATGTCGCTGATCAACGGCAATCTGCTCGTCGCGATGCTCTGTCTGCTGCTGCTCGGCGGCATCGTGGGATTCTTGTTCTTTAATTTCCATCCGGCCAAGATCTTCATGGGGGATACCGGCTCGCTGTTCTTGGGCTTCAGCTTGGCGATGCTGTCGCTGCTCGGCTTCAAGCAGATCGCGGTCCTGTCCTTCATCACGCCGCTGATCATCATCGGCGTTCCGCTGTCGGACACGTTCTTCGCGATCGTGCGCCGCAAGCTTCAGAAGAAACCGATCTTCGCGCCCGACAAAGGCCATCTGCATCACTGCCTGCGCGAACTCGGATTCAGCCATCGCCAGACGGTGCTGATCATCTACGGAATCGCCGCTTTCTTCGGCGTGCTGGCGGTCATTCAGTCCGCTTCCGCGATGTACGAAGCCAACTGGGTCACGTTCGTCGTGATCTGCGTGATGATGTTCTTCCTTCAGATCGGAGCGGAAATCATCGGACTGGTCGGCAAGACCAAGCGTCCGGTCCTCCATCTGCTGTCGCGTCTCAGAATCAAATCGACCGATCGAACGGAACCTTGATCCGATCGTTCTCGGGAAGATAACCCGCCGTGCATAAGCCCTGCCTGACCGGATAACCGGTAGGCGGGCTTTTTTTGTTTTGACAAATATTCCCGCAAGTTTTGATAAAAACAAATAAATTGGGGTTTTTTATAACATATCCATGAGGTCGCGCCGATAAAAAAAATAACGAGGAGAAAGGAGCGAGGCCATTACGAGCACATTGCAAGTCGTCGTAACGTCCGAATACCTATCGAAAGTTCAATATAAGGAGGATGTATTTTGAAAGCAAAGCTTAGATCGGCTTACGCCTTATTACTGGCCATCACGCTCGTCATCGGCTTGATTCCGGCAGGAATCGTGCGCGCGGCGGATAACGATAAGTACTTCCATATCAATAACTTGAGTACTTCTGCCGCTTCCCCGACTACGACGAACAGCAACGTCATCGACGTGGAATCGACTTTCAGCGGCGTGTCCAAAGACTCCATCACGTATCAAGTCATCACCAAAGTCGGAGGCAATCAGGTCTACGACAGCGGCGAGATGAGCGTAAAACCGAACTTCACGGATAACAACACGTTCGTGTTCTCGGGCGTTCAGCTCAAAGAAGGCATCAACGAAATCATCATCAGCGGTCAAGCCAGCTCGACGGGAGCCGCAGGCAACAAAGTCAGCGTGAGCGCGTTCGTCAGCTACTCGAACTTCGCGGTCATCAGCGACGTAGCCCTGCTCGACGGCACGAACCGCAAATTGTACGACAACAAACCGATCGTCGTCACCACTCAATCGCCCGCGCTGAACATCACGGCGTTGAACGCGACGACGGTAACGGTAAACGGCACGAAAACGGTAGGCAGCAACGGCACGTTCGTCGCGACCGACCTCAAGCTTAACAAAGGCATGAATACCCTTGTCCTTGTCGCTTCGACGAGCACGAAGTCTTCGCAAGTGACGCGTCAGCTCGTGTATTATCCGCAAACCGCGGCTAATCTGGGCATGCCGTACAACGTCTCCATCGGCGGCCAACAAGTCGACGAGACGCCGACGATCGTAGCCGACAGCCTCTCCGGCAAGATCACGGGTTCCATGATTTTCAATGAACAAGATCCGGCGCCGACAGGCGGCGTAACCAACTTCTCGGCTACGCTGACCAAGAACGGTTCCACGGGCGATTATGCCGGCATCGACGCAGGCGACGTAACCATCACGCCTACGACGAGCGATACGGGCTACAAACAATTCACGTTCTCCACTTCGGCGATCGCTCAATCGATTACCGCAAACGGAACGTATACCCTGTCGATCTCCGGCAACTACGGCGGACAGCAGCTGGACGGAGCTTTCGTCTTCTACTTCCGTACGGGAAATACGCCGGTAATCACGCAGGTCAACCAACTGTACAACGTAACGGCACCGACAAGCGGCACGACGTTGACGGCGGGATATTCGTCTTCCGTATTCCCGGACAACTCGACCGTATACGAACTTCCGGTCTGGGTTGAACTGGTCGTAGAGAACGCGGCGACCGACTATGCGGTCACGTCGATTCAAGACGGCAAAGAGCAGACGATTACGTCGACCCGCTACACGTCGGCCGAAGGCCGTCCGGTATTCAAACTCTCGAAGCTGCCTTCCGGTCCGCAAACGCTGACGTTCACGGCGACGGGAGCGGGCGGCGACAGCGTCAAAACGATTCAGATCAATTATATTCCGGCTCCGTTTATCGACCTGACCAACGTCTATGACGGTCAGACGTTCACGGGCAACAGCATCGACACGCCTCCGGGCAAAAAACCGTTCACGGGCATCAGCGGCCGTCTGGTCAACTTCGCGGCTTCCGATCTGGACAGCCTCAAGCTGACGCTGAACGGAACCGTGGTTTCGCTGAACAGCGGCGGCTTTATCAGCGCCAACAATACGTTCAACGTTCCGACATCCCCGACGGTCAAACTGACTCCGGGACCGAACACCATCGTGCTGAGCGGTACGGCAGGCGGCGTTCCCGTCAAAACGACGATCACGGTGTATATCTTCTCCGACGACGTTCCGGTCATCGGCACGCTGTACCCGCTGCCGGTCGGCAAATTGGCCGACAGCACGGACGATCCGATGTTCAAAGCATCCGGCACCGACAAATTCACGACGGGTTCGAGCCGCATGGACGTGGTATTCGGCCTGACGAACGCTACGCTGGTCAACGTCTACAACGACGGCAACTTGATCGCGACGTCCAAGCAGGACCCGACCAACAAGCTGGTGTGGAACAACGCGACGGGCAACCTGACGTATACGGTTAACCCGCTCGATTACTCCGCTCAGTTCGTATTGAGCAACGTTACGCTTCCGCCGAGCGGCGACAAGACGATCCGCATCGAAGCGCTGATCGGCACGACTCGCGTCACTCGCACGCTGGTCGTCACTCGCGAGCTGTCGCAGTACTCGCTGCTCTCGCCGAAGCTGCCGAACGAAAATATCATCAAGCAGAACTTCGTCGACGTCAGCATCAAAGCCGAAGGCGCGGACAAGATCGTCATCGGCAAACAAGAGATGGTCAAGTCCAAAGACGGCAACGACATCTTCCGTCTCACCGTAGGCAACCTCAAAGCGGGCAAGAACACGGTGAAGTTCACGATCTCGCAAGGCACGCAGAAGCTGAACGACAGCTTCGAGATCACGTACTCGCAAGAAACGGTTCCGGGCTCGCAGTTCAAAGCGGCCGTACCGACTTCCGGCAAGCTGAACGTGTTCAAAGGCCTGATGTCCATCACGCTGCCGAAAGGCACGATGTTGACGGTACCGGGTTCGCAGGACGAATCGACCGAAGCCATCAACCTGTTCAACTCGCAGCAGATGCTGTTCGGTATCGCCAATCCGGAAGACGGCCGTACGGTCACCACTTACAACCCGGTCGGCGAATTGGACGGAACGGGTCAACCGTTGGACGGACAGCTGAAGTACCAAAGCTCCGATACCGGC
The DNA here is from genome assembly GCF_002205895.1 of Saccharibacillus sp. O23. Taxonomy (GTDB): domain Bacteria; phylum Bacillota; class Bacilli; order Paenibacillales; family Paenibacillaceae; genus Saccharibacillus. Next base: position 33,458 of record NZ_NJDE01000028.1, read on the forward strand.
GCGATCGCGACCCTGAGCACGCATGATCCGCACTTCGGCGCCGCTTCGAACCTCTTCTGGGTAGACGCCGGTTACTTCACGGGCGATCAGACGGGTACGGGCGACTTCACGACGGTACAGGGCAGCCAGCCTTATAACAAAATGTTCTATTCGCGTAACGCCAACTCGTATTGGCTGGCTCCGACGCAGCGCGGAACGATCACGCTGAAATACGATTCGAACATTACCAATGCGCTGTCCAGCAATATGGGCATCTGGAAATACAACCCGTCCACGGGCGGCTGGACCGATCTGGGCGGTAAAATCAACACGGGCAGCAAGACCGTAACGGCGACGCTCGACGGCTTCGGTTACTACACCGTCATGGCGCTTCGTTACAGCTACGACGACATCATCTCGCACCCTACGGCGCGCGACGATATCGAACTGGTCATGTCCCGCGGCGTGATGCAGAGCAAAGAATCCGGAGAGTTCGGCGTATACGAGATGATGACGCGCGGCGAATTCGCCACGATGCTCGTCAAGATGCTCGATATTCCGCTCGATTACCCGCCGGTCGGCGAAGCGTTGACGTTCCAAGACGTCACCCGTTACACGGCCGACTACCGGATGGACTACCGTTATATCGAAACGGCGGTCCGCAAAGGCATCATCCGCGGCGTCAGCCCTCGCGTCTTCCTGCCGTACGGCACGGTAACGCGCGAAGAAGCGGCCGTCATGATCGCCAGAGCCATGAACCTCAAGCTCGGCGACCAAGCGAAAGATTTGGCTAAACTGCAGAAGACGTTCACCGATACCGGCTCGATCGCATCGCCTTATTCGATCACTTCCATCCAAGCGGTCGTAGGCGCGAAGATCATGAGCGGCAAAGCGAACACTTTGGCGACAGGCTCCAAAACGACCTACCGTTTCGACCCGACGGCAACGTTCACTCGGGCGGAAGGCGCGGTCATTACCAAAGCCATCATGCAAAAAATGAAGAAGCTGTAACTTTTCGGACCGACGAAGCGTCTCTATTATATAGAGGCGCTTTTCCATGCCTTCCTATTCTGGTAAAATGGTTTTTGTGTTTTGAAGCGTTTTACGTTAGAATAGCGAATAACAATACTTATCTGTGAGGGTGAAGAGAAGTACGATGAAACCGATCAAGTCGAAAGCTCAGATTGATTATATGAAAGCCAAAACGAAGTTCGAAGAGCGTTCCAAAGTATTGGAAGCTCGCGTAGCCGAAGAACAGAAGAACGCGGAAGTCGAACAAGAGTTGATGGAGCAGCTGGTCGTCGAGACCGGATTCCACCAAGCCTTCAACGAACTGGCCGAAGCGGAGAACGAGCTGATCACGTGGTCGCACGCGACGATCAAGCACGACAAGACCTACAAAGACAACAAGAAGCCGATCGACGAGATGTACGAGAAGCTGGATTCCGATCCGCAGATGCGGGCGAGAATCATCCAATTGGCGCTTCGCATCCGTTAAGCGACTGGCGGGATTCTTCCATATGAGAAGGAAAACACAAAAAGCGTCGAAAGCTGACGCTTTTTGTGTTTATATCCCCGGCGCGGGGGTTAAGTAAAACAGTGGGCAACCCTTACATCATCGCATTTTTCCCTCCCGATCGCCCGTCTCAAAAAAAAGTAAAAAAAACTTTCGAACTGTCGCAACTTTTTTGTAACCTCTAGCGTCTAAGAGATTGAGTGTCAAAACAAGACGCGGAAAACACCCAAGAAACCTCTTGATTTTCCAGACATTGGCCGTAAAACCTGAAAGTTGTGAGCCCTTGTGCGAAAATGGACTTTACGGGGGTTAGCGACCAATGTATAATACGGAAAGCGGGATTGGGCAGCTATTGTCTTGCGCTTACTTATTTATTCTCGTGGTTTTAAGTTTCTGTGATACCCGTCACAGACCTCATTTATACTTAAACCTGCTCAACTCTGGAAAGGGGGTGCAATCAGCTAATGAGTAACATGAGCGAATGCGAACCAATTACAGACAAAAAAAACACAGCAACACTCCAAGGAGGAGAAAAGAAGGTTATGAAGAAAATTGTATCCCTGGCTCTGTCCACGGCTATGGCGTTCTCGATGTTCGCTTCGGTCACTTCCGCAGCAACTCTGACGACGCAAGAGAAATACAACGCACTGGTTACTCAAGGTATTTTCGCAGGTTACCCGAACGGCGAAGCTTACCTCGACAAAGACATGACTCGCGCGGAATTCGCGAAAGTCGTAGCACTGCTGACTGGTCTGGACACTACGGCTACTACAACTAGCACGTACGCTGACCCTAACTATGCGAACGCTTGGTACAAACCTTACGTTGAAGCCGTAACTAAAGCCGGCTACATGAAAGGTACAACGACTGGAACTAAAAAACTGTTCAACCCGAACGGTAAAGTAACAGTTCAAGAAATGGCAGCTACGCTGGTACGCGCAGCTAAGCTGGAAATCCCGACTACAGGCATCGACAACGGTGCGGCTGCTTGGGCTAAAGGCGAAGTACAAGCTGCAATCAACGCTGGCCTGATCAGCAAAACTGCAAACTTCGCAGGCGCAGCAACTCGCGGTCTGCTGGTTGACACAGCTTACGCTTACCAAACAGCTCTGAGCAAACCGGCTGTCGCTTCTTACGACGTGACAGACAACGGCGCGACTGTAGTCTTCACGCTGGCTAACGGCGAGAAAGTAACAGTTAAGCCTACGACTGCTCTGCAGCCGAACGTTGCAACGACTGTAACTTTCAAGTATAACGACTTCGACTACAGCGAGTCCGTAACTTGGAAAGTAACAGACGCAAGCGCAGTAACAAGCGCGTCTGCTTCGAACCTCAAAGAAGTTATGGTAATGTTCAACGGTAAAGTCGACAAGACTTCCGCTGAAAACATCAATAACTACAGCATTCCGGATCTGACAATCAGCAGCGCTGCTCTGTCGGCTGACGGTACAACTGTAACTCTGCGTCTGACAGAAAGTTCGACTCTGTCGAACAACCGTCAAACTACGGTTACTGTAAACAACGTGAAGCAAAGCACGGGTTCGACTCTGATCTCCGGCAAAGCTACCTTCACTCCTTCTGATGTAACGATTCCTACGGTTTCCCAAGTGAACCCGCTGGGTACTGGCGCAGTTGAAGTAGTATTCAGCGAGCCGGTTCAAAAATCGTCGATCACTGTCGGCGGAATCAGAATCGACGGCGCGGCAGTAGCGGCTAACATCACTCCAAGCTACTCGAGCAACTCGGTAATCATCGAGACTCCGCTGAGCGTAGGCGATCACACGATCCGTCTGTCGGGCGTAACTGACTACTCGGGTCTGGTAATGGCTCCGGTTGATCAGAAGTTCACAGTAGTAGCTGATACGACTGCTCCGACGATCACTTCGACAACTTCGAACGATCTGAAAGAAGTAACCGTAACGTTCAGCGAACCAGTTCGCAGCATCGGCAGCGCTTATGCAAACTCGACTTCGTCGACAGCACAAGTATCCCTGTCCGGCAGAACTGCAACTCTGACATTCCCTAGCAACCTGAGCTACTCCGCTAACACGATTACGCTGACTGGCGTAACGGACTACAGCGGCAACACGGCTGCTACACTGACTGCAACTGTAACTCCTACACTGGATCTGACTGCTCCTACAGTAGTTGGTACTTCCGTAGGCGTTGAGAACAACAACTACTATGTTGATGTTCAATTCAGCAAAGCAGTTAACGTTTCGGACAGCACGCTGACTGGTTACGCTCTGAACCGCGACTACTACACGCTGAGAAACACAGCTGGAACAGTCGTAACAGGAACAGGCCTGACAAGCGCGGGTCATCCGGTAACGGCTCCTCAACAAGTCGGAACGAACGGACGCACAGTTCGCGTAACTCTGGGCCCTGTATCGTCGCTGACTGCAGGCAGCTACAAGTTCGAAGTTGCTGGCGTACGTGACCTGACAACAGCTCAAAACGTACTGACTCCTTACAGCACTACAATCAGCCTGACTAAGTCTGCTGACACAACGCTGGATCGCGCTTGGCGTGATGGAGCATGGGTCTACCTGCAATTCTCCGGTACAGTAGCAACTTCGGGTAACGGTAACGCGCTTGAAGCTAGCAAATACCGTCTGGATGGAGCAGGAGCTCCAGCAAACAGTGGTACGACTACAGTTCTTACAGATCGTAATACTGATGTAGAAATCGTGGGCGCTAACACTGTACGTATTTACGCTAGAAACTTCACGAATGCTCCTACTGCACTTGACAACAAACTGGTTGTAGCAAGCTACGTTGCAAAAGCAGACGGAACTTACTTCACGTCCAACGGTCGTGATGGACGAGTAGAAGCTACTGCAACAATCAGCCCTAGCAATAGTTCGATCACAGTTTCCAACACTCCAGTTGTGAACAGCGATCGTCAGATCGTCGTAACATTCAACACTCCAGTTACTAGCATCGACAGAACAAGCGTTGGATTCACTCCAGCAGGTTCTACTACTGCAATCGTACCTACTTCGGTAACGATGAGCGACAACAACAAAACGGCTACGATCACACTGCCGTCTTCGACTTCGTTGTCCTTCGCAACTGGTCAACTGACCATTGCAAACGTAACTGATCAGTTTGGTAACAGAGGTGCCGTTAACCAACCAATCAGCAACAACGCCAAACCAGTTGCTAGCTCTGCTACAGCTACTGTAACGAGAACTAGCGACACTGCAATCAGCGTCTTCATTCCAACAACTAGAGAGGTAACTGTTGTTGATGGTAGCAGTACCGCAACTCGCAACCTGTTCCAAGCTAGTGTTGGAACAACAGCGGCTGTAGCTGCTAGCCAAGTGAGCGCAACTACTGGTGGTATTACCGCTACATTCGCTGTACCAGCTGGAACTGCATCGACTACTTCGGTATACGTTGAGTTCAACGGAACAGCGAATGCTACAACTAAGCTGGTTGTTGCTAAAGATGCTGATGCTACTCCAGCAGGAACATTCAGTGTTACAGGAACAGCTGGAACATACACAGCTCCTGATACTACTGCTCCTACAGCTACTGCAGGTACGCCTAACAATGCTACTACTCTGGCTGTAACATTGAACGAGGCTGCTACAGTAACTATTGGCGCAGTAACTGGTGGAGTAACTGGCGTTACTGTAGCTCCTGCAAACGGAACTACAACGACTCCTACATTCACAATTGCAGGAACTCCTGCTGATGGTGCCACGTTCAAATTCACTGTAACTGATACAGCGGCAGCAGCTAACGCAAGAACTTATACTGCCACTTACGCTACAGCTACAACTAACTGGACGCTGACAACTGCTCAGTAATCTTTCGACTAGCTTTTAAGAAAGAACCCCGGGACGCCGGGGTTCTTTTTTTGTTTTGTTTGACACTACCCTGCCTAATCAGTTAACATTACAACCGAGGATGGAATCACTAGCCTTTTCCCTACCGGAAAAGGTTCGTTTTATGTATACGGGAAATTTTTATCGCGAAACATAGGGAGGTACACGCTTATGTCTCTTCAAGGACGGCGTTTGTTTACATCCGAATCCGTGACGGAAGGTCATCCGGATAAGATCTGCGATCAGATCTCCGATGCGGTATTGGATGCATTTCTCGCTAACGATCCGAACGCGCGCGTGGCGTGCGAAGTATCGGTAGCTACGGGTCTGGTTCTCGTTATCGGCGAGATCAGCACCAAATCGGAATACGTGGATATTCCGGCGATCGTGCGTCAGACGATCAAGGATATCGGCTATACGCGTGCCAAATACGGGTTCGACTACAATACATGCGCGGTGCTGACTTCGCTCAACGAGCAGTCGGCGGATATCGCGCAGGGCGTGAACTCCGCTCTGGAGACGCGCGATCCCGAGCAGATGAAGCTCGAAACGGAAAACATCGGTGCCGGCGACCAGGGACTCATGTTCGGCTTCGCGTCGAATGAGACGCCGGAACTGATGCCGCTTCCGATCGCGCTCTCTCACCGCATCGCCCGCCGCTTGGCGGAAGTGCGCAAAGACGGCACGCTCGAGTATCTGCGTCCGGACGGCAAGACGCAGGTCACGATCGAATACGACGGCGACAAGCCGGTTCGCGTAGACACGATCGTGGTCTCGACGCAGCATGCCGAAGAGATCACGTTGGAGCAGATTCAGCGCGATATCAAAGAGCATGTCATCTTGAACGTCGTTCCGGCCGAACTGCTGGACGACGAGACCAAATACTTCATCAACCCGACCGGCCGCTTCGTTATCGGCGGACCGCAGGGGGATGCGGGTTTGACCGGCCGCAAGATCATCGTCGACACGTACGGTGGGTATGCCCGTCACGGCGGCGGCGCGTTCTCGGGCAAAGACCCGACGAAGGTCGACCGTTCCGCGGCTTACGCGGCGCGTTACGTGGCGAAGAACCTCGTGGCCGCAGGCCTTGCGGACAAGTGCGAGATTCAGCTCGCTTACGCGATCGGGGTCGCCAATCCGGTATCGATCAGCGTCGATACGTACGGAACCGGCAAAGTCAGCGAAGAGACGCTGGTGAAGCTCGTACGCGAGAACTTCGACCTGCGTCCGACCGGCATCATTCGCATGCTGGATCTTCGCCGTCCGATCTACAAGCAGACCGCCGCGTACGGCCACTTCGGCCGTACCGATCTGGATCTGCCGTGGGAACGTACGGATAAAGCGGAAGAATTGAAAGCTCAATCGGGGCTGTAAGACTCCCGTTCGAGCGCTAAACAGAAGGCTCGGCCGTTTACGCGGTCGGGTCTTTTTGTCGTCCTTTTCTGCCTGCTCGCCTAATTTTTCCCGCTTCTTAACCGATATAAATAAAGATTAGTTATCGCTCAATGACTTCAAATGCCGGTAATCGGTGCAATTGGGCAGTCGAGAGGGGAGACTGGACGAACATGAAGAAACGAATGGCCGTCGCGGTGGTCGGCGCGCTGCTGATCAATCTGCTGGGGCCCGGAGTCTGGGGAGAAGAACATTTTTCCGGGAAGATTTATGCAGCCGCTGCCAAAGCTTCGGCCGCTGTACAGAGCTATTCGCCGACGAATAAAACGCAGGGCGTTTCATTGACGCCGGGGCTGTCGCTGACTTTCGACCGCGCGGTGCAGAAGGTCGGAACGGATACGACCAAAGGCTTTACGGTAAAACGGCAGAACGATAACCAGACGGTACTGAAAGCAGCGGTCGATCCGGCGGATATTTCTTCCGACGGTCTGCGGGTTACGCTGCGAACCGGCAGCTTGACGCTCGATCCGAACACCAGCTATTACGTGTTGGCGGACAGCGGCGTATTGGCTCCGGTACTGACTGGAGCGGAAACGTCCGGCGGGGTAACCGCCGACGCGTGGACCGGCATTAGCAGCGCGCTCACTTGGACGTTCAAGACCGGAGCGGCTGCCGATACGACGCCGCCTACGTTCGTAAGCAGCTCGCCGGTCAATACGGCGGTCGGCGTGAAGCCGGATGCTCCGTTAGGATTGTCTTTCAGCGAAGCCGTTGCGGCGTCGGAAGGTTCGATCGTGATCTACGAAGCCGATACGATGACCAAAGACAGCGCCGGAGCGATGAAGCTCTCCGTGCTGTCCGACGAAGTCACGGGACTCGGCACGTCGAACGTGAAGATCTCGCCTAAGGCTTCCGGCGGACATACGCTCAAAGCCGGGACTCGCTACGGCGTGCATATCGATGCGGGCGTTTTCGCCGATCTGGCCGGTCTGCCGTACAATTCGGCGATCGACTGGACGTTTACGACCGAATCGCTCAATAACGTACCGCCGACCGTCGCGGCTCTTAGTCCGCAAGCGGGCCTTGCGGGCGCGCCGACGGCGGGTACTGCGAAGATCACGTTCTCCGAACGCGTAACGCCGAAGACCGGAACGCTGTACATCTACCGGCTGAACGACAGCCAACAAGTCGCGGCTCTGCCGGTAGCGGGCGCGACGATGGATACGGCAGGAACGACGGCTTCGCTGAATTACTCGGGCTTGGCGCGCGGAACGTCTTATTACGTGCTGCTCGATCCGGGCAGTTTCTTGGATGTGGACGGTACGGCTTTCGCGGGCATTCAAGCGGTCCGGACATGGACGTTTACGACGACCGGCGATGCGCTGGCGCTGTCGGGACTCACTCCGGCTGCCGGCACGACGGGAGTCGCGGCAGGCAGTCCGCTGCAGATGACGTTCAGCCGCGTCGTCTATCCGAACGCGGGCGGAACGGTCACGATCACGCGCAATGACGGTTCTACGGATTCGTTCGCGATCAATTCCGCTCAAGTCACCGGAGGCGGAACCAATACGCTGAACATCACGCCGAAGACGCCTCTGGTCACCGGCTATACGTATACCGTGACTTTGAGCAGCGGAGCGCTCGGCGATTCGGAAGGCAATAACTTCCCGACGGCGAACGCCGGCCTGAACTGGTCGTTCTCGACGGTGGTGGATACGTCGCTGCTTCAGATCTACTCGCTGACGCCGGCGGATCGCAGCACGGGCGTCGCGACCGATTCGGAGATCCGCGTACGCTTTAATCGCAGCGTGGCGTTGGCGGACGCCGCGGGGATCACGTTGAACCGCAGCGGCGGTTCGAAGGTCGCCGCAACGGCCAAAGTCAGCTCGACCAACAATCGGGACATCGTGATCACGCCAACCGCCGCTCTAAGCGGCGACACGCCGTATTACGTCGATATCGCGAACGGCGCGGTGGTGGATCTGTCGAATCCGGGCATCCGCTTCGCGGGCTTGTCCGGAGTGGCACTATGGAGTTTCCGCACGGGCGTGATCGATAAGTCAGTGCCGGTTATTCAGAGCGCCGCGATGAGCGGGACGACTACGGTCCGTTTGACGTACAACAAACTGTTGAATTCGACGTACACCCCACTCATCTCCAGCTACAAAGTGACGGTCAACGGAGACGCGCGAGTTCCGACTTCCGCCTATATTTCCGGCGATAGCGTGTATCTCACGCTCGACACCGGTATCGCGGTAGGACAAGACGTCAAAGTCACCTATGATCCGGGTACGCGCCCCGTGCAGGACGCGTCCGGCAATCTGGCGGCGGCGCTGTCGCTTTATACCGTCACGAACGGTCTGGATACCGCGCTGCCGAAGCCGCGCGAAGGAACGGCGTACACGAACAGCATTACGCTGGTCTTCCCGAATGGGCTGCAATACGTGAGTCCGACATCGAACGGAGTCAATCAATTCAAAGTTACGGCAGACGGCAATCCGATCACGGTCAGCAGTTATTCGACCGGCGGGCCGGTACTCTACCTCACGCTCGCTTCGGCGGTGCCGTCGGGTTCGGCGGTCAAAGTCAGCTACGACGCCGGCACCAACCTGCTGCGCGATTCGAGCAACCAGATGATCTCCGGATTCGGCGACTTCAGCGTACGCAACCTGCTGGATACGCGTCCGCCGCAATTCGTCTCCGCATCGCTGGGCGACAAGACGCTGACGCTTATTTACGACGAGCCGTTGGCGACGAACAATCTGCCGGCGAACAGCCAGTTTTCCGTGCTGTCGTACGGAGCGCCGGTCTATGTGACGGGAGTCAAGACGGACGGCGAGAAAGTCGTTCTGACTTTGGCGTCCGCCCTGATCGCGGACGGTAACGTGAACGTCTCGTACGTGCCGGGCGCGCTTCGCCTGACCGACTTGAACGGCAACGCGGCCGCGACGCTGAATATGGTGAGCGTAGGCGCGGCTTCCGGAGCAAGCGGCATCAGTGCGGCGACCGTGCAGAATACGCAGCTTCAAGTCACTTTCACGACGCCGTTGTCGGCGCTGAATGCGTCGGCTTTCACTCAATTCACGGTATTGGCGAACGGAGCTTCCGTGCCGGTAACCGCAGCCGCGGCGACCGGAAGCACCTTGACGCTGACTTTGGGAACGAGCGTCGCGTCCGACCAGACGGTTCAATTGAGCTATACGCCGCCTGCCGCGGCGGCTAACGGATTAAAGAGCGCTTCGGGCACGACGATTCCGGCGTTCACGAAGATCGCGGTCAAGAATCTGGGCGGTACGGCGACGACGACTCCGGGCACGACGACCGGGGACGCCACGATTCTGGATCAAGAAGTATTCGGCAAAAAGATGCTGATCCTCGATCCTAAAAACGCGACGTCCACCAGCGATCTGTCGGCGTACAACTCGGCGACGCATCTGTACAAGATCGACGGCGCGGCGTTGAAAGCCGCGTTGGCGCAAGCCGCTTCGCAAAACGGGCTGAACGGCGCCGTCGTCTTCCAAGTTCCGGACACGGATGCTTCGGCCAAAGTCAGCGTGCCGGTCTCCGTGCTCCAGACGGCTTATGCGAGCAGTCCGAACGGATCGTTCGCCGTACGTTACAAAGACATGATGTACGAGCTTCCGCTCAAAGAAGCGTCCGCGTTGACCAAAGGCGTCACCGACCAGACCGGATTGGTGATCCAAATGGAAGGCGTGCCGGATTCGGCAGCTTCGAGACTGCGGGTTCAGGCGTCCGCCAGCGGGGCTAACCCGATTACTTCGGCACTGGCGGATTATCGGTTCAAGCTGACGGATACTTCGTTCTTCGCGGGCGACGCCGACGCGACGGTCAAAGGCATCTATCGTCTGAAATACAATCTGACGACGCCGACCACCCGCACTTCGGTCGTGACTTTCCCGTCCAATGCCGAACGTCCTTCGTTCGTGCCGACCTATGTATTGACGCAGGATAAGGGCATGGTGCTCAGCGGAGAACTGCCGGGCAGCCAGATCCTGATTCCGGTGACGTCCACGTTGGCGTTCCAAGACGTCGCCAATCACTGGGCCGGAGACACGATCAACGAATTGGCGGCCAAATATATTTTGGATGCCAATACCTCGACGATGTTCCAACCGAATCAGGCGATCACCCGGATGGAATTCGCGAACATGCTGTACCGGGGCCTCGGCCTGACCGGCGACACGTCGGCGGCGATGCAGTTCAGCGACTTGACCCGCAGCAGCAAGAACGTCGACGGCGTCGGCGCGGCGGTCAAAGCGGGAATCATTACCGGTTACCCGGACGGCACGTTCCGACCGGATAATCGGATCACCCGCGAAGAGATGGCGATCATGATGGTCCGCGCGCTCGATTACGCGGGCGCGGACATCTCGCTTAGCAGCAGCGCGAGCCAAGTGTTGTCGTCCTTCGCCGATCGCTCCAAGATCAAATACACCGACGAAGCGGCCAAAGCCGTCAAAGCGGGCGTCATTCAAGGCGGAAGCGGAGGCAAGTTCAATCCCCAGGGCAACGCGACGCGCGCCGAAGCTGCCGTCATGCTGAAGCGCGTGCTGCAAAAAGCCGGTTATCTGAATTAAAGCTCTTTCGACTCTTGATCGAAAGCCGAAAACGATCATTTCTTCTAACAATTTGAAGAGATGATCGTTTTTTCTCTTTTCATTTTCCCCAAGTGGGGTAGAATGGGTAGTTGTGATTGTTTTTTACCGAAATTGCAGTAACTTTTGCGTGCCGTTTCAGTCTATTACAATAGTGGCGTATATCGGCTTACAGAAAGGCAGTCAACCATACGCGAACGAATCTGTACAGATAGGGAGCGAAACCGAACATCATGAATAAGCAATTCAGCAAGACGTTTAAAGCAGGCAGAAAGTGGATGATCGCGGTGTTGGCCGGGGCGCTGACCGTGCAGCCGCTGGCGGTACCGGGTTGGGGAGCGCTGACGGGCGTTCGTTCAGCCGTCGCGGCGGAAGCCGTGTCGATCAGCAAGACGGGAGAAGACATCATCACATCCGGAGCGAAACTGCTGAGTTATACATATTCCGTACCTCGTTCGGGCAAGACGGCGACCGGTCTGGCAAGCGTCGTGCAGGTCGATTTGACGAACCCTTATGTCAAGTTGGACGTGATGACCGGGCGGGGAGGCAAATTCACGACCCTTCAGACCGTGAGCGGAATGGCCAAAGAGACCCAAGCGGTCGCGGGAGTGAACGGGGATTATTTTAACACGGCGGCGGACGGCGCTCCGATGGGCGCGCAGGTATCGGACGGCGTGCTCATGTCCAGCCCGTCCGAATTGAACGGCATGTATGCCTTCGGCGTAACCAAAGGGCACAAACCGCTGATCGACCAGTACAGCTTCGCCGGTACGGTGAAGGCGGCGGACGGTTCGACGTTCGAACTGGCGGGAATCAATCAGGCTTCTTACATGACGGAACCCGACAAGACGCTCAGCCATGCCGATGCCATGTACATCTACACCGACGCATGGGGCAATGCCGAGCGGCCGAAGAACAGTTCGACGACGCCGTCGGAAGCGCTGGTGGAGAACGGCGTGGTCACGCAGGTCTCGCAGGGCAAAGCTTTGCCCGGAACCGTACCGGCCGGCGCTTATATTCTGCGTGCCCACGGCAAAGCGGCTTCTTATATGAAGGATCATCTGACGGTCGGCGCGAAGGTGCAGACCGATTACAGCTTGGTCTCGAAGACGACGGGACAGCCGCTCGATCCTTCGTCGCTCGAAGTCATGATCGGCGGACATACCATTCTGGTCGATAACGGCAAAGCGGCGGCTTTTTCGCGCAGCACGAGTTCGATCGGAGGTTATCGCGCGCGAACGGCGGTCGGTTATTCGCAGAGCGGACAATACGCGTATATCGTGACGGTGCAGGATAACGCCGCGAGCAGCGGCATGTCGCTCGCCGAACTTCAGAACTTCATGGTAAGTTTGGGGATCTGGAAAGGCATCAACCTCGACGGCGGCGGTTCGACCACGATGGTGACGCGGCCGCTCGGCGAGCAGCAGGCGCAGCTTACGTTTACCACCGAATACGGCGGACAGACGCAGCGCGCGGTCGTCAACGGTCTCGGCGTCTATACGACGGCTCCGGCAGGCCAGCTCAAAGGCTTCGCGATCAGCGGGAAAAAGCAGCTCTTGATCGGAGAGACGGCGACTTACGGCGTCAAAGGTTACGATACTTACTATAATCCGATGACGGCATCGGCGATCAGCCCGACATGGAAGCCGAGCAACGCCAACGTAGCGGTCAGCGGGAATACGATCACGGCGAAGAAGGCAGGCAAAGTCACCTTGACCGCGAGCAGCGGCGGCGTCAATACGACGCTTCAAGTCGAAGTGCTGGGCGCGGATTCGTTATCGGCTCTAAGCCTCGGAGCGACTTCGGCTCCGCTGAAAGCGGGAGCTTCGGTGCCGCTGAACGTAAACGCCACGTTGAAATCCGGCGGTACGGTGAACGTGGACGCGTCTTCGTTGAACTGGGAATTCGTCGGATTCAAAGGCAGCGTCAAAGACGGCGTGCTGAACGTGACTTCGGTCGATGCGGGCGCTCAAGTCGGTTATGCGATCGCGAGTTACGAAGGCTTCAAGACCATGCTGACCTTGACCAATGCCGCCGAGACCGATTGGGAGAACTTCGAGAACGCGACTTATCCGGTGACGTTCACGGGAACGCCATCGGGAGTGACCGGTCAGGCGCAGATCAAAGCGGGATCGGACAGCCACGCGAATTCCAAAGTACTGCGGATCGATTACGATATGACGGCGGGAACGGGCAACAAATACGCGTATGCCAACCTGAACGGTTCGTCCGGCAAGACGTTGACTTCCGGAGCCAGTTCGATGAGCCTCGACGTGCTGGGCGATTCCAGTTACAACTGGCTGCGCGCCGAAGTGGTCGGAGCCGACGGCAAGACCGTGTACGTCGATCTGGCGAAAAGCGTGAACTTTACCGGTTGGAAGACGCTGAACGTCAATCTTAATCAATACGGGAATATCGCCTATCCGGCCAAGCTGAAACGAATCTACCTCGTCAATCTGGCCGAAGGTCAGGACGAACGGTCCGCGAGCGGCGCGGTCGAGATCGACAACATCAAGACGTCCGCGCCGGCCGATGCCGGTTCTTTAGGACTTCCGTCCGGCATCAAGGCGAATATGACGGTAGGCTCGAAGACTTTGCAGGTCAACGGCAAGTCGAGCGCGATGGACGCGGCGCCGGTCGTGCAAAGCGGATCGACGTATCTGCCGGTCAAATATATTACCGATTCGTTCGGCGGCGCTTCCGGTTGGGACGCCAAAACGGGCGCGATTACGGTCCGCCGCGGCGATCGGCTGCTTGTCTTAAACTTGAATAAAAAGGACTATATTCTAAACGGAGTTCGTAAAACTTCGACTTCCGCTCCGATTAGCGTATCAAATAGGACTTTAGTCCCGGTTAGACTGGTTTCCGAGCAGCTTGGACTTCGTGTAAAATGGGAACAAGAAACGAAGACTGCGACTATCGAGTCATGATACGATAGGTTCTGAACGATCACCGACCTTATGCCTTCTATAGAGAGGGCTTTACAGGGTGTACGCCGGAGAGAATGGAGTCGATTTTGCCCGTGGATTTCCAAGCGGATGCTTTAGACCGAGTCATTAAGAATGCCATTCAGGTCGTTGAGGACAGCAAGTATCAAATATTCGAGATATTGGACCAGTCGAGAGCGGAACTCAATTCGCTCACCGAAGAACTCCAGAAAGTCGTTCAAGAGACTTCGGATACCGCCGACAAAGTCGACGATCTGGAGAAGAAATTCCGTCTTTCCCGTATCCGGCTCACGGAAGTGAGCCGGGATTTCGTCAAATATACGGAGCAAGATATTCGGCAGGCCTATGAACGGGCGACGCAGTTTCAGTTGGAGCTGTCGGTATACCGGGAGAAGGAGGCTTATCTGCGGGCCCGGCGCGACGAGCTTCAGCTTCGCGTGCGCAATACGATGAATTCGATCGAACGCGCGGAGACGCTCGGCTCGCAGATGAGCGTCGTCACCGAATACCTGTCCGGCGGAGAAGTCGGACAAGCCACCAAGATGCTGGAGTCTGCCAAGACCCGCCAGATGGTCGGGCTGAAAATCATTTTGGCTCAGGAGGAAGAACGCAAGCGCATTTCCAGGGAAATTCACGACGGTCCGGCGCAACTTATGGCTAATCTTGCGCTTCGGACCGAGATCGTCGAACGCATGCTGGGCAAGCAGGAGTACAGCCGCGTTCAAGAAGAAGTGGCGGACCTCAAGAAACAAGTGCGTTTCAGTCTGGAAGAGATCCGCAAAGTCATTTTCAATCTCCGGCCCATGGCACTTGACGACCTCGGATTGATTCCGACGCTTCGCAAGTACACGCGCGACTACGAGGATAAAAACCGGATTCGCACCGTATTCGAGACGAGAGGCAAAGAGTACCGGCTCTCTTCCGCGATGGAGGCTGCCGTCTTCCGTTTGATTCAGGAGGCGCTCACCAACGCGGCCAAGCACGGGGAGCCTTCTCATGTCGTCGTCGAGATTGCCTATCAGACGCAGCTTGTCAAAATCTCGATTCGGGACAACGGACGCGGCTTTAACACGGAAATCTTGGAACAAAAGGCGCATCAGCATGCGCACTTCGGTTTGATTGGAATGCGGGAAAGAGTCGAGCTGCTTGAGGGAAGAATGGAGATCGAATCAGCCGAGAATCAAGGAACCAAAATCGTGATCCATATCCCGACGAATGTAGAAAATGGAAAGGGGTATGAAGATGGAGAGCATGAACCCGGAGCAACTTAAAATTAAAGTGCTTTTGGCTGACGATCACCAGTTGTTCCGAGAGGGATTGAAGCGCATTTTAAACATGGAGGAGGACATCGAAGTCGTGGGCGAATGCAGCGACGGCATCCAAGTGCTGGAATTCTGCAATCATAACTCCGCGCCCGATGTAATCCTCATGGACATCAACATGCCCAACGAGAACGGTGTCGAAGCGACGGCAAAACTCCGCGAGATTTTCCCGGACATCAAGATCATCATGCTGTCGATCCACGACGATGAAAGCTATGTCTTCGAGACGCTGCGCAAGGGAGCCAGCGGGTATCTCTTGAAAGACATGGAAGCGGAATCGCTGATCAACGCGATTCGAAGCGTAGCCGCGGGCCACGCTTATATTCATCCTAAAGTGACAGGCAAGCTCATTCAACAGCTTCAGCGCATGACGTTCGTCAACGAGCGCGGCGCGATGTTCGACGGCATGCAGGACGAAGAAGCCGGCGTCAAGTTCATCGGCGGCGAAGACAATCCGCTGACGCGCCGCGAAGCCGAAGTGCTGCGTCTCATGTCGGAAGGCAAAAGCAACAAAGCGATCGGCGAATTCTTGTTCATCAGCGAGAAAACGGTTAAAAATCACGTCAGCAGCATTCTGCAGAAGATGGAAGTCGAAGACCGTACGCAGGCCGTCATTAACGCGATCAAAATGGGCTGGGTCACGCTGTAACCGGCGAAGCCGCCTTCAATCCATGAACGAAAGTAGGGAATTGATATAAGGTTCCCGCTGCCACGTCGCAACAAAGGATGTTTTTGTTAATGTCTGGAAAGTGAAGAAAATAACGTGAATCCAGGCGCTTTGCAGGCGACCCGGCGGGATAAAGTGAAGCACACTCTTTATACGCTCATTAGAGCGAAAAGGGTGTGCTTTTTTGCATGGATTTTCAAAAAAAATGTAGAAAGGCGGAATGAGAATGAAAGCGGCCTTGTATGCGGCGGGAGATCGGAGCGGGTTGAACGTGAGAATGACGTTGGACGCGACCGTGGATCGGGAATGGTGGAAAACGGAATCCGCGAGCGGAAGAAGCGGCGGAAAAATAACGTTCGTGCCGATCTCCGGCGGAATGCCGCTGCAGTGGGCGGCTCGGCTGGCCGGGACCAAGCTACAAGCGGAGGCGGCGAACTGGGGAGACGAACAGTGGGAGCGATGGTTGAAAAAGCGATTGGCTTTCGCGCTAAAACGCGAAGAACCGGCCGGGATCGCGGAGTTGTTAGGCGTGCGGATGCGGACGAATCGGGGCGAAGAAGCGCAAATCGAGGCTCGCGGAAAGCAGCGGCAAAGTACCGCATGCGGGATCGAGACGTTGGCGGCAAAAGCGGATCGTCTGGCGCGGCTGTTGGAAGGCCGTTCGCTGCTGCGCGGGGAACTGGAATCTCTGTTAAACGATCGGGCGCCGGAACTGGCCGCGGATTGGAGAAGCGCCGCGCAGCTGGCGTATCTGCAAGGGAAGGTTAGGTTGCGCGCAGGCGTAGAACGGCCGGAGGGTCGTCCCGCAGAAGCAAACGCCGGAGAAGCGCGAAGCGGATTGCGCCGGCGCGTCCGGCTGCCGGGCAAAAGCGGAGCGCGTCAAGCGGCCGCGCAGATCTGCGCGCGCTGCGGCAGCGCGGCTCCGGGCGTTCGCTGCGCCGCCTGCGGCTCGGCGGACTGCGCCCGATGCGAAGCGTGCCGCACGCTCGGGCGCAGCCGCTCCTGCGAACTGCTGGTGCAGGGCGCGCCGCGAGTCAGGCGCGGCGGCGATGCGGCCGCCTCGAGCTCGGCGGCGGATCTGCCGGAAGCGCGCGCGAGACTGGCGCGCTGGAAGCTCAGCCCGGCCCAGACGGCGGCGGCCGAGCTGGCGCTGCGGTTTCTGGAGCGGGAACCGCGGCGCGGCGGGGCCGGGAAGCTCGCGAAGCAGAAGTTGAGCGAGCGGACTGCGGGAGGAAAACGCGGCGAAGACGGATACGGTCGAGCCGGTGCGGCGAGAGGAGCCGCAGGGATAAGCCGAGACTTCCTCCTCGCGGATCGGTACGCGCGGGAAGGCGAAGCGGGCACGCCGAAGAGCGCGAGCCGCGGCGGCACGGATCCGAGTGCAAATCCGAAAAAAAGCAGCCGCTCCATAGAGCCGCATCCGAGAAGCGCGGGCAGCCGCGAGGAAGGCTTAAATGAAGGTACGAAACGAGGCGGCATGCATATGGAACCGCATCCGATGAGCAGCGCCGGCAGCCGCGACGTCTCCACTTGGACGGCGGCGGATCCGGCCAGCCGCTTTCTGCTCTGGGCGGTGACCGGCGCGGGCAAAACGGAGATGCTGTTTCCGCTGATCGAGAGCGTTCGCAGCCGCGGAGGCCGGGTAGCGGTCGCGACGCCTCGGCGCGACGTGGTGCTGGAACTCGCGCCGAGGCTGCGGCGCGCTTTCCCGGACGAAGAGATCGTCGCTTTGTACGGCGGCAGCGAAGAGCGCTGGCGGAGCGGCGAGGTCGTGCTGGCGACGACGCATCAACTGCTGCGCTTCGCGCGCGCTTTCGATCTCGTCGTGATCGACGAACTGGACGCGTTCCCTTTCCACGGCGACCCGATGCTCGCCTACGCGGCCGAAGCCGCCCGCGCTCCCGGCGGGCGGACGGTCTACCTGTCCGCCACTCCGCCGCCCGAACTTCAACGGCTCGTCCGCTCTGGGCGCGTAGCCTGCGCCAAAGTCCCCGTCCGCTACCACCGGCACCCGCTGCCGGTGCCGGAACTGCTGCGCACGCCGCCGATCGCGGACTTCGTGCGCGCCGGCAAAATTCCGCCTTCGCTGCTGCGCCGCTGGCGGGCTTCTCTGGCCCGCGGCGCTCAAGTCTTCGTCTTCGTGCCGAAGATCGCGCTGGCGGAGCCGCTGGCCGCGCTGCTGCGCCGCGCTTTCAAGAACGTGCCGGTCGGGGCGACCTCTTCGCGCGACGAAGACCGCGCCGGCAAAGTCTTGTCCTTCCGGTCCGCCGACCTGAGGATGCTGGTCACGACTACCATCCTCGAACGCGGCGTGACCGTGCCGCGCAGCGACGTGTACGTCTTGGACGCGGACAGCGGCCTGTTCGACGAAGCTTCGCTCGTTCAGATGGCCGGACGCGCCGGTCGTTCGGCCGACGACCCGGCAGGGGCGGTCGTCTTCGCCGCCTCGCAGAAGACGCGCGCTCAATCCGGCGCGCGCCGTCAGATCCGCCGCATGAACCGCTTGGCCCGGCCCTACCTGCTGCCGGAAGCGAGAAGCTCTTCGCGAATCTTGCGGCTGCCGATGTTCCGGCAGGCCGCGAGCGCGCCGAAGCGTCGGTCCTCCACGCCTACACCTGCGCCGCCGAGACCGCCCGCCGCTACGGCCCCGCTGCCCGACCTTCGGGGCGGCGCCCGTAAGGACGGCGGCTCTCAGCCGTCTTGTACGCCGCCTGGACAAAGCCCGAACGGAGGCCGTCGATGAGCGGCCGAATTTCGCCGTCGGCTCTCCTGCGCCGCCTGCTCATGCCCGTCTCGGAGGCCTGCTTATCCTGCGGCCGTCCGCTCGCGTCCGCTTCGCAGGGAGAGCTTCCGCTTCTGTGCGGGCGCTGCGCGGATCTTGTCCGGTGGATCGAACGGCCGCGCTGCCCGATCTGCGGCCGGGCCCACGGCTGTCCGGACTGTCTGCGTCCCGAAGCGAGGCATCGGGCATTCGTGCTCAATCGAAGCGCCGCCGTATACGATACCGCGATGCGCCGCTGGATCGCCGAATACAAATACGGCGGCCGGGAGTCTTTCGCGGATCCTTTTTCGGTCATGTTGGAGAGAACGTATCGCCGGATGCGCCGCGAGTTGTCCGTACAGGAAAAAGACCGGGCGCGGGGGCTTTTCTATAGGAAGAGAAACGGATGGAACGCGGACCTCGTCACATGGGTACCGGTCAGCGAACAACGCTTGGAAGAGCGGGGATTCAACCAAGCGGAGTTGGCCGCCAAGCGAATGGCGCTCCGGCTGCGGCTTCCGGCGGCCGAACTGCTGACGCGGAACGTGCATACCGAGAAACAAAGTTTCAAGTCCCGCGCCGAGCGTCTGCACAATCTGGACGGCGTTTTTTCCTTGATTCCTAATTTAGACCCCGGGGACTTTAAGAAATGGGACCTTGTAGGAAATTCAAAACGCCCGGGAGGGCCTTTTCCTATTCGGGTCCTGTTGGTCGACGATATTTACACGACCGGAACGACGGCCGCGGTTTGCGCGTCCGCGCTCCAATCGTTGGAAAACGTGTTCGCTCGGCCCGTGCTTGTCTACGTTTTGACATTGGCCCGCTCGTAAATTCGCTTGTAATCGTTTCGCGATCCGTTAAAATGGTAGAAGTAGACAGACTCTTATATATAGAAAACGGTATCCGATATATAAGTAAGGGACTGTAGCAACTTAACATCAAGGAGGCGCCCCCGCTATGAATCTGGCGAACTGTCCGCGCTGCGGCAAGGTTTTTGTCATGAATTTTAAAGGAATCTGTACGAATTGCATGAAAGACATCGAAGCCGAATACGAAGCTTGCGTCAAATATCTGCGCGAGAACCGGGGCGCCGATATGCAGGAGTTGTCGGACGAAACGGGCGTGACGGTCCGGCAGATCACGACTTTTATCCGCGAAGGACGCATCTCGATCGCCAATGCGCCGAACATGTCTTATTCTTGCGAAGTCTGCGGAACGCATATTCGCGAAGGAAATATGTGCGAGTCCTGCCGCAGCAAGCTGACGGGAGATCTCAAACAAGCCGCGCAGGTCAAAGCGCATGACGATAAGAAGGCGGGCGGAGGGGCCTACAAAGCCGTCGACCGTTTCCGAAACGACTAAAAAGTCTGCGTCGCTTTACCCAGCAATAGGAACAGCGAAACAAAAATAGTCCAAATTTACGCTTGACAATTTAATTTTTTTCTCATTTTTGCTCTAAACAATGTTTGAATAGGCGCCGATAAACTTACTATAAGCTTATCGGTGCTTTTTCTTAGCCAAAACAAATAACAGAGACATCGAAAATATATATCTTATCAGGAGGTTGACCATACTTATGAAGATCAACGAAACGAACAGAGTGGCTGCCCTTAACCCTTACCAACGTACCAGCGAGAACCAACGTACCGAAGAAACCAAGAAGTCGGCCCGCAAAGATGAAGTCACGATTTCACCGGAGGCGATGGAGATGCTGCAAGCAGCGAAGAAACCGGCCGAAAGCGAGCGTGCTGCCCGCATTCAAGAATTGAAGCAGCAGGTATCGGCAGGCACTTACTCGGTAGACGCAAATAAAATTGCCGAAAAACTCTTACCTTTTCTTGCGGAATAACCGATAAAGGTTATAACGGAATGGGGGACTTTTTCAAAAGCCCGGCAGGTCCGGCGTTTTTGAGAAAGTCCTCTTTTTAAAATATTCGGAAAGAAAGGTGAAGGATCTTGTCACTCAAGCAGTTGGTCGGACAGCTGGAACAGCTGAACCTTTCCCATATTGAAATGATCGAAATCGCGGAGACGAAAAAAGAAGCGGTCATCAAAAACGACATCGACACATTTATCGCAACCATGAATCGGGAGTCGAAGCTGCTCAAGCGGATTCAGGGAGAAGACGATCTGCGCGCCGAATTGGCTTATGCTTTTATGCAAGAGCGCGGAATCAAATCCCGGTTAAAGCTGACGATCGCCGAAATTTCGCGTCTTGTTTTCGATCCGGACGAGAAACGGGAACTGCTCGACGTGCATGCTCGCCTTTCGGAAACGCTGCATCGTCTTAAAGCGATCAACGAGACGAACAAACAGTTGATCGAACAGGCGCTGTCGTTCATCGACTTGTCGATGGAACTCATGGCGCATCGGCCGGACCAGGAAGTCACCTATCAGCACCCCGGCGCGAAATCTTACGGCTACGGCCAATCGGGCATGTTTAACCGGCGCGGTTAACCCAGTAAAAGGAGAGAACTTATGACATCGACATTCCATTCTCTGGAAACGGCTAAACGAAGCCTGTACACCCAGTCGACGGCGCTCAGCACGACGGGGCATAATATCGCAAACGCCAACACGGCCGGGTATTCGCGTCAGGTTGTCAAAATGCAGGCGACGAGCGCGTTCGAGGTTCCGGGCCTTCGCAACTGGACGAACGCCGGCCAGCTCGGCAGCGGCGTAGAAGTCACTTCCATTTCCCGCGTACGGGATTCTTATCTCGACGATCAGTTCCGGGGCGAGAATTCCGGTCTCGGCGGCTGGACGGTTCGTCAAGAGACGCTGAGCAAGCTGGAAGCGATCGTGAACGAACCTTCGGACACCGGCCTCAGCGCGGTCATGAACAATTTCTGGTCGGCTTGGTCCGATTTCAGCAAAGACCCTCAAGACATCACGAACCGCAAGATCATCAAAGAAACGACGCTGGCGATGACCGACTCGCTCAATCAGACGGCCAAACAGCTCGATGCCATGACGACCGATATTACGGCGAACATCAACTTGAAAGCGACGGAGATCAACTCCCTGCTGCAAACGGTGGCGGATCTGAACGTAGGCATCAAGAAAGTCGAAGACATGGGCAATAACGCCAACGATTTGAGCGACCAACGCGATCTGGCGATGGATCAGCTCTCGAAGATCGCGAACGTTACCGTGACGAAGCTGGATACGGGCTATCAGGTAACGCTCGGCGGCAACGTGGCGGTAGCGGGGGCGGCGGTCACGCCGGTAACGGAAGCCAGCTTGAAAGCCGCTTACGACGGCGGCGCGCTGAACAAAGGCGAAGTGTACGGCATGTTCGTCTCGCGCGACGATTACGTCGTCGATTACCGCAACCAGCTCAACACGCTCGCGAACACGATGGCGAACGGCCAGTTCGAAGTCACGCTTCCGGCAGGCAGCGTCATCCCGGACGGCACGACGCTGAACGTGGTTAACCCGGACGGCACGACGACGGCCAACGTGTATTCGAACGCGGCGAACAATCGGACGTTGGGCAGCGATCTCAAAGTCAAAGTCGACGGCATCAACGGCCTGATGAAAATCGGCTACACGATCGACGGCTCGACGCCTTCGGCCGGCGTGGACTTGTTTACGGCCGGCGGAAGCGGCGGCGCGATCACGGCCGGCAATATCACTTTGAATCCGCAGATTCAGAGCAACCCGAACCTGATCGCGTCTTCTTTCCGGGTGACGAATCCGGGCGCGACCAGCGAATCGGTCGTCAAAGGCAACGCCGGCCTGGCCTTGATCATGGCGGATATGAAAAGCACCCGTTTCGACTTCGGCAGCGCGGCTTCGACTCCGGTGACGATCGACGACTACTTCAGCTCGATTACCGGGCAGCTCGGCGTTCAGTCGAAGGAAGCCTCCAGACAGGCGCAGAACTCTAGCGATCTGTCTTCGCAGGTGGAGTCGCTGCGCCAATCGACCAGCGGCGTATCGTTGGACGAAGAGATGACGAATCTGGTCAAATTCCAACAGGCTTACAACGCCAGCGCCCGCTTCATGACGACGTTTGACGAAATGCTCGAGAAATTAATCAACGGCACCGGCACGGTCGGCCGCTAATCTTAGGGGAGGAATAATCAGATGACCATCCGGATGACGTCCAATATGATGAGCTCCACGCTCCTCGGCAGCTTGAACCGCAACCTGTACAATATGGATAAATTGGAGGGCCAGATTTCTTCGGGCCGCAAGATCAACAAACCTTCCGACGATCCCGTCGGCGTGACTTACGCGCTGCGTTACCGTTCCCAGCTTGCCGGCAACGAGCAGTTCCAACGCGCGACGGACTCGGCGCAGAGCTGGCTCGACGAGACCGACAGCCAAATGGGAAGCGCGGGCGACGTAATGACGCGGTTGAAAGAGTTGATGGTGCAGAGCAGCAGCGGTACCTATTCGACTTCCGATATGCAATCGGCAGCACTTGAAGTAGAGCAGCTCAAAAAGCAGCTTGTCGATATCGGAAACAGCAAATTCGGCGGCAAGTTCATTTTTAACGGGGAAAACTATGGTTCGATTCCTTATCCGACCGATGCCAGTACGAATTATTCTCAGGTTTCTACAGACGATTCTTCGGTTAAATACGTAATCGGGGAAAATATTCAGTTTCAGATTAATACAACCGGGAACGACTTTTTCGGCAAAGTCGGAGAAAGCGATAATGTATTCGGTTTGATGGACAATGTTATCGCGGCCATGAAGTCGGGCGATTCGGCTGCCATCTCGTCGGAAATGGCCGGCGTGGAGCTTCGCACCAACAAGATGCTTGCCGCTCGTTCGGAAGTGGGCGCCCGTACAAACCGGGTCGAATTGGTCAACAGCCGTCTTAAAGACCAAGAGACCAATACGACGACTTTATTATCCAAAACGGAAGACCTCGACGTTGCGGCAGCTCTGATCAAAGCCACCAGCGCTCAAACCGTTTACCAAGCGGCGTTGAAATCTTCTGCGAATATCATGAGCAGTTCTTTGGTTGATTTCATGCGTTAATTCGAAGGAATATTGAAATTCAAGAATCAAAAGGATAATCTGAGGCTATGGACAGCAGTCCGTGGCCTTTTTTAAATTCCGAAGGAGGATCTTTATGGTACAAATTCAAACTGTGCATTTGGGTGAACTGACCGTTAGCCAAGAAGATATCATTACGTTTCCGAAAGGTATTCCGGGTTTCGAAGAAGTCACGGAGTACATTTTATGCGACGTAGACGAGACGTACAGTTATCTGCAGGCGGTTAATCAAGCCGAGTTAGCTTTTATCGTGACGGATCCTTTTTTGCACTTTCAAGACTACGAATTCGAACTGTCCGAGGAATTGATTAAAGATCTTCAGTTGTCGGAAGAAAAAGGGATTGCGGTGCGCTGTATCGTTACATGGAATAGCGATCCTTCGCGTACCACCGCCAATCTGCTGGCTCCGATCATTTTTAATATTTCCGATCGCATTGCTCGTCAGATCGTTTTGCAGAATACTTTCTACCAAACCAAACAAAAGTTGAACGCTACCTCTGCTCAAGAAGGCGGTGAATCCTGATGCTGGTACTCTCCAGAAAAAAAGGCGAATCGATCGTGATCGGCGACAATATCGAATTGACCGTTCTTTCCGTGGAAGGCGATACGATCAAATTAGGGATTAAAGCCCCCAAAGAAATCGATATCATGCGCAAAGAGATTTTGGTCTCTGTACAAGAAAACAACCAGGATGCTGTGGTCGATCCGAAACTTATCATGCAAATGGTAAAAAAATCGGCGCAATAAAATAGAAGAAAACGTTAAAAAACCTATAAAGTCTTCTCTGAAACCGACGATATATATATCAGGGCAGGGAAGTCGAAACCGACAACGACAAACATCTCTCCCGACCTAACCACACGGACGTGGGAATCAACCAATTCAGGGAGGAAACAAATCATGATTATCAACCACAACTTGCAAGCCGTCAACACGCACCGCAACATGGGACTGAACAGTGCCGCAGCCAGCAAAAACATGGAAAAACTGTCTTCGGGTCTGCGGATCAACCGCGCGGCCGACGACGCGGCGGGCCTGTCGATTTCCGAAAAAATGCGCGGACAAATCCGCGGTCTGGAACAAGCGCAGCGCAACGTGCAGGACGGCATCTCGTTCGCGCAAACGGCTGAAGGCGCGATGAACGAAGTCAGCTCGATGCTCGGCCGCATGAAAGAACTGAACGTACAGAAAGAAAACGGAACGTACAGCACGGGCGATAAAGATAACATCAATGCGGAACTGAATGCTCTGGGCTCGCAAATCGACGCGATCATGACGAACACGAAGTTCAACAACATCGCGATCACTTCCGACGTGAAGATTCAAGCCGACGACAACAGCTTCCAAATCACGATCAAAGGCGTGCAAAACAGCGGCTTCACCGGTCTGGGGTCGGGCTCGAAGCTGTCGAAGATCAGCGACGCGATCGAGAAGGTGGCAACGCAGCGTTCGAACCTCGGTGCGGTACAGAACCGTCTGGAGTACACGTCGAACAACTTGGGAACGACAGTGGAAAACCTGACGGCATCCGAGTCGCGTATCCGCGATACCGACATGGCGAAAGAAATGGTCGCACTGTCGAAAAACAACATCTTGCTGCAAGCTTCGCAATCGATGCTGGCACAAGCGAACCAATCGCCGCAAGGCGTTCTGTCCCTGCTCCGTTAAGATTCAACTTTTCGTCGAAGGCCTGCTGCCTAGCAGGTCTTTTTTTATTTTGTTTTTTTTGTAAGTTGCTCTTCAAAATCCCGGCTGCACCGTCGATAAATTAAGTAGGAAGAAAAGCTTCGGGAATAAAGAAAAGAGCTTGGACTCCAAACACCACACGGATGTGGGAATCAACCAATTCAGGGAGGAAACAAAACAATGATTATCAACCACAACTTGCAAGCCGTCAACACGCACCGCAACATGGGACTGAACAGTGCCGCAGCCAGCAAAAACATGGAAAAACTGTCTTCGGGTCTGCGGATCAACCGCGCGGCCGACGACGCGGCGGGCCTGTCGATCTCCGAAAAAATGCGTGGACAAATCCGCGGTCTGGAACAAGCGCAGCGCAACGTGCAGGACGGCATCTCGTTCGCGCAAACGGCTGAAGGCGCGATGAACGAAGTCAGCTCGATGCTCGGCCGCATGAAAGAACTGAACGTACAGAAAGAAAACGGAACGTACAGCACGGGCGATACAGATAACATCAATGCGGAACTGAAAGCTTTGGGTTCGCAGATCGACAGCATCATGACGAACACGAAATTCAACAACATTGCCATCACTTCCGACGTGAAGATTCAAGCCGACGACAGCAGCTTCCAAATCACCATCAACGGTGTGGATAACAGCGGCTTCACCGGTCTGGGGTCGGGCTCGAAGCTGTCGAAGATCAGCGACGCGATCGAGAAAGTGGCAACGCAGCGTTCGAACCTCGGTGCGGTACAGAACCGTCTGGAATACACGTCGAACAACTTGGGAACGACAGTGGAAAACCTGACGGCATCCGAGTCGCGTATCCGCGATACCGACATGGCGAAAGAAATGGTCGCACTGTCGAAAAACAACATCTTGCTGCAAGCTTCGCAATCGATGTTGGCACAAGCGAACCAATCGCCGCAAGGCGTTCTGTCCCTGCTCCGTTAAGATTCAACCTTTCGTCAAAGGCCTGCCGCTCGGCAGGCTTTTTTTCGCTTTTTAACTTCCTTTTGCTATTCATATTTGCAGATAGAAAGTCGATAAATTAAGTAGGAAGAAGAGCTTGGTCGTTATACGGACAGCTTAGACTCCGAACACCACACGGACGTGGGAATCAACCAATTCAGGGAGGAAATAAAACAATGATTATCAACCACAACTTGCAAGCCGTCAACACGCACCGCAACATGGGACTGAACAGTGCCGCAGCCAGCAAAAACATGGAAAAACTGTCTTCGGGTCTGCGGATCAACCGCGCGGCCGACGACGCGGCGGGCCTGTCGATCTCCGAAAAAATGCGCGGACAAATCCGCGGTCTGGAACAAGCGCAGCGCAACGTGCAGGACGGCATCTCGTTCGCGCAAACGGCTGAAGGCGCGATGAACGAAGTCAGCTCGATGCTCGGCCGCATGAAAGAACTGAACGTTCAAAAGTCGAACGGAACGTACAGCACAAGCGATACCTCGAACATCAACTCCGAGTTGAAGGCGTTGGGTTCGCAGATCGACAGCATCATGACCAATACGACATTCAACGGTATCAAGATTACTTCGAGCGTTGCTATTCAAGCCGACGATTCTACTTTCCAAATCACAATCAGCGGCGTATCCAGAACAGGCTTCAGCAACTTGAGCGCCGGCACTTCGTTGTCGAAGATCAGCGACGCGATCGAGAAGGTGGCAACGCAGCGTTCGAACCTCGGTGCGGTACAGAACCGTCTGGAGTACACGTCGAACAACTTGGGAACGACAGTGGAAAACCTGACGGCATCCGAGTCGCGTATCCGCGATACCGACATGGCGAAAGAAATGGTCGCACTGTCGAAAAACAACATCTTGCTGCAAGCTTCGCAATCGATGCTGGCACAAGCGAACCAATCGCCGCAAGGCGTTCTGTCCCTGCTCCGTTAAGATTCAACTTTTCGTCAAAGGCCTGCTGCCTAGCAGGTCTTTTTCATTTTCAAAAGTTCTAGCTAGAATTTGCTGATTTACTCTTCAAAAAGACAAGATGCTGACGATATATATATCAAGGCAGTCACATGCCGCAACTCACCACACG
This sequence comes from Saccharibacillus sp. O23, assembly GCF_002205895.1. Lineage (GTDB taxonomy): Bacteria > Bacillota > Bacilli > Paenibacillales > Paenibacillaceae > Saccharibacillus. The sequence continues at coordinate 61,255 of NZ_NJDE01000028.1, forward strand.
GACGTGGGAATCAACCAATTCAGGGAGGAAACAAATCATGATTATCAACCGAAAAAAAAAAAACAACAAACCTGATTCCTTAATTTTCTGCGCTACCTGCCTGCTCTTGCTAACTCGGCAACAAC
>NZ_NJDE01000029.1 GCF_002205895.1 Saccharibacillus sp. O23
AAACTTCAAATGACGCGAATCGATCGTTTCGGATCCAGTTTTCAAGGTGCAAACCTTGTACCGGTTTACTTCGTAAACCATGGTTTGGTAGTGATAGCAGAAGGGTTCCACACGTTCCCATCTCGAACACGACCGTTAAGCCTTCTAACGCCGATGGTACTTGGACCGCAGGGTCCTGGGAGAGTAGGAAGCTGCCAAGCCAAAAAGAAAAGCCTTCTCCGCGCATAACGGAGAAGGCTTTTTTAGTTTGAGCGTATTCTATGGCTTTCGAAGAGAAATGTAAAATTTCAGAGAATTTTTGAAAAAAATATGTCGAAATTGTAACTTTTGAGGGGGTTTTATAGTAGAATAAGAGTTAGGTCTAAAGATTGTTCGGCAGACGACCGATAATACATAAGGTAGGGCTTTTTCAGAAAAGCGGTCTGCTCCGCGGCATTGCATACTCCTGAATGCTCCGATATTCAGCTTCGCATATCAAGATTTACCACATATAAATAGGTAGGCCCGCAGCCTATCGTGATTTAGACCTGAAGAATCGCCAGAAAGCTTAATCAACCATTTTGGGAGGTACATCTTGAATAAACGTAAATTTTTGTCCGGTTTGGTTGCTTTGTCGTTAGGGTTCGGAAGCAGCGTTGTCGGTATGGGTTCCGCCGATGCAGCGGAAGCGGCTCGAGCGTACTCGGCTTCGAAGGGATTCAGTACGGTTCAGCAAGGCGCCAATCAATGGTATTACGAAAAGCTGTCGGGAACCGCTTATTTGGATTTGGTTTACGACAAAACAGGCAATCGATGGGCCGCGCCGAGCGGATATCCTTGGGTATCGGCCACGGCTTTGCATCCCGACAATAATTTCGATGCGGTTCGTAAATGGGTGTCGCCGGGCAAAGGGAAAATTTCGATTTCCGGATCGGTCCGCAAAGGAAATGCGGAAGGCGACGGAGTCATCGTCAGTATCCGAAAAGACGGAGTCAGCTTATGGAGCGCGACTCTGAAAAATACGACGCCCGTCAATCCGGCCGGCGTATCTTCCATTCCGGTTGAAGCCGGTACCGAAATCTCTTTTGTCGTCAATAAACTCGGGAATGCCAATAACGACCATACGATGTGGGAACCGGATATTGCGTTTAACGGTTCGGTGAGCGCCGCGTCGACGGTCGGTACCACGGCAAAAGCTTCGGCTGCGAGCAGCAAGTCGTCGGCGGTCGTTTCTGTTCTCGATTATGGAGCTATTCCGAACGATAACAAAGACGATTACGCCGCATTCGTGGCCGCGATCGATGCGGGCAAATCGCTCGGAAAGCCTGTTTACGTACCTGCGGGAAATTATACGCTTAGCGATATTCTGACAATCGACGGAGTCAAAGTTAGAGGAGCCGGCAAGTTCGTGACTACGTTGACTTCGACCAATCCGAAGCGTGGCTCGATCGATCTTAAAGGAAACGGCGTGGAACTGAGCAGTTTGAAGCACGTGTATCAGACGACGGTCCCTCGCGGCGACGGAGCAAACGAGAAAAACAGCATCACGGTCAGAGGCGCCAGAAACTTCAAAGTCAGCGACTTGTATATCAGCAAATCCAGCACGGCCGGAATCATGGTCACTTACGGTTCGACGAACGGGATCGTGAGCGGCAATACGCTCGATTCTACGGGAGCGGACGGTATTCATATGACGGGCGGAAGCAACTTTATTACGGTAGAGAACAATATCGTTCGCAAAGCGGGAGACGATACGATTGCGGTCGTCAGTTATATCGACAGCGATCTTCTTCCGGCACACCATATCACCATTCGCAAAAATCAAGTCGGATACGGTTCGAAAGCCCGTGGTATTGCGGTGGTCGGCGGCACGGACGTGACGATCTCGAATAATTCCGTTCAAGACACGCATATGGCCGGCATCTATGTAGCGGTCGAAGCTTCTTACAATACGCGCAACGTCGATCGGATTAAGGTTTCCAATAACGTAATCAATCATACGGGAATCGCGGAACCGCAAAATCATCCCAACGTATTGGTATACGCATCGCAAGGCATCGTGGATCACGTGGAATTTAACAATAATATCATCAAGAACGGAGCTCATCGCGGAATCGGGGTATGGGGAGAAGGAACGATCAAGAACGTGACGTTCAACAAGAATACGCTGATCAATCGAGTGGGAGAAGCGACGACCTTTACGAACGGAAACATCAAGCTGAATCAGAACGTAGGATTTTAGAAGGAAAATAAGTGGATATGGAACTCGCGAGAAGCGGATAACGGCTGAGGCTGTTGTCTGCTTTTTGTTTGATTCGGAGGTAAGCATGCTTAAATTCGGAGTCAGCGGTTTAAATAACACTAATCCTGCTTAACCTCTTTACGCCGTTTTGAAACAAAACAGGTAAGAATTCCCGAAGGGAAATACGGCCTCGGAGCAAAACGTAAAGCGGCAAATCAGGATGTGGAGACGAATCGATCAGAGAGATTGAAGGAGGAAACCATGAAGAAAAAAAATAATCGAAAACTGTGGTGGGCGATCTCCGTCTTGGTGGTAGCGGCAGCCGTGCTGGCCATCTGGAGAGGAGCGTTTTTCATGCGCGAAGAAACGAAAGAAGAACCGAACAACGAGGAAACCGCTCAAACGGCGCCTGTCGAAATTCCTCAAGGAGCGTTGTCGATCGTTGAAGGCGGAGCCACGCCGAACGACGATACGGATGATCTTGCGGCGATTCAAGCCACGCTCGACCGAGCCGCCGAACAGAAGCAGGCCGTGTATATCCCGCCGGGCAATTATCGGTTGAGCGGAATTCTTGTCGTCAAAGGAGTAAAGCTGCTGGGCGACGGAGCGGATCAAGCGATTCTCACTTCGACGGCTCCGGATAACGGTTCGATCGACGTCGAAGGCGACGGAGCCGTACTTGCCGGATTCGCTCACGTATACGAGAAGACCGTGGAGCGAGGCAACGGCGCAAACGACAAGAATAGCATCACGGTCCGAGGAGCGACTAACTTCACGATCCAAGCTCTTCAGATCACGAAGTCGAGTACGGCAGGTATTTTTGTAGGCGACGAGTCTTCGAACGGGATAATCAAAGATAATAAGCTTACCGGAACCGGTGCGGACGGCATACATATTACCAACGGAAGTACCGGGATATCCATCGAAAATAACAGCGTCCGGGAAGCCGGCGACGACACGATTGCCGTTGTCAGTTACGAAGAGAACCCTAAGGTCACGAGCGATATCACGATTCGAGGCAATGACGTAGGCTATGGATCAAAGGCGCGAGGCATCTCTGTCGTAGGCGGGGAGAACGTTACGATCGAAAACAACAAGATTCGCGATACGGAAATGGCCGGGATTTATATTTCGGTAGAAAAAGAGTGGGATACCCGTAATGTAAAAAACGTCGTGGTGAACGAAAATACGATCGAACATACCGGAACCCGAGTCGCGGGCGAGCATCCCAATATTCTGGTGTATGCGTCGCAAGGAAATATCGACGAGGTCAAATTCAACGGGAATACGATCGCGGACTCCGTACACGGCGGAATCGGCGTCTGGGGAAGCGGACAGATCGGCAATATCTATTTCGACGCCAACAAGCTGGAGAATACGCAAGGACTGGCTACGAACTTCAAAAGCGGGACCATTCATTCTGAAGGCAATATAGGATTCTAAATTTCAAAAAAGAAGCCAGACGTCGCTGTCTGGCTTCTTTTTATTACTTTAGGTTGGTAAATAAATTAAAATAGGACAATCAGTCTGCTTGCTTGCGGGAATAGTCTGGGCACACCGAACTAAAAAAATCCCAATGATTTTGAATTTGATTCAAGGCAAAAATGGCGGTTTATAAACTAAGCATCGAAAACGCAAATAGAAAGGCGAGTGAAAAAAGTTGAATTTTGAAATTCTTTTTGAAGGCGTAACTGGTATTTTTGAGTAAAAAGCGAAGAATATCAAGCCTTCAAACGAGCAATCTGGCAAACTGTCTAGAAAACGATCAGAAAGTATGCCGGAAGCACGAGAACGAACCGGAAAGTCGTGATAGCTAAAAAAGGAGATAGGGACTTTTGACATCCGAATGACAAAACAACTTCTTTTCGAGAGCTGCACAGGTAAATTACGGAAGGGAGTTGATTGACGCGAGTGAACGGACTACATAACGCCGATCGAGGCACGAACATCGCGAATAGGTTGGTCTCTCAGAACGAACCCGGATTCTGCCGGAGTACCGGCGAGGTTCGCGTTTTCTATTTTCACTTTTGAAAAATGTAAGAGAATCCCAACAAATTTGCAGAACTCATCAATTTACATTTTCATTACAAAATTATTTTGAAGATTTAACCTTTTATCGATTTACTATTTGCTGAAGGTCGTTTTATGCCTGATGCACTTTATTTTAGAGGCCCGTACGGCCGCAAACCATTTTACATGAAGACGGAGGGATCTTGCATGGAGTTAAAGGAATACATGAGCGTCATCAAAAAAAGATGGTGGGTGTTGGCCTTGACGGTGCTGCTCTGCTTTGCGGCAGCTATTGCATACAACACGAAATATCAACCGCTTTACAAAGCTTCGGTCGATCTAATCGTCAATGAACCTTCGATCAGCAGCACGGGACAAGCGCAAGTCGATTCCAACTCGATCGAAGCCAACTTGAAATTGATCAACACGTACAAGAAAATCATTACTTCCGATTCGATCACCAAGCTTGTCGTCGAGCGTCACCCGGAACTGAACTTGACTTCGACGCAAATCAGCGACAAATTGATGATCGATTCGACGCAAAATACGCAGGTCATCAACGTAGCGGTCGAAGATGCTTCTTATGAGAAAGCGGCTACCATCGCCAACTCGACCGGCAATGTGTTTATCAGCCAGATTCCGGAGATCATGCAGGTCAACAATGTCAGCGTACTTAACGCGGCAGATCCGAATTTGTCGGCACAACCGGTCAACGATCATCGAAACATGCTGATCGCGCTTAGCTTGGTCGTAGGTCTGATTCTCGGATTCGGCATCGTCTTCCTGCTTGAATACTTGGATGATTCCGTCAAAACGGAGTTCGATGTGGAAAATGCGATCGGGCTTCCGGTATTGGCGAAAGTCGATCGGATCGCCAAAAGCGACCTCAAAAATCAGCAAACGAATTATTCAGGCCAACAGCAGGAAGAAGCGACCGTATTACGCACTGCCAACGAGCAGAGATAATCGAGGTCAATCATGAGATTAATCCAACCCGAACTTCCCGTCCTGATCTATAGAGATCAGATTCTCCCGCCGTCCGAGACTTTTATCAAGAGTCAAGCCGAACGCTTGGAATCTTTCCATTCTTATTTTATGGGTTCGCGTCTTGTCCCCGGGCTGGAGATCGAAGCCGATAAACGGATCATCATCAATACCGGAGGAGTAGCGGGACGCAAAAAAGAGCTGGAATTCAAATTAATGGGACCCGGAAGAGGACTGACGAGACGACTTAAAGCGATTCAGCCTCGGTTGATTCATGCCCACTTCGGTCCCGAAGGCTGTCTGGCTATGCCGATTGCCGAGAAACTCAACATTCCGCTGATCGTGACTTTTCACGGATACGATGCGACGACGAAAGACGAATACGCGAGAAAGTCGTATTTCACGCATCGGAATTACTTGAAACAGCGGTCGAAATTGCAGCAAAAAGGCGCTCTGTTTATCGCGGTGTCCGACTTTATCCGCAGCAAATTGATCAGTCAAGGGTATCCGCCGGAGAAGATCATTCGGCATTATATCGGGATCAATCTGGAGTCGTTTGCGCCGGAACCTTCGATCGAACGCGAGGAGTTGGTCTTATTCGTCGGACGATTGGTCGAAGTCAAAGGCTGCGCATATCTGATTCGCGCCATGGCCGACGTTCAACGCAAACGTCCGAATGCGAAGCTTGTCATTATCGGAGACGGACCGCTTCGCGGAGAACTGGAACAGATGGCATCCGAGCAGTTGACGCATTATCGGTTCTTGGGCACTCAACCTTCTTCGGTCGTCCGCGAATGGATGAACCGGGCGCGAGTATTCAGCGTTCCGAGCATCCGGGCGGAGAACGGAGCGGAAGAAGGATTAGGAATGGTCTTTCTGGAAGCGGCCGCGATGGGAGTTCCTGTAGCCAGCTTCGCTACCGGCGGGATTCCGGAGGCGGTGGAGCATGGCAGAAGCGGTTATCTGGCGCCGGAACGCGATGCCGAGACGCTGGGAACTCATATCGAACGCCTTCTTACAGATCAAGAGTTATGGAAAACGTTCAGCGAGTACGGCCGAATGCGGGTCAGCCGCCAATTCGACCTTCTCGAGCAGACTCGCAAGATGGAAGACTTGTACAAAATGGTCATATCCAAGCAGCCCAGCGGAGATCGGATTCGTTCGGACTCCAAGTTTCATTCCGTAGGGGAAGCACAGCACGTATTGTAAGCATTTCTTTAGCTATAAAATCAATTAAATCCATTAGAGGCAGGCGATGTAATCGATGACTAGAGCGATGGGAAATGGAACCTATCTGGTAGCGAACAAAAATTCGGGAGCCGAGGCTTCGGAATCCTATCGGACGCTGCGGACGAACATTCGTTTCTCCACGATGGGAAGATCTTCGAAAATTCTGTTGGTTACTTCCGCCGGAAACGGCGAAGGAAAGACCACGACGGCTACGAACCTTGCCGTTTCTTATTCCCAAGAGAACAAGAAAGTGCTGCTGATCGACTGCGATCTGCGCGATCCTTCGCTTCAGACCGTGTTTCCCCGGTCCAATAAGCGCGGATTAACGGATGTGCTGAGCGGACAATGCGGCCTTGAAGCCGCCGTATCGGCAACGGCCATTTCGAATCTGTCCGTTCTTACCGCCGGAACGATTCCGCCTAATCCGTCCGAAATCTTGGGCTCCGAAAAGATGCAGGAATTGCTGACCGAACTTGCGGCTTACTACGACGTGATCTTGATCGATTCGCCTTCGGCGCTCGAAGTGTCGGACGCGCAAATCTTGGGCACGATGTCCGACGGAGTCGTATTGGTGGCCCATCAAGGCAAAGTAACCAAAGAACAACTGAAACGAGTCAAGCGAGGCATGGATCACGTAAACGCGCATATTCTCGGCGTAGTACTGAACAAGGCGTAGAAGCGCAGCGGAAAAAGGACGACTGTCGACACGACACCCGCATACATCCAACATAAACGGAGGGGAAAACATGAGCGGATTTAACAACGATGCCGAAGCGACAGAATACAACCAAGTTGCGTTCAGAAACCTGTCATGGAATCGGGGATTCGTGTTCAATGCGACCAAACGCAGCATGGACATGGTGGCCTCCCTGATCGGACTTATTCTTCTATCGCCGGTGTTCCTGGTACTGGCACTGCTGATCAAGATCGAAGATCCGAAAGGCCCTGTATTTTTTAAGCAAAAAAGATTCGGACGCAACTCGAACATGTTCAACATCTACAAGTTCCGTTCGATGGCAACGAATGCCGAGCAGAGACTCAAGGAAGATCCGGCGCTGTACGAGAAGTACGTGGCGAACAATTACAAGCTGGAACAAGACGAAGACCCTCGCATCACTTCCATCGGCCGTTTTCTTCGCAAGACGAGTCTTGACGAACTTCCGCAGCTTCTCAACGTGCTCAAAGGCGAGATGAGTTTGGTCGGACCTAGACCGATCGTCGCTCAGGAACTGAAAGAATACAAAGAGCGCAAAAACGATCTGTTATCCGTAAAACCGGGAGTAACCGGGTATTGGCAGGTAAGCGGACGCAGCAACGTGGGTTATCCCGAACGCGTCGATCTGGAATTGTATTATGTCTACCATCGTACGATCTGGTTGGATATCCGGATTTTGTTTGCCACGGTAGTCAGCGTCCTGTTGAAGAAAGGCGCTTATTGATCCACTTGACGCGCATATCGAACATGACGGACGCTTGCAAACCATACTTCTCGGAGAAAGGACGGAGGCCGGATGAAAGTTGCGATCATTCATGATTGGTTGACCAGTTATGCAGGATCGGAGAAGGTGCTTGAGCAAATGATTCATCTTTTCCCCGAAGCCGAAATTTACAGTCTGGTTGATTTTATGCCGGAAAAAGACAGAGCGTTTCTGCGCGGGAAGAAGGTACATACTTCGTTCATCCAGAAACTGCCGCTCGCCAAAAAGAAATACCGCCAGTATTTGCCGCTGATGCCGCTCGCGATCGAACAGTTCGATCTGTCGTCTTACGAATTGATCCTGTCGAGTTCGCACGCGGTAGCCAAAGGCGTCATCACCGGACCGGATCAACTGCATATCTCTTACGTGCATTCGCCGATTCGGTACGCTTGGGACATGCAGCCGCAGTATCTGAAAGAGTCGGGTTTGGAAAAAGGTCTGAAAGGCACGATGGCCAAAGTGATTCTGAGCCGCATTCGCATGTGGGATTATCGAACGTCGAACGGCGTGGATCACTTCATCGCGAACTCTCAGTTTATCGCCAACCGGATCTGGAAAGTGTACCGCCGCGAAGCTTCGGTCATCTACCCGCCGGTGAACGTGTCCTCCTTTACGGCGCGCGAAGACAAAGAGGAATTTTATCTGACCGCTTCGCGTATGGTTCCTTATAAGAAAATGGACATGATCGCAGAAGCTTTCTCCCAAATGCCGGACAAGAAACTGATCATTATCGGAGACGGACCGGATATGGAGAAGGTGCGCAAGCATCAATCGGCAAACATTCAGATTCTGGGTTATCAGCCGGACGACGTATTGGTCGATCATATGCAGCGCGCCAAAGCTTTCGTGTTCGCGGCCGAAGAAGATTTCGGCATTACGCCGGTCGAAGCGCAGGCTTGCGGAACGCCGGTGATCGCTTACGGCAAAGGCGGGGCGCTGGAAACGGTCAAAGGATTGGATCAGGCCAGTCCGACCGGCGTGTTCTACCACAAACAAAGCCCAGCCGAGATCGTCGCGGCGGTGCAGCGCTTCGAACAAGAACAATCCAAGATCCTTCCGGCGAACTGCCGTAAAAACGCGATGCGATTCTCGCCGGAAGTGTTCCGTCAAAATATGCAGGCGTATATCCATAACAAACAGCACGAAGACGGACGACGCTTCGGTGCCGAACGCATCATTACGCGGGTACTTTAAACCGACTCTAAATCAAAGGGAAGTGTTGGCATGAAACTTACATTCATCGGAACGGGTTATGTCGGTCTGGTATCGGGCGTTTGCTTTTCGGAGATCGGCAACCAAGTGACTTGCGTGGACAAAGATTTCGACAAGATCGAAAAACTCAAAAAAGGCGAGGTGCCGATCTACGAACCGGGCCTGCAAGAGCTGATCTTCAAAAATACGGAACTGGGCCGGCTGTCGTTCACCACGAATCTGACCCGTTCGGTGCAAGAGTCGGACGTCGTGTTCATCTGCGTCGGTACGCCGTCGCTGCCGAGCGGCGAAGCGAATCTCGAATACGTCGAACAAGTCGCCCAAGATATCGCGCTGGCCATGAACGGATACAAGATCGTCGTGACCAAGAGTACCGTGCCGGTCGGAACCAACGACAAGATCAAGAAGATTATCAGCCAGTTGAGCCCGCATCCGTTCGATATCGTGTCGACGCCCGAGTTCCTGCGCGAAGGTTCGGCCGTCAAAGATACGCTGCACCCGGATCGCGTGATCATCGGGACGGCAAGCGAGAGAGCCGCGGCCACGATGGTGGAACTGCATAAACCGCTGACCGAGGAGATCATGGTCACGGAAGTTCGCAGCGCCGAGATGATCAAGTACGCGTCGAACGCTTTCTTGGCTACCAAGATTTCGTTTATCAACGAGATCGCCAATATCTGCGAAAAGGTAGGCGCGGACGTGACGCATGTCGCGCAAGGCATGGGTTACGACAAACGGATCGGTTCTTCGTTCCTGCAAGCCGGGATCGGATACGGCGGTTCGTGCTTCCCGAAAGATACGCATGCGCTGATCCAGATCGCGGGCAACGTGGACTACGAGTTCAAACTGCTGAAGTCGGTCGTCGAAGTCAACAACGATCAACGGTTCAATATCATCTCCAAACTCAACCACTCGCTCGGCAACCTTCAAGGCAAGACGGTCGGCATCTGGGGATTGGCGTTCAAGCCGAATACGGACGACGTACGCGAAGCTCCCGCGCTCGATATCATCAAGACGCTGCTGCAAGAAGGCGCGGTCGTCAAAGCTTACGATCCGATCGCCACGCCGAATTTCCGCCGATTCTTCCGCGACGAGTCGGATGTCGAATGGTGCGAAACGGCTATGGAAGCTGCCGAAAGCAGCGACGCGCTCTGCCTGTTGACCGATTGGTCGGAATTCAAAGAAGTGGATCTCAAAGAACTGAACGGCGTCATGAAACAACCGGTACTGATCGACGGACGCAACGTGTATTCGAGAGAGCAGCTGTCCGACACGACCTTCCAGTATTATTCGATCGGTCGGCCTGAATTGGAAAGCCTCTCGCCGTTCCGCAATTCGGTGGCCTCGGATTAATCCGAGGCTCTGCCATAAGAGAGAAAGGAGGATCGGATAATGGGAAGTTTGCGCAAAAACAAAGCGGAAAATCGAAACAAAGCCATCCCCGGACCCGAAAGCACCAGCGGCAATATGCGAATCTGGTGGCTGAACCCGACGATCGTGTTTCCGATTTTGATGACGGTGATCCTGATCGGCGCCTACTACATTCCGTCGGACAGCTACGTTTCGTTTTATCGGGTCAACAAATTCATCAGCGAATCGAATATCATGTATTCCATTCTTCCGGTCTGCTGCTTCGTACTCGGAGGCATCCTTGCCTCTCTGGCGGGCCGAGGAACCAAATCGTCGAAAGCTTTCGGCGAAGTCATCGTCAAGCGGGATTCCTTCATCAAGATGTGGATCAATCTGCTGTTCGGCTTCACGATGTTCGGTTACGCGGTCTGGTTCCTGATCATGCTGCGCAGCGGCTTCAGTCTCGGCCTTTTCCTCAACGTACTGAGCGGAGAGCCGGGCGCGATCTACAGCATCAAAGAGAACTTCAACAATGTAGCCGGCGTTACGTCGTTTACGAACTTCAGCATCCCGTTCGTCATCTTGACCTCTTACTATCTCTTCTATAACAAAAAGAAAATCTACATATGGATGTTGGCTATCGTTTTCGTATTTACGATGCTTCGCGCCGTATTCTTCCTCGAACGACTGGCGATCATGGAATTCATCGTTCCGCTGGCCGTCGTGTACTTCTCGATGAGAGCGAAGCTCGGCAGGAGGCCGCGGTTTCTCGCGATCTATCCGATCGTCGGAGTGGTCGCCCTGATCGGATTCTTCGGCGCCAGCGAGTACTTCCGTTCTTGGCTCAGCTACTACGTGAATTATTATCCGTCGTTCTGGGAATTCATCATCACCCGCTTCTTCGGTTATTACGTCACGGCGATCAACACGGGCACGCTGTACATGGAGCATCTGGGCTTCCACTGGCTGCCGTTCCCGAGTTCGACCGCGGAGTTTATCTGGAAGTTCCCGGGCGTGCCGGATAACGCGTACGAATCGATCTACGGATTCGAACCGCAGGCGGTCATCAACAATACGCTCGCCACGATGGGCAATCCCGAGTTCAATAACCCTTCGGGACTGCTTCAGCCTTACAACGACTACGGATTCTCCGGCGCGCTGGTCTTCTGGGTAATCGTCGGATTCTTCACGGGCGTTCTCTACAACCATTTCAAAAAAGGCCATACGTTCGGCATGATGATCTATCCGATCTGGCTCGTCGGCGTGCTGGAGATTCCGCGGTACTTCTACTTCGGCAGCGGACGGTTCTTCCCGTGCTGGATCATCATTCTCGCCTTTACGTTCATTCTGCATTACAACCGGAAAAAACTGACGACTTGGCGTCTGAGAGGAGTGGGAGCGGATGAGTAAAACGCGCATCTATATCAACGGTCGCTTTCTCAAAGCTTCCGTCACCGGCGTGCAGCGCTACGCTTACGAGCTGCTTCGTACGATCGACCGAATGATCGGCAAAGACGACCCGGCCGTCCGCGGTTACGAATTCGTGGTGCTGGCGCCGACCGGAGAGATTCACGAACTGGGAACCCGGCATATGGAAGTCAGGCAGGCCGGAAAATTCGGCGGCCAATTGTGGGAGCAGATCTCGCTGCCGCTGCTGGCCCGCGACGGATTCCTCGTGAATCTGTGCAACGCCGCGCCGCTGCTGAGGCGCAGGCAGGCGGTTACCCTGCACGACGCGGCCGTGTATTCCGTGCCGGATACGTATTCGACGGCATTCAAACTGTGGTACAAGCTGATGTTCCGCACGTTGGGACGTACTTCTCCGCTGATCCTGACCTGCTCGGCCAATTCCAAAGACGAATTGATCCGTCATTGTGGCATTCGCGAAGACAAGATTCGCGTGATCTACCACGGCAAGGAGCATGTGCTTCAGAGCGGTACCGCTCCGGATTACCCGGCCCGGCAGGGGCTGGATCGACCGTTCGTGCTGGCGGTCAGCAGCCGCAGCCCGAACAAGAACTTCCGCTCGATCGTGCGGGCGGCCGAGATCATCGGCGATCAAGGATTCGACTTCGTGATCGCGGGCGGCACGAACCCCAAGATCTTCAAGTCGGAAGATACCGAGCTCGGCGAGAACGTGCGTCATGTCGGCTATGTCGAAGACGACGAACTGCACACGCTGTACGAAAAAGCTTCCTGCTTCGTATTCCCTTCGTTCTACGAAGGCTTCGGGTTTCCGCCGCTGGAAGCCATGGCGTGCGGCTGCCCGGTCGTCGTCTCCGATACGGCTTCGCTGCCGGAGGTATGCGGAGATGCCGTGCTCTACTGCGATCCCAATCGCCCGGAAGACATTGCCGCGAAGATCGCCGAAGTGATGGGAGATCCCGTGCTTCAAGCCGATATGCGCGCCCGAGGATTGGCGCAGGCTTCGCAGTTCTCTTGGGAGAAATGCGCGTACGAGACGCTGGCCGAAGTCAAAGCGCATGCGGCCGGACGTTCCGCCGGTCAGGCGGCGCGCCGGGAGAACCGCAAAGCGGAAGCTTGATCAGAGAAGTCTACCATAGGAAAGGAGGAGAGCTCGAATGAATATCATGTTCGCCAGCCATACGTATATGGGCAGCCCGTTCGTCGTCGGCTCCCACCATTTATCGAGAGAGATGGAGAAGTTGGGCCACTCCGTCATTCATGTGAGTACTCCGTTAAGTCCTTTCCATCTATTGAAATGGAAAGACCGCGATATCCAAGCGCGCTTTCGGATCTTACAGGGCAAACAGGTCGAGACGACGGCCGTGGTCAATTCGGTGCCGATGTCGCTGCTGCCTTGGGAGATCGCCGGTCCGATCTTCAAACGGACGCAAAAAAACTGGATGCTTCCCGCGATCAAAAAAGTCATGCGCGAGCATGAGATGAACAACGTGGATCTGCTGTTGATTGATCAGCCGCGTTTCGTCGGGCTGGAGAAACTCGTTTCTCCGAAAGTGACCATCTATCGTCCGACGGACATCTACAGCAAAATGACGGGCGACGCTTCGATCGCTTCGGCCGAGCGCAAGCTGATGTCCGTCGTCGACGGGCTGGTGTCCACTTCGGGACCCGTGCTGAACGAACTTCAAGAATACAACCCCGCCGTGCCGACCTTGCTGCTCGAGAACGGCGTGGAATACGATCATTTCTCCGCTCCCGCCGAAGAGCCTGAAGATCTGAAGCCGATTCCCGGGCCGCGAGCCGTCTACGTCGGCGCGCTCGACGAGCGGTTGGATCTCAAAGGCTTGAAGCTGCTCGCGCAGAAGCTGCCGCACGTCAGCTTGGTCATTATCGGACCGGTCGGCGAAGAAACCAAGCGCGACTTCGCGCAATATGCCAATGTTCATTTCCTCGGAGCCAAGAAATACAAAGTCGTACCCGCTTATCTCCAGTACTCGGACGTAGCGCTGCTGCCTCTGAGCAACCATGCCGCCAACGCGGGCCGCAGTCCGATGAAACTCTACGAATACGCGGCGGCCGGACTGCCCGTCGTCGTAACGGAAACGCCCGAACTGCTTCGCCGACAAGAACGGTTCCTGCATTTTTACCGCGATAGCGAAGAGCTGCCTCTGCGAGTAGAGGAGGCGCTTCGCGCGCCGAGAGATGCGGGGGCGATACGCGATATGGCGAAGAAACATGCTTGGGAGTCCAAAGTAAATACGCTGCTGGACTTTATCGACAACCTGTAAGCGCAGATTTGCAATCAAAGGAGTGGCGAGATGTCTTCATTAAAAAAGAAAGGGATCAAGGCGGCAAAATGGTCAAGCATCGCGACGATCGTGACGATCGTGATTCAACTGCTGCAATTGGTCGCATTATCTCGTCTGCTTAACCCGATCGACTACGGCCTGATGAGCATGACGATGGTCGTCGTGGCAGCCGCGGTGAATCTGACCGACGCCGGGATCTCGAACGCGATCATCCATCGCCAAGACGTTACCCGAAACCACCTATCGAGTCTCTACATATTAAATCTGGTTACGGGCGCGTTTATTGCCTCGATCATTTTCTTCTCGGCTCCCTTGGTCGCCTGGTTCTACAATGAACCGGCTCTGGTAACGCCGGTACGTTGGATGGCGCTGCTGTGTCTGCTGCCCGCCTTCGGCCAGCAGTTCGAAGTCTTGTTCCGCAAAGAATTGAAGTTCGACAATATCGCCAAAATTCAGATTGTCGCTTACTTCGTCGGCTTCGTACTGGCGGTCGGCGGCGCGGCCGTGGGACTGGGCGTCTATGCGCTCGTGATCTCGAACTTGGGCAACGCGTTCGTGAAGTCGATTCTCTTGATGATTCAAGGATGGAGAAAATGGACGCCGCAGTTTCATTTTGCTACCAAGGATTTGAAAGGATACCTAAGTTTCGGGGTCTATCAAATGTCGTCCAACGTCATCCAGTCGCTGATGTCCAATATCGACTACATCATCATCGGACGTCTATACAGCGCCCAGACGCTCGGCTACTATTCCTTCGCGTTCCAGCTCTGCACCATGCCGGTGCTGAAGCTGACGCCGCTGATCAATACCGTCAGCCTGCCGCTGTATGCCAAGATGCAAGACGATCTGGCCCGGCTCAAAAGCGGATATATCAAGACCATCCAGCTCGTCAGTTATCTGAACGCGCCGATCTATATGGGATTGCTCGTGACCGCGCCGGTATTGGTTCCGTTCATTTTCGGAGCGAAATGGGAACCGAGCGTCATCCTGATTCAGATTCTGGCCGTGGCGATGCTCGCGCGTTCGTTGACCGTGCCGATTCAGCCGCTGCTGCAATCCAAAGGCCGTACCGACATGTATTTCCGTTACACGCTGCTGGGCATGTGCGTTCAAGTGCCGGGCTTGGCTATAGGCACGTTCTACTGGGGCATCATGGGGACCTGCATCGCTTACGTGCTGATCCAATTGGCGATGATCGTCATTCAGTACCGCTACGCGATGCGGCGCATTCTGGGACCGTGTCTGCGCGAATATTTGCGAAGCATGGCGCCCGGTCTCGCTTACGGACTGATCATGGTAGCCGGAGTACTGGTGATCAATTACTTGTCTATGGCGGTTTTCTCCCAAGAGGCGAATTTCGTGATCCAAGTCGCCTGCGGAGCGTTAATCTATTTTGCCGTTATCTTTCTTTTTAACAAAGAACTGTTTCAAAACATCAAAAACAGGCTTATAAGTAAAACTAAGTTAGCTAAATGACGGTAGAAGCGTTAAAAAAGCTTACACACATTAAGGGAGGGCATCAACTATGAGTAAAGTCAAAAAAGCAATCATTCCGGCGGCCGGCCTGGGAACGCGTTTCCTGCCCGCAACGAAGGCTATGCCCAAAGAGATGCTCCCGATCGTGGATAAGCCGACGATCCAGTACATTGTCGAAGAAGCGATTTCTTCCGGCATCGAGGACATCATCATCGTAACGGGACGCAGCAAGCGCGCCATCGAAGACCACTTCGACAAGAACATCGAACTGGAAGCCGACTTGGAAGAGAAGAACAAAGAAGAGCTGCTGAACATCGTGCGGGAAGTGACCAATCTGGTCGAGATCCACTGCGTGCGTCAGAAAGAACCGCTCGGACTCGGACATGCCATCTGGTGCGCCCGCAAGTTTATCAATAACGAACCGTTCGCCGTACTGCTCGGCGACATGATTATCGACAGCGAGGTGCCTTGCCTCAAACAAATGATGGACGAACAAGCCCGTACGGGCGGCAACATGATCGCGGTCGAAGCGGTACCGTGGAAAGACGTCAGCAGCTACGGCGTCATCAAAGGCGACAAGCTCACCGATCGCATGAACCTGATCACCGATCTGGTGGAGAAACCGAAAACGGACGCGCCGTCCAATCTGGCGATGATCGGCCGTTACATTCTCGAACCGGAAATCATGGATATCTTGGAGCATCAGACGCCGGGCGTCGGCGGGGAGATCCAACTGACGGACGCGCTGAAGCAGCTCGCCGAACTGTCGAGAATGTACAGCTTCCGTTACGACGGCACGCTGTACGATGTGGGCAGCAAGATCGGCTATCTGAAAGCCAACGTGGATTTCGCGCTGAAACGCAGCGGTCTCGGCGACGAGCTTCGCGATTACCTGATCGAAAGCTTGATCGGCGATCCGGCCGCAGCCGCAAACAAAGAAAACCTGAAGATCGTCTAAGACGATTCCGATAAGACGAAAACGAACTAAATCGAGAGAACGGAGGCGCAAGCATGAAACTGGTACTGCTGTCCGGAGGTTCGGGTAAGCGGCTGTGGCCCTTATCGAACGATGCAAGATCGAAACAATTTCTGAAGGTTCTGGAGAACGAACGCGGCGAGATGGAATCGATGGTGCAGAGGGTCTGGGGACAGATCCAAGGAGCGGGCTTGGCCGATTCCACCGTGATCGCGACGAGCAAAGTTCAGGTCGAGATCCTTCAAAACCAACTCGGCAGCGTGCCTATCATCGTAGAGCCGGAACGTCGGGACACTTTCCCGGCCATCGCGCTTGCCGCATCCTATCTGTATTCGCAAAAGGTGTCTCTGGACGAAACGGTATGCATCCTGCCGGTCGATCCTTACGTCGACGATCGTTTCTTCGATCGCATCCGCGATCTGGAACACGCGCTGCACGCTTCCGGAGCCAATCTGGCGCTGATGGGCGTCAACCCGACTTATCCTTCGTCCAAATACGGCTATATCGTGCCGGAAGCCGAAGGAGGCGGCGAAGACTTCAAACGCGTCGCCCGCTTTACGGAGAAACCGAGCGAAGATCGGGCGGAACGCTTGATCGAGCAGGGCGCGCTGTGGAACTGCGGCGTATTCGCCTTCAATCTCGGCTATATGATGGATCATCTGCTGCGCCACGGTCTTCCGATGCAGTACGAAGATCTGCTCGCCCGCTACGCGACGCTGGAGAAGATCAGCTTCGATTACGCAGTGGTCGAGAAAGAAGACAAGATCGCGGCGATCTCTTACGACGGTTACTGGAAAGATCTCGGCACGTGGAACACGCTGACCGAGAATATGGGCCTTAAGCAGATCGGCAAAGGCACGATCAGCGACGACTCTTCCAATACGCATCTGATCAACGAACTGGATATTCCGGTCACGATCATCGGCGTGTCCGACGCGATCGTCGCGGTCAGCCCGGACGGCATTCTGGTCTCCGACAAAGCGACCAGCCCGCGCGTCAAAGACATGGTCGAAGCGGGACAGCGCCCGATGTACGAGGAACGGCGTTGGGGTTGGTACCGCGTGCTCGATTACTCCAAATTCGAAGACGGAAGCGAAGTGCTGACCAAACGAATCGGCTTGAACGCCGGTCAGAATTTGGGTTACCGCAAACATATGCACCGCGCCGATACATGGACCATCATCAGCGGCGAAGGCATCTTGGTCAAAGACGGTTCGATCAAGCCGGTCAAAGCGGGCGACGTGGTCACGATCGAGCCGGGAACGTACCACTGCCTGAAAGCTTTCCATAACATGGAATACATCGAGGTGCAAAAAGGCGCCGTCGTGCAGGAAGAAGACTTCGAAGAAATGTTCAGCAGTTGGCAGGATATCGAACGTCATTGCGTTTCGGATAAAAGAGCGGCTTACGGCCGCAGCGCGTTATGAAACGGTGGGCGAAAATTACGATCTCCGGCGCTTTGATCTTGGCTTTGGGCGCCGGAGGCTATGCCTATTCGATCTACCGCCCCGTCGTCGAGACGATGGACGCCATCTATGAACCGCTCGAGTCGGACAAGACCGCCGGAGTCGGCGATCCGTCCGGCCGCGGCGGCGGTTTGGTCGCTTCGCTCGGCAGCGAAAGCGCGAAAGAAGCCGCGCAAGCGCTTCCCGCCGATCTGACGGAGAGCAAGCCGTTCAATCTGCTGGTCTTGGGCGTGGACGAACGGGAGAACGACGTCGGGCGTTCGGACGCGATCATGATGCTGTCGGTCAATCCGGACAAACATTCGATTCTGATGTTCAATATTCCGCGCGATACCCGTACCGACATTGTCGGGCACGGAACGGTCGACAAGATCAATCACGCTTACGCGTTCGGCGGCGTCAACATGTCCGTCGATACGGTCGAACAGTTCCTCGGCGTTCCGGTCGATTATTACGTGAAAGTCAACATGGAAGGGCTGGAGAGAATCATCGATATTCTCGGCGGCGTCACCGTCGACAATCCGTTCGAATTCTATTTCGAAGGAACGACTTATGCCAAAGGCCCGATCGAGATGAACGGCCATGAAGCGCTGATGTATTCGCGGATGCGCTACGACGATCCCAAAGGTGATATCGGACGCAACGATCGGCAGCAGTTGGTTCTGTCCGCTCTGATCGAAAAAGGCAAAAGCATCTCGAACCTGACCAAAGTCAATTCGCTGCTGGATGCGGTCAAAGACAACGTCAAGACCAATCTGACCAAAGACGACATGATGGATCTGGTATCCAAATACCGGACGGAGATCGACACGGTGGACAAAGACGAAGTGCAGGGAAGCGGCAAGCGGATCGGCGGCATTTATTACTATATGGTCGACGATGCCGAAAAAGAACGAATCCGGACCAAGCTGCTGGAGCAAATGCAAAGCGGCGGCTGAACCGGGGCGAGAAACGGAGGATCGGCAGGCATGGCAGTCAATTTGTTTTTTATCCCTCATCAAGACGACGAAGCGCTGACGTTCGGAGCGGGCATCCGCAACCACCTGAACGTCGGCGACGAATGTCATGCGATTTTGTACACGGACGGCTCGGCTTCCAACGTTTTCCGGCAGCTTAACGGCGAGACCCGAAGCAGCATGCACCGCAAAATGCTGAATCCCAAGCTCGAAGGATATTCGCCGCTCGATCGAACGGACCTGATCCGTTACCGCAACGACGAGTTTCTGCGTTCTTGCTTGGCGTTAGGCTTGCCCGCGGAGAACGTGCATTTCGTGCAGCGGCTCCAGGACGGCACGACCACGGTCGAGAGCTGCGAAGCATTGATCCGCGAATTCGCGGACCGTTACCACGGGGCGAGAGTCAAGACTTTTACCGATTTGGGCGGCAATCACCGGGACCATGCCAATATGGGAACGGCGGCTTTGAATCTGTATCGTCAGGAGAAGATCGCGGATCTGCGGATGTACGTCGAACCTTATAATCTGCGTCAGGCCAAGAAAGCCAAGCGCGGGCTGCAAGTCCACAAAGAAAAGCCGGAGAGCCATCGGGAAGCGGTCGTGGCATCGCTGAGCGAATACAAAAAGTGGAATCCGGCGCTCGAACAATTCGCGATCGGCTACCATTCGGTCCGCAAAGAGATCGATTCGGCGATCGCCAATCCGGTTTCCTATTATCACAAACCTTATTGAAGCAGGGACGTGAGACCACTAATCCGAAAAGGAGCTGGCAGAAATGGGGAAAATTCTGATTGTAGGCGGTCAGATGGAGAATAAAGGCGCGCAGGCCATGACGTTTACCGTAATCAACGAGATCAAAAAACGCCATCCGGACAAGGAAATTCTGGTGAACTGCATCGACCCCGATCGCGGCTACGCGTTCGACATCATCAAGATCGGCAAAAAGCTGAAGATCGAGATGCTCGGCGGACTGTTCGGCACATTGGGCAAACTGGTTCCGAACGCCGACCATGTCAACGTGACGCGGGCGGAAATGGAGCGGATCATGAAAGACACCGACATGATCGTCGATATCAGCGGGTTCGCGTTATCTTCGCAGTTTACGATCCGCCATTCGGTCAATTACCTCGTGAATATCATGTTGGCCAAAAGGTACAAAGTGCCGATGGTGCTGATGCCGCAATCGTTCGGTCCGTTCGAATACGAAAGCAAATACAAATCGATCATTATGGCGCTGATCAAAAAATACATCACTTACCCGACCTACATATATGCGCGGGAAGACGAAGGCATGCAGTTCCTGAGCCGGTTCACGACGCATAACCTGAAGCGTTCGATGGATCTCGTGCTTCAAGGCAGCAGCGACTACGACTTGAGCGTCTTGTTCAAGCCGGGCGCTTACAAGCCGAACGAACGCGTGAACGTCAAAGCGAACTCGGCCGCGATCGTCCCGAACGTCAAAACGATGAAATACGGTTCGCGCGAAGATCTGCTCCGCGTCTATCGCAAAATGACGGACCATCTGCTCGAACGCGGCATGAACGTCTACCTGCTGCGCCATTCGACGGAAGATCTGGAGATTTGCAAAGGGATCAAACAAAGCTACCCGAACGACGAGCGCGTCGTGCTGCTCGAAGAAGAATACGATTGTATCGAAATCCATCATATTCTGGAGCAGTTCAAGTTCGTCGTGGCGTCCCGCTACCATTCGATCGTTCATGCTTACAAAGACGGCATTCCGGTATTGGCGCTCGGCTGGGCGACCAAATATCAGGAACTGCTCGGACGTTTCGGCCAAAAAGAATATATGTTCGACGTCCGCGATCTGGCGCATGTGGAACGCGATATCGAGCAGAAATTGGATCTGATGATCGCTCGCCGCGACGAAGAAGCCGAGCAGATCAAAGCGACGACGGCGGAAATCCAGAGCCGTACGATATTCAGCGAAGTGTTCGGCGAACTGCCGCTTGCCGAGTCGCCCGCGGAAGAAAGCAAAAGAGAAGCCGAAGAACTGGAAGACGCCACGCTCCAAATCGGATAACAGGGCGTCGATCGGGCAGGGGGCTGCACAAAAAAACCTTTACCTCCGGGGTAAAGGTTTTTTTGCGCGCGGCATCCGATCGAGACGAACGAAGAAGCGAATAGGCAGGCGGCCGGATTCTGTGATACCCTTACGAGTAAAGCGGAGTAAAGGAGAATGCAAACATGCAGCAGTTATTTATCGGAGACCTATCGCTCAGCGACGGCATCATCGAATCGGTGATGCTGTCGGAATCGTCGGCGCGCGTGGAATATCGGCTCTGGGACGGAACGCGGGCGATTTTACGCTTCGGCGGAGTTCTCGGCGCGCGGGACCGCAATTCGGCAGGGCAAGAGGTCGAATCGTTGGAGACGGACGACGTTCCGCTGCTTCAGATCGCGCCGAGGGATCCTTTCGTCACGGAACTGTTGGAAGAACGAAAAGAAGGACGTGCGGCGGATCTGGCTCGCTTTGCTTTTATCGGTTCGTGGACGATGAAGCCGATCTTGGAGATTTACGCCGAAGAAGTCGAAGCGCAGCGCATATGATCGGAAAGCGGAAGGTTAGCTGGAATTTATTACATGCGGTTACGAGGTTTAGGAGAGCTTAAGCGCGGTTATTTTACTTTATATTTCATTCTTTCAATCCGAAGGAGATGGGAGAAATGTCGATAGACCGCTTCATCTGGACCAAGCTGAGCCGCGTCGCCAGCGACCGGACCCGACACAATTTGGCGAAACTGCTGGCGATTCGTATCCGCAAAGCGGAGCAGGCGGAACAAGCCGAACGCGTTCTGCGTTCTTGACAAAACCGCCGCACGAAAAAGGAGGTTCCTCTCGGAACCTCCTATTACGCTGACCGCAAATAAGGTTAGGTATCTGGAATGGCATGCGGTCAACTCACTATTCGTTCTTCGCGCCGGCTACGGCTTCTTCGCATTCGCAATCTTCTTCGGCAAGCTGCATCTCGGCGGCTTGGCATTCTTCGAGCTGCTGCGGGTTCTCGATCCATTCGTCCGACCAACCTTGAATGCATTCGATGGTCGATTGGAGCGCCCGGCCTTTGTCCGTCAATTCGTATTCGATTCTTACCGGAGTCTCCGCGTATACGTGGCGCACGACGATCCCTTCTTTCTCGAGATCTTTGAGACGCTCGGACAGCAGGCGTCCGCTTACCGGAAATGCCGATTGAATATTGCAGAAACGCTGCGGTCCCGAGAGCAGGCGATAGATGATCAGACCGTTCCAGCGCTGCGACAGAATCTGCATGCCTCGTTCGAAACGAGGACAAAGCGTTGAATTTTTCATTGCGTTCACCTCCAAACTTTCCGCAGGAAAGTCACCCTTGCAAGTTCCCTTAATCCTCTTGATTATATCACGAATTGTAAGCCTAGTGCGGATTTCCTCATTATTTTATGTCGGATCGTGAAATTTCGGAAGGTTCTTTCCTTTTCGGTAGCTGCTCTTTATAAAAAGCGTTTGCGTGACGAAATTAAATAATGAACGATTAGTGTCGTGTACGACCGGAAGCCGGCTTTTTCGGATCCGAACTTCGAACGGTTTGCGCGCGCCCGTCGATCCGACTATAATTAAGCGAGCTTGCTTAAGAAAGAGGGAAAATTCATGAATATTCTAGACGCGCTTGTACTCACCATCCCTTATCTCAAAAAGATAACCAAAGAAGATTTCATGATCGGCATTACGGACACGCAAAAGTTTCTCTATTATGCGCCATCTTCGGATTTGGATTTCGGTCTTACCGCCGGAGCGCCGATTCCCCCGGATGATGCCAATTTGCGAAAAGCGTTGACCGGACAGCTTTCCAGCACCCGGCTCCCGGCTTCGGCTTACGGCGTGGAGTTGGAAGCCAAAGGCATCCCCGTGTACGACGAGAGCGGCAAAGTCGTCGGAGCGCTGGCGGTCGCGTATACGATGAAGACCGAAGAATTCATTCACGGCTTCGGGGAGCGCATGGAGCAGGTCAGCCGTTCGTTGACCGACTTCGTCGCCTCGATCGCCGCGCAGTCGCAGCAGCTTGCGGCCGCCACGACCGAAATTCGCGAGAATTCCGGCCGCGCCGTGACCGATGCGCGCGAAGTCAACAAAGTGACTTCGTTTATTCGCGAGATCTCCGAACAGACCAATATGCTCGGCTTGAACGCGGCGATCGAAGCGGCGCGCGTCGGCGAGCTGGGAGCAGGTTTCCAAGTCGTTGCCAGCGAAGTTCGCAAACTGTCCGTCGACACGAAAAAAGCGACGCAAAACATCGAACAGGCGCTCAACAACGTGCAGAGCAGCATCCTGCGCATGGAGCAGGAGATCACGTCGATCTCCGAAGCTTCCAACGAACAAGCGCAGCTGCTGGGCGAGTTCAGCGGCTTGACCGACCGCTTGACCGAATTGAACGCGGAATTCGCCGAATTTGCTCGTCAGGCGTTGGACGAACGGACGCGCCTTAACTGATCGGCTCTCGTTTAAGGGAAGGCGACTTCGCCGCCCTATGGCAGCGGCCCGATGCATCGCGGGAAACCGCAAAAAAAGACATTCCGAATTCGGAATGTCTTTTTTATGTAGCCCGATACGCGTTCTTAGTACAGGGACAAAGCCAGCGTGTCGCTCTCGCGATACGAGTGCAGGATCGCTTCCGAACCTACGATTTCGATACTGATCAGGGAACTGATGCAGTTTTTCAAAGCACGTTTGCCGTTAGTCAACTTATTATCTAATGCGCTGGTCAGCAGTCTGAGCATTTTCTGAGCGGGTTGTGTATTCTCGGCGTCAATGTAAACGGGGACCAGTTTTTCTTGAACTGTAATCGTCGTCGTTTTCACTACAATCACCTCATGTTTTTTTATCCTTGCTTGTATTATAAACTAGCTTCCTTAAAAACAAATTAAAAAACGCTTAAATTTCTTCGTAAGAGTTACTATTTTCTTGGTTTTTTTCGTGTTTTCCGCTCCCTCCTTACGATTATTCCGTCATATCGGCTGCGATCGCCGTTCAAATTTACTAGTTGTTTACCCTGAGCAGTAGGTTTATGAAAACCTTTTTACGGGAATAATTAAATGATTTTCGTAAATCGCCTGAAAATTTATCATCTGATTGAACAATAAAGGGTTTGGGGTAAAGAATAACTTGATTAGGACGGTCGCCGGGTCGTTTCGGCAGGGCGCGTCGTCCGGAACAAACGAATAGAAACGAAGGAGGGGATTGCGATGTCGGCACCACGTTTTGAAGGCAGGACGGTAATCGTCACCGGCGCCGGTTCGGGAATCGGTCGGGCGGCGGCGCTGAAGTTCGCGAGCGAAGGCGCGAATGTGGGATTGTTCGAACTCGATCCCGAACGCGCGGAATTCGTTCGGGGAGAATTGGAGAGCATTCGCGAAGGATCGGCGTTGGCCTGCCCGGTAGACGTATCCGATGCGGCGGCGATGGAAGAAGCGTTCCGCTCGGTCGTCGAACGTTTCGGCGGATTGGACGCCGTTTTCGCCAACGCGGGCATCAACGGAGCCAAAGGACCGATCGAACATATGGAACTGGACGAGTTCCGCAAGACGATCGACGTTAATCTCGGCGGCATGTTCCTCTCGGTCAAGCACGCGATACCTTATATGAAGAAAAGAGGCGGAGGCAGCATCATCATTACCAGCTCCGTCAACGGCAACAACCGCTTCTCCAGCATTGGGATGTCGCCTTACAGCACGTCCAAAGCCGGTCAGGTCGCTTTTGCCAAGATGGCGGCGCTGGAATTGGCCCGCTACCGGATTCGCGTCAATGCCATCTGCCCCGGCGTCGTCGCGACCAATATCGACGAGACGACCGAGGAAGACGCTCGCATGGAAGAGATCGCCATTCCGCTCGAGTTTCCGCGCGGGGGCGATCATCCGCTGGCGGGGAGGCACGGTCTGCCGGAAGAGGTGGCGGACTTGGCCGTTTTCTTGGCTTCGTCCGAGTCCCGGCACGTGACCGGAACCGCCATCACGGTGGACGGCGGAGAATCCTTGTTGTTCTGAGCCGATAGATTTTCGGATACTCGGCTTCGGATGCGGCGCTCCGCCGCGGAATCCGAAATCGTTTAATATCGGGCTGAGGCTCATTCGGGAAAAGTTTTCCCCGAATGAGCCTTTTTGCTCGGCGCTCGGGTCGGGTATAATGGAACGACGAAAACAAATCGGGAATTCGGGAGGGAATCTTATGGGATGGTTATCGTGGCTGGCGGAACAGAAGATCGAAGAAGCGATTCGAAACGGAGAATTCGACGATCTGCCGGGTATGGGCAAACCGATCGAGTTGGAAGATTTGTCCGGCGTGCCCGAAGAGCTCCGGGTTCCTTACCGGATTCTGAAAAACGCGGGCATGCTGCCTGAAGAACTGCTGCTGCGCAAAGAATGCGTGGAATTGGAAGACCTTCTCGCGGCCTGCCGCACCGAAGAAGAACGCGCCGAAATCGGCGGTCGTCTAACGGCCAAACGTCTTAAACTGCGAATGGTCGAAGAAGAGCGGGGCTGGAGCGGCGGAGCTTATTCGCAGTACGCGGACAAGATTCGGGATCGGCTGGACGGAAAATAACGCAAAAACGCGGACGCCGGTCGGTAAACGGGGCGTCCGCGCTTCGTATCGAGTCCGATCGACGCGGATCTTTAGATATCGGGGACGTCGACGACGACCGCTTCGCGCGGAATGCGCGCCAGGTCGAAGCTGTCGATCAAGTCCGAGGCCGCTACGGCTTCGGGCCGGTCGATCAAGCCGCTGACATAAGCGAGCCAACCGACGAGCTTCCTCGGATCGGTCCCGCGTTCGCGGTAAGCGGAAATCGCGATTCCGCCGTGGCGTTTGGCCAACCGTTTGCCGTCCGGCCCGTTCAGCAGCGGAACATGCAGAAATTCCGGCGCGGGAAGACCGAGCGCTTCGTAGAGCAGAATCTGTCTCGGCGTCGAGTCGAGCAGATCTTCGCCGCGAAGCACGTCCGTGATTCGCATATCGGCATCGTCCAACACGACGGAGAGCTGATAGGAATACAAGCCGTCCGCGCGCCGCACGACGAAATCGCCTCCGCTGCCCGGAGGAAAATGCTGCGGTCCGGCGATTCCGTCGACGAATCGGACTTCCCGGCCTTCGGGCAGGGCGAAACGCATAGACGGTTCTTTGAGCTGCGCCCGCTGCGCGCGCTGAGCCGGGGTCAAATGCCGACAGGTTCCCGCGTAAGCCGGGCCTTCGGAACTCAGTCCGTGAGGCGCGCTTGCGGCCGACAAGATATCGCCGCGGCTGCAATAACACGGGTAAACGAGACCCGACGCTTGAAGCCGTCCGAATGCTTCTTCGTAGCGTTCCAGACGTTCGCTTTGGGTGTAAGGCGCGTAAGGGCCGCCCACGTCCGGACCTTCGTCCCAATCCAGCCCCAACCAGCGCAGATCGGTCAGCGCGAGCCGCGCCCATTCGTCGCGCGAGCGCGCGGTATCGATATCTTCCATGCGGAGCACAAATTCGCCGCCCGACGAGCGCATATGCAGCCAAGCGATCAGCGCGGTGCGCGCGTTGCCCAGATGCATCATGCCCGACGGCGTCGGAGCGAAACGTCCTCTTTTCATCATCGTTCACTTCCTTAAACGGTCAAATGGATAACGGACTCCGCGAATGCGGCGGAGTCCCGACGTTCTTTGCCTTCGGAGGGAGAAGACGCATAAGTTCAGCATAACGCCGGCGGCTCCTTTCTGGCAAGGCGGCGCGTTCTACCACGAAATTCAGAAGAAAGATCGGAAACGGAGTGTGCAAGATGGAAAAAGAGCACGGATCGGGATCGACGCCGAAAAAGAACCGGACGAACGCGGGGAATACGCCCGAACTTCCGGTCGATTCGGCGCTGCCGGAATTGAAAAACAGCTTGGCCCGCAACCGCCCGGCGATCTTGATCGCCCAGCCGGGCGCAGGCAAAACGACGCGGGTTCCGCCCGCGCTGCTGGACGAGCCTTGGCTGAACGGGCGCAAGATTCTGATGCTGGAACCTCGGCGATTGGCAGCCGTGTCGGCCGCGGACTATATCGCGGAATCGCTCGGCGAGAAAACGGGCGGACAGGTCGGGTACCGGATCGCGCTCGACAGCCGTTCGGGTCGGGAGACGCGGATCGAGGTCGTCACCGAAGGGATTCTGACGCGGATGCTCCAGTCCGATCCTTCGTTGGAGGAGGTAGGGCTTTTGATCTTCGACGAATTCCACGAGCGGAACCTTCAATCCGATCTGGGACTGGCGCTTGCGCTTCAGAGCCGCGCGGTCCTGCGCGAAGATCTGCGAATCCTGATCATGTCGGCCACGATCGATCCCGAACCGGTATCGCGCGTATTGGGCGGAGCGGATATCGTTCGCAGCGAAGGCCGAACGTATCCGGTGCGGACGACGCATCTGGGCGTCGCTCGCGAGCTTCCGCTCGAACGCCGGATCGCGCAAGCGGTGCGCCGGGCGTGGGAAGAAACGGACGGCGGAATTCTCGTATTCCTGCCGGGGGTGCGCGAGATCTCGCGCGCTCGCGAAGAGCTGGTCCGCGGAGGCGGATTGGCCGGAGCGGATATTCTGCCCCTGCACGGGGGGCTAAGCCGCGAGGAGCAGCGCCGCGCGGTCCGCTCTTCCGCGGACGGGAAGCGGAAGATCGTGCTGTCGACCACGCTGGCCGAGTCCAGCATCACGGTCGACGGGGTGACGGCCGTGGTGGACAGCGGCCTGATCCGCACGCAGGTCTTCTCGCCGCGTACGGGCATGTCGCGGCTGGTCACGCTGACGGAGTCGCTCGAATCGGCGGATCAGCGCCGAGGACGGGCGGGACGTACCGCGCCGGGCGTCTGCTACCGGCTGTGGAGCGCGGAAGAAGAACGCGGCATGCCGGCCGCGCGGGTTCCGGAAGTCTTGCAGAGCGATCTCGCTCCGCTGGCGCTCGAATTGGCCGCGTGGGGCGTCCGCGAACCGGCGGAGCTGGATTGGATCGATCTGCCGCCGGAAGCGGGCTATGGGGAGGCGCGGAATCTGCTGCGCCGCCTGCACGCGCTGGACGAGAACGGCGCGATAACGGCCGAAGGCCGCGCCATGAGCGTGCTCGGCGTGCATCCGCGCCTCGCGCGCATGATCCGCCGCGCGGCCGGCTTCGGCCCCGGCGCGCTGGCCTGCGCCTGCGACCTCGCGGCGCTGCTTCAGGAGCAGGCGTCCGCGCCGGCGCCTTCCGGCGGCGCCGTCACGGACGCCGTCTCGCTCCTGCCGCGCCTCGAGGC